>CAZQAT010000005.1:0-2844 GCA_964591315.1 uncultured Planctomycetaceae bacterium
CCGGTTGGGTGCTAATGCGTTGAAGGCTCATGAATAGGCCGGGCTAGGCCACCCTCAGTCCTCGCGCCGCGCGACGACCACCCCGGCGGTGGTCAGGATGGGTCCGTGGACCTGGCCCGACTCGCCGAGGAAGAGCTTGGTGTAGAAGCGGGGCAGGTCCGGGTTCTGGCGGTGGATCCAGCCCAGGTCCCCGGCGCGCTCCTTGCCGCCCGGGTCGTCGTTGAACTTGGCGGCGACCTCGGCGAGGTCCTCGCCCTGCTCGAGGCGGCGCACGAGCTCCTCGCCCAGGGCCATGGCCTCCGATTGGGTGCGGGACAGGTTCGGGTCGGAGTTGAGCGCCTCGAGGTGGGCGATCAGCACCGCGCGGACGCGGATGAAGTTGTCCTCCCAGAGCTCGGGCGGGAAGTCCTCGCTCGGCACGCGCTTGATGAGGTGCACGCCGAGCGGACTCTCGATCGGTCCGACGACCTCGCCCATCGCGGCCTGGAAGGCCGCCGCCTTGATCGAGGAGTCCCGTGAGCCGCGCTCGAAGACCCGGTAGCGGCCCCGGTTGGCGGAGGAGATCGGGTCCTTCGAGTGGCTCTCGGCCAGCTCCCCGAAGTCGGCGCCCTCGTCGAGCTGGGCCAGCAGGGCGCGGGCCCGGGCCATGGTCTCCTCACCCGTGCCCTCGAGCTGGATCTGCTGGATGGCGGCGAAGGTCTCCACGCGCTTGATCAGGTGCAGGCCGTCCGGCGTGTCGAAGACCGGACTGACCTCCCCCAGCTCCGCGTCGAACAGGAAGCCGTCCACGGGTTCCTTCAGCTGGCCGGAGGGGAAGCTTCCCAGGCTCCCGCGCCAGGCCCGGGTGCGCGCTTCGGAGTGCTGTAGGGCCAGCTCCCCGAAGTCCTCGCCCGCCGCGACCCGCTCCACCAGCTGGTGCATCAGGGCCAGGGCCTCCTCCTTGGTCCGCTCGTGGCGGAAGGGCAGGCCCTCCACCTCCTCGTGCATCAGGAAGATGTGTTGGGCCGAGCGCAGCTCGGGCTTCTCCTCCTGGAGGTAGAGGGGGTGGGCGAGGAGGGAGGCTTGCAGGCAGACGGCGGCGATCAGCATGGCAGGAGTCTAGCGCCCTGGTCGAACGGGGTTGCAGGTGTCGGCACGAAGGCTGCCCCCACTTCAGCCGGCCCCTACAGGTCGACCCGCAGCTCGAGCCGCCCCTGGCCCTCCTCCAGCATGACCGAGGGCCGGGTCTGCCGGTCGAAGCCGCGCCAGACGCTCAGCTCGTAGACCCCCGGGACGAAGCGCCCCAGCTCGAGGCGTCCGTCGGCGTCGGTGGTGGCGTCCCCGGTGAACAGCTCCTGGACCTCCTGGCCGGGGTCGGCAGTGCTCGCGTCCGGGGCGTCGGTGCGGCGCAGCCGGGCGCTGGCCCCGGAGAGGGGCGCCCCGTCGGAGCCGAAGACCCGCACGGCGAACTCGACACCCCGCTCGAGCACGAGCTCCACCTCGGGGGTGCCCTCGGCCGAGACGAGCACGCCGTCCCGCCGCGAGGAGGCGAAGCCCGCTGCGCTGGCGCTGAGGGTGTGGCTGCCCTCCGCCAGGCCCTTCAGGGTGAAGTTGCCCTCCTGGTCCGTCCTGCCGCGGGTGGGGCGCAGCTCGAGACCCTCCGCCGGCCTGCAGCTGAGGGCCGCGTCGGGCACGGGAACGCCGAGATCACGTCCAGGAAGTAGTGGCCACGCCGCACCCCCTCGAACTGGAACTCCCCCTGCTCGTCGGTGGTGGTGACCGCCACGGGGCGGGCACGCCCGGCGAAGTCGTCGGGGCGCGGCCGATGCGCAGCAGGCTCCCGATGACGGGCGCCGCCGCGGGCGGGAAGGCCAGCAGCTCCACCCGCGCGCCGCGCACGAGGGCCGATGCCGGGGCTCCCTCGTCCTCGCCCAGGAGGAAGAAGCTCATCAGAACCACCAGAGCAGCCAGGGCCACCAGGAGACCCGCCAGGAGCGGGCCAGCCACGCGCCCGGCACGCGGGCACGGTGAGGGGTTCGAGGGGATCATGCGCGGCTCTACGAAGGCGAGCCGTCTCCGTCTCGACGCGATCGATCCCCCGCACCGACCGCGGGCAGCAGGATCTCCACCCGCGTGCCCCCTCCCTGCGCGGCCTCCAGGGGCTCGACCCGGATCGTGCCGCCGGCGCCGTCGACGATCCGCTTGCAGATCGCCAGCCCGAGGCCCGTGCCGTGTGAACGGGTGGTGAAGTAGGGCTCGAACAGGCGCTCGAGGGCCTCCTCGTCGAGGCCCGTCCCCGTGTCCCGCAGGACGAGGCGCACCTGGCCGTCCGTGCGCGAGAGCTCCACGTCGAGGCCGCCCCCCTCGGGCATGGCCTCGAAGGCGTTCGAGACCAGGTTGATCAGCACGCGCCGGAAGGCCGTGGAATCCACGTGCGCGTGCACGTCGTGGCCCTCGACGCGGATCGTCACCCCGAGCTCCGCGGCCCAGGCGGCGTTGAGCTCGAGCACCTCCTCCACCAGGGCGCGCAGCTCCACGTCCTCGGGCTCGAAGACCTGCTCACCCGCGAAGGCGTGGAAGTCCTGGGAGATGCGCCTCATGTTCTCCACCTGGCGCTGGATCAGGTCGATGGTGCGCTCGAGGATCTCGTCGAACTCCTCGCTCTTCTCGTCCCGCGCCCGGCGCAAGAGGTTGACCGAGAGGCTGATCGGCGTCAGGGGGTTCTTGATCTCGTGGGCCACCTGGCGGGCCATCTCGCGCCAGGCCGACTCCTTCTCCACCTGCACCAGGCGCGCCCGGTTCTCCGCCAGCTCGCTCGACATCTGGTTGAAGTCCCGGGCCAGCTCGCCGAGCTCGTCGGTGGAG
>CAZQAT010000005.1:2944-9167 GCA_964591315.1 uncultured Planctomycetaceae bacterium
CCTCGCCCCGGCAGTGCTTGAAGGCCGCCTGCTTGGAGACGCCGCCGAACTCGTACTCGGGGTACATGCCCCACTCCGCGCCGGAGGCGGCGCGCACCAGCTGGGGAAGGTTGACCGGGTCCTCGGACACCAGCTTGCCGTAGAGCTCGGTGCGCGGGTGGCCGATGATCGTGTCGGCGTCGGCCTTCCACAGCCAGGAGTAGGAGGAGGCGTAGATCTCGGAGCCGATGCCCTCGAAGGCCTGGACCTCCCGGTAGGCGTCGAGCAGGTCCTCCTGGATGACCGTCCAGTTGAGCAGGCCGTAGACCACGCCGAGCACGACGGCGGGATCCTCGGGGGAGCGGATCGGCTGGGCGAGGCCGACGCCGTAGGCCGAAGGCAGCGGCACCTCCTCCGGTCCCCAGGCTGCCCACTCCGGGTGCAGGATGGACGAGACGTGGTGATCCACCAGGGTCGCGCGGCCCTCCAGGCTGCGCCGGAACCAGCCCTCGCCGGCGTAGTCGCGCTGGAGGATGTGGTCGTAGAGGTCGCCCAGGGGCGCGCCCTGCGAGTCGACCGAGTTGGCCCCGATGCAGCGCCCGTCCCCGTCGACCACCATCAACAGGTCGAAGCCCCGGCTGCGCTTGACCATGCGGTCGAAGTTGATCTCGAGCAGGTCGATGAAGTCCTCGGGCTCCTGGCCGAGGGAGAAGATCACGATCGCGTCCTCCGCCAGGAACTCCACGTCCAGGCGCCGCTCCGCCAGCTCGTCGTCGATGCGGTCCGCCAGGTCGTCCGCGAAGCGCAGCAGGTAGTAGCGGACGATGTCGTTGGAGAGGCGGTCCGCCAGCTTCAGGTCCACGTACCAGGCGAAGCCGATGAAGGGCAGGACCACCGAGGCGAGGACCGCGAGCACCCACTTGGTCGATATGCGGCGGATCATCCTGCGGATATCCTACGGGCCGCCGCCGGGGAGTGCGCCTCCCCGGTCCCGCGGCGAGATCACCCTTGAGCTCCCGAACCCGACGCCTGCTGCTGGTCCGCCTGTCCCACCTGGGCGACGTGCTGCACGCCCTGCCGGTCTACCACGCCCTGCGCCTGGCGCGGCCCGAGGCCTCCCTGGCCTGGGCCGTGCAGCCGGAGTTCGCCGGGCTCCTGCGGGGCCTGCCAGGGCTCGTGCGCACGCTGCCCTTCCGGCGGCGCGGAGGCGCCCGGGCCTGGCTGGACCTGCGCCGGCACCTGCGGTCCTTCGCCGCCGACTGGGCCGTGGACGCCCAGGGCAACGCCAAGAGCGCGGCGGTCACCTGGCTCTCGGGGGCACCGCGGCGCAGCGGCTGGCACCCGAGCCTGTGGACCGAGCCTCTCGCGGCGCGGGTGCTGAACGACCGCACGGCGCCCCTCGAGGTCGACGGCCCGCTGCACGCGGTGCGCCGCGCCCTGCACCTGGCGCGGCACCTGGCCCCCGAGGTGATGCCGGAGGACCTGCCGGCCGACCTCCTGGCCCTGAACGACCACGAGCTCGCGGGGGCGGAGAGGCGCTACGAGGAGCTCCTGGGGCAGGCGGTCGCGCCCGTGCTCCTGCAGCTCTCCGCCCCCGGCGACGTGCGCTCCTGGCCCGTGGAGCACCAGCTCGAGCTCCTGCGCCGCCTCGACCGCGAGGGGCGCGATGTGCTGGTGCTCTCCGGCCCGGGCGAGGCCGCGCTCGGGCGCCGCGTGGCCGAGGAGCTCGCCGGCGCACCGCGGCTGCGACACTGGGTCGGCCAGCGAGCCCTGCGAGAGCTGGCGGCCCTGTTCCGGGTGGCCGGCGCCCGTGGAGCGCGGCTGGTCTCGGTCGACACGGGACCCCTGCATCTCGCCGCTGCCTGTGAGCTCCCGGTGCTGGGGCTCGCGGGTCCCCAGGACGCCCGCCGCACCGGCCCCTGGCCCCTGCCCGGTGCGGACTCCCCGCACCGCGTCTTGCGGGCTCCAGAGCCCCTCTACTGCGCCCCCTGCCTGCGCCGCCACTGCGAGCGCCCCCAGGGCGTCGCCTGCATGGAGGGCATCCGCCCCGAGGCGGTGATCCGGGCCCTGCGGGACTGAGTCAGGGCTCCAGCCGCTGCTCGAGGAGCTCGATGCGCTCGCCGATCGAGCGCCCGTCCTTCCCGACGTACTCGGGCCAGAAGCTCTCGATCGAGCGCAGGTGCTGGAGCTCGGCGGCCTCGTCCTGGGCCGCCCCGGCCTGCTCGTAGTAGTCGCCGGCCAGCACCACGTAGCCCTGCAGGGTCGAGATCCGCGCCCGGGCGTCCTTGTAGTAGTCGATCTCCTCGAGCAGCTCCTCGAAGGCGGCGGCGGCGTCCAGGTAGGCGCCGTCCTCCTCCAACACCAGGGCCTCCTGGTACATGCTCTCGAGGCGCTGCTCGCTGATCGAGTCGCGGGCCTCCTGGAAGGCCTCGCCCTGCACGCTGGAGATCTCCTCGCCCCGGGCCAGGATCTCGAGGGCCTCGTCGAAGCGCTTGCGGTAGATCAGCATGCGCGCCTCCCGCAGCAGCTCCGCCGCCTCAGCCTCGCGGGTCAGGCGCGTGATCCCCTCCCGCGCGTCCCCGTTGTCCGGGTCGAGCACGCTGGCGAACTTGAACTCGTTGAGGGCGCCCGCGTAGAGGCCCTCGGCCTCGAAGCCCCTCGCCACCTCCACGCGCTGCTGGCACAACAGCTGGTCCACCTCGGTGGCCCGACGCTTGGCCCGCCCGAGCTGGGGCAGGTACTTGTTCGTGGCCGTGAACCCGCGACGTGCGCTGCGCAGGCGGTAGTCGGAGAGAGCACGGATGCCCTGCTTGTAGTAGTCCTCGCCGAGGCCGTTGCGGTAGTTGATCAGGATCGTCACCTGGCCGAGCCCGGTCAGGGCGCCGGTGTGACCCGGCACGTAGCTCAGGACCTTCTCGTAGGCCTCGGCCGCGCCGCTGAAGTTCTCGCTGGCGAAGGCCTCGTTGCCCACGGCCACCCAGTCGTCCGCCAGCTTCTCGTTGGTCTTGACGACCCAGTGCTCCACGAGCTCCTCCTCCGGCGCGATCTCCGCCGCCCGGACGAAGTAGGCCAGGGCCTCGTCGTCCTTCCCCGCCAGGGTCGCCTTGCGCCCCCTGTCGAGGTAGTAGGCCACGGTCGTCGTGCGGTGCAGGTCTCGCAGCTCGGCGTCGCCCGGCGCTGCCTCCTGGAGCTCCGCCGCCAGGCTGACCGCCCGCTGGTAGTCCTCCGCGTGGATGGCGTCGCGCACGGCCTCGCGCTCCGCGGACTCCGTGCCGGAGGTCTGGCAGCCGACGAGGGTCAGGCCGAGCCCGAGGGCGCCCAGCCACAGGCGGGTCGAGGGTCGGCGGGAGACGGCGGGTCGCGGAGCGGTCATGGCGGGCGGGTGGGGTCCAGGGGCTGACGGTTCGGGGATGGGACGAGCGAGGGCTCTCCGGCTTCCCGCGGAACGGGCAGCATACGCAGGCCGGAGGGGCGCTCCAAGTGCATGGGAGGGGCGGGTTTCCGTCGCCTCCCGGGCGCCTAGGTGCGCAGCGCGTCGAACAGGACCACCCCCAGGCTGCCGAACAGGAGCACCGGCAGCCAGCTGGCGAGCAGCGGATCCAGGGCTCCCTGGACCCCGAAGTTGCGGCAGACGAAGTCCACGGCGAAGAAGAACAGGCACAGCAGCAGCCCCTTGGCCAGCCCCTCGACGCCCCGCGCCCGCTCGTGGCGCATCACCATGGGCAGGCCCACCAGGAGCAGCACCAGGTTGGCCAGGGGGAAGGTCAGGTGGTACTGCATCAGGGTCTGGTAGACCACGTTGTCCGGGTCCCGACGCCCGAGCTCCACCGCCTCGAAGAAGGAGAGCTCCAGGGGATTCGTCTGGGAGCGGCGGTAGGTCAGGGCCATCTCCGGGTTGAAGTCGAACAGCTGCGGCCCCAGCCAGTCGATGGGCCTGACGTGCTTGCGGCCCGAGACCTCCGTGTGCTCGCCCCCCTCCAGGGCCAGGCCCCAGTGCCCGTCGCGCTCCTCGTAGGCGAAGCCCTCGGCCCGGATCGTGGCCACCCAGCGGTCCCCCTCCCGCAGCTGGGCCGAGAGGCGCCGGCCGGTGGGCGGCTGCCCCTCCTCCCCGGGCCGGTACTCCCCGAAGCGGATCAGGCTGCCCGAGAGGTCCCGCATGCGCAGGGTGCGGTAGACCCGGTCGTTGCTCTTCTCCTCGAGCACGTAGTGCAGCGAGTCACGCACGGGCAGGATCGTGGTGGTGGCGGCCTCGCGCAGCACGATCATGCCCACCAGGGCCAGCAAGCCCCCGGCGAAGATCGGCAGCAGGAGCCGTCGCCCGCTGACCCCCGCCGCCAGCGCGGCCCCCACCTCGTTGTTGCCGAGCAGCCGCGTCAGGGTGAACAGCCCGGCGATGAGGGTGATGAAGGGCGCCGCCTGCAGGAACAGGAAGGGCAGGTTGAAGAGGTAGAAGGCGGCGATCACCGCGCTCGAGGCCGTGCTCCCGTCCGGCCAGGGCTCCAGGTAGTCGTCCAGGTTCGAGGCCAGGTCCATGATCACGAACAGCCCCATCACCACGAACAACGCGGTGGCGTAGCTGGAGGCGAAGGTCCAGCCGACGTAGCGGTCGAGGCGACCGCCCAGGGCGAAGCGACGACGGAGGCTCACTCGGAGAAGGCGCGGTGGGTCATCCAGGCTCCCACCAGGGTGAACAGGACGAGGGGACCCCAGGCGCCGACCCAGGGCTCGATCACGCCGCTCTGGGCCAGCTGCTTGCCCAGGCGCAGGGAGGCGATCCAGTAGACCATGGCGTAGCCCACGGCCACCGCGAGGGCGCTCAGCTGGGTGCCCTTGCGCAGCATCAAGCCCGTGGAGACCCCCACCAGCACGAACATCAGGCAGGTGGCGCCGTTCGCGATGCGCTGGTGCCAGGTGTACCACAGGCGCCGCCGCGGCCGGTTCCAGGTCTCGAGGTGGGCCTCGGTGGGCGTGATCCCCTGGGCCCGCATCCAGGTGGTCATGTAGCGCTGGTCCAGGTCCAGGTGGTCAAGGATCCGCAGCAGCTGCCCCGAGGTCTGGTAGCGCGGGCTGTTGAAGTTGTGGCGCTTGGTATCGCCGGCGAGCTCGTCGATGCTGACGGTGAAGGCCGTGCTCTCCACCTCGGCCTCCACGTTGTCCGTGGTTCCCTGGGCGCCGTACAGGAACACGGTCATGAAGGCCTCGTCGAACTGGAAGCGCACGGCCTCGGCGATGAAGCTCTGGGGCTCCTGCCCCTCCTCCGGCGGCAGCTCGATGAAGCAGTCGTAGAAGACCTCCGGGTCGTCCGGGTGGCGCATGGCGCTCGAGAGGTAGAACTCCCCGAGCTGCAGGTCGGTCTTGCCGGGCGAGAGGTTCTTGAGGGCGGTCTTGAGCACCTCGAGCTGGAAGGTCTTCTCCCAGACCTTGATGCGCGGCAACAGCTCCGCGTTGAGGGAGTACACCCCCGCGCCCGCGCCCAGGGCGAGCAGGGCCGCGGGCAGCACCATGCGGTAGGGGTTGATGCCCGCCATGCGCATGGCGGTCCACTCGTTCTGCGCCGCGAGCCGTCCGTAGGTGGACACGAGCGCGAGCAGCAGGGCCACGGGCAGGACGTAGGGCACGAAGACCGCGACCATCATCGGCACGAACTTCAGCACCCAGAGCGTCCCCGCGCCGCCGAGCACGTGCACGGCCTTGACGGCGATCCCGGGCATGGCGATGAACACCATCCCCGCGGCCGAGAACAGGAAGCTCAGCAGGAGCTGGCGCAGGATGTAGTCGAAGAACCTCATCGGGCGGCCCGGCAGTAGAGTCCAAGGCCGCCGGAAGTGCAAAGGTGCCGATTCCGAGACCCGCTCGGGGGCGGCGCGGTACGTTATCGCCCCATGGACCCCGAGGCCCGGACCCAGTGGATCAAGCGCGGGTTGCACCGCTCCGTCGCCAAGCGCACCTCGGCCGCGGGCGTCCCCAGCCTGGTCAAGCGCTACCGCGCCCGGACCTGGTTGCGCCGACTCGGCGACCGCGGGCGGGCGCGCAACGAGCGGTGCATCCTCGAGGAGCTGCACCTGCGCGGGCTGCGGGTGCCCGAGCCCCTGGGGCTGGAGCGGGTTGGGGACAGCTGGGAGCTGCGCTGCGCCTGGATCGAGGGCGCCCGGCCCGTCTCGGAGCTGCTGGAGTCCCCCGCCGAGGCGCCCGCCGGCCTCGCGCGGCACCTGGGACGCCTGGTGGGTGAGCTGCACGCCGCGGG
>CAZQAT010000005.1:9267-21012 GCA_964591315.1 uncultured Planctomycetaceae bacterium
CCTGCTCGGCCCCGGCTGCCGCTTGACCCCCGCCGCGGATCCGCGAGGCTGAGGCGGCCCGCACCGACCATGGCCGACCCCCTGCGCCGCCGCCTGCGCCACAAGTTCCTGCGCGTCGCCAGCGCCACCACCTCGCACCTGCCCGCGCCGCTGGTGCACGGCGGCCTGCGCGGCGCCGCGTGGCTGACGCGCTTCTCGTCCTTCGAGGGGCGCACCCTCGCGAACCTCGAGCGGGCCTACGGTGACGAGCTGGACGCCGCCGGCCGCCGCCGCATCGCCGCCGGCGTGCGCCGCCACGGAGCGCGGCTGGCCCACGAGTGGCTGCAGCTCGCCTCCCTGGGCGAGGAGCGCGACGCCTGGCTCGCGAAGCAGGTGCGGGTGGACGACTCGATCGAGGTGCTGCGCGGTGTGCTCGCCGAGGGTCGCGGTGCCCTGGTGGTGACCGCCCACCTCGGCAACTGGGAGCTCCTGGCCGCCACCCTGCACCGCGTCGGCCTGCGGGGCGCAGTCGTGGGCTACGAGAAGCACCGCGACCCGAGCAGCCAGTGGCTGGTGGACATGCGCCGCGCCTACGGGGTCGAGACCCTCCCCCAGCACAGCCACCCGCGGGCCCTGGTGCGGGTCCTCGAGCGGGGCGAGGTGCTCGGCCTGCTGTGCGACCTGGAGGTGCGCCGCCTGGCCGGAGAGTTCGTCGACTTCTTCGGCCTGCCGGCCCTGACCATGACCGCCCCGGCGGCCCTGGCCCGCACGCGCAAGACGCCCCTGGTGCCCGTGCGCTGCGTGCTGCCCCGGGAGGGGGCGCCGCAGTACGTGCTGTCGGTGGACGCGCCCCTGGCCTACGACCACGCCCTGCCGCGGGAGGAGGCCATGCGCGACCTGATGAGGCGCCTGAACGACCGCTTCGAGGCCTGGATCCGGGAGCACCCCGAGCAGTGGGCCTGGCACCAGCACCGCTGGCGCACCCGCCCCGGGGAGCTCGACGCGCGGCCCCTGGCTTCACGTTGACCCGGCCCCTCCCAGGCTCCAGACTCCGTCCGTGCGCCTCCTCTTCCTGCACCCGGCCCTCGACTTCACCGACGGCACCTTCCGGCTCCTGGCGAGCGTCGCGGCCGCACGCGACGCCGGCCACCAGGTCCAGGTGCTGACGGGCGAGGCCCGGCGCGCGGACTCCTGGCTCGCGGAAGGCGTCGAGTGCTTCGAGGTCGAGCTGCCCCGCCCGGGCAGCCGGGGACACTTCGCCGCCGGCCGCCTGCGCCGGCGGGTGGCGGAGCTCGGCCCGGACCTCTTGCACGTCACCGACGGGCGGCTGGCCTCGGTGTCGGCGCGCATGGCCGACACCCTGCAGCTGCCCTACCTCCTGGAGGTGGTGCGGCCGCCGGCGGCGACCCTGAGGCGCTCCGCCCGCTGGCAGCGCGCCCTCGTCCTGCCCAGCGCGACCTTCGTCGAGGCCGCGGTCAACCGCGGCGGGGTCCCGCGCGACCTGCTGCGGGTGGTGGAGCACGGTCCGGACGTGTCCGCGGGCCTCGCCCCCCGCGCCAACTTCGAGGAGCGCCGACCGGTGCTGATGAGCACCGGCACCCTGGACCGGGAGCACGGCTTCGACGTGCTGATCGAGGGCCTGCACCTGCTCCAGCGGGAGGGCCGGCGCCCGTGCGCCCTGATCCTCGGGGAGGGCCCCGAGGAGGAGGGCCTGCGACGCCAGGTACGCGAGCTCGGCCTGGCCGAGTCGGTCGCCATCACCGCGCCCACCGTGCCCGACCTGGACCTGGTGCTGGGCCAGGCGGACCTGTTCGTGTCGGCGGCCCGCAGCGGCTGCCCGAACTGGACCGAGGTGCGCGCCCTGGGCCTGGGGATCCCGACCCTCTGCACCGGGCGCAGCAGCACCTTCGCCGCGATCGAGGACAAGGTCGACGGCGTGCTGATCGAGCGCGGGGATCCGCGCAAGCTGGCGGAGGCGGTGGGCATGCTGCTCGACAATCCCGCGGCCGCCAGCGGCATGGGCGTGCAGGCCCGGAACCGGATGCTGGAGCGCGACGGCGCGCGGATCTTCCGCGAGGCGCTGGCCGGGCTGTGGGCCGAGGCCCTGGGGGCGGTGCCCGCCTGAGCCCCTAGAGGATCCCCGCGGCCCTGGCGGCCTCGCGCATCTTCGCGTGGCCCATCATGATCTCGAACTGCTCCGGCCGGTTCTTGCGGTAGCTCTCGAGGTAGCGGTCGGACAGGGGCTCACCGTCGGTGGTCTGCATCTTCAGGAAGGCGTCCACGGCCTGGTCGGCCATGCCCTCGTCGCCGATCTTGACGATCACCTGCACGAGCCACTCCACCGCCTGGCCGTACTGCTGCTTCTTCCACTGGTACTGGGCCTCCTGCATGCGGTCCAGGAAGTAGGCCTCGCGCTCGACCGTCTGCTCGTGGTGCAGGGCCTGGGCGGCCGTCTTCTCCTGACCATCGGCGGCGAGCAGGAAGGCGTCGATGCGGCTGAAGACTCGCCCGTAGTCGCGCGGCTTGCCGGCGGTCAGGCGCTTGACCTCCCAGGCCACGTCGTCGAAGCCGTCCGGTGAGCCGAGGTCCGCGAGCTTGGCGTAGCGAGCGCGGTAGCGCTCGACCCAGTCCAGCTCCGGGTGAGTGGGCCACTCATCGCGGAACTCGTCGCAGCGCTTGATGAAGAAGCGTGCCGAGGCGCGGTCGGCCCGGTCTCCCTGCAGGTGCTTGGTGACGTACCTGCGCAGGTTGTCGTCCATCCACTCCGAGCCCTTCATGTTGTGCTCGGCCTCCTTGGACTTGGCCCGGGACGCCACGACCTGCTTGCGCAGCACGCCCACCTTGGCCACGAGGTCCGGCCCCGCCAGCTCGAGGTCCACGTTGTCGAGCTCCTCCTCGGCGCGGATGTAGGCGCCGGACTCGAAGGCCAGGACCGCCTCCCGGTAGCGCTCGGCCGGGTCGTACTGCATGGCCCCGTCGGCCATCCAGGTCTTGCCGACGAAGTAGCCGACGAGGACCACCAGGGCGATGATCGCGAACACCATCCAGCCAGGCATGCCGCGCGTGACCGTGCGGCGCCGGCGCTCGATGCGGGGCGTGCTGGTCACGGGGCGAGCCGCGGGCCCGCGGGCGGCGGGCGCTCCACCCGCTCGCGGTCTGGCCGCCGGAGCAGCGGCCGACGCCCCCTCGGACTCGAGGCGGAAGGTGGCGCTGCCGATCTTGAACTCGGCGTTGGCGGGCAGGCGCATGGCCTGCGTCACCGGGCGGCCGAGGACCGTGGGCGGCATCACGCCCGGCTTGGGCACCAGGGTCACGGTGCCCTCCTCCACCTGCAGCTCCGCGTGGACCTCGGCCACGTCGGGGGCGCTGAGGGTCAAGGTCGCTGAGTCTGCGCTGCCGACCGTCAGCCGACCGCTGTTGAGCTTGAAGGCGCGGCGGGTTCCGTTCTCGTCGAGGATCAGTCTAGCCATGCTTCGATCTCGCTGCGGTACTCCTTGTCCGTGCCGAAGTTCTGGGTCCAGTAGCCGGAGTCGACGGCGGAAGCCATCTCGGTGTGGCCCGCCGAGAGCAGGTTGCGGTGGTGGCCGCTCGACTTGCACCAGCTCTCGTGGGCGCCCTGGGCGGAGCCTCCGCCCCAGTGACAGTTCTCGGACACCCCGTAGTTGTAGCCTGCCAGGCGCATGCGGTCGAATGGCGTCCGGCGCTGCTCGTCACCTTCCTCGTAGTGGCCGAAGTGACCCGTGCGGGCCATGTAGGCGGAGTGTCCGTCCGAGGATTCCTGCAGCCGTGGGTTCCAGGCCAGCACGCGGCGACCGAACATGCGCCGGTAGGTGTTCGTGATCCGGACCTGGAGCTGCTCCTCGGAGGCGGCCACCTGCTCGTCCTCGAGGGCGTCCTGGGCCTCCTCCATCCAGAGGCGAGCGTTGTAGGCCAGCACGGCCTGGTCGTTGGTGAGGTGCTGCTGCTCCTCCGCGTCCCAGGCGAACTCCTGCAGGCCGATGGACTTGGCCTCGAGGGGCAGGAGCAGCACCCAGGTCGGTAGCTCCTCCGGCAGGTGGAGGAAGTAGGGCTCGTCCTCGACGCGCGCCTGGCACCAGCGGAGCTCGTCGAGGGCCTCGCGCAGGCTGGAGGAGAGCCTCACGTCGCGGGGCGTGTCCCAGACCTCACGCAGCTCCGCCACCAGGTCGTCCACGCGCTTCTGCACCGGCCAGTACAGACGCGCCTTCTGGGGCGGACACTCCGGCGGACGGTAGGGGTAGAAGTACTCCTCCTCGTCGAAGATCAGGGCCAGGGCCTCCTCGCGGCGGAAGTCGAGCTCCTCGCGGTCCTGGGCCAGGCGCTCGAGCATCTTCAGGCCGGGGCTCTTCAGCACGGACTTGAGCGTCCGCTGCCAGCGCTCCTCGAGGGCGCGCCGGCGGTACTCCTCGGAGACGGGGCCGTAGTCGATCAGGGTCGCCCAGGCCTCGTCGCGGGTCTTGGGCCGCGCCTTGCGCAGGGCGGTCTCGGCCCTGGCCAGCTCGGGAGCCAGGACCTCGGCGGCGGTCACGGGATCGTCGGGCGGCTCCTCGGCGGGCGGCTCCGGCTCGCGGAGCTCCGGCTCGGTCTCGGGTGCCGCGGGCGGGTCGGCCACGGCCACGGCGGGCTCGGACACCGGCTCCTCGAGGGAGGGCGCGGGGCTCTCGGGCTCCCCGCTCACCTCCGCCGAGGGCTCCGGCTGCGGCGGGGAGAAGGGGTGACCCGGCGGCGGCCCGTCGCCCCCGCCCTGGAGCTCGCCGGCCCCGCGTTCCTCGGGAACCTCGGGAACCTCGGGCGCCACGGGTCCCTCGGCCATGAGCGCCCGGTCGCGGGCCGCCATGCGCTCCGCCGTGATCTTCTGCACGGCCACTCGGTCCTCGCTGCCCTCGGAGGCGGTGCGGTCGGCGGCCTTCGAGATGGCGCGCTCGAGGCGCTCCACGCACCAGGCGTCCTCGGTCTCGGACAGGAGCTCACGCAGGCCGTCGCGCTCCTCCCGGGGCGGGAGCAGGGCGAGATGCTCCATGGCGACGGAGAGTGCCAGGCGCTCCTCGCGGTGCGCCTGGATCCGATCCCGCAGCTCGGCGGCCCGCCGGCCCTGGGCGCCCTCCATGGCCGCCTCGGCCTTGTCGAGGTGCCCGCGGCGCAGGTGCATCCGGGCCAGGTCCAGGTCCCCGCCTCCACAGGCGGTGACGACCAGGGCGAGGGCGGCCAGGACTCCGGGGAGGAGGAGCGACCGGGAGGGGCGGAGAGCGTGTCTGGAGACCATGACTCGGGGTTGCGAGGGCGAACAGGATAGCGGATCCAGGGGATCCCCCGGCCCTATACCCCCCCTGCGATCTGAGGCGACAGGTCCTCCAGACCGATCGGGCCGTCCGCCAGGACCGCCGCCCGCTGCAGCTCGTTCTCCAGCTCCCGCACGTTCCCGGGCCAGTCCCAGGCCTCCAGGGCGGACAAGGCCTCCGGGGTGACCTCGAGGTCGCGGCCGAGCTCCGGGCGCAGGCGTGCGGTAAGCGCTCGCACCAGGAGCGGGACATCGCCCGCGCGGTCCCGCAGGGGCGGCAGGTCCAGGGTCACGACGTTCAGGCGGTAGAGCAGGTCCTCCCGGAAGGTCTTTTCCGCACACATGGCGGCCAGGTCCTTGTGGGTCGCGGCCACGAGGCGCACGTCCACCTTCACCACCTTGCTCGAGCCCACGGGCCGCAGCTCGCCGTCCTGCAGCACGCGCAGGAGCTTCGACTGCATCTCCAGGGGCATGTCCCCGATCTCGTCCAGGAAGACCGTGCCTCCGTCTGCGCTGGCGAAGGTGCCCTTGCGGTCCGCGACGGCGCCGGTGAAGGAGCCCTTCACGTGGCCGAAGAGCTCGCTCTCGAGCAGGTTGGCGGGCACGGCGGCGCAGTTCTCCGCCTGGAAGGGCCCCGCGCTGCGGGGCGAGGCGCGGTGCAGGGCGCGGGCCACGAGCTCCTTGCCCGTGCCGGTCTCGCCCTGGACCAGTACGGACACATGGGTCGGGGCCACGCGCTCGATCAGCTCGAAGACCGCCTCCATGGCCGGGCTCGCGCCCACCAGCCCGAAGCGCCCCGGGCACGCGACGTCACCGGCACCGCCCTCCGCCCGCGCGGCCTCCATTGCGAGGCGCCGCCACTCCATGCCGAGGGCAGGGTAGGTCCCCGCCTCGCGGGCCTCGCGCACGAGCGCGGCCAGGCGTTCGAGGTGCTCCGCTTCCGCGCTCAAGAGAGGATCTCCAGCTTGGCGTACTGCAACAGGAGGTCCTTGTTGCCGTGGTGTGCGAAGCGCACGGTCGCCCGGGCATTGACCCCCGAGCCGAGCAGGCGCTCGACGCTGCCCTCCCCGAAGTGGTCGTGGCGCACGCGGCAGCCGACCTTCAGGCTCTCGAAGCTGTCGCTCGGCGACTCGAAGACCCCCAGCACGTCGGCGGCCTCCGCCTCGGGCTCGTAGCCCCCGATCAGCTCCGCCGGGATCTCCTCCAGGAAGCGCGAGGGCATGCGCGCGGTCGTCTGGCCGAAGTGCATACGGTAGGAGGCGTAGCTGAGGGAGAGCCGCTCCTGGGCGCGGGTCATGCCCACGTAGAGCAAGCGCCGCTCCTCCTCGAGGCCCTCGTCCCCTGGGGAGTCGCTCACCGATCGGAAGTGGGGCAGCAGCTCTTCCTCCAGGCCGGCGATGAACACGAAGGGGAACTCCAGCCCCTTGGCGGCGTGCAAGGTCATCAGGCGCACGCGATCGGCGGACTCGTCGAGGCCGTCCACCTCGCTGACCAGGGAGATGTCCTCCAGGAAGCCCCGCAGGTGGCCGTCGGGGTAGAGCCGATCGTACTCGGCGGCATAGGTGCGCAGCTCGTCCACGTTGGCCTCCCGGTCCTCACGGTTGCCCTCGTCGAGCTCGGCCATCCAGGCCTCGAACTCCATGTGCTCGAGCAGCGCCTCGAGGGCCTCCTCCGCGCGGGAGTCCCGGTGGGCGGCGAGGCTGTCGAGCAGGGCGGCGAAGGCCGTGATGCCCTTCCTGGCGCGCCCGCGCACGCCGGCCAGGGCCTCCTCGGAGCCCGCCGCCTGCAGGAGCGGCAGGCGTCGGTCGGCGGCCCAGCTCGCCAGGGTCTCGAGGCCCTTGTCCCCCACCCCGCGCTTGGGGACGTTGACCACCCTGCGGAAGGCCACGTCGTCGGCGGGGTTGACGATCAGCTTCAGGTGGCTGATCAGGTCGCGCACCTCGCGCCGGGCGTAGAACTCCACGCCGCCCACGATCGTGTAGGGCACCTTGGCGAGCCTCAGCTGGCTCTCGAGGGCGCGCTGCATGAAGTTCGCCCGGTAGAAGATCGCCACGTCCGCGAGCCGCCGCCCCTCGGCCACCAGCCCACGCACCTGCAGGGCGATCTCGCGCCCCTCGTCGTTCTCGTCGCCGCATTCGGCCAGGTGCAGCAGCTCGCCGTCCTCTCGGTCGGTGAACAGGCCCTTGGCCTTGCGCTGGGTGTTGTTCCGGATGACCGCGTCCGCCGCGGCCAGGATGTTCCCGCTCGAGCGGTAGTTCTGCTCGAGCTTGACCACCACCGGCTTCCCGAAGTCCGACTCGAAGTCGAGGATGTTGCGGATGTCGGCCCCGCGCCAGGCGTAGATCGACTGGTCCGGGTCCCCGCACACGGCCAGGTTGCCGTGGTAGCTGGAGAGGTGCTTGGTCAGGCGGTACTGGATGCGGTTGGTGTCCTGGTACTCGTCCACCATCACGTAGCGAAAGCGGCTGGCGTAGGCGTCCCGCAGGCCCGGCTGGCCGTCGAAGATCTCGAGCACCTTCAGGAGCAGGTCGTCGAAGTCCAGGGCGTTGCTGGACCGCAGGGCCTCGGCGTAGCGACCGTAGACCCGGGCGAAGACCTCCTCGTCGAGGCCCCCCTCGGCCCGCGGCGTCTCGCCCCCGCGGGTGTTCTTCCACTCGCTGATCCACGAGCCCACGACGGCCGGCCGGTACTGGGTCGTGTCGAAGTTCAGCTCCTTGATGAGGGACTTCAGGAGCTGGTTGCGGTCGGAGGTGTCGTAGATCGAGTAGTCCCGTGTCCAGTCGCCCAGGACCTCGATCTCGCGCCGCAGGATCCGCGCGCACATGGAGTGGAAGGTGCTGACCCACAGGCCTCCGACCCCCGGCAGCAAGCGCTCCACGCGCTCGCGCATCTCCCGCGCGGCCTTGTTCGTGAAGGTGATCGCCAGGACCTGGTCCGGGCGCACGGCCCGCTCGTTCACGAGCCAGGCGATGCGCGAGGTCACGACGCGGGTCTTGCCCGACCCGGGCCCGGCGAGGATCAGGAGGGGCCCGTCCCCGTGGGTGACCGCCTGCTGCTGGTGCTCGTTCAGGCCCTCGAGGAGCTCCGCCTCGGTCGGCCCTGTCCGCTCCGGTTGCGAGGGCTCCGGCCCGCTCCCCAGGCCCTGCACGTCCATCCAGCTACTCATCGAACCAGGATTCTAGCCGGCGAATCGTCGGGAAACAGGCTCCGCCCCAGCTGCGTGGATGACTACATTTCATCGCGTGCCGGAGACCGAGACGATCGTCGAGGAGGAGACGCGCGCCGACGACCGGACGCGCTTCACGCCCCTGTGGAAGGTGCTCTTCCACAACGACGACAGGACCCCGATGGACTTCGTGACGGAGGTGCTGCAGCGCTACTTCGGCCACGACTGGGTCAGCGCCCAGCGCATCATGCTGACGGTGCACTACAAGGGGATCGGCCTGGCGGGGGTCTACCCCCTGGAGCTGGCGGAGCTGAAGCTGGAGCAGGTGATCTCGGCCGCCCGCCCCCACTACCCCCTCAAGGTCACCATCGAACCCGCCTGAGGGGGCCCTCCGGGGCCCTCCGGGGCCCGGCGGGGCCCAGAGGGGCCACGAGAACCGGGGAAGGGTTCAAGACCGCCCTCGGGCCCGCCCGATACGGGGCCAGCAGTGGGTTCCGCTCCGGGGCCCGCGGCACCCGTCCTAGGCCCTCTCCCACCCCCAGCCCACCCCTTGGCAGGACCGGTGGCGGGTCGAGGACCCCCAACCCCACCATCGATGCACGGGAACACTGACGACACCGACGACGGACGCCCGTCGCGGGATCCGGCACGGATCGAGCCGCCCTCGGCCCCCCTCGGAGGAGCGGGGGGACCTGAGGAGCCCGGCCCGGCCATCCCGTCCGAGACAGAGCTGTCGCCCGAGGCCCCCGGCGCCCGCAAGCTGAACCTGGTGGGCAGCTCCCAGCTGACCCGGGCCGTCGCCGAGGCGGTGCGCCGGGGCCTGGCGAAGCAGTTCGTCTTCACCGAGGAGCAGCTCGAGACCGCCGTCAGGTCCATCGGGCGCGAGATGATGCGGCGCCTGAAGGCCAACTCGAAGTCCGTCCGAGGCCTGCCGAAGGACGCCTTCCTGCGCGAGGTGCGGGCCGACAGGAACCGCATCGAGGCCGCCCGCGAGGCCGCCCGGCGCGAGCTCGAGAGCATGCTCGTCAAGCTCAAGAACGTCCACGACCAGGTGAACGCCCGCGAGGCCGAGCTGGTCGCCGAGTCCCAGGCCACCAGCAGGATCCAGAACGAGGAGCTGAGCCAGAAGATCACCGAGATCTTCGAGAGCCTCAAGCAGGGCGCGGACACGGAGGAGATCCGCGAGCAGATCACGGCCGTGGCGATCGACTCCCTCCAGGAGGAGCGCGACCGCTCGATCGAGGCGCAGATGTCCGAGCATCGCGAGGAGGTCGAGCAGTTCGAGCGCCGCATCGCGAAGCTGACCGAGTCCCTCGAGATCACCGAGGACGAGCTCAAGCGCATCGCCACCGCCAAGAACATCGAGGTCGGCGTCGGGTCCATCTACCGGACGGTCCAAGGACTGTCCGCGGACGACGACGACTTCGAGACTAAGAAGGAGCTGATGTCCAGCATCTTCGCCGCCAACTTCGAACTCCAGAAGGGACCGGCCGGAGACTAGCTGAAAACCACACGTGTGATCGTTTTGCGGACGCCCTGCTCCTCGAGGCCGGATCGTCCACTCCGAAGACCCCAGGGCAAATCTGTTTAGGCAGCCATGACCGAAAAGGAAGTGACCGAGAACAAGGACTCCGACAGCCCGACTCCGTCGGACTCGAAGAAGGACAAGTCGACGGCGAACAACAGCAACAACAAGTCGACGGCGAAGCCGAAGAAGAACAAGCAGGACAAGAGCGGCGGCGTCCTCTACCTGGGCATCGACCTGGGAACGTCCCGCACGTCCGTAACCGCCAGCAATGGCGTCCGCGAGACGATCGCGTCCTTCGTCGGCTACCCCAAGGACGTGGTCTCGAAGAAGCTCCTCAAGAAGGACATCCTCTTCGGGCAGGAGGCGATCGACAAGCGATTGTCGCTCAACCTCTACCGGCCCCTGGGCCAGGGCGTCCTCAAGTGCAGCCAGGACAGCGACGACTACGACGGCAACCTGCGCGCCGCCCGCGACCTGATCGCCGAGTCGATCCGGCTCGCGCAGCCGCGCAAGGACGAGCTGGTCTACGCAGTGATCGGGGTGCCCGCCGAGGCCTCCTACAAGAACCGCGAGGCCATCATCGACGCCGCCCGCGCGACCGTCGACTCGGTCATGCTCTGCTCCGAGCCCTTCTCCGTGGCCTACGGTCTCGAGATGCTCGACGACGTGCTGGTGATCGACATCGGCGCCGGCACCACCGACCTCTGCCGGATGCACGGCACGATGCCCGAGGAGTCCGACCAGGTGACGCTCGCCTTCGCCGGTGACACCATCGACAACGAGCTCTCGCGCCTCTTGAAGGAGAACTACCCCGAGGCCCAGTTCTCGATCCAGATGGTCAAGTCCATCAAGGAGCAGTACGGCGCCGTGGGCGAGCTCTTGGACGCGGCCGTGGTCGAGCTGCCGGTCAACGGCAAGCCGACCTCCTTCGACGTCACCAACGAGATCCGAGGGGCCTGCCAGACGATCATCGCTCCCATCGTGGAGGGCCTGGGCAAGCTGATCGCGTCCTTCGACCCCGAGTTCCAGCAGCGCCTGAAGGACCGCGTGCTGCTCGCCGGCGGCGGCAGCCAGATCAAGGGTCTGGACAAGGCCATCGAGGCCGAGATGCAGCGCATCCTGGGCGGCGGCCACGTCATGCGGGTCGAGGAGCCCATGTACGGCGGCGCCAACGGCGCCCTCAAGATCGCCCACGACATGCCGGGCGAGTACTGGGAGCAGCTGAAGTAGGCGCCCCACGGGGCGACACCGCACGAGCCGGGGGGGAAGGCCGATGGCCTTCCCCCCCGGCTCTCTCTTGGGGCGTACGAATCCCCTTTGCTCCTGCGGGCCCTCCGCCCAGAACGGGGCGTCCCAGGGGCGAGACCGGGCGGGCCTTTCCCCCGGCCTGGGGCTGGGCCCTGGAACCGCCGGGGTCCAGGAGCCATCCTCAGCCTGACCAGACCCGGCCCCCCCGTATCCGACCCCCATCCATCCCCCTGGCGGCCCGCGAGGCCCCATTTGCGCCTTCCTATTTGGCACCAAGAAAACAGGGCAAATAGTGCAGATAGAGGCGAATTTCGAGATGATCGGGTTCAGCCGTGTCCCCACCGTGACCCGAAGAAGAGCCACAGGGAATCGACTCTATCAGCCCGTCCGCCTCGCCGACTGAGCCCGGCGACCCCCCAGGACGGGCCTGACATCGAGGGCACAGATGAGCGAGAAGAACATGTCGAGAGAGAACACCACCCGTGGACCGCGACGGCTCGCCCAGGGCCTGGGCGCGCTGGCCGTCCT
>CAZQAT010000005.1:21112-29278 GCA_964591315.1 uncultured Planctomycetaceae bacterium
CTCCACCTTCAGCCTCTCGAACAGCTTTGCCGCCTACGGCGCCGGGACGGGCTGGTACGCTCACCTGGCCGCCCTGTCGGAAGACGGGCGCATCCTGACGGCTGCCTTCGTAAGAGGCCCTGACATCAAGCAGGTCACGGTGGTGGCCTGGGACCTGGCCAGCGGGCAACAGCTCCTGAGCGACACCATTGACAGCCAGGTTCAGAACTATCCCTCGGACCTGGTCATCTCCGAGGATGGACGACGCATCGCCATGGCCCACGGCGGCGGAGTCGAGCCGGGCGTCGTCCCCGCGATCCGGGTCTACGATCGGGCCGGGAGCGGCGAGGACTTCCAGGTACTCGCCTCCTACGACCGTCCGGGCAGCGTGGTCGATCTGGACATCTCCCGCGACGGCAGCCGGCTCGCCTCGGTGGGCAAGACGGTCCCGCTCAACACGGGCTACGGAGACAAGATCGTCGAGGCCTTCGACCTCGGCCGCGACTTCGACGCCCGCGGCACCCCCCGCCCGGGGAGCACGATCACCTTCGAGTACTACCCCTGGGCGGAGACCCAGAACACCTCCTGCTGGCTGCTCGAGACGGAGCTGCTCGAGCCGACGCCCCTGAGCTTCTCCTTCGGGAGCCTGTACGTGAAGCGCTCGGACATCACCACGATCCCCATCGGGTCCCCGAACGCCCAGGGGCTGGCCACCCACCAGATGAACATCCCGTCCTCGGCCCAGATCGGGTCGACGAAGTACTACCAGGGCTTCTCGGGCGGCCCGCGGCAGCTCTCACGGAGCTGGTTCCCCCTGACGATCCTTCCCTGAGCCGACGCCCGCTCCGCGGGAAGGAGCACCGCCCCCCGCGCCCCGGACGATCGGCGCGGGGGGCGGTCCCGTTGGGGGTCCCTCCCAACGGCCTGGCCCGCGGGCGGGGAAGGTAGCAGCCCGCCGCGCTCCTGCCGCGCCGTGGCCTCCGGGCAAGGGCCGCGAAGGAATGAGGCCGAGCTCCGCTCCGGACCCGCCGCAGGCCCTGGCCTCCCAGGCTCCCGCCCCGCCCGCTCCCCTGCTCCGCGGCGGGTGCGCGCCCCACCTTGGGACACGAAGAAGGGGCCGCGCGCTCGTCGCGGCCCCTTCCTGTTCTCGTCGCCCGGAGATCAACCGGCGACCCAGTGAAGTGTCAGGGGAGAGTGTGGCTCAGTGAAAGGAGGACTGAGGACTCTCTGTTCAGGATCTGAACCCGACAGCCCTAGTGGCCGTCACCGTTCTCGGCGTCGTCGCCGTCGACATCACCGTCGCCGTCGGTGTCGTCGTCAGGATCTCCGAAGATTCCAAGGGGGATCAGGCTGCCGTTGGTCCGGCGACCGCACTCCCAGGGGAGGTCGGAGACGCCGAACTCGCCGACGTACTCGATCAGGACGGCGTAGATTGCGGGCAGGGGGATGGTCTCCTGAGTGGAGATGGCCTGCTTGCCTGTGATGCAGATCCAACCCGCTTCCTTGTCGGAGTGTCCGAAGACCTCGTCCAGGTCGTTGTCGGTGGAGTCGAGGAACCACTCCGCGAAGGCAAAGTCGATGTCCAAGAGCTCCACCCTCTCCCAGCAGACGAAGCTCTTCTCCGCCGAGAACGGGACCTCGTTGTCGTTCCAGATCGTGAAATCGACCGTGGTCTCGAAGCGGCTGCCACCGGACAGACCGATCAGGATCAGCTCGCTGAGGAAATCGGTGCTCCCCGGGTTGTTTTGATCCTGACCGAAGAAGCGCGGAATCGTGATCACGTTCGGAGCGGCCTCGTACTCCACGTCGTCCAGGTCGCGGTAGCCGTCACCGGTTTCGGCGCCGGCCGGGAAGCCCTCGCCAGCACCGTCGAGGTCGGTGTAGGCACGGTAGGGCTGCGGTGAGCGGAAGACCACCGGGTTCATCTGGTAGTCGAAGCCGCCGATTCCGCCGCCGTTGCCCTGCTTGCCATCGTAGCCATGGATGACGGCCTGGGACCCGACCAGGTGGTTGTAGGAGATCGGGGCACCCACGGGGTTGGCATCCGTCGGGTTGCTCTTGTCCACGGCGAAGGCGTAGACGAAGCCCCGGTAGTGGTCCCCGGCAAAGGAGCCGGTGTGGTGGGAACTCAGCACCGACAGGGTGTCGCAGGGAGTGAGGGTCTCCACGCGGTTCTGGAGGTCACTGCAGTTGTCCTGGCGAATGTAGTAGAAATGGACGTCCACGTCCTCGCCGTCGTACTCGTCGGTCAGGCAGTCGGTGTTCGTGACCGTCAGGACGGTGTAGGAACCCGGGCGGCTGTCGAACTCGGGGAACAGGAGCAGGCTGCCGGGACGGCGGTAGTCAGGGGACTTCTCGTCGCAGGCGCAGCCCTCGGGATCGGGGTCATCCCCTTCCACACAGTACGTGTACTCGACGCAGATCTCGGCCCGCGCGGTGCTGAGGAAGTTCGTGTTGCCCTGGGTGCAACCCTCTTCTGAACGGTCCCCGACGAGATTGTAGGTCCAGTTGATGTTGCCGTTCCCGATCCAGGCCGAGAGATCGCCATCCTGCGCGATGCACTCTTCGTCGACGGTAGCCGCACCAGGGTAGCTGGCAAGGGTCCAATTGACGCTCTGCCCGTTGTTCAGGGGGTTGCTCGTGTTGGACAGGTCAAGCTGGACCCCGATCTGACCAGTGCCTACGGTGGCGTTCGGCAGGATTGTCCCTTCGATTGCGTAGTTGAGGCTCAGCGTGCATGTTCCCGAATCCGTGTTCGTGAACGTGTAGTCGAAGTCGGTCGCTTCGCTCTTGAGTGAGACCTCGACGCGCTCCAGGATGATCTTATCGGCCGTCGTGCCGTGCAATGCCGCGTAGTCCGCCGGGTTGAACTGCGGAACCGACATCGGAAAGTTCTGAGCTGACGATGGAACCGGCCGGGGCCCCACGCTGTCGCAGAGTTGCCCGCTGGTGAAGGGGCCGTCGTTCCCCCCGCAGAACACGGGATCTCCGCAGACCTGTGCGTTGGCCGAGGCACTGACCCCGGCAAGGACGGCGCCGAGCGCCAAATAGCGTCCAATGAACTTCATGTTGTTCATGACCCTGTTGTTCTCCTCCAAATGAGATTGTCTGGCCGGGAGTCCGCAGTCAGCGCGCGGTGCGCCGGTGTTGCTCCTGACTCTGGTGTGGTTTCTCCTTCCGTGTGCTCTCGCACCCCCCCGGGAGGTCGGATCCGGTCTTGCGGTGAAAGTCTCCGGTCGCGGATCGTCAGGTTCCGGTGAAGGGCGGGGCGCGGAGCCCAGAGCCTGGGAGAATGTTGGCATAGCTCCCTCGAGAGGTCAAGGCACCCAGAGGGATTCCGCACTCCTAGAAAGGCTCTCGGAAGCAGAGTTGTATCGCTCCTTAGAATGGCTCTCAGGGACCCCTGGGGTGCACGGGCGAGCGAATTCGCAATCAATTGCAATCTCCTATACGGACTCGACGTGAGGGCGAGTCGAGAGCTGCAGAGCACGCCGTGCTTCGAAGAGCTCGGATCACACACACGCAGGATCACAGCAGGATAGGAAGTTGCAATACAGGCCGGCACCGGGTTCGTCGACGGAACCCGGTCGCTGGTTAGGATCCGCGGCCCATGGCCCTCCCCTCCGCCAGCGCCCCGCGCCCGTGAGCCGACGTCTCCTGCTCGGGTTGGCCCTGCTGCTCGTGGCTGCCGTCTCGGCGACGCCACGCTGGATCCTGCACGACCGCACCCCCACCGCCGAGGGGTCGGGCTGGACCGTCGCGGACCCCGACAGCCTCTACCACGCGCGCCGGGTGGAGCGGATCCTGACCGAGGGCCTGCCCGTGGCCGGAAGGGACGCCTACCTGAACGCTCCCCAGGGCGCCCGCATCCCCTGGCCCCCCTACTACGACCTGCTGCTGGCCGGCCTGCTGGCCCCCACCGCCCCCGAGGCGGCGGCGGCGCGGCGGGAGCACGTGGAGCGGGGCGTGGCCTGGCTGCCCTTCCTGTTCGGGATCGCGACCTCGCTGCTGGCCTTCGCCGCGGCCCGCTCCCTGGCGGGCACCGGCGCCGGCCTGGTCGCGGGGGTGCTGCACGCCACCACCCTGGGAGCCATCCTCTACGGGCGCGTGGGCAACGGAGATCACCACGCCTTCGTCTCTTTGCTGTCCCTCGCGATCCTGTGGGGCGCGAGCTCCGCGCTCGCACCGGGAGGAGCCCAGGCGGAGGCGGGAGGTGCTCGGCGCCCGGCCCTGTGGGGCGCGGTCCTCGGCACCCTGCTGGGTCTCGCGGTCGGCTCCTGGGTCGCCGTCCTGCTGCTGGCCGTGGCCCTCGACGCCGCCTTCGCCGTGCTGCTCTTCCTGCACGGCCGACGCGAGCGCCCCGGGCTGGCGCCCTTCGGGCTGGCCCTGCACGGGGCCGCGGCCCTGGTGCTCCTACCGGCGGTGCTCGAGAGCCCGTGGAAGGAGGAGTTTCCCTGGATGGTGGTCAACCTCTCCTGGTTCCACCTGGCCTACTTCACCGTGGGCGCGGCGGTCTTCGCCCCGCTCCTCTCGAGGCGCCTGACGGAGCGCGGACGCCGGCGCCACCCGTGGGTCGTGGGCGCGCTGCTGGCGCTGATCGTCACCCTCTCCGCCCTCGCCGACGCGGGGCCCGTGCCCGGCATCCGCGAGGGCTTCGCCTGGGTCAGCCGGCAGGACGCCTTCATGGCCGGGATCGCCGAGTCGCGGCCCCTGATCGGCGCGGGGGCGCGCAGCGGAGAGCTGTTCGTCTTCCTCGGCTGGCCGATCGTGCTGCTCCCCCTGGCCTGGGGCCACGCCCTCTTCCGCGCGGCGCGGCGCGGCGCGGACGAGCTCTGGCCCTGGGTGGCGGCGGTGCTGCTCCTGGCAGTGCAGGCCGCCGGGCAGGTGCGCTTCGCGGACGCTCTGGCCGGGCCCGCCGCGGTGCTGATCGGTGTCGCCGCCGTGCAGGCCACCCGCGCGCGCTGGCCGCGCCTGTCACCCGCGACCGTCGGCGCCGGGTGGTTGCTGCTGGCGCTCGCCGCCCAGTGGCAACTGGGGGAGCGCATGCTCCAGGAAGGCGAGCGCCCCCGGCCGGACTGGCGCCGCGCGCGCGCGGCGCGGCAGCTCTGCCGCTGGATCGCCGCGCGGACGCCGGAGGAGGGCGACGCGCCTCCGCCCCCCGTGCTCGCGAACTGGAACCGCGGCCACGAGATCGAGTGGGCCGCCCGGCGCCCGAGCGTGGCGACCAACTTCGGCAGCTACGTGGGCGAGGACGGCTTCCTGGCACCCGCGCGCTTCTTCCTGGCCGAGAGCGACGGGGAGGCGGAGGCCGTGCTCGAGGCGCGCGACGTGCAGTACGTGCTCTTCTCCTGCTTCCTGCCCGGCGCCGTGCCCGGCTGGGTGCGCGCGGGCGGCGAGCGCTGGCGCGGACGCTTCCTGGACTCGGAGAACATGGAGGGCGGCCGCTTGCTGCCCGGGTGGTCCGCGACGCTGGGCGCACGCCTGCTGGGAGACGCCCGAGCCCCGGACTTCATGCGGCTGGTGCACGTCTCCCCCACCGTGATCCGGCGCCCCCCCGGGGGTGGCGCCCCACGGCCCTACGGCTGGATCTGGGAGCGCGTCGAGGGCGCGCGACTGGAGCTGCGCGGTGCGCCGGGAGAGGTCGCGTCGATCCACGTCTCGGTCGAGTACCCGGCCGCGGCCGGACGCCCGGCGCCGAGCATCGAGTACGAGCGCGAGAGCACCGTCGACGCCTCCGGCCTGGCGAGCTTCCGCGTCCCCTACGCCACCGACGCCCCCAACGGCGACGGTCGAGTGCGCGGCGCGCGCTGGACCCTGGGAGAGCGCGACGGCTCCCTCGACATCTCGGAGCTCGACGTGCTCGAGGGCAGGACCCTGCGGATCAGCGACTGAAGCGGCTCTCCGCCTCGGGCCGACGCTCCAGCAGCAGCTCCCGCACCCCCGCGTGCTCCCGGGCCGGCAGCCCCACCGCCAGCCAGGTGGGGCCGATGCGGAAGCGCAGGTGGTCCCCGGTCAGGCGCCACTCCTCGAGCTCGTCGAAGCTCCGGGCCTGCCAGCCGCGCTGCACGCCCTCGGCCCCGAAGACCTCGTCCCCGGCGTGGGGCCGGAGCCAGAGACAGGCGAGGGCCGCGAGGAGGGCGGTGCCGCCCGGCAGGGCCAGCTCTCCGCCGCGCAGCAGGAGCGCCACCAGGGCGGCGGCCACGAGGACGCCGGCCACGTTGCGGTAGTGCCGCGGCGCGCAGCTCGAATGGCGCGCGGCGCCGGTCTTCTTGCGCTGACGGGCACGCACGGCGAGCACCACGACCAGGGCTCCGAGGCCCTCGACGACGGCGACGAAAAGGGCTGTGCGCAGGAATTCGTCCATGGGTGCGGGAGTATACTCGCCGGCCTCATGGGGGTCGCTCCGATGCATCGAGTTCTCGCGCTCTGGATCCCGCTCCTGGCGGCGGGCTGCAGCGGCCTCGGCGTGCGCGGCGGCGACTACCGCGTCTACGAGACCGCCGCCGGCACCGAGATCGAGCTCGACCGGCTCGTCGCGGAGGTGGCCGACGCGGACGCGGTCTTCCTCGGCGAGGAGCACGACAACGACGCGGGTCACCGCCTGCAGTTCTGGACGATCGAGATGCTGCTCGAGCGCCGGCGTGACCTGATCATCGGCCTCGAGCAGTTCGAGGCCGACGTGCAGGGACTCCTGGACGACTACCTGGCGGGGAAGATCGACGAGCAGACCTTCCTCGACGGCTCTCGGCCCTGGGGCAACTACCCCGAGCACTACCGGCCCGTGATCGAGCTGGCGCGGCGGAAGGGCCTGGAGGTGATCGCCGCCAACATCCCGCGGCCCCTGGCGCGGCTGGTGGCCCACGAGAGCCTGTACGCCGTGGGCAACCAGCTCCTCGCCCCCTGGACCGTGTGGGTCGACGAACCCGAGTACGCCCAACGCTTCGCCCGCGCGATGGGCCGCAGCCACATGTCCCCGGACGACGGCGGCCTGCGGCGCTGGTTCGCGGCCCAGTGCATCAAGGACGAGAAGATGGCGCTCAGCCTCTCCGAGGCGGTCGAGGCGGCGCGGGCCCAGGGGCGCGACCCGCTGGTGGTGCACCTGTGCGGCAAGTTCCACTCGGACTACCGCCTGGGAACCGTGTCGCGCCTCATGCGCTACCAGCCCGACCTCGTCGTCCGGGTGGTGAGCATGAACTCGGGCGAGGTGCTCGCCCGGGAGCTCTCGGAGGAGGAGCGCCGCCAGGGGGACTACGTCTGGCTCGTCCGTCCCCAGGACGACTGAGCGAGAGCGGTCCGTTCGAGAGGCCCGGCCGGAAGGCTCAGTACAGCCGCCGTCGACTGTCCGCGGAGAAGTCCTCCAGCTCGTCCCGGTGGTGCACGCCGTCGAGCAGCTCGAGGCCGCGCTCGCCGCGGTGCACGAAGGCGGACTCGCCCTGGCCCAGGCCGTGGGCACCACGGCCACCCTCCAGGCCGCTCATCTCCGCCTCCCCCTCCAGGATGCAGAGGCAGGTGCCCCGGGGGAACACGTCGATGCCGACCGCGTGGCCGGAGAGGTCGATCACCGCGTCGGGGGTGTGGACCCGGATGCGCCCCCCGAAGTCCTCCGCGGTGGAGACGCGCACGCCGCCCGAGCGGACCTCGAGCTCGAGCAGGCCCCCGTCAGCGGCTGTGCGCGGCAGGACCTGCAGGTCGGTGCCCGGCGGGAACTCGAGGAAGACACCCTCGTCGAGGGTCAGGACGCTGAGGTGCTCCTCCCCCACCTCCAGGATGCAGTCCCCGCCCTCGATCGAGCTGCTCAGGCGCTCGCGCTCCGCATAGGCGACGAGGTCCCCGTCGAGGACGTAGTGCACCTCGCCCGCGGCGCTCCAGGGGCCGAGGAACACGAGCAAGAGGGCCGCCGCGGCGGCCAGGGTCGGGACCGCCAGCCGCGGGCCGAGGCGCCGACGCGCTGCCGACCGGGCGCCGGCCAGGAAGCGCGCCCGCAGCTCATCGCGGAACTCGGGGCGGGCGGGCTCGACCTCGTAGGCCCGCAGGCGCTCCTCGAGCTCGGCCCCGTCGATCCCGGCCCCGTCGATCCCGGCACCGTCGATCCCGGCACCGCCGACGAAGCGGGCCCGCAGCTCCTCGCGGAACTCCTGGCGCGCCGGGGCTGTGCCCCAGGCGTCGAGCTCCCGGGCCAGGTCGGCC
>CAZQAT010000005.1:29378-48375 GCA_964591315.1 uncultured Planctomycetaceae bacterium
CTCCTGGCGCGCCGGGGCTGTGCCCCAGGCGTCGAGCTCCCGGGCCAGGTCGGCCCCGGGCTCGGGGTGGTCGTCGCGGTGCTCGCTCACGCCTCGTCCCCCTCTTCCGGAGGAGTGAGAGCCTTCCGGAGCTCCTCCAGTGCACGGGAGTAGCGCTTGCGGACGGCCTCCTCGTTGCGCTCGACGATGGCGCCGATGTCGGCGAAGGACATCCCCTCGTAGTAGCGCAGCATCAGCGTGACGCGCATGGACTCCGGCAGGGCCTCGATCGCCTCCGCGAGCTTGCCGGTGCGCTCAACCGCCATCAGGCGCTCCTCCGGCCGGGGCTCGTCCGAGGTCGTCCAGCCGCCCCCCTCGTCGGCCTCGATGCTGACCTCCCGCTGGCCCATGCGGTGCCTGCGGCTGCGCCAGAAGTCGCGCAGCTTGTTGGTGGCGATGGTGAAGACCCAGGGCCGCAGGGGGCGGGCCGGGTCGTAGCTCTCGAGGTTCGAGAGCAGGTGCATGAAGATGTCCTGGGTCAGGTCCTCCGCCAGGTGCTGGCT
Organism: uncultured Planctomycetaceae bacterium; assembly: GCA_964591315.1. Taxonomy (GTDB): domain Bacteria; phylum Planctomycetota; class UBA1135; order UBA1135; genus JABACD01. The sequence continues at coordinate 29,921 of CAZQAT010000005.1, forward strand.
GCCCACCATGCGCCGGACGTAGGCGTACACGCGGTCGAAGTAGGCGTCGTAGAAGGCAGCCAGGGCTCCCTCCTCCCGATCCCGCAGGGCCGGGCGCAGCCCGGGGGGGAAGCCGTCGTCCCGACTCGCGCTGTCGGACGCGGAGGGCTCGGCCGACGAGCTCGAGACGCTGGGAGATCGGGGGTCCAAGATCAGCACTCCTGCACTGCGTGGTTCCGGGGACTCCGTGACGGGCTTTTTACGAATGGGTGGCCCCTTCGCTATCGACCGACCGGATGCGCAGCGTAACAGGGGGCGCCGCGGGCTTCACGGAGCTCCAAGACGGCTCCTCCCTTGCCAGCGCCGGGGCTTCCGGCGAGGATCCTGCCCCCATGCAGCGACCCCACACGACGCGCAGAACACTGGCTGGCGCCCTCGCGGCGCTCTCCCTCCTCGGACTGGGCGCCTGTGGGGGGCCCGCGGACGCGGCCACGGAGGGCAAGAAGTCCTTCCACTACCCGATCCGCTCCGCCGGCCCGGGCTCCATGGACCCGGTGCGGGGCTCCACCACCTACGACAACCAGGCCTGCTCGCTCGTCTACGAGACCCTGCTGCAGTACAAGTACCTGCACCGGCCCCTGACCCTCGAGCCCCTCCTGTGCAGGTCGATGCCGACCAAGTCGGACGACGGCACGGCCTACACCTTCGAGCTGAAGGAGGGCGTCCTCTTCCACGACGACCCCTGCTTCCCCGACGGCCGCGGCCGCGAGCTGGTGGCCGAGGACTTCGTGTACTCGATCAAGCGCCTGGCGGACAAGGGCATCGGCACCAAGAACTGGTGGCTGCTCGAGAACACGATCAAGGGCTTCGACGAGTGGCGTGAGGCCCAGAACGCCGAGGGGCACGAGTTCGACTACGACGCCCCCTGCGAGGGGCTGGTGGCGCTGGACCGCTACACGATCCAGATCACCCTCAACCAGCCGGTCACCCGCTTCCTCTACATCCTGGCCATGTTCCAGACCTCGGTCGTGCCCCGCGAGGCGGCCGAGATGTACGGCACGGCCTTCTCGCGCCACCCGGTGGGCACCGGGCCCTTCACGATGCGCGAGGAGGACTGGAAGACGTCGAAGAGCCTCGACTTCCACCGCTTCGAGGGGTACCGGGACGACTACTACCCGAGTGAGTGGACGGAGGAGGACGAGCAGCGCGGCCTGCACCTGGCGCAGGGCCAGAAGCTCCCCATCGTCGACCACGTGCGCGTCAACTGCTTCGTCCAGGACCAGCCCATGTGGCTGATGTTCCGCACGGGCAAGCTCGACTACGCCCAGATCCCGGCGGAGAACTACACGGACGCGATCCGCAAGCGCACGAAGACCCTGAAGAAGAAGTACCGCGAGGAGGGCATCAGCTACCACCCGGTGCCGCTGCTCGACTTCATCTTCCGGGGCTTCAACATGGACGACGACGTGGTCGGCGGCTACACGGATGAGAAGAAGAAGCTGCGCCAGGCGATCAGCCTCGCGATCGACCTGAAGGAGTTCAACGACACCTTCTACAACAGCCAGAACATCCTCTACGACGGCCCCATCCCCCCCAAGCTGCGCGGGCACCCCGAGGGGCACTTCACGGACAAGGCCTACCGCGGCCCCCAGCTCGAGCGCGCCCGCAAGCTCCTGGCGGAGGCGGGGTACCCGGGCGGCGAGGGGCTGCCGCCCATCACCTACTACACGTCCCTCGCGGCCAACAGCTCCGAGCAGACCGAGATGATGTCACGCCAGCTGGCACAGATCGGCATCAAGCTCACACCGGTGCTGCTCGAGTTCCCCCAGCTGATCGCGGCCATCGACAAGAAGAAGGCCATGATGTTCAGCTTCGCCTGGGGCTCGGACTACCCCGACGGGGAGAACAACCTGGCGCTCTTCTACGGCCCGAACGAGTCCCCGGGCTCGAACCACTTCAACTACAAGAACTCCGAGTACGACCGGCTCTACGAGCAGATCCTCTCCATGGAGCCGTCGCAGGAGCGGGACGTGATCTACGAGACGATGCGCGACATGCTGCTCGAGGACGTGCCGTACATCGGCTCCATGGCGCGCACCCGGAACTACCTCGGTACCCCCTGGCTGAAGAACTTCAAGCCCACCGAGGACTTCTGGAACTGGCCCAAGTACCTGGACGTGGACGAGTCGCTCCGCCACTGATCCCCGCGCCGCCTCCCCCACCGCCCCTCGCCCATGTGGACGTACGTCGCCCGCAAGCTGCTGTACAACATCCCGGTCTACCTCGGGATCATCCTCTTCCTGATGCTGGCGCTGCGGGTCAACGACCCCGCCTACGCCTTCCTCGGTAAGAACGCCTCGCCCACCGACCTGGAGGACATCCGGGCGCGCCTGGGCCTCGACCAGCCCTTCTGGAGGCAGTACGTCGACGTGCTCAGCTTCGACTTCTCGGTCGAGAGCTGGGCCAACAAGGGGCTCAAGGTCTCGGACATGCTGCTGGGGTCGATCGTCCCAAGCCTGTCGATCACGATCCCCGCCCTGACGCTGACGAGCATCATCGCCATCTCGATCGCGATCGTCTCCGCCTACTTCCGGGGGCGGCCGGTGGACCGCAGCCTGATGGTGCTGGCGGTGGTCGGGATGAGCGTCTCCTTCCTGGTCTACATCATCTTCGGCCAGTACTGGGGCGCCTACCTCCTGACCCGTGAGGGAGGTATCGACGCCTTCGCCATCGGCGGCTACGAGCCGGGCCTGCGCAACTGGCCCTACTACTGCCTGCTACCGGTCCTGATCTCGACCATCGTGGCCATGGGCTACGACACGCGCTTCTACCGCTCGGTGATGGTCGAGGAGTCCCAGCGGGACTACATCGTCACCGCCGTCGCCAAGGGCGCGGGCAAGCGCAAGGTCATGTTCGTGCACATGCTCAAGAACGCGATGATCCCGATCATCACGCGCATCATGACGACCCTGCCGTTCCTGATCATGGGCTCGCTCCTGCTCGAGGTGTACTTCAACATCCCGGGCATGGGTCGCGTGCTCTACAAGGCGATCCAGGAGCAGGACTTTCCGGTGATCCAGAGCTTCGTGACCGTCTTCGCGGCCCTCTTCATCCTCTCGAACATCCTGACCGACGTGCTCTACGCCCTGGTCGATCCGCGGGTGCGCCTGTCATGAGCGAGACGAAACACGAGAAGACGTCCGCCCTGGCCAAGTTCTGGCACGGCCGCGGCATGCGCAAGCTGCGCCGGGACCGCATGGCCATGGCGGCCCTGACGGTGATCGGCATCTACCTCTTGGTCGCCGGGTCGATCGGCGTGGGGATCCTCCAGCGCGGCGACGTGTTCGACCGGGTGGGCCCGGACAACGTGGCGGGCTTCTGGGAGACCCAGGACGGCGAGAAGCGCCTGGACCACGCCCAGTTCCGCATCGAGCGCATCGAGCGCGAGGCCAAGAAGTCCAACGCCGCCGAGGCCCTGGCCGAGTACCGGCTCGGGGGGCTGAGCGCCGCGGCGGGTAGCCCCGACGAGGTGCTGGCCCGGGTGGCCGCCGCCTGGGAGGCCTTCGATGCGGTCTCCGCCTACGAGGACCTGGAGACGAACCCCGCCGTACCGCCCCTGATGGCGGAACTGGAGGAGCAGGTCGACGGCCTCTTCGCCGAACCCACGGGCCTGGCCGGGACGATCCAGGCCCTGCGCATGTCCCTCGGCACGGACCGCCAGGGGCGCTCGATCCTGTTCAGGGCCCTCTACTCGACCAAGGTCGCGGTCCAGATCGGCATCGTCGCCGCCCTCATCTCGGTCCTGCTGGGCACGCTGCTCGGCGCGGCCGCGGGCTACTTCGGGGGCTGGGTCGACCACGCGGTGGTCTGGCTCTACTCGACCTTCTCGTCGATCCCCTGGATCGTGCTCCTGATGGTGCTCGCGTCCATGTTCCGCGGCGGGGAGTTCGACGGCACCCTCGTGCCGGTCTACGCCGCCTTCTGCATGTCCTTCTGGATCTCGCCCTGCCGGGTCGTGCGCGGTGAGGTGATGAAGCTCAAGGAGCTGGAGTACGTGCAGGCCGCCTCCGCCATCGGCTTCGGGCGCCTGCGGATCCTCCTGGTGCACATCGTCCCGAACACCGCGCACCTGATGTTCATCAACTTCTCGCTCCTGTTCATCGGCGCCATCAAGGCCGAGGTCATCCTCAGCTTCCTGGGCCTGGGCGTGAAGGGCGAGCCCTCCTGGGGCGTGATGATCAACCAGGCCAAGGCCGAGGTCCTCAACGGCTTCTTCTGGCAGATCGGCGCCGCGACCTTCTTCATGGTCGTGCTGGTGCTCGCCTTCAACATCCTGTCGGACGCCCTGCAGGATGCCTTCGACCCCAAGCACGTCTGAGATCGAGCCATGACCGCAACGCAGACTCAGCCCGTGCTGCAGGTGAAGAACCTCTCCACCTGCTTCAAGACCGACCACGGCGTCGTGACCGCCGTGGACGACGTGTCCTTCGACCTGTACCCCGGCGAGACCCTCGGCATCGTCGGCGAGTCCGGCTGCGGCAAGACGGTGACGAGCAAGTCGATCATGCGCCTCCTGCCCGAGCACCTGTCCTTCCAGAAGCCCGGCAGCCAGGTGATCTTCGGCGGCAAGAACCTGGTCGAGGCCAGCGCCGACGAGATGAAGACCGTGCGCGGCGACCGCATCGCCATGATCTTCCAGGAGCCGATGACCTCGCTGAATCCGGTCTTCAAGATCGGCTGGCAGCTCAACGAGGCCCTCGAGTACCACACGACCCTCGACGCCGCCGGGCGCCGGGAGCGGGCGATCGAGATGCTGCGCCTGGTGGAGATGCCCGAGCCCGAGCGACGCATCGACGAGTACCCCCACCAGCTCTCCGGCGGCATGCGCCAGCGGGTGATGATCGCCATGGCCCTGTGCTGCGAGCCGGACATCCTGATCGCCGACGAGCCCACCACGGCCCTCGATGTGACGATCCAGGCCCAGATCCTGGACCTGATGAACGGCCTCAAGGAGAAGCTCGGCACGGCGATCATGCTGATCACCCACGACCTGGGGGTCGTGGCCCAGGTCTGCGACCGGGTGATGGTCATGTACGCCGGGCGGGTGATCGAGTCCGCCAGCGTGCGCGAGGTCTTCCACACGCCCCAGCACCCCTACACCAGGGCCCTGCTCGAGTCGATCCCCAAGTCCGGGGCCCGCGAGCACGGCAGGCGCCTGCCCACCATCCCGGGCATCGTCCCCAGCCTGACCGAGCTGCCCCACGGCTGCCGCTTCCAGGACCGCTGCGAGTTCAAGGAGCAGCGCTGCGTCGACACCGAGCCCGAGCTCGAGAGCCACGGCGAGCGGAGCTTCCGCTGCCACTTGCCCCTCGGAGGAGCATGAGCACCCCCATCCTCGAGGTCGAGGACCTCGTCATGCACTTCCCCGTGCGCGGAGGCGTCCTGAACCGCGTCGTCTCGAAGGTCCACGCGGTCAACGGCGTCTCCTTCGACGTCAGGCGCGGCGAGGTCCTGGGCGTGGTCGGCGAGTCCGGCTGCGGGAAGTCGACCCTGGGCAAGTGCCTGATCCGGCTGCTGGCCCCCACCTCCGGCTCGATCCGCTACGAGAGCGAGGAACTCGTCGGCCTCGGCCACGCGGATCTGATGCCCCACCGCCGGCGGATGCAGATGATCTTCCAGGATCCCTACTCCTCCCTGAACCCGCGCATGACCGTGCGCGCGGCGCTGCGGGAGGTGGCCGCCTTTCACCAGGTCGACACCCCCGAGGGCATGGACGCCTACGTCGAGGGCTTGATCGAGAAGGTCGGCCTGCGGCGCGACGCGGCGGACAAGTTCCCCCACGAGTTCTCCGGCGGCCAGCGCCAGCGCATCGGCATCGCCCGGGCGCTCGCCTGCAACCCCGAGTTCATCGTGGCCGACGAGCCCGTCTCGGCCCTCGACGTCTCGATCCAGGCCCAGGTGCTCAACCTCCTGATGGACCTCAAGGACGAGTTCGGCCTGACCCTGGTGTTCGTCTCCCACGACCTGAAGGTCATCGAGCACTTCTGCGACCGGGTGCTGGTCATGTACCTGGGCAGCGTGGTCGAGGAGCTCGACTGCGGGCGCCTGCACGAGGAGGCCGCCCACCCCTACACCAAGGCCCTGCTCGGCGCGAACCCGATCAACGACCCGGACGACCGTCGACCCCTGACGGTCCTCGCTGGCGACGTACCGAGCCCCTACGAGCTCCCCGCGGGCTGCGCCTTCGCCGGCCGCTGCCCGGTGGCCGAGGAGCGCTGTCAACGGGAGCGCCCGCGCCTCGAGCCCAAGAGCTGCGGCCACGCGGTCTCCTGCTGGGCGGTGGACTGAAGGTAGGGGGACCGGGCCACTCGGATTCTCCGACACCGGACCCTACCCTGGCGCCCATGAACGGGCCGACCCCCCCGGAGTCGCACGGCCGCGCCGCAGAGGCCACCCTGCGTGCCGTGGTCGCGCTCTCCGCGCTCACTGCGGCCTGGCAGGCCTGGCACCAGCCGAGCACGGTCAACGGTGTGCTGTTCATGGAGCTCGGACAGCCCGCGGAGCTGGCGCGCCTCGTCGACCGCGGCGCCGCGCTCTTGCTCGCGGTGGCCGGGGCGGCGGTCGGCCTGCGGGGCTCGCGGCCCGCGGCGCTCCTCATCGCCCTCTGGCTGCTGGCCCTGGCGATCGCCAGGACCGTGGGCGGCGGGACGGCCTTCGCCCACCTGGCCGTCCCGGCCCAGGCGGTGCGCTTCGCTGCGCCGGTCTGCCTGGTGCTGCTCGCGAGCAGCGCGCCGCGGGGCGCGGAGCTCCTCCTGCGCCTGGCCGCGGCTGCCACCTTCGCGGTCCACGGCTGGGAGGCCCTGCAGCACACGCCATCCTTCGTCGACCTCGTGATCCTCAGCGCGCGCAACCACCTGGACCTACGCATCGGCGAGGACACGACCCGCCTGCTCCTGACCGCCATCGGCTGGGCCGACCTGGCCCTCGCCGCGGCCGTCCTCCTCCGGCGCTGGCGCTGGGCTGCGGCCTACATGGCGATCTGGGGCGCGCTCACACTGACCAGCCGCATGACCGCCCACGGCCACGAGCTCTGGCCGGAGGCAGCCATCCGCGTCGCGAATGCAGGCGTGCCCCTGGCCCTCTTCCTGCTCTGGGGGAAGCACTCGAGGACGAGCGGCACCTGAGCCGCCCACGACGACCATGGGACCGACACTCCTGCTGCTGCTCGCCCTCGCCTGCCCCGCGCTCTCCGCGGGGCAGGAGGACTCCACCTGGACGACCCTCTCGGGCACGACCCCCGCCCAGTGGCGGGTGGTCTGGACCGAGAGTCCCTCGACGCGGGTGACCCTCTCCTGGTCCACGGCCGAGGAGGGACGCGAGCACAGCGCCCTCTTGATCGAGGACCCCCAGCCGGGGGTGGACGTGCAGGGCTTCACGGTGGTCTGCCAGCGCAACGGCCCCTACACCGGCGCCGACGGCGGCGCCTTCTACCACCATGCCCGGGTGACCGGCCTGCGGCCCTCGACCACCTACCGCTTCGTCCTGCGCAGCGACGGCCAGGAGTCTCCCCCGCTGCACTTCACCACCGCCCCGGCGGACGACCGCCCCTTCAAGATCGTCTACGGCGGCGACTCCCGAACCGGGATGAAGAGCCGCCAGGTGATGAACCGCCTGATGGCGGAGCTCGCGGAGGCGCACACGGACCTGCTCGCCTTCGCCCACGGGGGTGACTACGTCTTCGACGGCCGCGTCTGGCCCCAGTGGAACCTGTGGCTCAGCCACCACGAGCTGTGCACCACCTCCGCCGGGCGTGTGCTGCCCATCGTGCCCGTGCGCGGTAACCATGACCTCGGCCCCCTCTACGACGAGATCTTCGACGACCCCGGCGGGCCCGGCCGCAACCACTACGTGACCCGCCTCTCCCCCGAGGTCGCGCTCGTCACCCTCAACTCCGAGATCAGCACCGCCGGGGACCAGGCCCTGTGGCTCGAGGAGCGCCTGGGCGAGCTGCGCCCCACGAGCCGCTGGCTCCTGGCCCAGTACCACACGCCGGCCTGGCCGGCGGTCAAGGGCCCCGGCCCCGCCAAGGCCAGCTGGGTGCCCCTCTTCGAGCAGCACGACGTCGACCTGGTGTTCGAGTCCGACGGCCACGTGGTCAAGCGTACCCTCCCGATCCGCGGCGATCGCCACGACCCCACCGGCGTGACCTACATCGGCGAGGGGGGCCTCGGCGTGCCCCAGCGGAGGCCGAACCCGGACCGCTGGTACCTGCGCCCGCCGGGGATGGTGGGGCGCGGTCACCACGTGACCCTGTTCCAGTTCGGCCCCGAGGAGCTGCACATGCGCACGGTCGGACCGCCCCTGCCCCTGGAGCAGTTCGAGCCCCAGGGCCACAGGACCCTGATCGCGGCGGACGGGACCTGGCGCTACCTGGCCGGCGAGGACCCGGCACCCGAGTGGATCGACGAGACCTTCGACGACGGCTCCTGGCCCGAGGGTCCGGCGGGTTTCGGCTACGGGGACGAGGACGACGCCACCGTGCTCGAGGACATGCGAGGCTCCTTCGGGCGCGTCTACCTGCGCCGCGAGCTGCCCGTGGCCGACCTCGAGGGTTGCGAGCGGCTGGCCTTGCTCATGCGCTACGACGACGGCTTCATCGCCTACCTCGAGGGCCAGGAGGTCTGCCGCTCGAAGGTCACCGCGGGCCGCGGGCCCGGCGCCACGGGCATCGAGCTCAACGAGGCCCGCTCCCGATACGAGGTCTTCCTGCTCGACGACTGGCGCTCCCTGCTGCGCGGCGACACGCTCACGATCGCCATCGAGGGGCACAACCGACGCCTCTCCAGCGACGACTTCAGCCTCCAGCCCTCCCTGATCGCCGACCCGACGAACCTGGGGGACATCGAGGCCGTCGACCTGCGCGTGATCGACGAGCACGCCCTGGCGCCCCGCCCCCGGGCCGCGCGTTGAAGCCGCCTCAGCTCCGCATGCGCAGCAGCACCTGGCGCAGGGCGTCGTAGGCGCCCTGCAGCTGCGCCGGCGGCTGGCCCTGGGCGTCGAGCAGGTTGTGCTGCTCGAAGAAGTCCGTCTCCAGGTCGTACAGCTCGAAGCTCTCGAGCCCCGGGGGACCTGCGCCGACCAGCCACTTGCGGATCAGCTTGTAGCGCTGGTCCCGGGCGGTCTGCTCGTCGAGGGTCAGGTCCGCGTCCGCGATGCCCAGGCCCGCCCGGGGGATGAAGTTGGGCTTGAAGCGCTCGGCGTAGATCCAGGACCGGGCCGAGGGCGTGGTGGGGTCGACGAGATAGGGCACGAGGCTCGTCCCGTCCCCGTGGGCCGGCGCCGGGGCGCCGCACAGCTCCGCCGCGGTGGGCAAGAGGTCCGAGACGTCCACCAGGGCCGTGCACTCCGCCCCCTCGTGCTCCGCCGGCACCCGCGGGCCGGCCACGATCAGGGGCACGTGGATGCCCCCGTTGTAGATCGTCCCCTTCGCCCGGCTCTGGATGAAGGGCGACTGCACGATGTCCTTCTGCGTCCCGTTGTCCCCGAAGAAGACCACCGTCGTGCGCGCCAGAACGTCCGCGGGAATGCCGCTGAGGAGGCGCCCGACCTCCGTGTCCAGGGCCTCGATCATGGCCTTGCCCTGGCCGAGGGTCGTGTTCAGGTTCAGCCCTGGGCTCTGGATCAGCTCCGCCGGCGGCGCGTGGTAGGGCTTGTGGGGCGCGTTGTAGGAGACCCACAGGAACCAGGGGTCGCCCCCGAAGGCGCGCACCGCCCGCAGGGCGTCGTCGGTGGTGCGCGTGGTGGCGTACTCCCCCTGGACCCAGAGCGCGTGGGAGAGGGAGAGGTTGACGAGCAGGGACTGGACCATCGCGTAGGCGAAGTAGTCCTGCGTGTTCGAGAAGTTGGCGAAGGTCCCCAGGTGGAAGTCGAAGCCGCAGCGGGGCGCGTGGTCGAGTCCCTGGGTCACGTTCCCGGCCGGGCCGCGGCTCGCCACGTGCCACTTGCCGATCACGCCCCGGCGGTAGGCCGGCGGCAGGACGTCGGCGACGGTGCGCGTGTCGTCCCGCAGGCCGGTGGTCTCCCCCACCCCCACCAGCACGGCGCCGCCCACGCCGATGCGGTTCGGGTAGAGCCCGGAGAGGGCCTGGGCCCGCCCCGGCGAGCAGCTGGGCGCCGACCAGGCGTTGCGGAAGAGGACGCCCCGCGAGGCGAGCCGGTCGATGTGGGTCGTGCGCGGCGCGAGGGGGTTGCCCTGGCCGTTCAGGAAGCCGTAGGCCCGCACTCGGTCGATGCCCAGGTCGTCCGCCACGATCACCATCAGGTTCTCGGGCGCACCTCCCCCTCCGGTCGCGGGGGCCGCGCCGGCGGTCAGGGAGAGGGCGAGGACGAGGAGCAGGGTCCGCATGGGGGCGCTTGGAGCCCGGGGAGCGGGCCTCCCGTCCAGTCTATCCCATGCCGCCGATCCCGGCCGGTCATAGAAGAGGAGAGCCCTCCGGCACTCGCGCACGGCGGCGGGAGAGCGGAAGCGCTTCGGAGGCCGACGCCCCCCTGCTACTCTCCGATCCATGAGCCGCACCGCCATCGCCGCCATCGACCAGGGCACCACCAGCACCCGCTGCATCCTGTTCAGCCCGGAGGGCGAGACCCTGGGCTCGGGCCAGCTCGAGCACGAGCAGATCTTCCCCCGACCGGGCTGGGTCGAGCACGACCCGCTCGAGATCTGGCGCGCCACCCAGCAGGTGGTGCGCGAGGCCCGGCTGGCCGCCGGCGACGGCGTGAGCGTGGCGGCCGTGGGCGTCACCAACCAGCGCGAGACGCTGGTGGTCTGGGACCGGCGCACGGGGGAGCCCTTCGGCAACGCGATCGTGTGGCAGGACCTGCGCACCCAGGAGATCTGCGAGCGGCTCGCCGGCGACGCGGGCCCCGACCGCTTCCGGGAGCGCACGGGCCTGCCCCTGGCCACCTACTTCTGCGGCCCCAAGCTGACCTGGGCCCTGGAGCACCGCGACGGCCTGCGGGAGGCCGCGGAGGCGGGCCACGCCCTGTGCGGCACCATCGACAGCTGGGTGGTCTGGAACCTGACCGGCGGCCCCGACGGCGGCGCGCACGTGACCGACGTGACGAACGCCTCGCGCACCATGTGGATGGACCTGCGCGCCCTGGACTGGGAGCCGGAGCTCCTGGACGCCTTCGGGGTCCCGGCCTCGATGCTGCCGCGCATCGTGCCCTCCAGCGATCCCGAGCCCTGGGGGCACACGAGGGCCGAGGGTCCCTTCGGCGCGCGGGTGCCCGTGTGCGGCATCGCCGGGGACCAGCAGGCGGCGCTGCTGGGCCAGTGCTGCTTCGAGCCCGGCGAGGCGAAGAACACCTACGGCACCGGCTGCTTCCTGCTGCTGAACACCGGGACCGAGCTGGTCGCCTCCGAGGCGGGGCTCCTGACCACGGTCGCCTACCGCATCGGGGATGAGCCGCCGCGCTACGCCCTCGAGGGCTCCGTGGCCATCGCCGGCGCCCTCGTCCAGTGGCTGCGGGACAACCTGGGAGTGATCGAGAGCGCCTCCGAGATCGAGGCCCTGGCGCGTGAGGTGGAGGACAACGGCGACGTCTACGTCGTGCCCGCCTTCTCCGGTCTCTACGCTCCGCACTGGCGCTCGGATGCCCGGGGCGTGATCTGCGGCCTGACGCGCTTCGCGGACCGGCGTCACCTGGCTCGGGCCGCCCTCGAGGCCACCGCCTTCCAGGTGCGCGACGTGCTCGAGGCCATGGAGCGCGACTCGGGGGTCGCGCTGGCGGAGCTGCGGGTCGACGGGGGCATGGCCGCCAACGACCTCCTGCTGCAGCTGCAGGCCGACCTGGACCGCGCGCCGGTGGTGCGGCCGACGGTGACCGAGACCACCGCCCTGGGCGCGGCCTACGCCGCGGGCCTGGCGGTGGACGTCTTCGGCGACCTCGAGCAGCTCCGCGGCCAGTGGCGCCGGGACCGGACCTTCGAGCCGGCCATGCAGGAGGCGCAGCGGACGCGCCTCCTGAGCGGCTGGAACAAGGCCCTGGCGCGCAGCCTGGGCTGGGCCTCCGAGGACTGAGCCGGGTCCGGCGCTAGAGCATCGGCAGGTCGATGCCCCGCTCGCGGGCGCAGTCGACGGCCGCCTCGTAGCCCGCGTCCACGTGACGCATCACGCCCGTGCCCGGGTCGTTGGTCAGCACGCGCTCCACGGCGCTCGCCGCCTCCTCGGTGCCGTCGGCGACGGTGACCTGTCCGGCGTGCAGGGAGTAGCCCATGCCGACGCCGCCGCCGTGGTGGAAGGAGACCCAGGTCGCCCCCGAGGCCACGTTCAGCATGCAGTTCAGGATCGGCCAGTCCGCCACGGCGTCGGTCCCGTCGCGCATGCCCTCGGTCTCGCGGTTCGGAGAGGCCACCGAGCCGCAGTCCAGGTGGTCGCGGCCGATCACGACCGGGGCGCTGATCTCACCGGAGCGCACGGCCTCGTTGAAGGCCAGGCCCGCCTTGGCGCGCGCGCCGTAGCCGAGCCAGCAGATGCGCGAGGGCAGGCCCTGGAACTGGATGCGCTCGCCGGCCATGCGGATCCAGCGGCAGAGGGCCTCGTCCTCGGGGAAGAGCTCGAGGATGATCCGGTCGGTGACCGCGATGTCCGCCGGGTCTCCGGAGAGGGCCGCCCAGCGGAAGGGGCCCTTGCCCTCGCAGAACAGGGGCCGCACGTACTTGGGCACGAAGCCCTCGAAGTCGAAGGCGTTCTCGAGGCCCGCCTGCTTGGCGTGACCGCGCAGGTTGTTGCCGTAGTCGAAGGTGTCCGCTCCCCGGCTCTGGAGCTCGATCATGGCCTTGGTGTGGTCGACCATGGTGCGGAAGGACTCGCGCTGGTAGGCCTCCGGGTCGGACTCGCGCAGCGCCAGGGCCGCCTCGAGGCTCATGCCGTTGGGCACGTAGCCGTCGAGGGGGTCGTGGGCGCTGGTCTGGTCCGTCAGCACGTCGGGGGTCACGCCGCGCTCGATCATGCGCTGCAGGAGGTCGACGGCGTTGGCGACCACCCCGATCGACTTGGGGGTCTTCGAGGCCTTCCACTCCAGGGCCTGGTCGATGGCCGCGTCGACGTCCTCGAGCATCACGTCGCAGTAGCCCGTGTCGAGGCGCTTCTGGATCCGGGCCGGGTCCACCTCCGCCGCGAGGCAGGTGCCGCCGTTCATGGTCGCCGCCAGGGGCTGGGCGCCCCCCATCCCGCCGAGCCCAGCGGTCACCACCAGCTGCCCCTCGAGGGTCCCGCCGAAGTTCTTCTTGGCGGAGGCCGCGAAGGTCTCGTAGGTGCCCTGCAGGATCCCCTGGCTGCCGATGTAGATCCAGGAGCCGGCCGTCATCTGGCCGAACATCATCTTGCCCTCGGCCTCCAGGTGCCGGAAGTGCTCCCAGTTGGCCCACTCCCCCACCAGGTTCGAGTTGGCGATCAGCACCCGAGGTGAGGCCGGGGTGGTCTTGAAGACGCCCACCGGACGGCCGGACTGGACGAGGAGCGTCTCGTCGTCCTCCAGGCGCTGCAGGGTCGCCACGATGGCCTGGAAGCTCGGCCAGTCCCGAGCCGCCTTGCCGCTGCCGCCGTAGACGATGAGCTTCTCCGGCTCCTCGGCCACCTCCGGGTCGAGGTTGTTCATCAGCATGCGCATGGCGGCCTCGGTGCTCCAGCTCTTGCAGGTGCGCTGGGTGCCGCGGGGGGCGCGCTGGGGGCCGGTGGGGATGTGGTCGTAGGGGCTCATCGGGGCTCTCGGTCGCGTCGGGATGGGAGTCGTGGAGGCCACCAGGATAGCGGCCCCCCGGACCCCTGACAAAACGCGCGCGCCGCGTCGCAGCGCCGAGGCCCTGGCCGCGATCGAGCGGGTGCCTCCCCTCCGGCCCCGGCTCCTGCGGACCTGCGCCGGCCCCGGGAGCGGAGCAGCAGAGCCCCCCCCGCGGGGTCGAGGAGCATGCCCAGGCAGGGCGGCGACGAGCGGCTGCACAGAAAGTCGGAGCACTGGTGACAAGGACCAGAGCTACAGTTGCAATGGAAGTAGGACCCTGACCCGACCGGCGACCGCAGCGGGACCGCCCCTTGCCCGGTCGACCGGTGGGATCCAAGCCCCGCCAACGTCGACTCCTGCCTCCACCCGGGCCGCTCCAAATCAGCTGGTGAACGAGACCCCACGCGACCCCCACGACTCCTCGGCCGAGGGTGACCAGCGGCTCGACCCCGAGCTGGTGGCTCGCGCACGAGGCGGCGACGCCTCGGCCCTCCAGCAGCTCTGCCAGCACCTCGAGCCCGGGCTGCGCCGGGCGGCCTCCCGCAAGCTCGGGCAGCTCGAGCACAAGGTGCGTCTGTCCGACGTGCTGCAGTCCACCTTCATCGACATCGTGCGCTCCGCCGAGCTCCTGCCCGCGGAGCCGGAGGCCGACCTGGAGCGCTGGGGGCTGCGGGTGCTCGACAACAACATCCGCGACCTGGCCCGCTACTTCACGGCCGAGCGTCGCGACCGGGGCAAGGAGCGCGCCCTCGACGCCGACGTGGAGCTCGGCCTGCCGAGCGGCCAGCCGTCTCCCGCCAGCGAGCTGGTGCAGGCCGAGGACGTGACCAGCCTGGCCCTCGCGATCCGTGACCTGCCCCCGGACTACCAGCGCATCCTTCAGATCTTCCTCCGGCCGGACTTCAGCCACGAGCTGGCGGCGCGCACCCTCGGCCGCTCCGTGGGCGCCTCGCGGGTGCTCCTGGCCCGGGCCCGCGCCGCGCTGCTGGCGCGCCTGGAGGAGTCCGAGCCTTGAGCGACGGCCTGCCGACCCCGAGCGCCGTCGAGCGGGTGCTGGCGGAGTGCTTCCTCCTGCGAGAGGAGGGGCACGACCCCGACCTGGAGCAGCTGTGCGAGGGCGACCCGGCCCTGCGCAGCCAGGTCGAGAAGCTCCTCGACGGGGAGCCCGAGCTCCTGCGGCGTCAGGCCGCCTCCAGCGGGCCGGGGGTGCGGCCCCTCGACGGCGCCCTCTTCGTCACGCGGCTCGACGACTTCCGGATCCTCGAG
The DNA here is from genome assembly GCA_964591315.1 of uncultured Planctomycetaceae bacterium. GTDB lineage: Bacteria > Planctomycetota > UBA1135 > UBA1135 > JABACD01. The sequence continues at coordinate 44,951 of CAZQAT010000005.1, forward strand.
CGCATCGCCAGCGGCGGCTCGGGCACGGTCTTCCTCGCGGAGCAGGAGCGCATCGGGCGACAGGTGGCGCTGAAGGTGGTCGACAAGAGCCGCCTCGGCTCGCCCCAGGCCTCCCAGCGCCTGCGACGCGAGGCGGCCATCGCCGGCAGCCTGCACCATCCGAACATCGTGCCGATCTACGCGGTCGGCGAGGAGGGCGACCGCTGCTTCATCGCCATGCGGCACCTGGCGGGCCCGCCCCTGAGCGAGCTGGACCTGCCCCTCGAGCCCGAGGAGGCTGCGCGCCTGGGACTCGCCCTGGCGGAGGCCCTCGACGCTGCCCACGCCGAGGGGATCGTGCACCGGGACGTGAAGCCCGCCAACGTGCTGCTGGAGTCCGGCGTGCCGTACCTGGTCGACTTCGGCCTGGCGCGCTCGAGCGTGGACCCGACCCTCACGGACCGCGGCGCCGTGCCGGGGACCCTGCCCTACATGGCGCCGGAGCTCCTGTCGCAGGAGGGGCCCGCCCTCGACCCGCGGGCGGACGTCTACGCCCTGGGCATGACCCTGTACGAGCTGCTCTCGGGTCGACTGCCCTTCCTGTCGCAGGAGCCGGTGAGCACCGTGCGCAAGATCTTGCTGCAGGAGCCGGCCGCCCTGAACCTGCCGCGCGCGCACCGGGACCTGGAGACGATCGTGCACAAGGCCCTGGAGAAGGAGCCGCGCCGCCGCCTGCGCAGCGCGCGCCTCTTCGCCGACGAGCTGCGGCGCTACCTGGACGACCGCCCGATCCAGTCGCGGCCGACAGGCCGCATCGACCGCGCCCTGCGCCAGGCGCGGCGGCGGCCGCGCCAGACCGCCTTCGCGCTGGCGGCGCTGCTGGCGGTCGTGAGCTTCGCGGGTGTGGCCCTCTGGTCCCAGCTGCGCGAGCGGCAGGCCCTCGACGCGGGCCTGAAGGTGGTCGAGACCGCCCTGGCCGAGGGACGCCTGCCGGAGGCGCGCGGGACCCTGGAGGAGCTGGCCGCGAGCCACGGCGGAGACGGCGCCATGCGTGAGCTCGCGCGGCGCGTCTCGGCCGAGGAGGCGGTGGACGAGCTCTTCGGGCTGCTCTACCAGCGCCCGCTCTTCCTGGACGGCGAGGGGCTGGAGCGCGGGCTCGCTGCCCTCGACTCCTCCGCTGCCCTCGAGCTCCTCCCGGAGCGGGCCGGTCCCCTGCGGGCGGTCGCCCTGGACGTGCTGGGGCGCTCGGCCCGTGGGAGCGACGGCCTCACCCCCGTGCAGGACTGGAGCGAGGACTCCACGACCGCCGCCCTGCTCGCCCTGCTCGAGGGTCGCGACTTCGCCGAGCAGGAGCGGCTCCTGGACCTCGCCTTCGCCGACCGACCGCGCCATCCCCGCGCCGCCTACACGCGCGGCGTGCTGCTCGCCTCCCACGGGCGGCTGGGCGAGGCGATTCGCGCCATCGAGTCACGCCTCGACCCCGTGCACGGCAGCCGGGACACGAAGCGCCTGCTCGTGCGCCTGCGGACGCGCACGGGGGCCTTCGAGGAGGCGCGCGGGATCCTCGACTCGATCCCGGCGGCGGAGTGGGGCGAGGTGGAGGCCTTCCACGACCTGGAGCTCCTGCTCCTGAACCAGGCCTGGGACGACTTCCTCGCACGCCTCGAGTTGCACCGCGAGAGGTACCCCTCGCCCGCCCTGATCGACCTGGCCGAGGCCCAGTACCTGGCGACCGTGGGCCGGGACCGTCCCGCGGCCCGCGCGCTCCTCGAGCGCCTGGCTCAAGAAGCCGACGATCCGGCCCTGCGGGACCTCGCCGCGGCCAGCGCCTTCCGCCTGGGCGTGGAGGATGCGGTGACGAGCTCGCCCGGCAGCGACCTGCGGCCCTGGGTCGAGCGCGGTGAGGAGCTCTGGGGGTCCCTCGACTACGCCCGCGCACGAGGTCTGGTGGCCTGGAAGGTGGGCGTGCTGCACCTCTTCACCGGCAACGCGGCCCTGGGCTTCGCGCGCCTGGAGCGGGCCATGGAGCTCCTGCCCGGCAACTGCCTGCTGCGCGCGGCCTACGCGGAGCACTGCCTCTCCCTGGCCCAGGCCGCCCCGGGCTTGATCGAGGCGGGGCAGCTGGAGGCGGGCACCGGCGACTACCTGAGCGGCCGCGCCCGCGCCGCCCTGGGCGAGGTGGCCGACCTCTTGCGCGGTGGAGACGCCTACGTCGGTCCCGCCGAGCGGGGCGCGATCATGGCGGTGCTCCTGCGGGTGGTCGAGGCCACGAACGACTGGCACCTGCTCGACCAGTTCGTGACCGAGCCCAGCCGCGCTTCGCTGCCCGAGGGCTGGGAGCGGGTCGAGGCCGAGGCCCGCGCCGCCTACGAACGGCTCTACGGGCCCGAGGGTCCCGGAGACCTCAGCGAACGACGATGAACTCCAGGGAGTGCGAGTTCGGCAGCGGGCTCCACTCCGAGGCCGCAGGGCGGTGGAAGCCCTTCAGCTTCAAGGTGGTGCCCGGAGACAGGTTCGCCGGCACCGTGAAGACCGCGTCCTTGACCGTATCCCCGGCGGAGAGCAACAGCTCGAGGTCCTGGTTCGAGTTGGAGACGTCCCAGCGGGCGTAGACGCCCTTGCGCAGGCCCGTCATCTGGAGCACGCCGCTCTGACCCGCCTGGATCGGCAGGGGGTCCTGCCAGGGCGAGGCGACCAGCGGCGGGAAGGGGAAGCCCTGGCCGCCGTAGCTGAAGAACATGGACGGCAGCTCGGTGGTCGTACCGGTGGCTGTCCAGGTGCCCACGAGACCCGGCGGGTCGTCGTCGGTCGTCGGGAAACTCAGAGGGTCGATGTCGCCCCCCACCATGGTCACACCCTGGACCTGGAAGTTGAGGCCCGTCTCCAGCACCACCTCCCAGGTGTCGCTGGTGAAGAAGTCCGTGTCCAGGTGCGGCGCCTGGTCCAGGATCCAGCGCTTCACGAGGGCGTCGCGGGAGATCAGGGTCGGCTCGAAGTCCACGCCGTTGACCTCGCGCCAGTACTCCAGGGTCCCAGAGGCCCAGTGGCCGTACTGCAGGTCCCAGACGCGGATGGCCTCGGTCTCGCCGCCGGTCACGCCCAACAGGGGCTCGCTGAAGCGCAGCACGCTGATGCTGTTCGGGAACTGGACGCCGTTCTTGCCGAGGATCGCGTCGTAGTGGTCCTTGGCGAGGATGCACAGGGGCACTTCCACGCCGCTGGGGACGTTGTAGCCCTCCTGGACCAGGTCGAAGGGCACGGGCGCACTGCGGAACTCGTCGTAGGGGCTGGTGGGCCCCAGGAACATCTGCAGCCCTTGGGCCCGGGTGCTCCGGAAGAAGTCCTCGTCGAACCAGACGTTGCCGGCGAGCTCGACCCAGGTGCCGCTGTAGGTGGCCGCCTCACCGCGGATGCGCAGCTCGAAGAACTCCACGCTCGGGCCGGAG
>CAZQAT010000005.1:48475-50044 GCA_964591315.1 uncultured Planctomycetaceae bacterium
CGCTCGTCGGCCCCCATCTCCGTGGCGCCGTCGAGGACCCGCGCCTGCCCGTCGATGTCCAGGACCGACATCCCGGGCACCAGGACGCTGCCTCGGTTGATGCAGGGCGAGGAGAGGTCGAGGTGGAAGTCGTCCGCCGCGGGCTTCACGAAGCGCGGGTAGCGCCGGAAGGTGCCGCCGCCGCTCGTCCAGCCACCGGGCTTGTCCACGTCCGAGTAGAAGACCGTCGGGTCCCCGTCGATGTCCGTCGCGCCGGCGTTCTTCCAGACGATCGTGTTCCAGATCTCCGCTCCGCCGGCCACGACGAAGATGCCGGCGCCGGAGGTACCTGCCGCGCCCTCGTTGCGGGCCACGGTGTTGTGGATCAGGCGCGGGATGTCTCCGGAGACCCAGATGCCGGCCCCCATGCCGAGGGTGGGCCCGTCGACGTCGCGCAGCTCGTTCTTGATCACCATGTTGCTGTTGAGCTCCGAGATCTCCCCGAGGTTCTCTGCATGGATACCCGCTCCGGAGAGGCTGGCCCGGTTCTTGAGCAGTGTGTTGCGCTCGATCTCCGCCTCCGCATCGATGACCGCGACCCCGCCCCCGACGAAGGGCTCCTCGGCGAGGAAGTCGTAGGTGCCGTTCTCGGCGATGTGGTTGTTGCGAATGGTGACCCTCTGTCCGACCGGCCCGAAGGCCACACCGCGCTTGCCCACGAAGATGCCGGCCCCGGCGGTGTCGGCTCCGTTGAAGGTCAGCTCGCAACCGCGGATTCGGGCCGAGCAGTCCCCCCCGTCCGGGCCGTCGACCACGGCCACGCCGCCGCCGTAGGCCTCGTCCCCGCCGGCGGCAATGCACTCCGTGATGACCGAGTTCACCACCAGGGGCGCTGCGTCCTCCACGTAGATCCCACCGCCGTAGGCGTCCTGGGTCGTGCCGTCCGGGTCGTCGACCCCGAGGCAGGCGCAGCCATTGAACTCGCAGTTCCGGATGGTCCCGTTCGAGGAGAACATGGCTGCCACCCCACCACCGTTGACCAAGGCGTTGCACCTCGTGAAGAGATAGCCCTCCACGGTCGGCGAGGAGCCGTGCATCATCGCGATACCGCCGCCGTTGCATTCGGCATTATTGAAGTCGAACGAGGCGTCGCCCGAGGCCGTGATCGAGGGCGAGGAGCCGACACACAGGACCGCACCGCCGAACTGCCACGAGTGGTTGTTCGCGAACTCGTTGTCCGTCAAGGAGACAGGAAGGCCGCCGGTGTCGACGATGGCGATCGCTCCGCCCCCCGGCGCCGGGCCCGAGTCGCAGTGCAAGGGCCAACCCTGGCCCACGTCATTGCCTCCGAACTGATTGGCCTCGATGCGCGCAACGTCGACCCCTACCAGCGCCACGCCGCCCCCTTGGTACTGGGCCCTGTTGCCGCTGATCAGGTTGCCCTCGAGCTCGAGGAAGCCGCCTGTCCCCGCGGCGCTGCCCGTGGCGAACACCCCGCCGCCGCGTGCGGCGGCGACGTTGCCGAAGATCTGGTTCTCGAGGAGCAGGGGCCCGGAGGAGAGGGCGTTCACGCCCGCGCCGGTTGCGACG
>CAZQAT010000005.1:50144-88811 GCA_964591315.1 uncultured Planctomycetaceae bacterium
CTCGAGGAGCAGGGGCCCGGAGGAGAGGGCGTTCACGCCCGCGCCGGTTGCGACGGTATCCGAACCGTTTTGCCGGATCGTGTTTCCCTCGAGGGTGGGCGCCGAGCCGTTGCACAGAACGGCAGGGGCGTCGGTGGCGCCGGTGAGGGTGAAGCCGCGCAGGACGGCTCCGCGCCCCTCGCCGCTGGTGAAGCTCACGATCGGCAGGGTGAAGCTCGCCGGTGAGAGGGTGATCGGCCCTGCTCCCGCCCCCACCGAGAGCACGACCTCCTTGCCGAGGAAGTCGATGTTCTCGAGGTAGGTGGAAGCGCCGGGCTGGAGCACGGTGACCGTGCCGGGGCTCGGCGCCATCAGGATGCCCCCTTGGATCGTCGTGGAGTCGCAGCCGGTGCTGCAGACCGTGACCTGCGCCTCGGCCGAGGTCGCCAGGAGGAGGAGCGGGAAGGGAGTCAGGAGGAGTGCGGGCTTCATGGCCGTGGGAGTCGAGGTGACTTCAGGAGCGCCGCGAACCCTCCCACCGCCGCGCGGTGAGAACTCGCGACGCACCCGAAGGCGCGCCGGATGCCCAGGCGTTACGCCCTCCTCTCGAACTTCCGCGACCGAGGGGCGACTCCCGAGTCGCCCTCCCGACCTTGCGGCGCTCAACCGCAGCCGCGGATCAGGCCTCGAGCTTCCCGGCCGCCGCCTGAACCGCGGCGACCAGCTCGCCGGAGCTCAAGAGCTCGTGGGCACGCTCGATGTCGGGCCGCAGGTAGCGGTCCGAGCTGACGTGCTTCACCGCCCCGCGCAGGCAGCGGCAAGCGGCCCGCGCCCCCTTCCCGGCCCGCAGCTCGGGGTGGAACTCGCGGCCCTGGGCCGCGCACAACCACTCGATGGCGAGCACGTACTCGGTGTTGCGCAGGATCTGGCGCGCCTTGCGGGCCGCGGTCACGCCCATGGAGACGTGGTCCTCCTGGTTGGCGCTGGTGGGCACCGTGTCCACCGAGGCGGGGTGGGCCAGGGACTTGTTCTCGCTCGCCAGGGAGGCCGCCGAGACCTGGGCGATCATGAAGCCCGAGTTCAGGCCGGGCTCGGGGGTCAGGAAGGCCGGCAGACCGGAGAGGTCGGGGTTGACGAGCTGCTCGGTGCGGCGCTCGCTGATGTTCGCCAGGCTGCAGGTGGCCAGGGCGAGGTAGTCGAGCACCATCGAGATCGGCTGGCCGTGGAACTGACCCGCGCTGATGACCTCACCGGTGTCCGGGAAGAGGATCGGGTTGTCCGTCACGGAGTTGATCTCTCCGGAGAGCACCCCGCTCACATGCTCGAGGGCGGCCTTGAAGGCTCCGTGCACCTGGGGGATGCAGCGCAAGGAGTAAGGATCCTGCACCCGATCGCAGTCCGCGTGGCTGTTCATGACCTGGGAAGCCTTCAAGAGCCGCTGGAAGTTGCGGGCGGTGCGCCCGTGACCTGCGTGGCCCTTCAGCTCCGCGAGCCGCGAGTCGAAGGGCGTGAGGCTGCCGAACAGCGCCTCCAGGGAGAGGGAGGCGACGGCGTCCGCGGCCCTGGAGAGGTTCGTGGCGCGCAAGGTGGCGAGCACGCCGACCGCCTTCATGATCTCCGTGCCGTTGATCAGGGCCAGGCCCTCCTTGGCCTGCAGCACGAGGGGCTCCTCCCCCAGCTTCCTCAGGGCCGCCCTGGCGGTCATGCGCCTGCCGTCCACGGTGGCGTGCCCATAGCCCATGTAGGTGGCTGCTATCTCCGCGAGGGGCGCCAGGTCGCCGCTCGCGCCCACCGAGCCCTGCTGCCGGACCTCGGGGACGAAGCCCGCATTGAACAGGCGCACGAGCTTCTCGACCAGCTCGACGGAGACCCCCGAGTGGCCGCGCACGAGGCCGTTGAGCCGCAGCACCTGGGCCGCGCGCACCTCCTCGACCGGCAGCGGGTCCCCCACCCCGCAGCAATGAGAGAGCACCAGGTTGCGCTGCAGCTCCTCCAGGTCCTCGGCGGCGATGGCGACGCTCTTGAGCTTGCCGAAGCCGGTGGTCAGGCCGTAGATCACGTCGCCGGCCGCCACGTGCTGCTCCACCATCCGGCGCGCGACACGTACGCGCTTCTTGGCGGCGGCGGTGACGCTCAGGGTCAGCCCCCGGCCCCCTGCACCCCCGTCGAGCAGGGGCTGGAAGTCATCGAGGGCGAGGGACTTTCCGTCGAGGGCGATCTTCATGGGGCGGCGGGAGTGCGCGGAGGGTTCGGAGAGCGCAGAGTCTAGTCCCGCCCCCCGCCGCGCGCACCCGCCGAGCGCTCTCAGTCCTCGCCGCCGGCGTAGCCGATCTCCATCAGCTCGTGGAGGTCCTTCTGGCTCAGCACCGAGCGGTCTGCAGAGCTCCAGAGGGGGCGCTGGGCCCGCTCCGCTCCGAAGGTGTCCAGGAGGCCGCTCATCCCCGTCACGCCGGTGGGGTCGTCGAAGGGCACCTCGACGCCCTCACCATCCAGCGCGTAGAACTCCACGAGGTGGGTGAAGGGCTTCCAGGAGGCCCCCCCCGCCAGCAGCAAGGCACGCAGCTCCTCACGGGTCAGGGAGTGATCCCGGGCAGCGGGGGCCTCGACGACGGTCTTCTCGTCCAGGACCACTGAGGTGAACCCGAAGTCCAGGCGGGCCACGCCGCCGCTCTCATCGATTCCCTTGGGGATACCCCGCAGCTCGTTCTCGATCTTGCTGTCACGGGCGTAGAGCTTCACGCGGTAGCCGAGGTAGGTCCCCGCGGAGGAGCGGATCTTGACCTTGACCCCGAGCCCCACCTCGAGGGGGACGTCCTGCCCCTCGGCGTCCTTGGTGTTGCCGTAGAGCACGACGTCCTCCAGCAAGGGGACGTGGAGCCCCGCCAGGACGAAGCCGTCATCGTCGATGGCCTGGATCGTGCCCTTGACCTCGATCGGGTCATCGGAGCCCCCACGCAACTTGACCTCGGCTGCGACCGTAGTGCCGTCGGCATCCAGACGGAGCTCCACGGCGAGCCGATCGCCCTTCTCGACGAGCTCGGCCACCGTAGGCGCCTCCACCTTGATCCCCGGTGCGCCGGTGCTCTCCATGTACCGGATCAGCTTGTGGTCCCCGCGGCGCACGCTCTGCTGGTAGCGGCGGCCCGCCTTGTGCTCCGCGTAGCTCTCGCGCCAGAGCATGGGCTGGTCGAGGCGGTCCACCCCCTCGCAGTCCACGACCACGGGCAGGTCTGCGGCGTGCAGCAAGGTGGGAAAGAGGTCCACCAGGCTGACAGGAGTCTCGATCACCTCCGGCTCGCGCCCGGGCACGTGCAGGATCCAGGGCACGGACAGGAGCTCCTCGTGGAGCCCGTGGCCGTGGCCGATCTTGCCGTGCTCGAGGAACTCCTCCCCGTGGTCGGAGATGATCGAGATGACCGTGTCCCCCGCGAGTCCGCGCTGGTCGAGGCCCTGCATCAGGAGCATGAGCTGATCGTCGATGTAGCGCAGGGCTCCGTCGTAGAGGGCGATCAGGGCGTCGAGCTGCTCCTGCGTCAGCACCTGCTCGCCGTCATTGACGCGTTCCCGCAGCTCCTTCCACTCCTTGGTGCGGAAGAGGGAGATCGCCTCCATGCTGCTGAAGAGCGCGCCGTACTCGTCGGGCACGGGGTACGGGAAGTGGGCGTCGAGCAGGTGCAGGTAGAGGAAGAAGGGCCGCTCCTCGTCTCGCTGGTCGAGCCAGTCGAGGGCGCGCCAGCGGATGTCCTTGGCGTCGCCGGCGCCGTCCTGGTAGATGTCGAAGCCCTGCTCGATCCCCTGCCCCTTGCGGATCTGAGCGTTGCGCACGAAGGCCGCCGTGCTGTAGCCGGCCTCCTGGAAGACCTCTGCGATCGTCAGGGCCGAGGCGGGCAGCACGTCGCTGTGCTCCTCGCCGGCGCTGTCCCGGGAGTTCCCCTCGTAGACGCCGTGCTGGACCGGATAGAGCCCGGTCATGTAGGTCGGCACCGAGGGTTTGGTCCAGCCTGAGTTGGCGGAGACGTCAGCGAAGAGCGTCGAGCGATCCGCCAGGGTATCCAAGCCCGGGGTCGTGACGTGCTTCTCGTAGCCGTAGGCGCCCAGGTGGTCCGCACGGACGGTGTCCAGGCAGATGAGTACCACGTTGTGACGGGCCCCCTTCGCCGCGGCGGGCCTGGAGCAGGAGCCGAGGAGCTGGGCCACGCACAGGACGAGCAGCAGGGAGAGGAGTTCGCGATTCTTCATGGGAGCTACCCTGTGGAGAGGGGCGAGGGGCGATTCGATAGTGGTCCGGAGGGGGAGAGGGAGCGGCACGGGACTCAGAAGCGATAGCGAACGCGCAGGCCCGCCAGGAAGGCAGGATCCGCGTCGGGGAGGGCACTGCCCGGGTCGAAGTAGCCGGCCGTCAGCTTCACGTCGAGGCCGTTCCAGTGGCGCAGACCGAGCACCAGGTCGATCTCGCTGCCGACGCCCCGGTGGATCCCATCCATGGGGGCGTCCAGCTCCGCGTCCCGCAGCTTGGTCGCCGGCTCGGTCAGGTGGTAGTCGTGGTAGACCAGGTCGAGGGACATGTCGCGGTTGAAGCGCACCCCGAGGCCGACGGTGGCGATCCCGAGGTTGGAGAGCTCCGGGTCGACGAGCTCGCCGTAGTAGCGATAGGAGGTCACCCCGCCGAGCTTGCCGTTGTTGTCCTGCAGGCCGGTCTGGCGGAAGGACTCGTCCACGTCCGGGGTCGAGGGGTCGTCCCCGGTCGCGTAGGCGTAGCCGACGGTCAGGTAGAAGGGCTCGAGGAAGTCCGGTGACCAGGTGGTCCCCACGTCCAGGGCCCAGCTCTCCAGGCTGCGATCCTCGTCGTAGCCACGCAGGACGCTGTACTCGAGCCAGGAGTCATTGTCCGGCAGCCACTCCCCCAGGGCGCGCAAGCCGAAGTGGATCGGATAGTCCCGCGGCTGGCGGTCGTCCCGGCGGTCGATGACGTAGGCGGCGAGGTGCTGGTCCAGGTCGTTGTTGGACAGGTAGGCGATGTAGTTGTCCGAGTCCCGATCGCGCTCCTTGCCGCCCGTGAGGGTCGTGCTGGCGGAGAGCTCGAGTCGCAGCCAGGAGGAGCTCCAGGCGGCCCGCACCGCGTCGAGGTTCTGGTCATAGAGCCACTCGCGCGGATCGTCGAAGTCCTGGCGCCCCACCTGCAGCTCCGCGCCGCTGTCGAGAATGTCCGACCAGAGCACCCAAGCCTCGCTCAGGCGCAGGTCCTCCAGGCTCTCGTCGCGCTCGTCCTGATCGTTGCGATGGCGATACGAACCCCGGCCGCGCAAGAGGGCCAGGAAGTCCGGCCTCGGCTCCCAGCGCAGCTCCCCCACCACCGAGCCCTTGTAGTCGCGGCGGTCCTCGGGATCGGTCTCGTCGAGGTTGTAGTTGTCCTCGTAGCCCGCCTCCACCTCGAACAGGGCGCCGAAGCGCAGGGTGTCCGTGAGTTTCACGGTGCCGGGGATCGCCTCGTCCCCCTCGAGCACGAAGCGCCGGTTCGGAGTGGCCACATTGTGCTTCGCCTGTGACAGCGCGAAGGAGTCGATCGGGCCCTCCAGCTCGAGGTCCGTGTCGAAGGGGAGCAGCACCCTCACGTTGAAGATCAGCGCCTCGAGCCCGTCGTTGGTGCGCTGCAGGTAGTCGATGCGGCCCTCGAGGGAGCTCCGGCCCTTCTGTCGCGGCGTCAGCTCCCGGGCGGAGAAGTTGTACGGACCGTGGTAGCGGCCCTCGACCTTGACCAGCCGGCCCTCCAGCCCGTCGAAGGAGAGCTCGCCCCAGTCCGTCTTCTCGGAGGTGCGCACGACCTGCCCGTTGACCCAGAAGCGCTCGCGGTTCGGGAGGGGGCGCTGGACCTTCCCCACGAGAGTCCCGGAGCTCTCCGGTTGCAGCAGCTCGACCTTCTCGGCCTGGAAGTCGCCGCTCCCCTGGTAGACCCCCTTGACCTGCACCCAGTGGCCGACGCGCAGGAGGTCGACGCCGCCCGCGACGTCCTGTTCCTGGGGTTCCTGAGACACCGCCCCCTCCGCCGGAGCGGCGGCCGCGAGGCAGGCGAGACTAGACAGGACCCACTTCATGTGCGCAGCGCTCCGAGAGAGCCACAAGGCTCGGGACGATGTGGAGCCACTTCGGCCGCAGGGAGTACACCAGGGCGAGCCGCAGGAAGGTGGTGGCTTGGTAGTAGCGCAGGCTCTCGAGGAAGCCCTCCTCCGCTCCGCGGTCGAAGCCGTCGAGCAGGGCCAGGCTCAGGTCCTCGACGCCGTCCTCGGTGGCCCCGGAGGACCGCTGGATGGCGCGTAGCCGGAGGTGGGCGCTCAGGTTGGCCACGTCCAGAGCGGGCTCGGCCTGGCACAGGAGGTCGAAGTCCAGCAAACCGATCTGCCGCTCGCCGTCGAGCAGCTGGCCGTCGTGTAGGTCGCGGTGGGTCGGGACGAGCTCGCCGGGCTTCGCCCCTCCTGAGGCCTCGCTCACGAGGCGCCTCGCCTCCTGCCAGCCCTCCGGGAGGGCGCCACACACATCGATCACGCGCTGCGCCAGGTCATCGAGCACGGCCTCCTCCCGGGCGCGGTCGTGCAGCGCGAGCTCCGGGAAACGGCCACGGCCCTGGTCCTGGAACTGGCGTAGGCCATGGCCGAGGCGGTAGAAGACGTCAGCCTGGTCGGTGAGGAGCTCGAAGGACGCTCCGGGCAGCAGCTCCAGCTCGAGGAGGTCCTGAGGCTCCTCGAGGCAGAGCACGGTGGGAACCCGCAGGCCGGTCCCGGCCGCCGCCTCGGCGGCCCAGCGGAAGCGGTCCGCCGCGGCGGCGGCCCTGCCGGCGCGATAGGTCTTCAGGACGCGTCCCAGGCCGGCGGCACGCAGGGTCGCCCTCTTTCCCGGTCGCCAGGCCAGGAGCTCGCCACCACCGGCGGCTCGGAGGTCGGCGAGCCGAGACACCCCGGGCAACCTGCGGTCCTCCTCGAGACGGAGGCGGCGCAGGTTCTCACCACGCAGCTCGAACCAGACCCACCCCCCGTCCCGGGCGACCTGGAGCTGGAGCGCGTCCTCCCCGCGAGGGTCGGCGCGTAGCACGAGCTCCGGCGGGAAGCTCTCGCCCAGGTACTCCTGCAGAGCCGCGAGGCCGTCAGCGAGGGTCGGCCTCATGACGCCCTCGCGTCCGCCTGTTCGGTCGCCCGGCGGTAGGCGGGATTGCGCAGGAGCAGCTCACTGTGAGTGCCGCGGTCGACCACGCGGCCCTCGTCGAGGTACAGGATGTGGTCGAAGTCCTCCAGCTGACGAGTCTCGTGGGTGATCACGATCACGATGCGCTCCTTCGCCAGCTCGCGCAGGGACTCCCGAACGCGCTGGGCGGTGGGCTTGTCGAGGCCCACGAAGGGCTCGTCGACGATCACGAGCGGGGTCGGCCGCAGGAAGGTCCGCGCCAGGCAGAGCCGGCGGCGCTCGCCCCCCGAGAGACCGACTCCACCGGCGCCCAGGACCGTGTCGAGGCCCTCGGGTAGATCGGCGATGAACTGGTCCGCGGCGGCGAGCTTGCAGGCCGCCAGCAGCGCGTCATCTTCCGCGTCCGGCACGCCGAGCAGGAGGTTCTCCCGCAGGGTCTCGCCGAACAGCACCGGCTCCTGCAGGTCGAAGGCCTGCGAGTCACGGAAGTCCTGAAGCTTGAAGCGGCGCACGTCGACGCCGCCAAACAGCACCTGGCCCTCGGTCGGGTCGAAGAGACGCGTGGCCAAGGCGGCCAGGGTCGACTTGCCCGCGCCGCTCCTGCCGAACAGGGCCGACAGCTCACCGGCGCGGAACTCCGCGTCGAGACCGTCGAGGGCCTTGCTCCCGTCGTCGTAGACGTAGGAGACCCCCTCGAAGGCGAGGGCCGTGACCTCGGCCGGCACGGGCACGGGGTCCGGCGGATCCTGGAGCTCGACGGGCATGTCGAGGATCTCGAGGATGCGATCGCCGCAGGCGGTGCCCTTGGCGATCTTGTCCGCGTGCTTGGCCGCCGAGCGGATCGGCTTGGCCAGGGTGCGCACGTAGGAGAGCAGCACCGTCAGCTCCCCCACCGAGAGCGGGGTGTTCAACACCCGCCAGGCCCCCAGCCCGAGGGCGATCGCCAGGGCGATGCCCAGGAGGCTCTCGACCGACGCGCTCATGACAGCCGCCAGCCGTGCCGCACGCATCTCCGCCCGCGCGGCGGAGCGGTTGCTCTTGGCGAAGGTCTTCGCGGTGTCGCTCGACCGGCCGAGGGACTGGATCAGGACGTTCGCGGCGATGGCCTCGTGGAGGTAGTCCGCCATGCGCCCCTCCTTTCGCCGCTGCTTGCGCACCGCGCTGGTCAGCCTCTTCGCGAGGAAGCGCACGGTGACTGCGATCAGCGGCAGGACGACCACGATGGCCGCGGAGGTCACGAAGTCCACCGTGAACGCCATCACGATGGTGCTCACGATCAGGATCGTGCGGGAGACGATCACGACGCCGGAGTCCACCAGCATCGTCTTGAGGATCGGCACGTCCCCCATCAGGCGCACCAGGATGTCGCCTGACTTGTGACGGGCGTGGAAGCTCGGGGGCAGGTCGGTCAGGTGGCCGAAGATCCGGTTCCGCAGGGAGCGAGTGACCGAGTGCCCGACCTGCGTGGAGAGCAGGGTCGCGAGGTAGTTCGCATAGGAGCGGGCCAGGACGATCACGGCCCCCGCCACCGCGCCGGTCCACAAGTAGAAGAACGGGTCGCGGGGCAACTCCACCTCGCGGATCAGGGCGTTGTCCAGGACCCAGGCCACGGTCCAGGGACGCAGGAGCTCGAGGCCCACCGAGACCAGTACCAGGAGCACCACGCCGACGAGGCGGCCACGGTGCTCCCCAAGGTGTTCGGCAAAGCGGACCCAGACTCGGAGGCCCGCGGAGATCCTCGCGAAGCGGCTCATGAGCGGCTCCCGGCGAGGTCGTTCAGGAGGCCGCGCGCGATGCCGGTCCAGGAGCAGCCGCTCGCCAGCTCGCATCCATTGCGGGCGAGCCGCTCCCGCAGTGCGACGTCGCCGACCAGCCCACCCAGCAGCTCGACCAACCCGCGCAGGTCGTCGGGTGCGAAGAGCAGGGCGTTGCGACCGTCGTCCAGGAGCTCCGGCAGATCCCCCAGGCGGGGCACCACCACCGGGACCCCGGCGGCCATGGCCTCCTGCAGCTTCAGGGGTGAGAAGTAGAAGGGCGCCTGGGCGGAGTGGGTCAGCACGAGGGCGTCGAAGCATGCCACGTACCGCCCCACGTCCTCGTGGGCCACCCAGGGGGCCAGGGTGACGCGGCTGGGGTCGACGCGGCCCTCGAGGAGCTCGTCGAAGTCCCCCTCTCCCACCAGCAGGAGGTGCAGGTCGACGCCGTTGTCGATCAGCTCGGCCGCGGCTTCCACCAGCATGGGGACGTTGTGCCAGGGCCGCATGCGGCCGTGGAAGCCCAGCACGAAGCGGCCCGCGGGTACGAGGCTCCTGCGCAGCTCGTCGTCCTCGCCCCGCGGCCTGAAGCGCTCGAGGTCGACCCCGTTGGGCTGGATGCGCAGGTTGTCCTCGGACGCCCCGTTGCGGGCAGCGTAGTCGGCCACCGCGCTCGAGACGGCCAGCACGGTGTCCGCCTGTTCGAACATCCTGCGGCGCAGGTCGGCGTCCGTGCTTGGGGCGGAGCTCGAGTCGGACCGGTAGCGCTGTGCCTCCTCCTCGAGGGGCGCGTTGACCTCCAGGACGAAGCGCGCACCGACGTTGCGGGCGACCTCGAAGGCGGCCCCGCTGCCCAGGGCGTAGCGCTCGTAGATCATGTCCACCGGACCGGCCTCGAGGACCGTGTCCAGGGCCGCGCGGACGCCGCGCGAGTCGGCTGCGTCGACAGGCAGGACCTCCGCGCCCAGATCCGCGAAGGCCCGGCGCATCGCGTCGAGGTGGATGGCCGCGCCCTTCTTCCTGCTCGGGGAGATCCCCGGGTCCTGGTTGACGTGCGCGATCCTCATGCGCACCTCTCGAGATCCGCCTCCTCGGCAAACCACTCCGCGAGCGTCTCGGCGCTCTTCCGACCGTCGAACAGCTCCTCGGCCCGTGCGCGCCCGGCGGTCGCGATGGCACGCCGCCGGGCCTCGTCGTCGAGCAAGGCCTCGATCGCGGCGGCTGTCCCGCTGACGTCGCGCTGCTCCACGAGTACCCCCGCCTCGCCGTCCCCCAGGATCTCGGGGATCCCGGTCACCGGGGTGGAGATCGAGGGGAGGCCGGTGGCCAGGGCCTCGAGCAGGACAGTCGGCAGGGCGTCGCGGTTGCCGTCCTCGCCGATCACGCAGGGCAGACAGAAGACCGTGGCTCGCTTCATCCAGGCCCGGACCTGGCCCTGGTCGAGGCCCCCGAGCAGCCGCACGCGATCACCGAGGCCGGTCGCCTCGATCATGCCCTCCAGGGCCTCGCGCTCGTCGCCCTGGCCGATGATCGTCGCCTGGAAGTCGCGACCGCGGTCGCGTAGTTGCTCCAGGCTGCGGATCAGGACGTCGAAGCCCTTCTTCTCCACGAGGCGCCCCACGGCCAGGATGTGGTTCTCGTCCCGGCCCTCGAAGGAGTACTCGAAGTCGTCGAGGGGGATGCCGTTGTAGAGGCGCCGGACCTTCCGCTGGGCCTCGGGCTCGAGGATTGTGGAGAGGAACTCCACGTTCGCGTCGCAGACCGTGACGGTGAACTTGGAGCGTCCCACGACCTGGGAGAGCAGCCGCGGGTCGACCGTCGAGCGGTAGATGTCCTTGGCGTGGGCAGTGATGCTGTAGGTGGGGCCGCCGAGCTCCTGCAGGATCATGGCGGTGATCGAGGAGTCGGTGGCGAAGTGGACGTGGACGTGCTCGATGCCCAGCTCCTCGGTGCGCTTCCTCAACCAGACCGCCTCCGCCACCAGCGCGTGCATGCGCGGGTGCTCGAAGGCCACCAGCCCGCGCAGGAAGGCGGAGAACTCCTCGAGCCTGCCAGTGGCGGCCGCGGCGTGGTCCAGGAGCGAGAGGAAGGCGTCCAGACCACGGTTCGCGGGCACCATGTCGACCTCGGCCCGGAGGTCCGCGAGCTGCGGGTGGCGCGGCTCGTCGTCCGGCTCGCGGCGGGAGAAGACCCGGATCGGCGTGTCCAGGTCCTCCTGGCGCAGGATCTCGTTCAGGACGAAGGTCTCCGAGAGGCGCGGGAACTTCTTCAGCAGGTAGGCAGTACGGGGAGGCTTCATCAGCTCACTCTCTGGTTGGTCTTGCAGGCCTCGAGGCCCAGGTCCTCTATCACGATGCGGCTGACGGCCTTGCAGCCCCCCAGGAGCTCTGCGGACCTACGGGTCACGCCACGGTCGAGAGCCAGCTCCACCTCCCGGCGCAGCTTGCCGGTCGTCGGCTCCGCGACGCATGCGGCCAGACCACGCAGCTCCAGGCGCTCGGCCCGGATCAGCTGCTCGCGGCGGGGGAAGCTCCGCGGCCAGAACACGGCGGGCTTTCCGCTCTGCATGATCTCGACCACCGAGTTGTAGCCGGCCATGCTGACGACCGCGTCGCTCTGGGCCAGGAGCCTGGGGATGTCGTGGTGGAAGGAGTGCACGTCCAACCCTCGCAACAGCCGTGCCCGGCGCTTGACCCGACGGACCTCCTTCTGCGGGAAGAGCGGTCCGAGCACGAGACAGGAGTTCCAGACCGGCTGGCCTTCCTCGACGAGCTCCAGGTAGGTCTCGACCCGCTCCACGCCGTCCTCACCCCCACCGACGGTGACGAGCACCTCGGGGCGCAGGCTCGGGACGGCCCGGACGGGGCTGATCTGCGCCGGCCGGCCGACGTAGCCCGTGTACTCGAGCTTGTCCGCGATGGCGTCCTCGAGGTCGTACTCGTGGCGGACGTCGAAGACATCCTGACGACCGTAGACCACGATGCGGTCATAGAGCTTGGTCAGGGCGTGCCGAATGTGCGGGCGCCCCCACTCCGCGTCCACGGCAGCCTTGTCGTCGATGATGTCCCGCAGGCCGAGGAAGGTGCGGACGCCGGTGCTGTGGGCCTCCTCCAGGACATCCGTGAGCTCGCCGCAGAGTCCCAGGGGCTGGTGGTCCGCGATGACGAGATCGGGTGAGAAGCACAGGAAGGCCTCGAGCAGGACCCGCCGGCGCATGCGCACGATAACCCCCAGGCCACCGCCCAGCCGACGGGGGACGTAGTCTCCGGCTTCGTCCTTGGTGACCGAGGGCAGCTTGAGCACGTCCACGCCGTCCGGCAGCTCGAAGTGCGTGGCGCAGGGAGACCCGCTCGTGATCAGGACCTCGCAGGAGGGAATCTGGCGACGTAGGGACGTGGCCAGGTTGAGCGACCGCCGCAGGTGCCCGATCCCGAAGGAGTCGTGGCAGTGGATCATGATCCGCGTGACCCGCTCTCTGCTCGTCGTGTTCGCCTGGGGGTCGAGTCGCGTCATCACTTGGGTACCGGGGTGGGGTCTTGCCTGTCCGCGTGTCCGCGATCGGGACGGACAGTCCAGATCCTGGACCACCCGCGCTACCTGCAGGGGTCGCGGAGCCGCAGATGCGCCTGAGCCGCGGTGAGGCAGTGCACTCCCATCAAGAACCGATCCAACCGGGAGCGGACTGGGGCTCGATGCCCTGAACCTGCGCAAATAGGCCGCCTGGAGCGAATTACAATCGCGCAATGAAGCCGCGGCTCAGGCCCCGGTGGCAGGAGCCAGCCTCCCGCCACGCCGGGTCGCCCACCGCGGCCCTCGCCTCCCACGCGACAGCCCGCCGGGGCGCGACTGCCCCCTCCCACGACCTCTTCCGGCGCGCTCCCGATCGACACGGGGGGCGCCCGCTGGCGGCTCAGCGCGCCGGGAAGGGGGTGCCCACCGCCCTCAGGGAGCGGGGCTCAGCCGGCCGTCCGCTCCCGCGGGAGATGCACGTGGAAGCGGGCCCCCCCCAGCTCCGACTCACCCACCTCGATGGTCCCGCCCTGGGCCACGACGGCGGAGTGGGTCAGCGCCAGCCCCAGGCCGTAGCCCACGCGCTTGCCCTCCGCGGCCGGCCCCCGGAAGAAGGGCTCGAAGACCTTCTCTCGGTCCGGCTCGGGAACGCCCGGGCCGCTGTCGGAGACGACGATCGTGAGGTGGTCCTGGTGGCCCTCGAAGTCGAGCTCCACCTCCCCCCCCGGCGGGGTCCAGTCCAGGGCATTGCAGGCCAGGTTCCGGATCGCGGACAGGATCGCCTCCCGGTCACCGCGGATGGACGGCTCACCCGTGGTGCTGAAGGAGATGGAGACATCGCTGCGCTCGGCGCGGTTCACCTCCCGCTCCAGGCGGTACTTGGACTCGCGGAAGAGGTTGAACCACTCGCTCTCCGTCGCGTCGGCGGCCTTCGGTGCGGAGCACAGGGCCACCAGGTTGTGGACGGCGTCCCCGAGATGCCGCAGCTCCTCCAGGTGGCTCGAGAGCACGTGCTGGTAGCGCTCCGCGCTGCGCTCGTTGAGCAGGGTCACCTCGGTCTCGCCGATCAGGTTCTGGATCGGAGCCCGCAGCTCGTGGGCCATGCCCGCGATCAGAATGCGCGAGGCCTGGGTCTCACTGCGAATCTTGAACAAGAGCTCCTCGAGGGCCTCGGAGATCTCGGCGATCTCATCAGGGAGGTCCTCGGCGGGGAGCTTGGCGCTGCCCTCCGACTCATGCACTTCGCGGGCGCGGGAGGCGACCCGCGTGAGCAGGGTCGAGACGCGGCTCGAGAAAGCGTGCCCGACGGCGAACAGGCTCGTGGTCCCCACGAGCACGATCACGGCCGCCGCCAGAACGTACTGGTCGACGAGCACCCGGTAGGGCGAGGTGTCGAGCATCAGGCCCACCACCTCCCCCGACTCCAGGCGGGTCGAGCGCCAGCGGAAGCCCCCCGGGACCGAGACGGTCCTGTCGAGGGGCGAGGTCGCGGGCGCGCCCGGCCGCAGGGAGCTGCTGTCTCCGAACTCGCCGAGCAACCCCTCGCCCTCCGGCTCCCAGACGCGCCAGGCGACGCGGCTGCCCGGGTGCAGGCTCGAGAGCTCGTGGGCAGCCCCCATGAACGTGGTCGCGTCGAGCTCGCGGAAGGCGAAGTAGGCGCGCACCTCGTCGAGCTCTTCGAGCAGGAGGCTCTCGACCTGGCTGTCGGCGGCCCCCTCCACGAAGCGTATGCCGGTCACGATCAGGCTCAGGGCGACGACCCCGGAGGTCACGCCCAGCCACCTGAGCATCCTCCCCCGCAGGGACCAGCGCCGCCTGCCCCGGGGCTCAGTCATCCTCGGAGTCGAGCAGGCAGTAGCCCTCCCCGCGCACCGTTCGGATCAACTCAGCGCCCGCAGGACGCAGGCGCCGGCGCAGACGGGCGATGATGACGTCCACCATGTTCGTCTCGGGATCGAACTCGATGCCCCAGACGCTCTTCAAGAGCTCCGCCCGGCCGACCACCTCGCCGTTGGCTCGGGCCAGGACGAGCAAGAGGTCGAACTCCTTGGTCGAGAGCTCGTGGGTCTTTCCCTCGAGCTCGACCGAGCGCTCGACGAGGTCGAAGGTCAAGGGGCCACGCTGGATGATCGGGATGTGCTCACGACGGCGAATCACGGCCTCGACGCGCGCGAGCAGCTCGCTGAACTCGAAGGGCTTGATGATGTAGTCGTCCGCGCCGAGCTCGAGGCCCTTGACGCGCTCCTCCACCGCGTCCCGGGCGGTGACGAAGATGGTCGGGATCTGGTTCTGCTGCTTGCGCAGCTGCTCGAGGACCTCCCAACCGCTCGCCCCGGGCATCATCACGTCGAGCAGCAGCAGGTCGTAGTGCCCCGGGTCCGCCTTCGTGAGCAGCTCGATGGCGGCCTCCCCATGAGGGGCCTCATCACTCTCGATCCCGGAGTCGGCGAGGCCCTCACGCACGTAGCCCCGCAGCTTCGGATCGTCGTCGACGACCAGGATTCGCACCATGGGAGACGAGTCTAGCAAACGGACGCGACCCGGACGTTTGGACGAATGGACTGAGATTCCGTCGCGACTGGAGACCCCGGACGCCCGGGCGGGCCGGGGTTACAGGCTCGCAATCCCCCAGGGCACGGCCCATCATGCGGGCATGTCGACCGGCTCCCTCCCCCGCCGTGCCCTCCAGCGCCTGGCGCCCCTGCTGGCGGCGCTGCCGCTGGTCGCCGCGACCCCCGCCCTCGGTTCGGTCCAGGGCGCTGGGGATCCCGGGGCCCCGGACCTCCCCGCCGAGCCGGCGACCCCGATCAGCTCCCCGCTGACGCCGGACCAGGAGCGCTCCCTCGAGACCCTCGCCGCCCTGCACGACTCCCTCGAGTCCAAGCGAGCCGAGCTGAGGGACCTGAGGGCCGCCTACGACCCGTCGGTCGACAGCGAGCTGCGGCTCCAGCAGCTCGAGGAGATCCGCGAGCTGCAGGCGGAGATCAACCGCCTCGCCTTCGACTTCGAGTCGATCGCCACGGGCATCGACCTGCGCACCTTCGAGGGCGGCTCCCAGGAGACCGAGCTCAATCTGGTCGAGGAGCTGACCCAGTTCATCAGCCCGATCCTGACCGAGCTGCGCAAGGCCACCGAGTCCCCTCGGGAGCTGGATCGCCTGCGCAAGCTGCGCGAGACCCTCCAGGGGCAGGAGGAGGAGGCGCGCCTCGCCATCGCGAACGTCGACCTCGCCGCCCGCCAGGCGCCCCAGGGCCCCCTGCGCGATGCGCTCCTGTCCTCCCTCGAGACCTGGCGCGGCCGCCTCGGTGAGCTGGAGAACGCGCGCACGGTGGCGGAGTTCCAGCTCGAGCGCCACGAGGAGTCGCGGGAGTCGGTGTACGACAACACCCGCGCCGCCCTGGCGGACTTCTTCCGCACCCGCGGCCTGCACATCCTGCTGGCCCTGGCGGCCTTCGTCGGGATCCTGCTCGGCCAGCGGGGCCTCTACAAGCTGCTCCGCCGCGCGCTGCCACACCTCTCCAAGGAGGACCGGCCCTTCTACACGCGGCTGGTGGACGTCCTGTACTTCGCCTTCAGCGGCCTCCTGGCCGTGGCCGGCGCGCTCCTGGTGCTCTACTCGGCGGGCGACTGGGCCCTGCTCGGCCTGGCGATCCTGGGTCTCCTGGGTCTCGGCTGGGCCAGCAAGACGGCCCTGCCGATCTTCTTCGAGCAGATCAACATCCTGCTCAACCTGGGTACCGTGCGGGAGTCGGAGCGGGTGCTCGTGAACGGCCTGCCCTTCCGGGTGGCGAAGATCTCCCTCAACGCGGAGCTGGTGAACCCGGCCCTCATGGGCGGCAAGCTGCGCGTGCCCCTGCGGGACCTGCCGAACCTGCGCTCGCGTCGGGCCGCCAGGGAGGAGGTCTGGTTCCCGACCGCCAAGGGGAACTGGGTCCTGTGGGAGGGCACCCGCCTGGCGCAGGTCGAGCAGCAGACCCTCGAGCACGTGCGCCTGTGCCTCCTCGGGGGCAACCGGCTCAACGTCCCCACCACGGAGTTCCTCGCCTCCGGTGCCGAGAACCTCTCCGGCGGCTTCCGCATCGAGCAGCGCTTCGGGGTGGACTACGAGCACCAGGCGATCTCGACCACGGAGATCCCCGCCGCCATGACCGAGCGGGTCGGGGCCGCCCTGCGCGGCCTCACGGAGGAGGGCCAGCTCGTCAGGGTGACCGTCGAGCTCCTCGAGGCCGGCGCCTCCTCCCTGGACTACGCCGTCCTGTGCGACCTCGAGGGCGGCGCCGCCCCCAGGTACGAGGAGCTCGACCGCGCCGTGCAGGCCACGCTCGTCGACCTCTGCACCGAGCGCGGGTGGGGCATCCCCTTCACCCAGGTCACGCTGCACGGGGTTCCCACCCCCTGAGCTGCGCGGCCTAGCCCGGCCTAGAGGTCCAGGTCCTCGCTCGGCGGCACGCCGTACAGCTCGTCGAGCTGGGCCAGCAGACCCTTCTCGCGCATGGCGTCCAGGAGCCGGTTGACCGCCTCCAGGGTGTCCGGGTCGTCCGGGCGCACCGCGACCACGTAGGCCTCGGTGGCGATCGGACGCGGCAGCACGCGCAGGAAGTCCTCGTTCTCCGCCGCCAGCTCGAGGGCGATCGGACCATCCATCACCGCCCCGTCCACCTCGCGCTTGCGCAGGCGCTCCACGGAGGCGCGGCTGATGGGCGAGGGGTCGCCGATCACCACGGTCGAGGCGTACCGGCGCACGGCGCGCTCGGAGGTGGTGCCCTCCCCCGCGCTGAGGGTCTTGCCCAGCAGATCCGCCAGCTCCTGGGGCTCATCGGGGCCCTTGCGCACCAGGGCACGCAGGGCGGTGACGTAGTAGGGGTCGCTCATCAGCACGCGCTCGGCGCGCTCGGGGGTGAAGCCGAGGGTCGAGACGACGGCGTCGATCTCCCCCGCCTCGCAGGCGTCCAGGAGCCGGGCGAAGGGCATGCGCCGCAGCTCCAGCTCGCGACCGAGGCCCTCCGCCAGGACCTGCGCCATGACCACGTCGCGCCCCCTGGGCTCGCCCGTGTTGTCGACCCACATGAAGGGCGCGTTGTCCAGGTCCGAGCCCACCACCCAGGTGCCGCCGAGCTGCGGGTCGGGGGCCTTGCAGCCGCCGCCGCAGAGGAGAGCCAGGCCGAGGAGGCCGAGGAGTGCTCGAGATCCCATGGCGAGAGGGTAGCACCTGGCCCGGCCCGGAGGCCACCGAGCCGCCGAGGGCTCAGCAGCCCGCGCGCCGCAGCCAGGCCGCCAGCCGCGCGGCGGCCCCGGCCGCGTCCTCGATCACCCCCGCCCGGGAGGCCAGGCGTGCCGCCTCGACGTGGTGCGCCGCGTCCCGCGCGCGCTCTTCGTGCTGGACGAGCATGGCGTTGGGTTGCTGGCCGTTGAGCCAGGAGAGGAAGGCCAGCCCGGCCTTGTAGTGCTGGGTCGGGGCCTGGAAGAGGTGCTTGCCGAGCTCCTCGCAGGGCTCCATCAGCGCCCGGTAGCCCTGGTCGTCGCCACGGGCCAGGAGGCCCAGGGCGAGGCCCGCGGGGCGCGCCACCCCGTCGAAGATGCCGAGCAGGCCATGGCTGAAGTCGCCCAGGGCGACCTGGCGTCCGGCGATCTCGGTCGACCCGGTCGCGGGCCCGCCCCCCATCAGTTCGCCGAAGTGGAAGTCGTCGCCGGTGAGCAGGATCTGCTCGCAGCGGAGCAACCTCGCCCGCAGGCGCCGCTCCAGCGCGTCGTCGAGCAGGGAGAGCTTCGCCCCGCGCACCTTGGACGGGTCCAGGTCCATCACGCGCTCGAAGCTCTCGCCCGGGAAGTAGCCCGCGAGCGCAGGGAGGAACATCTCCCCCAACCAGTGCACGAAGAGCGGCCCCTCCAGGCGCTCGACGATGGCGCCGTAGACACGCACGTAGGCCTCCTCGTCCGCGCCGCTGGCCGGCAGCCAGAGCATCGGCAACAGGATCGGGATCCCCCCGGCGGCCTGGATCGCGCGGGCCTGGAAGACGACGCCCTCCACCAGCTCCGCCTCGCCGCCGACCCCGTCGAGGTGGTCCACACCCGCCCCGGCCACGAAGCCGTTCGCGAGTCCCAGGGCTCCCGTGCGCTCGATCAGCTCCGCCGCGATGCCCCACCCGATCTGGAAGCGCTGCGCCGTGTCCATGGCCTCGGCGATGCCGAAGCCCAGCCCGTCCAGGCGCCTGCGCAGGGCCATGGTGGCCTCCCAGTCGAGGTGCGCGGCCAGCTCCTCCGCAGCGACGGGGGTGCCCAGCTCGTGCTCCACCTGCGCGTAGCCGTCCACCAGGCAGAGGTGCGCCGCCGCGTAGACCAAGCGCACCGGCGCGGGCGCGGGGCCGGCCCCGAGGCGCGCCTCGAAGGGCTCCAGCACGGCGTCGTCGAGCTCGACGGCGCCGAAGGGTGTCTCGACCGCGGCCTTCACCTCACAGCTGCTCGATCCAGCCCGGGACCTCGTTCCAGGCGAACCACGCCAGGAAGGCCACCAGCACGCCGGTGCTGAGCACCATCCCGAGGGTCCACAGGGTGCTCAGAGCCCCCGAGGGCGTGTCCTCCTTCAGGTACGCCCGGTTGCGGTTGAGGCGGATGAAGGCCACGTAGGCGATCGGCAGGAGGAAGCCGCAGACCACGTTCGTCGGTACAGCCAGCCACAGGCGCACGTCGTTCCAGAAGACCGAGCCGAGCACCCCGACGGCGGGCAGCATCAGGCCCAGCTTGTAGCGCGGCCCCCTCGCCTCCCAGCCGAACATCTCGCACAGGGCGAAGCCCGAGCAGAGCATCTGCATCGTGATCGACGAGAGCGCCATGGCCACCACGCCCAGGCCGAAGACCCACATGCCGACGGTCGGCCCGAGGCGGTCCGGGGCCGCCAGGATCTCCGCCGCCTGCCAGGGGGCGACCTTCTTGCCGACGAAGAGCTCCGGGTCGCCGTAGTAGAAGACGCTGGCCGAGGCGATCACCATCAGGCTCGCGGCGATCGCGTAGGGCACGAACATCCCGAAGCCCAGGTCGATGCGCGCCAGCCGCCGGTGGGGCCGGCCCCAGCCGCGCTTGCGCAGGGTGTAGGGGTAGACGAAGACCATGTTCGCCCCCACCGCCGCCGCCAGGCCGGAGACGACCAGGGTCGTGCCCTTCACGCCCTGGTTCTCCCCGGGGATGTTGAAGGGCACCAGCCCCGCCCACAGGTCCTCGGCGTGCGGGATGCCGGTCTTCAACACCACGAAGCCGAAGCAGGCGATGATGAACCACACCATGCCCTTGATGATGTTCTCGTAGAGGCGCACCAGGCTCGGGCGCGCGTCGTAGAGCAGCGCCACGGCCACGCACCAGCCCAGGGCCACGAGCCCCATCACCCAGGTCTCGACCTCGACACCCGCGCTCCTCGCCACGGCCACGAGCATGGCGCTCGCCAGGGCGTACTGGGCGAACTGCCAGATGATCGAGGAGGCGATGCCCCCGAAGGCCCAGCCGTAGGCGTAGACGGGACCCGCGTGGCGCTTCATGGCCTGGAAGGGGTTCTCGCCGGTCGAGAGCGTCTGGTGGGCCACCGCCGAGAGCACGATGATCCCGAGCAGCATCGCCAGGGGCGCGACCCACAGGAGCTGGTAGCCGAAGGCCGCCCCCGCGAAGATCGACGCGAAGGCGGTGCCGCCTCCGAGGGTCATTGCGGACTGCATGTAGCCCGGGCCCATCCGCTTGAGATAGCCCAGCGTGCGCGGGACGAAGGGCCTCGCGTCCAGGGCTTCGAGCTCCGCGACTTCTTGGGCGGGGTCCTTCAACGCAGGCGCTCCTTGATGGCCTTGAGGGTCTTCGCGTCCTCGCGCGAGCGGTAGTGCTCGTCGAGGGGATAACAACCGCTGGGCAGCCCGTTGCGCGGGCCGGTCGTGCAATCGCTGAAGGTGCGGCAGACCTTCTTGCGCTGCATCGGTCGCCCGGCGAGCACGTCCGCCGGCAGGTCCGGGTAGGAGAGCACCATGCGGCCGAGCCCGACGGAGTCCACGTGCCCGTGGCGCACCTCGTGCTGGGCCACGTGGGGCAGCCACTCCTGCAGGTAGGTGTAGCCCGTGCCCACGAAGAGCATCTCCGGGAAGCTCTGCTTGCAGCTGCGCGCGATGCGCAGGTGCTCGGCCACCTGCACCAGCGGGTCCTCCGGCGGCTGGTAACCGTCGCAGGGCGGGTAGGCGGCTGGCCGCTGCAGGTGCGGGTTGTAGTAGGGCGAGCCGAGGGTCAGGTTCACGAGGCGCACGTCGAGCTCCTCCAGCAAGGCGATGAAGCGCAGGCCCTCCGCGAGGTCCGTGCGGCGTGGGTCGTCCGCGTCCACCCCGAAGCCGTGAGCATAGGGCACGTGCTCCCGCCACCCGAGGGGCTCACCGCGGCGGTCCTCCCCCGGCGCGTGGGGGAAGACGTCCGCGATCGAGACGCGCACTCCGATGTCCAGGCCCGGCGCCTCGGCGCGGATGGCGGCGATCGTCTCGCGCAGGAAGCGGGTGCGATTCTCGAAGCTGCCGCCGTAGTCGCCGTCCCGCGACCGGGCCCCGAGCAGCTCGTGCAGCAGGTAGCCGTGGCAGCACTTCACGTCCACGAAGTCGTAGCCCACCTCGCACGCGGCTCGCGCGGCGGCCACGTAGTTGGCCTGGATCTCGCGCAGCTCGGCGTCCGTGAGCAGGGCCCCGTCGTCCTCGATCCCCAGCCGCCGGTCGAGGACCGGGTGGCGCTGTGCGGTGCGCGGCGCGGGGCCCGCGGCCGTCGGGCGCGCCCAGCGGCCGGAGTGGGTCAGCTGCAGGCCGACGACGAGGTCGTCCGTGCCGAAACCCGCGGCGGTGTGGGCCTCGATCAAGGTCTCACGCAGGGCCCGGAAGCCCGCCGCGCTGTCCACCTCCGGGTTGAGGAAGAGCTGGTTCGGGTTGGCGCGGCCGTCCGCCTGCACCGCGACCGCCTCGCCGCCCCAGATCAGCTTGGCCCCGGACAGCCCGAAGTGGCGCCAGCGGCGCAGGGTGTCCTCGGAGGGCAGGCCGTTCGGCTGGCCGTCCCAGCCCTCCATGGGGTGGATGCAGAAGCGGTTGCCGATCGAGCGGCCGTGGACCTCGAGCGATTGGCCGAGGGGACCCTCTCCGCCCTCCAGCTCGACGTCGCAGTCCAGGTCCGGCGCCACCTCCCGCCAGCGAGCGCGGAACTCCTCGACGGTCTTGAACTGTCCGGGGGTCCTGAAGTCCATCCTCAGACCTCCGGGAAGCTCCAGTCCTCGAGGGGCGTGCGCGCCTCCCAGTCGATCTCGCTGCCGTAGCCGTAGCCGGGCACCTGCAGGCCGGAGAGGTCGAGCTGTCCGTCCCGGATGCGCAGCTGGATGCGGTCGTCCACCCGCTCCCACAGCTCGGGGTGCCGGGCGAGGGCGCTCTCCGCCTCGCGCTCGGACAGGTGCCCCAGGCCGCGGAAGTAGTGATGCCCGTTGCGCTCCACGTGCTCCAGGCCGAGGGCCGCGACGGTGCAGAGGTCCTGCTGCAGGGCCAGCACGCCGAGGTTGGTCAGGTCCTCCGCCGACTGGAAGCCCCCGCGGCGCTCGCACAGGCCGCGGGAGAGCAGCGCCCGGATCACGCCCTTGCAGTTCTTGACCGACACGCCGGTGTAGCCGAGGTCGAGGGCCCGGGGCAGGCAAGCGAGCCCCGAGTCGGCCTCGTCGATGATCACGGGGGCGTGCTCGCGCAGGGCCGCCAGGCCGTCCCGGGCGCCCTCCTCGAAGGTCGCCGCCCGCGGCAGGGGCTGCTCGATGCAGACCAGCCGCTCCAGCAGGAAGCGCCCGGCCTCGTGCCGGTCCAGCTCCTCGAAGAAGGCCGTCAGGGCGCCCAGGTCCGTGAACTGCTCGTTGCCGTCCACCGTGACCCGCGCCGGCTCCCCCACCAGCTCGCGCACGAGCTGCGCGAAGTCGAGGGTGCGCTCCAGGTCCGCCGCGCGCTCGCCGCCGAGCTTGAGCTTGAACCAGGAGAGGCCGAAGGCGCGCACGTCCTCCTCGAGGCACTCCGGCAGGCCGTCGTCGACGCGCTCGGTCACGTCCGCGGGCCGCAGGGCGTCCACCAGGCCGACGGTGTGGCGCAGGTGTGCAGAGCTCCGCGGCTCGGCCGGCAAGCTCTCGGCCAGGGACCAGCCCTCGAGCTCGGGGTGGGCCACCTCCGGGCGGATGCCGAGGGTGTCGCTCTTCAGGACCTCGAAGAAGCTCCGGCCCGCCGCGCGGCAGGCGGCGTCGATCAGGGCGCGCTCCAGCAGCGCCACTCCGAAGCCCTCGAGCAGGCGCTCGGGAGCCTCGAAGGGCCGCCCGCCCACGCGCTCCCGCCACACCCGCCACCACAGGTCGAACAAGGACTCGGCCTCCTCCGAGCGGGCGGCGTCGGCGGCGGCCCGGGCGCTGGCCATCAGGCCCTCCACGTCCTGGCGCAGGCTCTTGTCCGGGTCCTTCTCGAACCACTTCGGCACGCACAGGTCCGCCGCGTGGCCGAGGGCCGGCCCGTGGCAGGTCTCGACCTCCACCCGTGCCGTCAGGGTCGGCGCCGCCGTCAGGGTGCTCATCCCGAAGCGGAACGGGAGGCGCGTGCGGCAGTCCGTGACCCCGAAGGAGGCCTCTCGCAGGCGGATGCGCATGGCGGAACCCTAGCGGCGCGGCCTCGCCGGCGCCAGGGAACCGCCCTAGGGGCCCTTCGTGCCCGCCGGGTTCAAGGCCGCCCGCATCTCCTCCGATTGCCCGTTGATGGCCCCATCGGGCAAGGGGACGAAGACGTCCTCCACCTCGCGCAGGTCGAAGACGACGTCCTCCTGCATGACCTCGTTGCCCCAGGAGGAGCGCAGGCTCCAGCGGCCCATGGGCAGCTCGAGGACCTCGAGGCGCTCGCCCGCGGGCAGCACCTCGTAGACGTGTCTGCCGTCCACCACGAGCTTGATCGGCAGGGCCTGGAAACGCTCGGAGGTCTCGAAGACGAAGCCGGCGCGGCCGCTCTGGAGAGACTCCAGCTCGAGCTCCACCTCGCGCTGCTCTGCTCGTACGACACGGCCCGCCCAGGACCTGCCGTCCGGACCGCGCGCGGAGAGGTAGCGCACGGGTGCCAGCTCCTCGCCCGAGGAGAAGCGGAAGGCCCCGTCGGCGCCGGTGACCGCGCGCTGCAGGGCGGCCAGCGGCATGCCGAGGGTGTCCATCTCGAACTGCACGCCGCCGAATCCGCCGCCCAGGGCCTGGATCGCGCTGCTGGTCACGTCCGGCGCCTCGAGGGTCACGACGGCGCCCTCCACCGGCTTGCCCTCCTCCCGCACCACTCCCACCAGGATCGGCGCGGGCTCGAGATTGAAGCGGAGGGTCTTCTCCACCCCCGCCACCAGGGTGTCCTGGAGCACCGGCGGCGTGGCCTGGGCCCCCGGCACGAAGAGCTGCAGGCGGATGCGGCCCGCGGGTAGATCCTCGATGCGCACGGACTCACCGGCGTAGATCGAGACGGGGCTGACCTTGTGCCAGGGATAGGAGCGCTGGCCCGTGCCGTCGAGGGGCCCGCTGAGGTGCAGCTCCCCCGCCTTGCCGGTGCCCACGCGCGCGGGGACGCTCACCACCAGGCTGGCCGCCTTCTTCAGCACGAAGGTCAGGCGGTCGGAACCGATCGTCATCCCCGCGGTGATCTGCTGCATCTCCCGGTGCGTGGCGTAGCCGGGCTTGGAGACGTAGATCGGCACCTTGCCGGAGGTCATGCGCGAGAAGTAGAAGGTGCCCTCCTCGTCGGTCAGGGCGTCCTGGCCGTCCATGGTGACCTTGGCGGTCGGCAGGGGTCGGTTCTGCTCATCCTTGACGCGGCCGCGCACGATGGCCGGACGACCGAAGCCCACGTTCAGCTGGGACTGGCGGTCGCGGCGCAGGAGCACCTCGCGCTCCGCCCCGGGGGTCCCGGACGAACGCAGGGCGACCAGGGAGAGGCCGGGCAGGAGGTCGTTGGCCCCGAAGGAACCGAGGGAGTCCGTGTCGAGCACGCGTCCGCGGTTCGGGCCGGCGATGAACACCACGTGGCCCTGGGCCCCGCGGCCGTCCGCGTGGTGCATGGAGCCCCGCAGGCCGGCGGAGGCGGCGTAGCCCTGGGGCGGCGCGTCGTCCGCGTCGAGGCGGCCCTCGGCCTCGAGCAGGACGAGCTCGAGCTCGAGGGGGATGGCGACGGTGGTCGAGGTGTCCGACTGGGCGTCGCGCTCGGGCAGGCGCTCCCTGCGCTCGGGCAGGGCGCCGTTCTCGGAGATCCCGGTCTGCGGCGTCGCCGCGCTGCCCGGTCCGACTCCCTGGGGCAGCTCCTCGGCCTCATCTCCCCCCGACACGGCCCACAGGACACCGGCGGCGCCGGCCAGCAGCAAGATCAGGAGGGGCAGGACGAGTCTCGGGCTCATGGGCGGATGGAGGTCTGAGTCACGGGCCATCGTAGGCCCAGCGGCGCGCCGAAAGGAGAGCAAGCCCTACGCCAAGTCGACGGAGGCCGGCAAGTTCCGGCCCCGACGGGCGTGACGGCCGCCCGCGCGGGGGCTTCCGCCGGATGCCGAACTTTCGGACGATTGCCCCCAACAGGGGCCCGCGGTGGGGCGTGCGCCGCGCGCACGCCCGGGCGACACAGGCCGAACAGCGGCCCCGGGCCTCAGCCCCCGGGGGTCACCTGGAACTCCAGGGGCGCCCCGGGCCGGCCGCGGCCCTCCCAGGCCCCACGGGAGAGGACGTGGAAGTGGGCCGCGATCGGGCGCCCCTTCTTCTCCACGACCCGATCACCCGCGGGCTCGGGCTCGAAGCCGTTGCGCTCGAGCACGATCCGCGAGCCCTCGTTGCCCGCGAAGCACTCCGCGTGCACGAGCACCGCGGCGGTCTGCTCGAAGGCGAGCCAGAGAACCAACCCGACCGCCTCGGTCATCAGCCCCCGCCCCCACTTCTCCTCCGCCAGCCAGTAGCCCACGTCACCGCTGAACTCGTGGCCCACGTAGCGCAGTGCGATGGTCCCGCTGAACTGCCCATCGGCGCGGTCGACGACGGCGAACTGGTAGTCGAAGCCCGGCTCCCGCTCGCCCCGCTGGGGCCAGGCCCCGTAGTAGGACTTCAGATCCTCCGGACTCTCGGGGCCGTCCCAGACGAGCCAGTCGGTGATCGCCTCACGGCCGTGGATCAAGGCGAAGGCCGCGTCCTTGTCCGCCGTGGTCACCGGCCTCAGCAGCACCTTCTCGCCGAGGAGCTCGGCGTGCTCGATCCAGGGTTGGGTGCTCATGTCGGATCCGTTCGTCGCAAGGCGTGAGAGTGTGTCCAGATCATCGGCCCTCTCCGTGGAGAATCCCAGCGGGAACCTCTCGGGGCTCCAGGGCGGCGACCAGGTCGAGGGGGGCTTGAGTGGAGGGGCTCCTGGCGCCCTCTTCCCTGTCCGAGCTCCAAGGACCGACCGCCACCCTCACTCCACCCTCAACGCCTCGATCGGATCCAAGCCCGCCGCCCTTCGCGCTGGCAAGATCCCCGAGAGCAGCCCGGTCACGAAGCTGGTCGCCAGCGCAGCGCCCACGTACTCGGGCGGGGTGCCGAGGGGCAGGTCGGGGAAGAGCAGGTGGATCACCCCCACCAGCCCCAGTCCGATCCCCACGCCGAGGAGGCCGCCGACGAGGCCGAGGACCACAGCCTCGGTCATGAAGACCTGCAGGACGCCGCCCTTGGTGGCGCCGAGGGCCTTGAGCAGGCCGATCTCGTGGGTGCGCTCACCGACGGAGATCCACATCATGGTCAGGATACCCACGGCCCCCACGAGCAGGGAGATCCCGCCGATGGCGCCCACGGCCAGGGTGATGATGTTCATCACGTTGCCGAAGACGCTCAGCATCTCCTCCTGGGTGTTGAGGGTGTAGTCCTCCCGGCCGGAGTGCCGCTCGGTCAGGACGCGCTTGACGTCGGCGACGACCCGCTCCGTGCTCGCGTTCTCCGAGTACTCCAGGTCGATCTCGAAGAGCTCCGCGGAGTTGAAGAGGGACAAGGCCGTCGCCACGGGCACGTAGGCCACGTCGTCGATGTCGGCCCCGAGGATCTGGCCCTTGGGCGCCATGACGCCGATCACCCGCAGGCGGCGGCCCGCGATGCGCACGAACTGGCCCAGGGGGCTCTCGGCGCCGAAGAGCTCCGTGGCGAGCTTGGGCCCGAGCACCGCCACCTGGACCTCCCGGTCGATGTCCCCCGGCGGCAGGAAGTCGCCGATGCCGACCGAGAACTTCCACAGTTCGGGCATGTCGCTCGTCACGCCGTAGATGTTCACGCTGCGCGACCGGGCGCCGGCCTCGACGCTGGCCTGGCCGACGACCAAGGGCACGACGAGCTCCACGCCCGCCACGCGCTTCAGGGCCTCGGAGTCCTCGAGGGTCAGCTTCTGGGTCGTGCCCCCCATCACGCCCGGGATTCCGAAGGTCTCGGACTTGCCCGGGTTGATGGCGATGATGTGGGTCCCGAACTGGGCGAACTGGTCCAGGATGTAGCGCCGCGTCCCCTCGCCGATCGAGGTCAGGAGCACCACCGAAGCGATCCCGATCGCGATGCCCAGGACCGACAGGAAGGAGCGCTGCCGGTGTCCCTTCAGGGCGCCCAGGGCCAGTCCGACGAGGTCGCGCACGGTGACTCGCTCCCCCTACTTGCTCCGCAGGGCGATGACCGGGTCCAGGCGCGTGGCCTTGTTCGCCGGCAGGACGCCGAACGACAGCCCCACCACCAGCGAGACCCCCAGGGCCGCCCCCACCGCCCAGGCCGGCGGCGAGGCGTCGAAGCTGGGGAACCACTGCCCGAGGGCCCAGGTCCCGAACCAGGAGAGGCCGAGGCCGATCAGCCCGCCCAGGGTCGAGATCAGCGCCGCCTCGAACAGGAACACCCCGCGCACCTGAGCCCGGCCCGCGCCGACGGCGCGCAACAGACCGATCTCCGGCGTGCGCTCCGAGACCGAGACGAGCATCACGTTCATGATCCCGATCCCCGCCACGCACAGGGACACGCTGGCGATGCCGGCCAGCGCCAGGGTCAGGATGCGCAGGATCGCCGACAGGGAGCCCGCCACCGAGTCCTGGGTCACGCAGGTGAAGTCCTCCTCGCCGTGCTCCTCGATCAGGATCTCCCGAGCGCGCTCCACCGCCTGCTCGTTGTCCGCGTGGGAGCCCACCTGCATCACGATCCGGTACAGGCTCGTCTCGTCGTACATCGAGAGGGCCGTGGCCACGGGCACGAGTCCCATCAGGCCGATGTCGAGGCCCACCTGCTGGCCGTGGTCGTCGAGCACGCCGATGACCCGCATGCGCCGGTCGCCCACGCGCACGGTCTTGCCCACGGGCTGCTCGCCGGGGAAGAGCTCCCGGGAGAGCTCGAGGCCGAGCAGGATGACCGGCTTCGAGCGCTCCCACTCGAGCTCGGGCAGGTTGCTGCCGCTGTGCAGGCGCAGGTTGCGGGCGTGCATGAACTCAGCTGTCGAGCCCACCACGAAGACCTGCTTGTGGCGCTCGCGGTTCGCCACGGTCTCGCTGCCCAGGGAGACGGGCACGACGTGCCGGGCCTGGCGCACGCCGCGGGCCAGGGCCCGGGCGTCCTGGAAGGTCAGGTCGTTCGGCGCGCGCCCCACCCCCGGCATCGCGCCGGCGGTCTCCGCGTGGCCGGGCAGGACCAGGATCAGGTTCGAGCCCAGGGAGCGAAACTGGCTGTCCACGTAACGCCGCGCCCCCTCGCCGAGGGAGGTCAACAGCACCACCGCCGTCACCCCGATGGCGATACCCACCAGGCACAGGCCCGTGCGCAGGCGGTGGAAGCCGAGGGCCCAGAGGGCGAAGCGCAGCTGGTCGAGCAGACTCACGAGGTCGCCCCCTCGACGCCCTCGAAGAGCTGGGCCAGGTCGACCACCTCCTCGCCGCGCCACTGGCGCACGAGGCGCCCGTCCCCGAGCACGAGCACACGGTCCGCCCGGCGCGCCACGGCCGGGTCGTGGGTGACGACGACCAGGGTCAGGCCCTCCGCGTTCATCCCGCTCAGGAGCTCGAGCACCTGGGAGCCCGACCTGGAGTCCAGGTTGCCCGTGGGCTCGTCGGCGAGCAGCACGGCGGGCCCCATGACCGTCGAGCGGGCGACCGCCACCCGCTGGCGCTGGCCGCCGGAGAGCTCGGAGGGCCGGTGGCTCGCCCGGTCCGCCATCCCCACCGCCTCGAGGGCCGCCCGGGCCCGCTCGCGACGCTCCCTACGGCCCACGCCAGCGAAGATCATCGGCAGCTCCACGTTGCCCAGGGCGTCCAGGCGCGAGACCAGGTGGTACGACTGGAACACGAAGCCGATGCGGGACTGGCGCACGGCGGAGAGCTCGTCGTCGCTGAGGTCGGTGACGTCGCGCCCTTCGAGCTCGTAGCGCCCGCGGGTGGCGCGGTCGAGCAGGCCGATCACGTTCAAGAGGGTCGACTTGCCCGAGCCCGAGGGCCCCATGATCGCCACGTGCTCCCCGGCCGGGATGTCGAGGTCGATCTCCCGCAGGGCGTGGAGCTCCTCCTCGCCCATGCGGTAGGTGCGCCAGATGTCCCGCAGGCGGATCACGGCCCCTCGGCGATGCGCGCCTCGGCCCCGTCCACCACCGCGGTCGAGCCCAGGCTGGTCACGACCCGCGCGCCGGCCTCGAGACCGCTCTGCACCTCGCTCCAGTTCCAGTTGCGCTGGCCCACCTCGATCCTGCGCTCGGCGAGGCGCTCCCCGTCGAAGACCATGACGCGCCCGCCCTCGAGCAGGGCCGCGGTCGGGATGCGCAGCACGTCCTCGGCGACCCGCAGCACCACCTCCACGTCCGCGGAAGTGCCGGGCAACAGCCGCCGGGCGAACTCCCCGTCGTCGAGCTCCACCTCCACGTCCAGGGTGCGGTTCTGCTCCTTGAGGTCGAGCACGTAGGGCGCGATGCGCGTGACGCGCCCGGCGAAGGCGCGGTCGGGGAAGGGGTCGATGGTGACGCGAGTCGCCTGGCCGACCTGGATCACCGCCGCGTCCACCTCGTCCATGGGGGCGGTGACGTAGACCGAGGTCGGGTCGATCAGGTCGATCACCGAGGGGATCGGCACGCCCGGAGGCGCGGGGGTGACGTACTCGCCGACCTCCACCTCGAGCTGGGCCAGGACGCCGTCGAAGGGCGCCCGCAGCTCGGTCTGCGCCAGGCGCGCGTCGACCAGGGCCATGGAGGCGCGCGCCTCCTCGACCTGGGTGCTCGCGGTGGCGCAGGCCAGGTGGGCCCGATCCCGGCGGCTCTCGACCTCGTCGAGCACGTCCTCGGAGATGATCTTCGACGCCGCCAGTTCCTTGTTGCGCTTGAGCTCGCGCTCGGCGCGCTCTGCCACCAGGCAGGACTCCGCGTGGCGAGCCTTGGCCGACTCGAGGCGCGTCTCCGCCAGCACGCGTTCGGCGGCGATCACCTCCGCGTCGAGGCGCACGAGCAGGTCGCCCCGCCGCACCGCGTCCCCCTCGTCGAAGGGCAGCTCCACCACCATCCCACCGATCTGAGGCGAGAGCTGGGACCGGCGCCGCACGGCCACGGTACCGGCGCGGGTGTTGGTGACGGTGGACTCCACGGTGCCGCGGGCCACCTCGTGGATCGAGACCTCCACGGGCTTGGCCGCCAGGACCGTGGCCTTCAGGGCCACGCCCCCGCCGACGAGAACGAGCAGGACGACGAGACGAACGAGCCAGCGTTTCATGGAGCCGATGAGGATAACCGAGGGGAAGATGGAAGCGATCAGGGGGAAGCGCGAAGGAGGCCCGTTAGTCTCTGCGCCAGCATGACCACCTCGACCGGAACCGCAGCCCCCGCGGGCGTCCTGCGCCGCGTGCTGGGCGGCACCTCGCTGCTGGTCCTCGGTCGTCTGTGGGGTTCCGGCTGCACCTTCCTGGCCCTCTGGCTCCTGGCGAGTCATCTGGGCGATGCGGAGTTCGGTCGCTACACCTTCTATTTGGCCGTTTTCATGCTGCTCGACAGCTTCGTCGACTGCGGCACGGGGGCCATCGCCGTGCAGCGGACGGCGGACGACGCCGGGGAGGTGCCCGCGGTGCTGGCGGCCACGCGGCGGATCCGCCTTGTGGCGGGGCTCCTGGGCGTGGCCCTGGTGGGCGGCGGGGCCTTCGCCGTGGGCGAGCCCGGGGCGGGCTGGATCCTGCTCGCGAGCCTGTACCCGGTCACCCACGTGCTCGAGCTGTCCGCGACGGTCTTCAAGAACCGCATCGCCTGGCGCACGCCGGTCCTGGTACGGGCCTTCGCGGCCGGGGCGAGCCTGAGTCTCGTTCTCCTCTTCCTGTTCCTGGACGTGCAGGAGCCGGGGCTCTTCCTGTGCGCCGTGGCCGGGGGCAGCGCCACGGCGAACCTCGTGCTGCACTTCGTCTCGCGGCCCCATCTCCCGGCCGCGCGCGCGACAGAGGTGCCCTGGCGGCCGGTGCTCGCCGCCGCCCTGCCCCTGGGGCTCGCGAGCCTGTGCCAGCAGACCTACTTCTACGTCGACAACGTCTTCATCCGCCTGTGGATCGGGGACGTCACCCTCGGCCACTACAACGTGGGCGTGCGGCTGATGTCGGTGGCGATCATGGCCGGGGTCTACGCGGCCCTCGTGTCCCTGCCCTGGTTCAAGCGCGAGTACGCGGAGGGGCGGCTCGGGTCGGCCGTGGCGCGCCTCGGCCAGCCGATCTTCGCCCTGGCCGGCCTGGCCACGGGGCTCCTCGCCCCCTGGAGCGCCCAGCTGCTGGCGCTCTTCGGCGAGGAGTTCGTCGAGGCCTCGCTCAGCCTGCGCTGGCTGCTCGGCGCCGCCGCTCTGGTCTACGTGGGCGCGACGATGATGACCGCCCTGGTGGCGACCGGCCGCACCGGCCACGTCCTGACCGTGGCGGCGACGGGCCTGGTGGTGAACCTGGTCGGGAACACCCTGCTGGTCCCGCGCCTCGGCATCGACGGCGCCGCGATCGCGACCTTCGCCACCGAGGGCACCGTGGTCCTCGGCGCCGGCCTGCTCCTGGCCCGTGCCGGGGTGCACCGCTTCGCGGGCGCCCGGGCCTGGCCCTGGCTCGGAGGACCGGCCCTCTTCGGCCTCGGCTGGGCCCTCTCGGCCTCCCTGCTGCCCTAGCCACGCCCCTCCGGAATTCCAGGAAAGGGGGAAACGAACCCGGCCTCGGCGGACACCTAGGCTCAGGAGCCCATGAACGCCGACCCCACATTCACCGCCGCCGAGATCCTGGAGCACACGGGGTGGTTGAGGACCCTCGCCCGGCAGCTCGTGCGGGATCCCAACACGGCCGACGACGTCGTTCAGTCGACGCTGATGGCCGCGCTGGAGTGGGAGGGCGTTCCTCGCAAGGGTCTGCGTCAATGGCTGTCCGGTGTGGCTCGCAACACTGCGCACCAGATTCGCCGGGGAGAGAGGCGGCAGAAGCGCCGTCAGACCGAGGCCGCAGCCCCCGAGGCGCTCCCCTCCGCGGGGGAGATGGTCGAGCTGGTGGACTCGCAGCGCGCGCTCGCTTCTGCGGTGCTCGAGCTCGACGAGCCCTACCGCTCGACCATCTTCCTCCGGTTCTACTCCGAGCTCCAGCCCAAGGACATCGCCGAGAAGTTCGACCTGCCCGCGTCCACGGTGCGCGTGCGCCTCAAGCGCGGGCTGGAGCAGCTGCGCGAGAAGCTCGAGGCGCGCCAGGGGGAGGGCCAGCACTGGAGCCTGATGCTGCTGCCGCTGGTGCTGCCCTCCCGGGGCGAGCTGCAGGCAGCCGCCGAACAGGCCACGCGGCCCCTCGCCGCGGGCCCGCTGAGCTCGGGGCTCTTGAAGGGTGGCCTGGCCCTCGGTCTGGTCACCGCCGCCGCGGTGGTGACGATGCTGCTCGACCTCACCGATCCCGAGCCCGTCACGGCCGTGTCGGCGGGGCCTGAAGACGTCGCCGCGGTCCGCGAACAGAGACCGGTCCAGCCCCCTCCGGAGACGCGCCGCGAGCAGGAGGCCGTCGCGACGCCCCCGGCCGAGGCGGAGACCCTCGCGGCGGACGACTGCTGCCTGATCGGGCAGGTCCTCGACGCCGACGGCGCCCCCACGGCCGACGCGCGCGTGGAGGCGGTCGAGTTCCACCCGCGCTCTCCCTCGACCCTGGACCTCGCCGCCGGCCCCGAGTGGAACGGCACCACGCGCACGAACGAGGCAGGCTTCTACCGCATCCCGGCCCGGGCCGATCACCCCTACTCGGTCCGCGTGCACGCTGCTGGCCACGCACCCTCGAGCACCGGGGCCGTCTACACGGGCGAGCTGCAGGAGCTCGCGCTCTCCACGGGCCGCTCCCTCGAGGTCACGGTCAAGGACGCGGACGCCGGCGACGTCCTGGCGGGGGCCCGGGTGCGGGTCGAGAGCGCGGACCCCTACGGCGTGCCCACCGCCTGGGCCTTCGAGGCGGAGACGGACGAGCACGGGGTGGCCCTCTTCGACCGCCTCCCGGCGGGCTCCCACCAGCTCTCCGCCTCGCTGGCCGAGCACGCCCCCCTCAGCACGACCGTGGAGCTCGCGCAGGCGGCCGCGGGCGGGGTCGAGGCCACCTCGCGTGTCGCCCTCGAGCTCTGGCGCGCCGCCACCGTCCACGGCGTGGTCCTCGACGGCAGGACCGGGGACTCCATCGCAGGAGCCCGGGTCGAGGGCCCCACCACCTCCACGTCCACGGACCTGGGCGGAGAGTTCGTCCTGGGCGGCTTCGACCCCGGGAGCAGCGCGCCCCAGGCCCTGCACGTGCGCGTGCCCGGCTTCGCCCCGGCGGTGGAGTACATCCAGGTCGAGCCGGGCTTCCGCGCGCCGGAAGTTTCGCTGCGCCTGGAGCGCGGGCTGCTGGTCAGCGGCCGCGTCGTGGACGACCTGGCGGAGCCCCTCGCCGGCGTGCCCGTGGGCTTCCGCGGTCGCTTCGCCCCCAACCCACGCCGGGCGGAGCGCCACGACGGCCAGACGCGCACCGACGCCGAGGGCCGCTTCGAGCTGACCCTCCACAACCGCGCCAGCTACACGATCGGCACCCAGGCCCCGGGCTTCGCCATGTCGTTGGTGCGCGTGATGAACTACGACCCGAGCCGCTTCGAGGAGGACCTGGGGGACCTGGTCCTGCACAGGGCCGGCTCGCTCGCGGGGGTGGTGACGGGCCGCGAGTTCGATCGCGAGCACCCGGACGAGCTCGAGGTCGAGCTGCTCACCGGCGGAGGCTTCGTCGCCGGGCCGGCGCTGCTCGTGCAGCTCCTGCCCATCGGGCCCAGCGGGGAGTTCGCGGTGAACGGGCTCGCGCCGGGGACCTACGGCCTGACCCTCCACGGCCGCGACCCCTCGGGCGCGCGGCCGACCATGCCCCTCCTGCGCCGGACCGTCGAGGTGCGCGCCGGGGAGGCCACCGCGGACCTCGAGCTCTCCCCCACCGAGCCGATCACCGGCCGCGTCTCCTTCTCCGACGGCAGCCCCGGGCGCGGGATCGCCGTCAGCGCCCGACGCGGCGACGACAGCCGACCGGTGGTGCTCACGCTCGCCGACCGGCAGGGCAACTTCCGCCTGCTGCCCGAGGGCCCCGGGCCCTTCGTGCTGCTCGCCGAGGACCCGGGCCTGCGGGACGCCCCCACCGAGCTCCCGGAGGTGCCCGCCGGCAGTCGCGACCTCCAGCTCCAGCTCGAGCCCCGGAACACGCCCCACCGCATCCGCTGCCGCGTCACGGACGAGGAGGGCGTCCCGGTCACCGACCTGAGCATCCGCGTCGTGCGCCAGCTCACGGGCGGCCCCATCCACCGCGACACGCGCCCCGACGAGGACGGTCGGCTCGAGCTCCGCGACCTGGACGAGGAGCCCTACGTCATCCACGCCTTCTCGCCCCGGGGCGAGTTCGAGTTCAGCTCGCTCTACGGGGTCAGGCCCTCGGACGAGCTGGTGCAGCTGAAGATGCGCCGGCGGCCCTGAGAGCCGCTCACTCCACCGGGCAGGAGAGGCGCTGACCGCTGCCCCTCCAGGCGGAGCCGGAGTAGCGGCGTCACACGGGGTCCACGGAGCCTGGGGCCTGCCCCCCGGAGTGGCGGGCGAGGCGGCATTTCGCGCCGCGACGGGCAGCGGCGTAGACTGACCCGATGCGCTCTCTGCTCCTCGCCCTGCTCGCCCTCATGCCCTGCGAGGGGTCCTCCCTCCAGGACGAGCCGCCTCCCCCGCCCACCTGCCGCAAGTGCAAGTCCACCGGCGTCCTGCCCTGCAAGGAGCACAAGAAGGACGAGTGCGCCCTCGAGGACGAGGTCCTCTACTGCAGCGTGGCGGCCGCCTGCGAGGTCTGCGGCGGCACGGCCCACGTGGACTGCCACAAGTGCGAGAACGTCCCTGCCCAGGCGGAGCTCGAGAAGCGCCGCAAGGCCATCGCCCGCTCCGGAGAGCGGCTCCAGTGGGTCGACAAGACCTGGAACGACGGCCGCCAGACCCCCACCGCCCCCCTGCGCAAGGTGGAGACCGAGCACTTCGTCCTCGTCTGGGAGATGGAGGGCATGAAGATCGACAAGAAGCGCCTCAACGAGCACCGGACGATGCACGTCTACGCGCAGCGACTGGAGCGGATCTTCGACGACTACTGCGCCGCCTTCGAGATCGACGACCTGGAGTTCCGCCTCAAGTCGACGGTGCTGGTCTGGTATCTGCCCAATGACCAGTTCGAGGGCTCCCTGCGCTTCTGCAGCAGCAGCGCCCAGCAGGGCGTCAAGCTGATGGGCGCCACCCCGCGCTACTCGGTCTGCGCCAACAAGCAGTTCTTCAACTCCGACGAGGAGTTCCACCGCAACCTCGCCCACAACGTCCCGCACCTCCTGCTGAGCCACCAGAAGCCCAGCATGTGGATCGGCGACAAGAAGTACGGCTGGGCCGACGAGGGCCTCGGACACTGGTTCGAGGACAGGTACTTCGAGCGCTGCACCAACTACT
Organism: uncultured Planctomycetaceae bacterium; assembly: GCA_964591315.1. GTDB lineage: Bacteria > Planctomycetota > UBA1135 > UBA1135 > JABACD01. Next base: position 85,532 of record CAZQAT010000005.1, read on the forward strand.
GCTACCAGGAGCAGAACACCCGCCAGGACTTCAAGGGCGGCCGCTACCGGGTGGCCGTGCGCAAGATGGTCGCCACGGGCAGCGCCCCCTCGGTGGGCGAGGTCTTCTCCAAGACCGTCCAGAACCTGACCCTGCCGGAGCACGCGGTGGGCTTCAGCTACGTGGACTACCTGCTGCACCTCGACGGCGCCAGGTTCAACCAGATGATGCGCCTCTGTCGCAGGAAGGTCCCCAGCCGCGACGCCCTCAAGGAGACCTTCGACATGAACCCGCTGCAGTTCGAGGCGAAGTGGAAGGCGTGGGTGCTGGAGACCTATCCGACGCGCTGAGGCTCCGGCCCGGACGACTCCTCCAGTCCACTCCTCGACCCTCTCCGACGGCGACCGGCGACGGGGCTCGAGCACCCGACGGATCGGGGCTGGGATGGAGGAAGAGCGGCGGACTCCAGACGTCCACGGTCAGGCCGGGAGACTCTTCGATACCGGCTCTGGTCGCGGCCGAGAGCTCCGCTAACCTTGTCGCCCGCCGCGACCGGCGACCCCAGCCATGCCCCCCTTCACCCTCAAGCTCGGCCTCGACTACCGCCCGGCCCTCGTCAACCGCGAGGGGATCGGGCGCACCACGCGCGAGCTGGTGCGGGCCCTGGTGCAGCTCGACGAGCGCATGGAGCTGGGGCTCTTCGGCTACACCCTCGGGGCGGCGAAGTTCTCGAAGGAGGAGCTCGGCATCGCGGGCACCGACGCGAAGCTCCTGCGCATGCGGTTGCCCTCGCGCACGCTGCCCTGGCTCCTGCGACGCACGGGCCGCGGCGTCGACGACCTGGTCGGCGGCTGCCACATCTACCACCACACCCAGCCCAACCTGCTCGAGGTGCGCGAGGCGCGGGAGGTGGCGACGATCTTCGACTGCATCTACACCCTCGACGCGGGCTACATGGAGCCCGAGGCCGCCGAGCGCATGACCAAGGTCGCGCGCCAGCAGGTGCGCCGGGCCAAGCGCATCCTGGTGCCCTGCCAGTTCGTCGGCGCGGAGGTGGTCATGGCCCTCGGCGCGCACCCCGGGCGCATCGCGGTGACGCAGCTCGGCTGCGAGCACGTCCTGCGCCACATGCCCGAGGGCGGCTTCCCGGCGGCCAAGGACCCCTACCTCCTGACCGTCTCGCGGGTCGACCCGCGCAAGAACCACCCGCGCATCCTGGCGGCCTTCGAGCGCCTCGTGCAGGACGGCTTCCCCCACCGCTGGATCATCGCCGGGCCGCGGGGCTGGAACTGCGAGGGCTTCGAGCGCCTGCTCGACGCCTCGCCGGTGCGCGAGCGCGTCGAGTGGATCGGCGACGTCACCGAGGCGGAGCTGACGCGCCTCTACGCCCAGGCGGACGCGCTGCTCTTCCCGAGCCTCAACGAGGGCTTCGGCCTGCCGCCCCTGGAGTCCATGGCCTGCGGCACGCCGGTGGTGACGAGCTGCGTGACCTCCACGGGCGAGATCTGCGAGGGGGCGGCCATGATGGTCGAGCCCACGGAGGTGGACGACATCTACCTGGCGACCAAGAAGCTCCTGACCGAGCGCGACATCTACGACGACCTCGTGCGCCTCGGCAGGGAGCGCGCGGCGGAGTACTCCTGGCAGCGCTGCGCGGAGCAGACCTTCCTCGCCTACCAGGCGGCGGTCTACAAGGGCGAGGACGAGGAGCCGAGGCTGTACGCGAGCCTGTAGGTCCGGAGATCTCCGAGTATCCGGCGGCCCGGCGTTGCCCTCCAGCCGGCCTGCGACTACCTTGTTCGGCCCTTTTTCCCGCCGAGCGACGCATGATCCCCGCCACCGACTGCCCCGACGCCCCCAGCGAGCCCCTCGAGGCGCGCATCCCCGACCCCCTGCGGGAGGCCATGCGCCTCCAGGGCTTCGAGCAGCTCACGGCGGTCCAGCGCGCCGTGCTCGAGGGCAACCCGGAGGGGCGCGACCTCTTGATCTCGTCCCAGACCGGGTCGGGCAAGACCGTCGCCCTGGGCCTCTCCATGGCGGAGGAGCTGATCGCGCCGGCGGCTGAGGGGTCCGCCGGTCCGAGCGTGCTCGTCATCACCCCCACCCGCGAGCTGGCCAGCCAGGTCCAGCGCGAGCTCGGCTGGCTCTACGCGGGAGTCCGGGGCGTGCACGTGACGGTCTGCACCGGCGGCACCAGCGTGCCCGGCGAGCGGCGGCAGCTGCGGCGCGGACCGCGGGTCGTGGTCGGCACCCCCGGCCGCCTGCTCGACCACATCAAGAGCGGCGCCCTCGACTGCGGATCCCTCGGGACGGTCGTCCTCGACGAGGCCGACCAGATGCTCGACATGGGCTTCCGCGAGGAGCTCGAGGGGATCCTCGAGCAGACGCCCGCCGAGCGCCGCACACACCTGGTCTCCGCCACCTTCCCGCCCGCCATCCGCAAGCTGGCGGAGCGCTACCAGCGCGAGCCCCTGCACATCCAGGGCACGCGCCTCGGCGACGCCAACCGCGACATCGAGCACATCGCCTGCCTCGTGGGCGAGAAGGACCGCTACGGGGCCCTGGTCAACCTGCTCCTCCTGACCGGCGACAAGCGCGTGCTGGTCTTCGTCAACACCCGCGCCGCCGCCGGGGACGTGGCCCAGTCGTTGCACGCGGACGGCTTCGGCGCCCTGCCCCTCTCCGGCGAGCTGGTGCAGGCCCAGCGCACGCGCACCCTCGCGTCCTTCCGTTCCGGCGCGGTCAAGGTGCTCGTCGCCACGGACGTGGCGGCCCGCGGCCTCGACATCCCGGACGTGGAGCTGGTGATCCACGCCGGCCAGCCGGAGGACGCGGAGGCCTACGTGCACCGCAGCGGGCGCACGGGCCGGGCCGGAAAGGCCGGCCGCTGCGTGACCCTCGCCACCCCCCGCAGCCGGCGCTTCGTGGAGCGCCTGATGCGCGAGGCCCAGGTCGAGGTCGAGTGGCGCGAGGTCCCCACCGCCGCCACCGTGCGCGACGAGCTGGCCGCCCGCGAGCGGGAGCGCGTGGCCTCCCTGATCGACGACCTCGAGGGCGTCGGGACCGAGCACCTGGAGCTGGCCGACGAGCTCCTGGCCCAGCGCGACCCGCGGGCCGTGGTGGCGCGCCTGCTGGCCGCCGTCCGCACCCGCGGCGTGCGCGAGCCGGTCGAGGTCCAGCCGCCCCACCTGCGTCGCTTCGAGGAGAAGCGCCGCGAGGAGCGCTCGGGGCCCCGCGGTGGCTTCAAGAAGGGCGGCTTCGCCAAGCGCAGCCGGGGCCCGAGCCGCGGGGACTTCGTGCG
>CAZQAT010000005.1:88911-100760 GCA_964591315.1 uncultured Planctomycetaceae bacterium
AGAAGGGCGGCTTCGCCAAGCGCAGCCGGGGCCCGAGCCGCGGGGACTTCGTGCGCTTCGAGGTCAACCTGGGCTTCAAGCGCGGAGCCACCCCCGCGCGCCTGGTGGCCATGCTCTGCCGCCGCGGCAAGATCCAGGGCAAGGCCATCGGCGCCATCGACATCCAGGCCGGCCGCAGCACCTTCGAGATCGCGCGCGGCACCGCGCGCGAGTTCGAGGCCCTGACCAGCCGCCGCGACAAGCGCGACCCCCAGACGCGGATCAGGCGGGCGTGAGGTCGACCCGGGTCGAGAAGTAGGTCGTCCCGCTCCCCAGGTCCGACAGGTCCGGGGAGCTCAGCACGTTGATGCTGACCCCCTCGGGGACCTGCGCCGGGCGCGGGAAGCCGTCCACCCGCACCAGCCCGCGGGGCACGTCCTCGCAGAGGGCCGCGGTCAGGGTCAGCCGCCCGTAGTCGTTGTGCAGGGTCACCGCCTGGCCGTCGGCGAGGCCGAGCTCGCGGGCGTCCCCGGGGTGCACGAAGACCCGCGGCGCCCCGGCGCGGGTCGCGTGGCGCTCGTGGTCGAGGAAGGTCGTGTTGTGGGTGTGCTTGGAGGGCGCGCTCGCCAGCCAGAAGGCGCGGCCCTCGTCCGTGCCCGGGTCGCTGCACCAGGTGGCCACCGCCGGTTGCCCCGCCGCGACGGCGGCGGCGCTGGCGAGCTCGACCTTGCCGCTCGGGGTGCCCCAGTCACCGCCCCTCCGCGCCTGGCGCCAGCCCGGCGCGGGCTCCATCGGCGTCGGACGTCCGGCGCGCAGGCTCTCGAGCGCCTCCGGCCTCAGGTGCCTGGCCGCGTCCTCGAGGAGCTCCTCGCACAGATCCTCCTCGCTCACGTCCCAGGTCGCCGGGTCGAGGTCCAGCGCCTTCGCGATGCGCGCGAAGGCCTCCACGTTCGAGCGGGCCCCCTCCGGCGCCGCGACCGCCTTGCGCCCGAGCTGGGCCAGGCGGTGGCCGTAGCTGCGGTAGAGGTCGGTCTGCTCAACGAAGGTCGTGGCGGGCAGGACCACGTCCGCGAGCTGCGCGGTGGCGGTCATGAGCTGCTCGTGCACCACGAGGAAGAGGTCGTCCCGCGCCAGCCCCTCCGCCACGCGGCGCGAGTCGGGGATCGTGAGGGCCGGGTTGTGCCCCCAGACCACCGCGGCCCGGAAGCGCCCCTCGCACAGCTCGCGGCCCAGGGTCACCTGGGCGAAGGTCGGCGGCGCCGGCGCGGGCCGCAGGTCGGGACGCGCCACCACCTCCGTGTCGAAGGGAAAGAGGTCCGCGCTCTCGTAGTGCACCCGGTCGGCCTTCCCGAGCACCGCGGCCAGCGAGCAGAGCGCGCGCATGCCCATGGCGCCGTTGGTGCGCCGCGCCCAGCCCGATCCGGTGCGCAGGAAGAGCCGCCTCGAGTCCACCAGCACCCGCTGCAGGGCTCGGATCTGGTCGAGCTCGAGCCCCGTGGCCCGCGCCGCCTCCAGAAAGGTCGGAGCCCCGAGCAGGTGGTCCTCGAAGGCCTCGGCGCCGGCGCACTCGGTCTCGAGGAAGCGCCGGTCCACCCAGCCGCGCTCGAAGGCCTCGCGGGCCAGGGCCAGGGCCAGGAAGGAGTCGCTGCCCGGCCGCAGCACGAGCCCGCGCCCGCCCCAGCGCTCCACGTCGCGCATGGTCTCCGTGCGCCAGACGTCGACGACGACCACCGGCACGCCGGCCCTGGCGCGCTCCTTCACGAGCGGGAAGAGGTGCTGGACGGTGCGCTTGACGTCGCTGCCCCAGATGACGATGCCGTCCGCTTCGGCGGCCTCGAGCACGTTCGGGCCCACCAGGCGCCCGAGCACCAGCTCGTAGCCGGCGCTCGAGGTGTTGTCGCAGACGCCCCCGTCGTGGGTCGTGCCCCCCAGGGCGTGCATCATCCGCAGGGGGAAGTTGCGCGCCACCAGGCCCATGGAGCCGGCGTACTGCAACGAGAGCAGGTCCTCGCCGCGACGCGCGTCGAGCTCGCTCGCCACGCGGTCGACCGCCTCCTCCCAGCTCGCGGGAGTCAGCTCGCCTCCCTTGCGCACCAGGGGCCGCGTCAGCCGCTGGTGGCTGCCGATCACCTCGTGGAAGTGGCTCGTCTTCGAGCACAGCGTCCCGCGGCTGTAGGGGTGCTCGGGGTTACCGCGCACCCGCACCAGAGCACCGCGCTCGTCGGTCTCGACGAGCACCCCGCAGGCGTCGGGACAGTCGAGCGGACAGGTGGTGGCGTGCAAGGGCATGGGTGGAGTCTATCCCTCCGCCCGCGCCCGTCCTCGCCGGGGTCGGTCACCGGAGCGGGCCCAGGACTTCGAGCGCCGGCGACAGGAGATCGCGGAGGCGGGCCCCGCCTCTCGCTCGCTCACCCACTCCCCCCCTCGCTCGAGTCATTCTCCCCCCCGCTCGAGTCATCCTCGGACTCGGACGAGGGCGGCAGGAGGGCCGGTCGGCGCCGTTGGGCCTCGGTCAGGATCTCCGAGAGGAAGCCCGTGCGCTTGTGCAGGAGACGGTCTTGCGCGTCGAAGATCAGCACCACGCCGTTCAGCCGCTGGTCGAGGGACTCGAAGTCGAAGCTGGCCGACGCCCCGCGCGTCAAGGGCACGCTGATGTTGAAGCTCCAGGCCAGGTCCCGGTTCCAGCCGTAGGCGAGGCCGTACTCGCCGCCGTTGACCTCCCAGACGTACACCGGCGCCCCCAGGGCGGTCAGGCAGTCGTGCAAGTCGACCTCCTCGACGAGGAGCTCGTGGTGCAGCTCCTGCGCCAGGGGACGCCCGAGCTTCTCGCGCTCCAGGGACAGGCGCAGGCAGCCCGTGTTCACGAGCAGGAGCGCCGCCGCCGCGGCGCTGAGCCGGAGACGCCCCACGCCTCAGCCCTGGAACGGCATCTTGTAGGAGGCGTCGTCCGCCTCGAAGGTGGCGCCCAGATGGGTCAGGAGACCGGCCTCGTCGAAGAAGGCCCAGACCCGGTCCTGGACCGTGTCCACGTTGCGCAGCACGACGAACAACGGCCAGAAGGCGGCGGACTTCGACTGGGTGAAGTCGTAGCGCCAGGCCGAGCGCTCGCCCAGCTGCACGATGTCGGCCGGGGCACCGAGCTCCCGGAGGACGTCTTCCTGGGTGCTCTGGTTGGGCGTCAGGCGGCCGTAGGAGGCCGGATCGATGGCCTTGTTGACGCGGGTGCGGGAGATGAAGCAGCCGGGCAGGGTGCCGAGGCCCACCAGGACGAGGAGCAGAGCGAGTCGTTTCATGATAGGAGAGGGTAGCGTCAGGGCCCCGGGGATCCGTACGGGGAAAATCGGGGCCTCCGACGAGTTTCACGCGCTTCCGCGGGCGGGCCGCCGGACCCCCAGCAGCTCGCGCTCGAGGGCGCCCAGCCAGGGCTCCAGGCCGCGGTCCCGCACCGCCCGGGCGATGCGCGGGCGGTCCGGGGGGGCCTCGGCGAGCCCGTCGAGGCGCGCCGCGAGGCGCGCCGCCAGGACCGCGGGCCGCGGCCGGGGGGGCAACACCTCACCCTGCTCCGCGGACGTCAGGACCTCCTTGGCGCCCACCGCCTCGCCGACCAGCACCGGCGTGCCGCAGGCCAGGGCCTCGAGCACGACCAGCCCGCAGGTCTCGCGCCGGCTGGGCAGGACGCACAGGTCCGCCCCGGCGGCCACCTCCAGGGGGTCGAGCTCGGGCGTCACGTGGAAGCGCTCCGGACGGCCGAAGCGCCTCTCGATCCGCCGCCGCCAGCGCTCTGCGTCCCGGGGTCCGGAGACGCTGCAGCGCCAGGGCCGGTCTTGCAAGAGGCGCAGGGCGTCGAGCAGCAACCCCAGGCCCTTGAGCTTCGGGTTGCGGCCCGAGAAGGCCAGGATCGGCTCGTCCGGCGCGGCGCCCGTGCGGGTCGCCAGGGCCTCGCGGGCCGCGGCCCGCGCCCCCACCTGGAAGCGCTCCAGGTCGAGCCCGTTCGGGACGAGCACGAGGCGCGGCGCCGACGAGGGGTAGTGGTCGAGGAGCTCACGGCGCACGAGCTCCGAGACGCACACCACGCGCCGCGCGCCGCCGTCGGCCAGCGCCCGCCGCTCCAGGTCGAGGAAGGCACGGTGCCGCCCCCAGGGCCGCTTGCCCAGGGCCTCGAGGGTGGCCGCATGGCTGCCCCCGTGGGGCCAGTAGAGATCCACCCGCTCCAGGTGGCGCAGCCCGACGGTGACCTCGCAGCCCATGCTCTCTGCGCTCTCGACCAGCGCCCGCGCAAGCCGCCGCTCGCGACGACCGCGGGTCAGCCCCTGGGCGTGCACGGGCACGAAGGTCCCCGGCGCGTCGACGCCCGCGGGCGGTCCCTGGAGCCCGAAGGCCAGGACCTCGTGCCCACGGGCCGCGAGCCAGGCCGCGAAGGTCGCCAGGGCGCGCTCCGCCCCCCCGCGGGTGGGGTCCCAGCGATCGATCAGGAAGCCGACGCGCATGGGCGCGATCGTACACGCCGGACCTCACAGGCTCTCGAGGATCCGCAGGTAGGTCTCGTAGCGCACCCGCGCCAGGTTCCCGTCCGCGACCGCGGCCTTGACCCCGCAGTCCGGCTCCTCCAGGTGCCGGCAGTCCCTGAAGCGGCAGCCGCCGGCCGGCTCCTCGAAGTCCGGGAAGTACCCCCCCAGCTCCCCCGGCTCGATCTCCCACAGCCCCAGCGAGCGGATCCCGGGGGTGTCGATCAGGCGCGTGTCGCCGAGCTCCACGAGCTCCGAGGAGGTCGTCGTGTGGCGTCCCTTGCCGTCGAACCCCCGCCCGGAGCCGGTGTCGCGCTCGTTAGCCGGGTCCAGGGCGTTGAGCAAGGTCGACTTGCCCACGCCGCTGTGGCCCACGAAGACGCAGGTCCGGCCGGAGAGGGTGGCGGCCAGCTCCTCGAGGCCCTCACCACTCTCGGCGGAGACCCGCAGCACCTCGGCCCCCAGGGCGACGTAGGGTTCGAGGGCCGCGTCGACCTCGGCGCTGGCCGACGCGTCCGGCAACAGGTCGCACTTGTTGACCGCGATCAGGGGTCGCGCCCCGCCCCTGGCGATCGCGACCAGGAAGCGGTCGATCAGGGCCGGCCGCAGGGGCGGGCGCACGACGGAGGTCACGACCACCGCCACGTCCACGTTGGCGGCGAACACCCGCTCCCGGTGGGGATTGCCCGGATCTGGCCGGGAGATCACGCTGCGACGCGCGGCGAGGCCCACCAGTCGCTGGTGGTCGTCGTCGAGCTCCACGTAGAGGGCCTCGTCCCCCACCGCGGGGTGCGGGACGCCCTCGCCCAGCTCGAGCTCGAGCAGGACACCGTCCGCGGCGCGCACGCGCACGCGGTCCCGGGCGACGGCCACCACGAGGCCCGACAGGGCCTCGCGCTCCGCGTCGCGCGTCTCCTGCACCTCCCGCGCCGCGGCGGCACGCTTGGCGGCGTCCAGATCGAGCTGGGCCGCGGGCCGCATGGGCTCGAAGTCCTCCCAGTCGTCCTCGTCCTCCTCGCTGAAGCGCCGCTTGCGCGTGCGCTTCCTCGACTGCTGTTGCTTGCGGCTCTTGGAGTTCTCCTCCAGGAGCTTGCGCTCCTCCCTGCTGCGGACCTTCTTCATCTGCCGCAGGTGGGCGCTCTTGATCGATCGCTTGTAGTTCTCGTCCAATGTCTCGTGTTCCGTTTCGTGGCTCGTGGGTGGAGCGCGACGGATGAGGGAGCCCCTCGGAGTCGACCGGCACGCTCGCTCGCGCGGGTGCACGCTCGGAAGGGACGCCTGGGCCTGTCAGGCGCGGGCGTGGACACACTTCGAGCGTGCGTGGGCGAAGAGGCTTCGCACCGCTCGAAGGACCGGGATCAGGAGCGAGTGGCCGGCGGGCGGCCGCGGTCGTGCTCCGGGATCAGCCTCGGACGAGGGTGGAAGCGCACGTGACAACGGTCTTCTGAGCGAAGTTCGACATCCGTGGCCTCCTGGGGTTGGGCGCTGTACGCGGGTCCGGGTGGCGCCGACGTGGCGCAAGGGCGAGGGGGTAGAGTCCCCCGGCCCGAGCCCCAGTCTGCCGTGACTCCGATGATCCCACAAGGCTCCCGTGGGGCCAAAGGGCCCTCTCTCGGCCCCGAGGGGCGACCGAGCTTGCGGCCTGACGGTGGTCGAGTAGCCTGATCTCACTCGCGCCCCCCCACCCGGAGAGAGACTCGTGAAACTGCTCGACTCGTTCAAGATGCCCCGCTATCGCGCCATGTGGGCCGACCCAGTGCGCAAGGTGCGCACCCTCGAGAGCTTCGGCGCCACCGAGGACGACGGCGGGCGCGACCTGCTCGCCGCCGCCAAGCGCATCCGGGACCCGGAGCTCCTGCACCACGTCCTACGCCACGCCAAGGAGGAGATGCACCACGGTGACCTCTTCCGCGCTCGGGCCGCCGAGCTGCGCGCCGAGTCCCAGACCGGCGGGGCCGTGCGCGAGGACGACTCGGACATGTCCACCAGCTTGCTCCACGCCCGCGGCGACGTGGAGGTGGACGGCCACGGCTTCTACGACGGCAGCCTGCTCGACTCCATGGGAGAGGTGGCCTACGTGGCCATGGTGCACGTGGTCGAGCAGCGCGCCCTGGACACCTTCGATATGCATCAGAAGTGTGTCGGCGACGACCCCGAGACCGCGGCCCTCTTCGAGGAGGTCGCCAAGGACGAGAAGTACCACATCTCCTACACGGGCCGCATCCTCGAGAAGTGGCGCAAGGAAGGCCGCCAGCGGGAGGTGGACAAGGCCCTCAAGGAGGCCCGCCGCTCCACCTTCCTGGGGGCCTGGAAGCGCCTCGGCATCCGCTCCGGCGCGGGCTTCGGCAAGGTGATGATGTACGCCTTCTACTGGACCCTCCTGCTACCGATGGGGCTGCTCTCCCGGGGGCGCAAGGACCCCGGGGGCTGGCAGGAGCCGCGCACGAAGGCGGATCCCGCCGCAGGCGTCGCGAGCCAGTACTAGGAGCAGAACCATGAAGCTGCTCGGCATCTCCGCCTTCCACCGGGACGCGGCGGCGGCCCTGATCGTGGACGGCAAGCCCGTCGCCTCGGTCCAGGAGGACCGCTTCACCAAGCGCCTGCAGGACGAGTCCTTCCCGATCCGCGCGGCCCGGGCCTGCCTCGACCAGGCGGGGCTCGGCGTACCGGACCTGGACGGGGTGGTCTTCTACGAGAAGCCCCTGCGCAAGTTCGAGCGCATGCTCGCCTGCCAGCTCAGCGCCTTTCCCAGGAGCGCCAAGGCCTTCTCCCGCAACATGTTCACCTGGCTGGGCGACCGGCTGTGGATGAAGAACCGGATCGCCAACGAGCTGGAGTTCGAGGACACCTCGCGGATCTACTTCACCGAGCACCAGATGGCCCACGCGGCCAGCGCCTACTTCTGCTCGCCCTTCGAGGAGGCAGGAGTGCTGGTGATCGACGACGTGGGCGAGTGGGCCACCACCATCCTGGCCCAGGGCCAGGGCGGCCACCTCGAGCTCCTGTCCGAGGTGCGCTTCCCCCACTCCCTGGGGCTGTTCGTGTCCGCGGTGGCCCAGTACCTGGGCCTCGAGCCCGGCTCGCAGGATCACCAGCTCGAGGCCCTGGCCCCCTACGGCGAGCCCCGCTTCCTCGAGGCCTTCGAGCAGCTCGCCCGACGCGTGGAGGGCGGCGCCTTCGAGATCGAGCAGGGCGCCTTCCGCTACGCCTTCGACCACGAGACCCTCTACACGGAAGCCCTGGAGGAGCTGCTGGGCCCCGCGCGCATCGGCACCAGCCCCCTGCGCTTCGAGGGCGACGACCGCCGGGACGCGGACGTGGCAGCCAGCCTGCAGGCGGTGGTCGAACAGCGCAGCCTCGAGCTCGCGCAGCAGCTCCACGAGCGGGTGCCGAGCGCGAACCTGTGCCTCGCCGGGCGCCTGGCGGAGAACCGCGCGCTCAATGCGCGGCTCCTGAGGGACGGCCCCTTCGAAGAGCTCTACGTCGCGCCCTGCCCGGACAACGCCGGCGCCGCCCTGGGCGCGGCCCTCTACGTCCACCACGCCTTGAACGGCGCGGACAACGGGCGGCTCGTGCTCCACGACAGCTACCTCGGCATGGACGTGGACGAGCGACCCGAGGAGGGGGCCCGGCAGGTGGACGACCCGGTCGGCACCCTGGTCGAGCACCTGGCCGAGGGCGAGCGGGTCGCCTGGGTGCGCGGGGCCCTCGAGCTCGGCCTGCAGGCCCTCGGGCACCGCAGCATCTTCGCCGATCCGCGGCCCGAGGGCGCCCGTGGCCGGCTGCTGGAGTCCGTGCAGCATGGAGAGCCCTTCCTGCCGATCCAGGTGGCGGTGCCCTCCGAGCGGGCGGCCGAGTTCTTCGAGCTCCCCGCGGGCGCCGAGGCTCCCCTGCACATGGGCCAGCTGACGGCCCCCGCCACCGACGCCCTGCGCCGGCACGCCCCCTCGACGCTGCGGCCGGACGGCACGGCCTGGCCGCTCCTGGTGGACGAGAAGCGGGACCCGGACTTCCACGCCCTCCTGACGAGGTTCGAGGCCCACAGCGGCGCACCGCTGCTCCTGCACGCCACCTTCGGCCTGCGCGGGTCTCCCATGGTGCGCATCGAGGGCGACGCCTGCGACGCCTTCCAGCGCTCCTCCCTCGACGCGCTCCTGGTGGAGGACCGCCTCTACGGACGGTTCTGAGTGCGGTCTTCGTCCGAGCCTAGAAGACCGTGTACACGAAGGGCGCCACGAAGGGCACGGCCTGCAGGAAGACGAACAGCACGGCGGCCGGCAGGAGCAACAGCACCACCGGCACGAGGAACCAGAAGGGTCCCTGCCAGAGTCCGCGCAGCAGCTCGGCGGCGGTCCCGGTACCGGTCTTCATCGAACTGTAGGCGCGACGAAACATGATCAATTCTCCCTGCGGTCTCTCGCTTCGGTGCTGTGACGCGGGGACCTGGCCCGCGAGCGCATTGAGAGTCTAACACTGATCCGCGATCCCGCACCGCCCCCCCGACGCGCCCCCATGAGACCGCTCCCCCCCTTCTGCCCCCGCTGCCAGACTAGCCTCGAGAGCTCCGGCACCTGTCCGGGCTGCGGCCTCGAGCTCGAGCTGCGGGGCGGCGTGGTGGACGTGATCGGCCCCCGGACCCGCGGCGAGCGGGCGGACGAGGTCGAGGGCTTCTACTCGAAGAACCCCTTCCCCGGCTACGCCCCCGGCGACACCCGCGGCACCCTGCTCGACCGCTCCCGGCGCGCCCACTTCGTGACCTCCCTGGACGCGGCCATCCCCACGGACGCCCAGGTGCTCGAGTGCGGCTGCGGCACGGCCCAGCTCAGCGCCTACCTGGCGATCTCCGGCGCGGGGCGCACCGTGATCGGCGTCGACGGCTGTCGGGTCTCCCTGGAGCACGCGGACGAGTTCCGTCGCCGCACGCAGATCGACAACCTGCAGCTCGTGCGCGGCGACCTCTTCGACCTGCCGGTTCCGGAGGGGGAGTTCCAGGTCGTCATCAGCCGCGGAGTGGTGCACCACACGCCCGACCCGGACGAGGCCACCCGCCAGGTCGCGCGACGCGTGGCCCCCGGGGGCGTGCTCGTGCTGGGCTTCTACGAGACCTGGGCCCGGGCCGTGCACTGCGCCCGCCGGGCGCTCGGCAAGGTGCGCAAGGAGCCCTTCCGGCTCCTGGACCCGATCCTCCGCAAGCGCGACCTGGACGAGGAGAAGAAGCGCATCTGGATCGAGGACCAGTACCGCCACCCCCTCGAACGCATCCTGCCCATGCCCCAGGTCCTGCGGGTGCTGGAGTCCGAGGGCTTCGTCTGGCTGCGCTCGATCCCTCCGGCCGCGACGGACGGCGGGGTCTTCGACATGACCAGGAAGCCCGGCCCGATGGGCCGCTCCGTGCTGCGCGCCGGCTGGATGGCCCGCGGCCTGACGGACCCGGACGCGGGGCTAATCTCCTTGGTGGCCCGCAGGGGCTGAGATCTGCGCTATTCTCCGAGAAAGGCTGCAACACAGGGTGTGCCCCCTCGCTGCTGGAGGGGACGACGGCCCCGAGCCGCTCCCCGATCCTTCCCCTCGCCTTCCCAATAGCCCCATGAGCACTCGCATCACTGCCGCCCTGCGGACCCTGGCCCTCGGCCTCGGCCTCGGATTCCTGACCGCCCCCTTCGCCGCCGCCCAGGACCTCTACGTCGGTGGCCTGAACACCTTCTTCTCCAAGGGCGACGCCGCCGTGGGCAACTTCGTCCCCCTCGGCGCCTGCGGAGGCCAGATCCAGTCCATGACCGAGGACTATCAGGATCTCTACATCGGCGATGTGGGCGGCCGCGTGTACAAGCACCACGGGCGCCCCGGGCAACCCTTCGAGGGGTTCACCACCTACGTCTTCGACTCCCTCAACGACGCCACGGCGATCCTGGTCCACGGCGGCGGACTCCTGATCGGCGGCAGCGACGGCAGCGTGCACCTGGTGGACAAGCGCGACGGAACCCTGATCGACTCCTTCGCGGTCGGCGGCGCGGTGGGCGCCATGTCCCGGGTGGGCGGCACCCTGTACGTCGGCAGCCCGAGCAACCAGGTCTTCTCGGTGGACCTCGAGACGGGGATCTCGAACCTGCTCGGGGTCTGCGGCGGTCAGGTGCACTCCATGACCGTGGACGGTGATCACCTCGTGCTCGGCACCCCCCACAGCGTCGTCTACCGCATGGACGTCACCACCGGCTTCGTGGACGCCGCCTTCAACGTCCCCAACAGCGCCTCGGCACTCGTGATGCACGGGGGGGACCTTCTGTGCGGGGGCAGCGACGGCACGATCCACCGCATGGTGCCCGACACCGGCGTCGTGCTGGGGACCCTGAGCTCCAGCGGCCACGACGTGAACGCCATGGTCATCGGGCCTGACGAGAACGAGCCCGGCTTCCCCTACTGCTTCGGCTTGAGCTGCCCCTGTGGCAACGATGACATCCTGGCCGGCTGCGGGAACAGCACCGGCGCGGGGGCCCTCATGCTCGGCTCGGGCACCGCCAGCGTGGCCCAGGACGACCTCGAGCTTCACACGGGCCAGATGCCCGCGAACGTCTTCGCCATCGTCTACATGAGCGCCATCGAGAACGAGGTGTCCTTCGGTGACGGCAAGCTCTGCACGGGCAACGGCTACTCGATCTTCCGCTTCCCCGTGCGCAACTCGGGCCCCTTCGGGGTCATCACCGAGGGGCCGGGCATCGTCGACTACGCCAGCCAGACCTTCGGCCCCCAGGGGCAGATCACGCCGGGCAGCTCCTGGCAGTTCCAGATCTGGTACCGCAACCCCAGCGGTCCCTGCGGCAACACCTTCAACACCTCGAACGGCTACACGGTCAGCTTCGGGGGCTAACGGCCCCGAGGGAGACGCCCGGAGGGGGCGCCGCGGCCGACGGGCTGCGGCGCTCCTTCCTTTCGTTGGACGGTCGGGCGCCGCCCGGGGAGCCCTCACTCTGACGCAGGACAATTCGGAGCCGCTGTGCGGAGCGGTGCCCTCGGGCCCTGTATCCTCCCCCCCGATGCGAGAGCTCCGAGGACTCCCCCTGCGCACCTTCGTGGTCGCCGACGCCCGCGAGGCGGGCCGGGAGGTGGCGGCCGAGGTGGCAGCCCTGGTGGCGAAGCAACCCGCGTGCACCCTGGGGCTCGCCACCGGTCAGACCCCCATCTCCACCTACGCCGAGCTGGTGGAGCTGCACCAGCAGGGCCTCGACTTCTCACGCGTACGCACCTTCAACCTGGACGAGTACGAAGAGCTCGCGGCGGAGAACGAGGGCAGCTTCCGCGCCTTCATGGGGCGGCACCTCTTCGAGCCGGCGGGCTTCGACCCGCGGCACACCCACTTCCCCGTGCGAC
>CAZQAT010000005.1:100860-110443 GCA_964591315.1 uncultured Planctomycetaceae bacterium
TCCTGGCCTTCGGCGCCCACAAGGCGGAGATCGTGCGGCGCACCCTGCAGGCGGAGACGAGCCCGGAGGTGCCCGCCACCTTCCTGCGCGAGCACCCGGACGCGGTGCTGTGGATCGACGAGCCCGCGGCGGCCCTGCTCTGACCCGGAGCGCCCCTTGCGCGTCGCATTCGACACGGCCCCCCTCGTCAGGCCCTACCCGCCAGGGGTCGTGCGGGCCTGCCGGGGGCTGGTCGAGGCCCTCAAGAGCTCCGGCCGCCTGGAGATCGTCGAGCTCGCCCCCGCGGAGGGCGAGGGCGAGCGCGCCTGGCGCCAGCGGCGCCTTCCGCGGCTGGCCAGGCAGGCGGGCTGCGCTGGCGTGCACTCCCCCGTCTCGGCCTTCCCCTGGTTCGGGGAGGGCCGGCGGGTGCACACGGTGCACGAGCTGCCCTGGCGGCACGGCGCGCGCGAGAACGCGGGCCTGCGCCACCGCTTCTGGGCCCGACTCGGTACGCGGCGGGCGGACGCGACCCTGTGTCCGACCGAGCTCGTCCGGCGTGACCTGCTGGCGGAGGCGCCGCGCCGCGCGGAGCGGGTGCACGTCTGCTCGTGGGGCTCGAGCGAGGAGCCGACCAGCGGTACGACCGTGGACCTTCCCGGCCCCTTCGTGCTGGCCCTCGGCGCCACGCGAGCGAAGAAGAACCTGGCCGCGAGCCTGCGCGGCCTGAGCGCGCTCGCGTCCTCGAACGAGTCCCCCCTGCAGCTCGTCGTGACCGGCGAGGAGGCCGAGGAGTCCGCCCCGGACCTCCGCCTCGCCCGCGAGCTGGGCCTCGAGGAGCGCGTGCACCGGCTCGGACACGTGGACGAGGCGACCCGCCAGGCCCTCCTGCGCCAGGCGAGCGCCCTGGTCGTCCTCTCCCGCTCCGAGGGCTTCGGCTTCCCCGTGCTCGAGGCCCTCGCCGCGGGCCGCCCGGTGGTCGTGCGCGAGGGCAGCGCCGCGGCGGAGGTGGCGGGCTCCTGCGGGATCGTCGTCGACTCCGAGGACCCGCCCGCGGTGGCCGCCGCCCTCCAGGCCGCCGTGGCGACCGCCGATCAGGAGCGGGACGCGCGCCGCGCGCGGGCGGCCGCGTTCAGCTGGGAGCGCTGCGCCTCCCGCGTCGAGGAGGTCTGGCTGCGATGGGCCTAGGACGCGCCCCCCACGTGCTGCTCCTCGGCTCCGTCCTCGGCCAGCCGGTGGGCGGGGTCTGGCGCCACAACCGCGAGCTCCTGCCGCGGGCCGCGCGCCTCCTGGCCGCGGACGGCGGGTCCCTGACCGTGCTCGAGGGCCGCGAGCCCTGCGCCTTCGAGCTGCCCGAGGCGGTGCGGCGCATCCAGGCCCACGTCCCGGCCCGTCCGCCCCTGCGCCGGGCGCTGGCGGAGGGCCACGCCCTGCGGCGCCTGCTCGCCGAGCGCTCCTTCGACCTGGTGCACACCGCTCACCAGCCCGTGCCGCGGGGCTTCGACGCGCCCCTCTCCCTGCTCGTGCACGACCTGCGCCACCTGGACCTCGAGCACTCGCCCTTCTCGCGGCGCCTGGTGACCCGCGAGCTGCTCGGCCGCGCGGTGCGGCGCGCCGCGGTGCTCTCCACCGTCAGCCAGGCCACGGCGGCGGTCCTGCGCGAGGTGCTCGGCCTCGGTGAGGCCCCGATCCACGTGGTGCCCAACGCGGCGGACCACTTCGAGCCCTTGCCGCGCACGGCAGCCGCCGACGCCCCGCTCTTGTGCGTGGGGCACCTCGAGCCCCGCAAGAACGCGGCGCTCCCGATCGAGGCCCTGGCCCTCGACGCGGGGCTGCCCCCCGTGCACTTCGCAGGCGCCGCCAAGGGCTCGGAGCAAGAGCGGCTCGAGGCGCGCGCCGCGCAGCTGGGCGTTGGCGGCCGGGTGCGCTTCCTGGGCAGCGTCAGCGACGAGGAGCTGCTCGGGCTCTACGCCGCCGCCGCCGCCGTCGTCCTGCCCTCGCGCCTCGAGGGCTTCGGCATCCCGGTGCTCGAGGCCCAGCGCTGCGGGGCGCCCGTGGCGGTCTCGGCCGTCCCCGCTCACCTGGAGGTCGCCGCGCCGGACACGCCGAGCTTCGCGCCGGACGACGCCGCGGGTTGCGCGCGAGCGATCCGCGCGGCGCTGGCGCGCACCGAGTCCGAGCTCCGCGCAGCCCGCGCGGACGGCGAGCGCTACCGCTGGGAGCGCTCCGCGGAGCTCCTGGTGAGGGCCTGGCGCGCGGGAGCGGACGCCGGGGCTCAGAGCTCCTCTTCGTAGACCTGGCCGTCCTCCGGGGTCCCCCCCGCACGCTCCTTGAGGGAGCTCGTACCGCGGTAGGCCGCGTAGAAGATCGCCGCGAAGACCGCCGCCACCAGGAGGCCGGCGGCGCACTTGACCCACAGGGGGTACTGGGCGAGGTCCGCCTGAAGGAAGCCCTTGCGCTCGTGCTGCTTGGAGTACTGCAGCACGGGGCGACCCGCGTCGCGCACCTCGACCCCGGCGCGGGCCGCGCCCGAGGCGGCGGGGTTGGTGGAGGGCGCGGGGCGCGCGGCGGGGGCCGAACGCACCGGGCTCGGGCCGGGGGGCGGGCTCGCGGCCGGGGGAGCCTCCTCGAGCAGCTCCTCGCCCTCCAGCACGATCTCGCCCTCGTCCTCCTCGAGGTCGACGTCGAAGCTGATCTCGGGTTCGGGCTCCGGCTCCGGCGCCGGCTCGGGCGGCGGCGCCGCCTTCGGCCCCGACACAGGCGTCGGCGGCGTCGAGCTCACCCCGGGGTTCTCGATCCGGAAGCGCAGCTCCACCTGGCCCAGCTCGAAGGTGGCTCCGTCCTCGAGCTCGAGCTCCTTCGCCCGGCGCCCGTCGCGGGTCATGCCGTTGCGTGAGCCCTGGTCGACCACGACCCAGGTCTCGCCGCGACGCTCGAGGCGCGCGTGCGTGCGGCTGACGCTCGAGTCCCGCAGCACCACGTCGCACTGGGACACGCGCCCGAGCAGGGCGCCGTCGGCCACGTCGTAGGTGCGGCCCACGTCGGAGCCGGAGAGGATGTACAGGACCGGCATCGCCCCCGGCGGCTCAGGCCTCCGCCAGACCCTCGCGGATCGCGTAGCGCGCCAGTTCGACCCGGTCGTGGATGTCGAGTTTTCTCATCACGCTCGCGCTGTGGTGCTCGATGGTCTTGACCGACAGGTGCAGGATACCCGCGATCTCCTTCTTGGAGAGCCCGCGGGCCAGGTAGCGCAGCACCTCCACCTCGCGGTTCGTCAGGGTCGAGGTGACCGTCTGCCCCTCCTTCGTCGGCTTGCCGTGCTCGTCCAGGGCGAAGCGCTTGCGCACCTCCTCGGAGAAGTAGACGCCTCCCGCCGCCACCTTGCCCAGGGCCTCGAAGAGGACGCTGGGCGGGTCCCCCTTCACCAGGTACCCCTTGGCGCCGACCGCCAGGGCTTGCTCGATGTAGTGATCGTGGAAGAAGGCCGAGAGGAAGATCGTCGAGAGTGCCGGAAGGCGCGTGCGCATCTGCTTGACCGCGTCAAAGCAGATCATCCCGGGCATGTCGATGTCGATCACCAGGATGTCAGGCTTGACGTCGAAGGCGACCTTCAGGGCGTCCTCGGCGTTGGCGCACTCCCCGACCACGTCGAAGGCCTCGTCCCGCTCGAGGAGGCCTCGCAGGGCACTGCGGATCAGCTCGTGGTCGTCGACCAGAAGGATGCGCTTGGACTTGGTCATGACCGGAGGGTACCCCGCGAACAGGCTCTCGACCAGTTCCGGACAGGCCCGTGGAGGAGCCCCGGGCCAGGAATCACGGCAGAGCTCGGCCCGGAACTGGTAGGGGACTCCAGCACCGCGACCGCTCGCGCGACGGGGAGCGTTCCAATCGCTACCTTGGGCCCCTCCATGTCCACGCCGCCCCCCGCCCTGCGCCTCTCCGGCGTGACCAAGACCTACCGCACCGGCCTCGGCCTGCGGCGCAAGACGGTCCTGAAGGGGATCGACCTGGAGCTCGGGCGCGGGCGCACGCTCGGGCTCGTGGGGCCCAACGGCTCGGGCAAGTCGACCCTGCAGAAGCTCGTCGCCGGGGTCGAACGCCCCAGCTCCGGCGGCGTCGAGGTCCTCGGGGGAAGCCTGGAGAGCGCCGCGGTGCGAGCGCGTATCGGCTACGTGCCCGAGGACTCGCCCTTCCCCGGGGAGCTGAACGCCCGGTCCGTGCTGGACCTGCTCGGCTCCCTCTCGGGCATGGAGCGCCCGCGGATCCGCGAGCGCGCGCCCGCACTGCTCGAGCGAGTCGGCCTGGCCGACCAGGCCAAGACCCCCCTGCGCCGCTACTCGCGCGGCATGCTGCGGCGCTTCGCCCTGGCCCAGGCCTGGCTGCACGAGCCCGAGCTCTTCCTGCTCGACGAGCCGACGGCCGGCCTCGACGCGCCGGGCTTCGACGTGATCGCCGAGCTGCTGGCGGAGGCCCGAGAGCGCGGGGCGACGGTGGTCTTCGCCTCTCACCTCCTGAGCGACCTGCACGAGCACTGTGACGAGCTGGCGGTGCTGCTCGACGGTCACGTCCAGGGGCGCGGCGCCCCGGGAGAGCTGCTGGCAGCGCCCGGCTGCTGGCGGGTCGAGCTGGCGGGCCTCGAGCGGGCGGGGCTCGCGGGCCTCGAGGACTGGGTGCGTCAGCAGGGCGGTGAGCTGCGGGAGGTCGCTCCCGCGGGCCGCAGCCTGTTCGATCTCTACGGCGAGGCGCCGTAGGCCCTGCTCAGCGGCCGAAGTTCAGGCGCCACTGCACGTCGTCCAGGAGCGCCTGCGCGTCGCGCCGCCCCTCCTCGACCGCGACGCCCCGCAGGCGCACCCGCAGGCAGGTGCGGCCGGGGTCGCGCTCGACCACCTGCACCCAGAGGGGGTCGAGCTCCAACAGCACCTCGCTGCCGGAGACCGCGGCGGCGTCGATGGCGCTCTGGGGCACCGCCACCCCGCTCGCGTGCAGGGCCTCCACCGTGGCCTTCCAGACCCGCTCGAAGGGACGCGCGAAGTCCCGGTGGCCGTGGAGCTCGGGGGCGAAGCGCGGGCCGCCGTCGAACTCCGGGTCCGCGTGGGGATCCAGGGGGTCGAGGGTCCGCCACTCGGCGCCGCAAGCGGCGAGGAGACCGACGAGGGCCAGGGTCAGGAGGTACTTCATGCGGCCGGGAGGGTAGTGTACGGCGCGCGCCGATGGACGCTCCCCTCTTCCTCCTGCACCTGCGCCGCTCCCTGCACCCGGGCCTGGCCCTGGTGCTGGTCGGCACCGGCCTGCTGGTCGTGCTCGGCGCGCCCCAGGGGGCCCGGGACGTGCTGCGGGCCGGCATCGACTCCCAGGCCCTCGAGCGCGGGCTGCGGCGGGCCGACCTGGCCCTGGCCCTCGGCCTCGTCCTGGCCCCGGTCCTGGCGGCGGCCGCCGTGCGGTCCCAGCGGGCCATCGAGAGTGGAGAACGTCTGTGGCTCCTGACGCGACCGGTATCCCGGGCGCGGGTGGCGGTCTCGAGCTGGGCCGGGGCCCTGGCGGGCGCCTGCCTGTGGCTGGCGCTGCTGGGCCTCGCCGTGGAGGCCTGGGCCGCGGGGGGCGGCGCGACCTGGCGGCCGGCCGGGGAGCTGGAGATCGTCGAGCCCGAGCGCCGGGGCGCCGCGGGGGTCCTGGGCTGGACCTCCCCCACCGCCTCTCCGCGCCCCGACGGCGCCCGGGCACGGCTCTCGGCGAACCTGCTCGGCTCCTACAACGAGGTCGAGGCCTTCGAGCTGCGGGTCGTGGACGCCGCGGGCGCCGGACATGCGAGCGGTCCGGTGCAGCCCGCCGCACGCACGGTGGTCGAGGTCGACCTGCCCGCGGGGGCTGCGCCCCTGAGCTTCGAGCTCGAGGCCATGGGCGCGGAGCGCTCCCTGGCCCTGCGCGGCGCGCGGCTCGAGCTCTTCCTGCCCGCGACGGAGCGCGGGGGCACCTGGGGCCTCGCCCTGCGCGCGGCGCTCGTGCTCGGCGCACTGCTGTCCCTCGGCATGGGCCTCGGCGCCTGGCTGCGGCCGGCGAGCGTGCTGTTGCTGCTGCTCGGCGGCTACGCGCTGGTGTGGCTCGAGACCGACCGGCTGGACGGGACCCTGCTCGCCCGCTGGCTGCCGGGCTACGACCTGCCGCGGGCCCTGGCGCTCGTGGGTGAGGGGCGCGCACCGGCGGAGCTGGGGATCGCGCCCTGGTTGGGCGCGGCACTGCTCGTGACCCTCGGGCACTGCTTGCAGCGGATCTCCCTCGGGCGCTGGAGGAGCGGACCGTGATGCAGGGGGCGCGCTGGCTCCTGTTCGCCGTCGCCGCGGTCGCCGCGGCCGTGACCCTGCGCACGGCCACGCCCGCGGAGAGCGGCGGCTCCCTGCCCCACCGCCTGCTCGGTCCCGTGTCGAGTCTGGCGGCGGGCTGGCAGTGGGTGCGGGTGCGCATGGCCCTCGACGCCGGGCGTCGGGACCTGGCCTACTCGCGGGCCGAGCTGGCCCTCGAACTCGACCCGACCGCCACGGACGCCTGGGCCTGGCTGGCCTCGAACATGGCCTTCGACCGGGCCTCTCCCTACCGCGAGCCCTCGCCGGAGCTGCGCACGCGCTGGACCGAGCTGGCCCTCGACTTCCTGCGGCGGGGCGAGGCCAGCGCCCGCCGTCCGGCGGACCTGGCCCTGCAGGCCGGCCTGATCCTGGTGCGGCTCGGGGAGGCCGAGGGCGCCATTCCCTGGCCCGGGAGCACCGCAGCGGCCTGGCGGGAGGCGCAGGAGCACTTCGTCCGCGCCACGGAGCTCGACCCGGGCCTGACGGAGGCCTGGGTCCAGCGCGCCGCCCACCGCAGCCTGCGCCTGGGGGACCCGCTCCTGGAGCCCGCGCTCGAGGGCCGCGTGCGGGCCCTCGTCGCCGCCCTGGAGGTGCTGGAGGAGGGCCGCGGACCGGCCCGGCGGCCGGAGGACCTGGACTTCGAACGGGGGCTGCTGCTGGCGGCCTTCGCCGACGGGGGGGACGGCGACGCCTGGCCGGGGGGCCGCGTCGCCCTCTACCGGGGAGCCCTCGAGGCCTTCGAGCGCGCCCACGCGGGACACCATCCTCTGGCCCACGGCGCCCTCGACGCCGCCCGCGTCGCCCTCGAGGCCGCGCGCGCCGACTGACTCCCCGGCGGTTCCGGTGGACAGCCGACCGCCCCCGAGTAATCTCCCTGCGTGGAACTTCTGCTCCTGGAGATGCCCGGGTGGCTGAGCGAGCTCACGGACCGCTTCCACTACCTGGGGCCCTTCGTGGTGCTGCTCCTTTGCGGCGTCGGGCTCCCGTTGCCGGAGGAGGTCACCCTGATCGCCTCCGGACTGCTGCTCTACCAGGGCAAGGTCGAGTTCGTCCCGATCACCCTGGTGTGCTCGTCCGCGATTCTCCTGGGGGACAGCATCCCCTACTTCCTGGGCCGCAGGATGGGGCCGCGGGCGGTGGAGAACCGCTGGGTGGCGAGGGTGCTGCACCCCGAACGCTTCGCCATCGTGGAGAAGAAGTTCGAGAAGCACGGCAGCTGGGTCGTGTTCCTGTGCCGCTTCCTGCCCGGAATCCGCATCCCGGCCTACTTCACGGCGGGGACCCTGGGCATGGGCTTCGGCCGCTTCCTGATCCTGGACGGCCTGGGGGTCCTGATCTCCGTGCCCACCTCGATCTGGATCGCCATGAAGTTCGGCGGGCAGGTCGAGAAGATGCAGGAGCAGATGGACAACTTCCACCTGCTCCTGTCCTTCGCCCTGGTGGCGGTGCTCTCGATCGTGCTCTTCCGGATGGTGGTCCGACGCCGGGAGCGCCAGGTCAAGGCCATCAAGAAGGCCGAGCAGGGCCTGCCCCTGGACGCCGACACGGACGAGGTGCTCTAGGCTCGAGGGCGAGCACCGGGGCTGGCCCGGCACAGGGCGTCGATCCGGCCCGAGATCCGGGTCATTGGGGGGTCCGACCGGGTCCGGGTCCGGGGGTGGGCAAAATTCCCGCTCCGGCCCCGGTTCCAACCTTTGACCCCCCACCCCCCGCAAGTATCCTCTTCGCCCTCGAATCCCTCCCGGAGACCCCCTGAGAGCCGGTCGACCCCGGTTGGAGCGACCTCTCTCCCAGCCTCTCCGCTACCGCCAGCTCCACCCACAGCACATGGCCACCTTCCTCTACGTCGCCGCCGCCTGCGCGGCCTTCGCCATCATTTTCGCCGTCACCCGCTTCGGCGGGATCATGAAGAAGGACGCGGGCGACGCCCGCATGCAGGAGATCTCGAAGCAGGTCCAGGATGGGGCCGCCGCCTTCCTGAAGGCGGAGTACAAGTGGCTGGCGGTCTTCGTCGTGGTCGTGGCGATCGCCATCGGCGTCTCGAGCGCCGAGAACGGCCTGGGCGGCAAGACGGCCATCGCCTTCGTGGCGGGCGCCCTGGCCTCGGGCATCGCCGGCTACTTCGGCATGCACACCGCCACCCGCGCCGCCGTGCGCACCACCCAGGGCGCGCGCTCGAGCCTGACCGAGGGCCTCTCGGTGGCCTTCTCCTCGGGCGTCGTGATGGGCATGAGCGTGGTCGGCCTGGCCCTGCTCGGCGTGACGGTCTTCACCCTGATCTACGCCATGGACAAGGGCGCGGACACGGCGGCCGCCCTGAACAACGTGCTGGGCTTCAGCTTCGGCGCCTCCTCGATCGCCCTCTTCTCCCGCGTGGGCGGCGGCATCTTCACCAAGGCCGCCGACGTCGGCGCCGACCTGGTCGGCAAGGTCGAGGCCGGCATCCCCGAGGACGACCCCCGCAACCCGGGCACCATCGCCGACAACGTGGGCGACAACGTCGGCGACGTGGCCGGCATGGGCGCGGACCTGTTCGAGTCCTACGTGGGCTCGATCATCGCGACCATGATCCTGGGTGCCTTCGCCTACGCCGGGGCCGAGCACATGGAGGGCCTGGTGCTCCTGCCCCTGTGCGTGGCCGCGGTGGGCATCATCGCCTCGGTCATCGGCACCTTCTTCGTCAGCGCCAAGGACGAGGCCGGCATCAGCAAGGCCCTCCACAACGGCGTGAACTTCGCCTCCATCGCCGCCATCGGCGGCGCCGCGGCCCTGTGCTTCAGCGTGCTGCAGTTCCCCGAGGGAGTCTCGGGCGGCAAGCTCTTCGTGGCCATCGTGGCGGGCATCGTGATCGGCATCCTGATCGGCAAGGTCACGGAGTACTACACCGGCACCGACGGCAAGCCCGTCCACAACATCGCCAAGCAGTCCGGCACCGGCGCGGCCACGAACATCATCCACGGCCTGGCCACGGGCATGGAGTCGGTGGCCCTCCCCGTGCTCATGATCGCCGGCGCGATCTACCTCTCCTTCGAGATGGGCGGCGTCTACGGCGTCGCGATCGCCGCGGTCGGCATGCTCTCCACCCTCGGCATCACCCTGGGCGTCGACGCCTACGGCCCGGTGGCCGACAACGCCGGTGGCCTGGCCGAGATGGCCGAGCTCCCCGAGGAGGTCCGCAACCGCACCGACGCCCTGGACGCGGTGGGCAACACCACGGCCGCCATCGGCAAGGGCTTCGCGATCGGCTCGGCGGCCCTGACCGCCCTGGC
>CAZQAT010000006.1:0-104540 GCA_964591315.1 uncultured Planctomycetaceae bacterium
GCTTCTTCCGCCCAGTTCCTGTGGGTTCGACGGATCGCATCCTGTATGGACCCGGGGGGGCGCCCGCCGGGGGGGGGGGGGGGGCGGCCGCCCCCCGCCCCCCCCCCCCCGCTCCCAGTTCTGGTCTCGAGGGAGTCAGGTCCCGGCAACGACCGTCGCGGAGATGATCTTGGTCGGGTCTTGGGGAGCCAAGGTGGTCTGGTCGGTCGGTTGGCTAGCGATGTCCTTGACCACGTCCAGGCCCTCGATCACCTTGCCGAAGACGACATTGCGGCCGTCCAGCATGAGGCTGTTGCGAGCAGTAATCGTGATCAGCCCGCCGTCTGACGCCCCCTCCCCGCCAGGTTGCGGCAGGGAGGCCAGGACTCCCTCGAAGTGGCTGAGGCCCGAATCCTCGCTCTCCAGGCCAGTCTCGGAACCCTGGCGGCCCCAGGTCTGGGGCTGGCTGTCGGGGTCCTTGGTTGTCGGGTCCCCCGTGTCTATGCGCTCCCCGGACTGGGTGCGGTGGAAGATCAGGCCATCATAAAAGCCTGCCTCGACTTGCTTTAGGAAGTTCTCGGCGTGCAGGGGTGCCTGGTCCGAGTACAGGGCGATAACGACGTCGCCCAGGTCAGTGGTGAGCTTGACCCGCGGAGCGGTGGCCGGGGGCTCCGGGTTGGCGAACAGCCGGGGGGTCTCTGCACGCCAGGCCCGCTCACTCTCGAAGGCCTTGCTGAGGTACTCGACAGCGCTGAGGGGGGTCGTGGATTCCCCGTAGGCGTAGGTGTCCTTCACCAGGGGGTGGTCCGGGTACTGGCTCTTCAGCTCGAGCAGGGAGGCGACGGCTCCCTCGAAATCCTCGGCTTCACGGAGGCTCTGGGCTCTCAGGTAGAGGGCCCAGGGACCCGCCTGGGTTCCTGAGAGCTCCTCAGCGAGGGCTTGCAGCCGGTCGGCGTCTCCCTCCAGGTCTGTGCCCTCAATGGCGGTCATGAGCTGGTTCCAGCTCTCGTCCACAGCCGCCTGCTCCTGGGTGTTCTGGTACTGGGTGTACAGGATGGCGCAAGTGATCACGATCGCGATCACAGCACCCTTCATCCAGTGCCGCTCGACGAATGCGGCAAAGGCGGACTGCTCCTGGTGGGCGACGACGGTGACTTCGGTGGGGGCCTTGTGCTTTGCCATGGGCCTATATGGTGTTTATGTGGGCCCCAAGCGGGGCCTTTCTTCTGTTTCTGGCGCGCGGCCTGGCCGTTGCTCGCAGGGCCACACGAGGGGCTGCTTCGACCTGAATGAGACGGGTCCGGACGTCGGTGCTCTCCCCCGGATCCGTCCCGTCATCCGAGGGCCGAAGAGGGGCTGACCCGCGAAACAATCCCGGGGACGGCCCGCAGGCCTCCTGGGGCTTTCGCGCCCGGCGCACGGGAGCCTATCTCTCCGAGGTCGCGCATTATAGAGACGTCCCTCGAACTGCAAGGCCGAAGCCGGAAGTGCACCGGATTCCGCTCCGAGCGACGGTGCCTCGGGACCTCCAAGGTGCTCCTTGCGCTCCGACTGGGGCGCCCGCGGGCTACCATCACGGGCCGCCCTCACCCCAAGGGGGCCGCCATCCGCGGCTCTCTCCTCCGTCACCGCACGGCCAACCCCGATGATCCTCTCCACAGCTCTCCTGCTCTTCTCCCAGGGTGACCTCTCCTGCAATCAGGTCACCAACCAAGATGCCGGCCCGACCGCTCAGTTCGCCGTCCAGGACAAGAAGGCGGAGTACGAGAAGCGCCGCAAGGATGCAGGCAAGGACATTCAGAAGCTCTGGGACCTGTACCTCTGGTGCGATGCCAACGGCATGGACAAGCAGGGACGCTCTTGCCTGCGCGCCATCGTGCGCGTGGACAAGAGCCACCGCAAGGCCCGCGAAGCCCTCGGGCACCTCGAGTACGCCGGCAAGTGGTTCACGACCCAGAAGAAGCTCGACAAGTACAAGAAGGAAGAGGAAGAGCGCATCGCGGAGGAGCAGGGCCTCGTTCGCTTCAATGACGAGTGGGTACCGGCCGACCACGTGCCCTATCTCGAGAAGGGTCTGACCCAGGACGAGAAAGGCAATTGGGTCGACAAGGAAGAGCTCGAGAAGCTCAAGGGCGGCTGGGTCAAGCAGGACACCACCTGGGTCAGCCCCGACGAGATCCCGAACATGGAGAAGGGTCTGTGGAAGTGCGGTGAGGAGTGGAAGTCCCTCGAGGAAGCGAACGAGTACCACTCCGAGCTCGGCCGCTGGTGGGTCATCCCCTCCGAGTACTACGTCGTGTACACGACCTGTGATCGCGAGACTGCGCTCAAGGCGATCGACCACATGGAGCGCGCCTATCGGGACCTCAACCGCGCACTGGGCGGTGCACCGGCGGGCAAGGTGAACGTGGTCGTGCTCCGTAGTGAGGATCAGTACCGCGAGTTCGCCGCGGGCGTGGACGGCGAGCGCATCCCGACTGATGTGCGCGGCCTCTCGTCGCTTCACTGGTCGTACTTCGCCGACACCTGGTTCGAGGGGCAGGAAGGGGACATCACCTTCATGGGCGCGGGCGTCGGCTACTGGGACGCCTCCACGGACGCGGGCAGCGCCTTCGGCGTGCACTCCGTCCGCCACGCGGCGGCGCTCTCTCTGATCGAAGCCGTCGACCCGAGTCCCAAGGCCCTCGCCAAAGCACAGAAGTCGCGCCTCGAGGGGTGGAACGGGGAGGACTTCTGGGGCGAGAAGAAGCTCCCGGAGTGGTATCGCTTCGGCATCGCCTCCTATGCCGATCGCTACTTCATCGATCAGTTCGTTGCCCAAGGCGGCAACCACCACTGGGCCCGCGAGTGGTCCATCCAGAACCTCCTGTCCAAGGGGGGTCTGCGGCCGACGAAGCAGATCTTCAAGGCGGAGCTCTCCTTCCAGACGATCGAGGACTCCATCAAGCTCCTGAACGAGCTTGGCCTCGTCATGGCCTTCGTCCTCGACGCCAAGTGCGCCCCCGTGTCCGCCAAGTACGGAGCCGTCAAGCACGCCGTCCGTAAGGGGGACGCCAAGGAAATCGAGAAAGCCATGACGGAGCTGGAGACGGCCATCATCGAGAACGAGAAGGCCCTCCTCGAGTTCGCCGGCCTCTAACAGCCGACCTCAACTTCTCAGACCCATGCTCTCGAGCCTCCTGCTCTCGGCCCTCTGCTGCCTTCCTTCTGGTGACGGCCATGCGGGCCTGCACCCCGCGAACACCAACGTCTATCTCGAGGTCCCGGACATCCCGGCGGCCATCGCGGCCTACGAGAGGGCGCCCGTCGCGCAGCTCTTCCGGGACCCGAGCGTGCGCGAGTTCCTCGGCGCCCTGACAGAGCGGGATCCCGAGGAGATCTCCTTCGCAACCATGGTCGACATGGTGCTCGAGGAGACCCGCGAGGACCTCCCCGAGGTGGGCCTGATGGCCCTGGAGCTCCTCCCCGAGGTCGAGCGCATCTCGCTCTCCCTCTCGGGCATCGAGCTCGAGGGCCTCTCGGCGGAGATCCTCGAGTCCGAGGGCGCCTGGTCGGAGAAGCTCGGCTCCCGGGCCGGCAAGCTGCGGGCTCTGGCCGTACTCGACTTCGCCAATGCCGAGTCGGCGAATGGGGCGACGGAGCTCATCCGCTCGCAACTCGAGGGCGAGGGGGCCGTCTTTGACGGTCTCACCAGGTCCAGCGCCAGTGCCGAGTTCGGCGGCCAGGAAATGGGCTGGAGCATCTACCGTGGCACCGTCGACGAGGTCGTCTTCAGTGTCTGGGTTGCGAGCCACGAGAGTCGTCTCGTTCTCGGTTCGGGATTGACCGCGGACCCCTCACAGCTCTTTCCCGTGCGCGAGAGCCTGGCATCGACCGAGGGCTACCGAACTTGCAGTGAGCACATGAGCGCCCAGGGAGGCGTGACGGTCCTGGAGAGCTACTCGAACGTCCACGGCCTGCTCGAGCTACCGAACATGCTCGACCTGGTGCCTGAGTTCGCCAGCGACCTGAAGCCGGCCGCAGCTCTGCTCCTCGAGGTCCTCTATCCCGATGGGGTGATCCAGGAGCGTGGTCGCGTGCGCTTGATCGAGGGCCGCTTCATCACCGAGACCTTCAGCCGTGAGCTCAACGGTCCCGACGCCAAACGCTTCCGGGGCGGCGGCCCCGTCGGCCCTGAGTCCCTCGCCATGGTGCCCGCCGAGGCGGTGGGGGTCTGGGCGACCCACCTGGACAAGGAGGGCATCCACGAGTTCGTCCTGAGGTCCCTCGCGGAGCTGACCGGCTCCGAACCAGGGGACGTCATGGTCACCCTCGAGGAGGAGTACGGGTTCCGTCCCGACCGAGACCTGATCCAGCCCCTGGGCGGGCGAATGGTCTTCTACACGATGCCCTTCACGGGCATCGGAGTGCCGAAGATGTACGTGGCCTTGGAGCTGGAGGACCAGGAGGCCTTCGCTCGCGGAATGGAAGGGCTCGGGAACTACCTCGTCGACCTCGGTAGTGGAGCCATCGAGTTCCGCTCGAAGCCCTACCGCAAGCAGCCCTTCATGTCCTTCGCGCCGGGCCAGGACCTCGAAGAGGCGACCTCGGGGATGAAAGCCCAGGGGGTGGCCGCCTTCGTGCCGTTCCTGTCCTTCTCCGTTGCGGCCGGGGTGCTCGAGGACCGGGCCATCCTCTCCCTCTCGAGCATGTACACCAAGCGTGAGATGAAGCGCTTGCTCAAGGAGGAGTCCGAGGCCTACAGCTTCCCGACCGACGGCGTCGACCTGCCGGAGGACGCCCTCGGCCTGGGGCGGACGGACTGGGGCGCGATCCTCGGGGGGGTCTACGACTCCGTCCTCGGCTTCCTGCCGCTGATCGAGCAAGGCCTCGGCGAAGAGCTGCCCTTCTCCATTGAAGACCTGCCTTCCAGCGCACTGTTCTCGACGTACTTCCTGCCGACCCTCAGCTGGGACCGGCGCGTCGAGGGTGGGGTGTACGAGCTGAGCGAGTCCTCCTTCGGCCCCGAGGTGCCCGCCTTGTTCACGGTGGGGGTGTCGCTGGCCCTCTTCGGCTCCGCGACGACCGTCCAGAGGGAGGACGAGCGCCTGGTCGTGGCCGAGGAGACAGAGCCCCACCAGGGGGACTTCGCGGCCTCGACCGAGCGGTCCATGAAGGAGCTCAAGGTAGTCCTGGTCGTCTACAAGAGCGACGTGGGTCGCTTCCCTCAGGGCCTCGAGGACTTGCTCGAACCGACGCAGAACTTCCCCAATGGCTTCCTCGAGGGAGGGCGCCTGCCCACGGACGGCTGGGGGCAGGGCTTCCACTACTCCACCGACGAGCGAGGGGCCGGCTATCGCCTGTGGTCGTCGGGGGCGAACGGGACCGACGAGGCTGGCGAGGGGGACGACGTCGTCCTCGACTCGAGCGCGGACTGAGTCCGGGGGGCGCGGCCGATGTCCCCACAGAACGCCCAGCCCCTCGGTGCGCGCCTGCGCCGGGTGAAGGCCCTTCGCAATGCGCGGAGGTCCGTGGGGAAGTGGTTCATGCGCCTGGTGGGGACGGCCCTCTTCCGGGTCAATTCCTGGACCTGGCGTAAGTCCATCCACCACGAGCACAACCTCGAGGCCGCCAAGGGAGAGGGGGGCGGCCACTTCATGGCCCTCTGGCACGGGCGGATGCTGATCGGTCTGCCTCACTACGGCGGGCGTGGTTTCCAGGTGCTGGTCTCCGCGAGTGGTGACGGCGACATCTCCGAGCACTTGCTCCAGAGCTTCGACTACCAGGTGATCCGCGGCTCCACCAGCCGGGGCGGGGCCCGGGCCCTGCGGGAGATGCTGACTGCTCTCCGCAATGGAGACGTGCTCATCATCACCCCCGATGGGCCCCGTGGGCCGACCCACTCCATGAACCCGGGCCTGGCCTGGATGTCCCGCGCCACCGGCTACGGGGTCGTGCCCTGCGGCTTCGCCGCCGATCGCGCCTGGCGCGCCAACAGCTGGGACCGGTTGACCGTGCCCAAGCCCTGGGCCCGGGTCGCCTTCTTCTACGGGGAGCCGGTCTTCGTGGGCCGCGACGCCGACGAGGCGGAGCAAGAGCGCGCCACGGAGCTCATCCGCGAGCGCATGTTGAAGGCCGAACGGGGAGCGGCGGCGAGCCTGGGCCTCGAGGTCGATTGGTGATCCGCGTCGGCCCGGCGGGCTGGTCGTACGCGGACTGGGAGGGGGTCGTCTATCCCAAGCCGAAGCCGCGCGGCTTCCACCCCCTGCCGTTCCTGGCGGAGCTCTTCGACTGCGTCGAGGTCAACAGCAGCTTCTACGCCCTGCCCCGCCCCGACCACGCCGCCAGGTGGGCCGAGCACGTTGCGCCAAACCGGGACTTTCGCTTCACGGCCAAGCTGCATGGCGGATTCACCCACGGCCCCGACCTTGGGCCGGAGGCCTTCGACGAGGCCCGCGCCTCCTTCCTGGCCGGAATCGAGCCCCTCGTGCGCTGCGGGAAGTTCGCGGCCCTGCTGCTGCAGTTCCCGATCTCCTTCCGTGCCGGCCCACGGGAGGCCGCGCGCCTCGAGCGGCTCTTCGAGGCCTTTGGGGAGCTGCCGTTGGCGGTGGAGCTCCGGCACCGGGAGTGGTTCCAGCCCCGCTGGACCGACTGGATGCGGGAGCGTGGGGTCTCCCTGCTCACGATCGACCTGCCGGCGGCGAAGGACCACCCGCCCGAGGCCTTCGAGGCCACCGGCCCCCTCGGCTACATGCGCCTGCACGGCCGCAATTCCGCCACCTGGTTCTCCCGCGACGCGGGGCGCGATGACCGCTACGACTACCTGTACGGTCCGAGCGAGATGGAGGGGCTCGTGGCGCGCATGCGGCGCCTCGCCAGCGAGCACGACGAGGTCTTCGTGGTCACGAACAACCACTTCGAGGGGCAGGCGATCGTCAACGGCCTCGAGCTGCAGGCGACCCTGCACCCCGGCAAGGTCAGCGCCCCGCCCCAGCTCATGGAGCGTTACCCGCAGCTCGGGCGCATCGCCCGCGTCCGGGGCCAGCAGCGGCTCTTCTGAGCCCCGGCCGCCGGGTCCTCAGATCTGGAACTTCAGCCCGAAGGCCGCGGTCTGCCCTTCGGTGTGGTTGAAGGAGTTGAACTCCTGGTAGACGCGCAGCTCCGCGCTCCCGTCGATCGAGGGCAGGTCGTAGCGCGCACCGACGCCGATCCCCGCGTTCCCGTAGAAGCCCCGGGGCGCAGCGTCCGCGCCCTTGTCCCGGGAGGTCTGGAACACGCCGTAGCCGACCAGGCCGGCGTTCCAGCGCTGGCCGAGCCGACGACCCGCGGACCAGTCGACCACGACATCGTCCCCGGGTGTCAGGTCGAGACCGTCGACCTGCTCGTGGTAGCCGTAGCGGCCGAGGAGCGAGAGGTTCCAGAGACGATCCTCGCCGGGGTAGTAGGTGAAACCCAGGGAGAGCTGGTGGGTCCGGAAGCCCTTGCCGACGCTGTCCAGGTCCTCGGAGTCGAAGTCACCCGTGTCGAGCCACAGCCCGTAACGCAGGCTCAGGTAGCCCTTCTCGCCGGGCCAGTAGAGCCCCAGCGGCTCGAGGTAGGTGTCGCCGATGTCGAAGCCGTCGTTGCCAGCGGACAGGGAGCGCGGGTGGGGGGCGCTGTTCGCCAGGGAGACCCTTGCCCGGGCCGTGTAGTTGGCCCCGAAGATCCGCCAGGGGGAGAGCCAGGTGACGGTCGTGTGGTTCGAGAGCTGCTTGACGCTCCCAGAGGTCCCCGCGTCGTTTCCGTCGCGGTCCGTCTCGTGGGAGGCGGTGTAGAAGATCGTGACGTTGTCGTAGCTGACGCCGAGGGGCGGCCTCACGCAGGACTCGAAGCCGTGGAAACCCGGGATCGAGTGGCCCGTGTGCAGGGCTCCGTCCACCTGGGCGCCGGCCTCGACCGCGAGGACCACGCCCAGGCCGGCGGCGGCCAGGGTGCGCAGGGCGCTCTTGCGGGGGGTCGCGAACATGGGGAGTCGTTGCCGGTGTGGTGGTGGTGTGGGGCGAGTGGCCCCCGCAGAATCCTAGCGGGGGACCCCGCCCAAGCAGCACCCAGGACCGATTCCTCCTTCATCGACGGGGAGGGGTCTTCCCTGGAGGGCCAGGCAGGGCTTAGGGCTCGGGAGGCTCATGCGGGGTCATCCGCGGTCCCGTCCGCGGGCTTCCGGCGCCAGGCCAGGCCTCCCTCCAGGGCAACCCAGACCGTCAGCACGGCGATTGCGGCCCCAACGGCGGTGACCAACCACTTCTCCGCTGCAAAGTCCCGCAGGACCTGGACGCCCATGGCGCAGATAGTGATCGCCATCACGATCACGGCGGGCACGGCGTAGAACACCGATTTGCGGCGCAGCCCTCGCAGGTAGAGGGCCGTGATCAGCAGCGTGAAGGCCGCCAGGACCTGGTTGGTGGCCCCGAAGACAGGCCAGAGGCTCTTGGCCCCCTGGTCGTAGTCGGCGTAGATCAAGACCAGCACCGAGCCGGCGGCGATGGCTCCGCCCAGCCAGCGGTTTTGCAGGGGCCGGATCCCGTAGGTGCCGCCGAGCTCGGCGAGCACCAGGCGCTGGATGCGCAGGGCCGTGTCGAGGCTCGTGGCGGCGAAGGAGATCACGAGCACCGCCACCACGGTCATGCCCACCTCGAGGGGGATACCCAGGGAGCCGAGGAAGCTCGCGGCCCCGTTCACGAAGGCCATCAGGGCCTCGCCCACCTGGGGGAGGGGCAGGTGACCCTCGCTGCCGGCGGCCGTCACGCTCGCCTGCAGGTAGTCCCAGGCGTGCCCGTGGTCGACCCCGTTCCACAGGCCGCAGGCCACGGCCATGGTGGCCAGGATCGCGAGGCTGGCCTCCATCAACATCGCTCCGTAGCCGATGGGCCGCGCGTCGGTCGCGCGGGCGAGCTGCTTGCTCGTCGTCCCCGACGAGACGAGCCCGTGGAAGCCCGAGACGGCGCCACAGGCGATGGTCACGAAGAGCAGCGGGAAGATCGCCGGCAAGGCGCTCAACTCGCCCACCGCCGGCGCGGCGAAGGTGGGGGTGGCGAGGAAGAAGCCGAGGTACAGGGCCACCAACCCGACGATCAACTGGTGGCTGTTGATCAGATCCCGCGGCTGCAGCAGGAACCAGACCGGCAGGCTGCTCGCGACGAAGGCGTAGATCATCAGGCCCACGAGCCAGAAGTCCATCGAACGGAAGATCGAGCCCTCCTCCGGCACCCACAGGGTCCCTGTCGCCGTGCCGAAGATCGTCGCGTAGAGTCCGATCAGGGCCACGACCGAGGGCAGGAGTAGCGACTTGCGCAGCTTGTAGCCCCACCACCCGATCAACATCGCGACCAGGATCTCCAGGTTC
This sequence comes from uncultured Planctomycetaceae bacterium, assembly GCA_964591315.1. Lineage (GTDB taxonomy): Bacteria > Planctomycetota > UBA1135 > UBA1135 > JABACD01. Next base: position 9,341 of record CAZQAT010000006.1, read on the forward strand.
ACCGGCAGGATGCTGGCGGGGAACTTCGAGAAGAGGCCCGCGATGGCGAAGGCGAAGACCGCGCCCACGAGCCAGATCAGGAAGAAGATGATCAGCAGGAACAGGACGCGCGAGCGCGGACTGATGTAGCGGTCCGCGAGGTTCCCCATGGTCTGGCCGCCGTGGCGGATCGACAGCACGAGGGCCCCGAAGTCGTGAGAAGCGCCCATGAAGATCACGCCGAACACGACCCAGATCATGGCGGGCACCCAGCCCCACACGATCGCCATGGCCGGTCCGAGAATAGGCGCGGCGCCGGCGATGGAAGAGAAGTGGTGGCCCCAGAGGACCTCCGCCCTGGTGGGCACGAAGTCGACCCCGTCCTCCTGCTCGACGGAGGGTACGGGCTCGTCCGGCTGCAACCGGAAGATCCGCTCCGCCAGGTGCTTGGAGTACAGGCGGTACCCCAGGAACAGGGCGAACAAGCTCGCTGCGGCGACCAGAATCGCGGTCATCGAGCTTCCAGGTTCAGGGCTAGCCCGGATGATTCAAGAACACGCACACCAGACTTCGCAACCGACCGTCTTCGACGGCCTCTCGGCCCCTGGCGGCGCTTTTCGGAACCTGGCTTCCTCGACGACCCTTCAGGGTCGCCTGCGTCGGCAGAACCCGCAAAGCACCACCAGGAACCGAGTTGCTGTGTCTGGTGCACGTCTTCATGAATCATCCGGGCTAGGACTTACGGCTCGCGGATTGAGTCAGGGACTCGACCAGGTCCATCTTGGTGATGACCCCGCGCACGCATTCCTGGTCGTCGACCACGATCCCGACCTCTCCGGCGGCGAACATCTCGAGCAGGCCGCCGGCGTCGTCGTTCACGTTCAGGGTGTGCACCTTGCGGAACATGACCTCCGCCACGGCGGAGGCCAGGGAGGCGTTGCCCTCCACGATGCGCGCCAGGAGGTCGGACTCCGTCACGATGCCCACCAGGCGCCCCTCGTCGATGACGGGCATCTGGCTCACGCCGAACTCCTTCATGCGCATCACCGAGTCCGACACCGTGTCCGAGCTCGCGGCGGTCACCAATTCCCGCGGCGGCATCTTGCGCAGCAGGTCGGCGACCGTGCCCGACTCCCAGGTGGCCTCGGTGAAGCCGTGCTGCTTCATCCACTGGTCGTCGAGGAACTTCGTCATGTAGTTCCGGATCGAGTCCGGCAGCAGCGTGACGATGCGTTTGTCAGGGCCGTACTTGCGTCCGATCTCGACCGCACCCCACATGGCCGAGCCCGAGCTGCCGCCGCACAGGAGGCCCTCCTGTCGGATCAGGCGGCGCGCCATCAGGAAGGACTCGCGGTCGCGGGACTTGAGCCACTCGTCCACCAGCTCCCGGTCGAGGACGTCCGGGATGAAGTCGTAGCCGATGCCCTCCACGGTGTAGGAGGAGATCTCTCCCGGTCCCGCCAGGATCGAGCCCACCGGGTCCACGCCGACGACCTTGATGTCCGGAAGCTCCTCCTTGAGCACCTTCGCGACCCCCGAGACCGTGCCTCCGGTGCCCGCGGTCATCACGCAATAGTCGATGCGGCCATCGGTCTGCTCGAGGATCTCGCGCCCGGTGCCCTCGTAGTGGGCCGCCGGGTTGTCGGGGTTCGAGTACTGGTCGAGGATGTGGGAGTTGGGGAGGATCTCCCGCAGCTGGTTGGCCACGGAGATGTGGCTCTCCGGCGCGTCGTAGGCGGCCTCGGTGGGGGTGCGGATGATCTCGGCGCCCAGGGCCTCGAGGGTCACCTGCTTCTCGTGGCTCATCTTCTCGGGCATCGTGATGATCATCCGGTACCCGTGGACGGCGGCTGCCATGGCCATGCCGATGCCCGTGTTGCCGCTGGTGGGCTCGATCAGGGTGTCGCCGGGCTTGATGCGGCCCGAGGCCTGCGCCTCCTCGACCATGCGCCGCCCGATGCGGTCCTTGACCGACCCCCCGGGGTTCAGGAATTCGCATTTCGCAAGGATCTCGCAGCCGGTCGAGCGTCCGATGCGCTGGATGCGGACCATCGGCGTCTGGCCGATGGCCTCGAGGATCGAGTCGTAGATCTGTCCCACGGAGTGCGCCTCCACCTTCCGGGCTGGCCTTGTTCGGTTCGCCCGGCCCGCGATCCCCATGACCGCAGCCGAGCGCGGGGATTGTATTGGTCGGGGCCAGGGGGGAGGAAAGACTGTTTGGAGGAGAGCCTCTCGATTCGGGCCGACCAGCCACTCGAATGCCGTGATCCGGTGCGCCGCCGGGCCGGGGCCATGCCAGAATCCCGGCGTGGCCCAGGAGACCCTCGTTGTCCGGATTCCGCGCCAGGACCAAGCGGGCCTGCGCGAGCGCCTGTCCCAGGGCGTCTTCGAGTACCGCCAGGTGCCCCACGCCGCCTTCAGCGTCAAGGGCGAGGGGGTCGTCGCGACCCTCTACACCTCCGGAAAGCTGGTGGTCCAGGGGGAGGACCCGGCGCTCTTCGTGGCGCGCTTCGTCGGGGGGGAGCACCGGGCAGCCAGCCCGCCTCCGGTCCCGCCCCCGACCACGACGGCCCCGGCGGTGACCACCGTCGGCAGCGACGAGGCGGGCAAGGGGGACTACTTCGGGCCCCTGGTGGTCTGCGCGATGCGGGTCGAGGTGACCCGCGCTGCCGAGCTCGTCGCGGCCGGGGTGGCCGATAGCAAGCGACTCTCCGACCCACGCGCCCTGCGCCTGGGGGCCTGGCTGCGGGCCGAGATGCCCCACGCCCTGCGGGTCATCGGGCCCGAGGAGTACGCACGTCAGTGGGAGCGTGAGGGCCTCCACGGGCTCCTCTCCCGGGCCCATGCGGAGGCGATCCGCGAGGTGGCCCAGGCCGGAGACCGCGTCGTGATCGACCAGTTCTCGAAGAAGGACGAGATCGGACCGCGCCTGACCGACCTCGACCTGCGCATCGAGCAGCGCCCGCGGGCCGAGGCGGAGGTGGCGGTGGCCGCCGCCAGCATCCTGGCCCGAGCCGAGTTCCTGTTGGGCCTGCGGGAGCTGGGGCAGGAGCTCGAGCTCGAGCTGCCCAAGGGTGCCGGAGAGCCGGTGGACGTCGCGGGGGTCGAGCTGGTGAGGCGACACGGAGAGGAGGGGCTGCGGCGCGCGGCCAAGCTGCACTTCAAGAACACGGAGAAGGTCCGCGCGCGCCTCGCCGAGGGGGACTCGCGGTGAAGCTCGAGCTCTACGCCGGTGCCGGGAACCGCTTCGCCCTCGCGCAGGCGTCGGGGGACGAGCCCACGTGGGCCGAGCTCGCTCGGGAGCTGTGCGCGCGCGAGCTGTTCGGTGAGGCGCGACCCGACGGGCTGCTGGTCGTGCGCGAGGCGCGCGGCAGCGACCCGCGGATGGAGATCTACAACGCTGACGGGAGCAGGCCCGAGGCCTGCGGCAACGGCCTGCGTTGCGTCGCGTGGCACCTCGTGCGCACGGGGCACGGGGGTGGGGCCCGGGTGGACACGGACGCCGGAGTGCGGCGCTTCGAGCTCCTCGAGGCGCGGGGAGACGCCGCGGAGATGTACGTGGAGATGGGCGAGGCGCGAGTGCAGGACACCTCCGCCTCGCTTCCCGTCGTGCCCGGCCTCGTCGCAGCGCACCGCGTCCATGTCGGCAACCCTCACTGCGTCTTGCGCGTGGATGACGAGCGCCTGGATGGCCTGGCCGAGCTCGGGCGCAGGATGCAGTCCCACCCTGACTTTCCCGAGGGCGTCAACGTGGGCCTCCTCGCACGCCGGGACGAGGCGTGGCGCCTGCGCGTCTTCGAGCGCGGCGTGGGAGAGACCGAAGCCTGCGGCACCGGGGCCTGCGCAGCGGTCGCCTCCCTGGCGCTGCCGGCCGGGACGACGGAGATCGTCATGCGCGGCGGCATCCTCCGCGTACGGCAGGAAGAGGACGGGGCCTTGCACCTGAGCGGTGAGGCGCGCCACCACGGCTCGGTCGAGATCGGCCTCGATACGCCTGTTGGAGGCGGAACTCGGGCTTCCTGAGGGTCGTGGGCTACCTGCTTCCGATTCTCCTGGCCCTCGGCAGTCTCGTGCTCGGCGAGTTCGAAGGCCTGCCCCTCGCGCGCGCGCCGTGGGCCGTCACGGCCCTCGTGCCCGTGCCCTACCTGATCAGCGTCCTCGAGCGGCGCTGCGCCCTGTCCGGCTCCTTCCGGTGGGCCGCCCTGTGGGGGCGGCTGGGACGCCAGGCGCCGGTGCTCATGCAGTACCTGGCCCTCGGGGTCTTCGGCTGGGGGACCTCCCTCGAGGCCTGGTTCGGCAGGGACCTGTCCCTGCTCTCCTGGCCGGAGCTTCCGCTACTCGCTGCCCTGGCACCCTTCGTCGTCTTCACGCTCCTGTCCATCGACGCCGAAGCGCGGAGTGCCCGCACTCGCACCGCCGAACGGCGAGAGCTGCGGTCCTTCCAGGTGCGGATGTTCGCCTCGGGGCTGGGGCCGATCGTGGGCTACCTGGCGATCGTCTCCCTGCTCGGACAGTGGCGCGAGCTACGTATCCACGTGGAGGAGGTCAGTCTCTGGGGGGTGCTGTTCACTCTCGTGCTGGCCTTCGCCTTCGTCCTGCTCCTGCCTGGCTTCCTTCGCCGCACCTGGGACACGGAGGTCCTGCCGCCCGGTCCCGAGCGCGACCTCCTCGAGCGCGTGGCGGAGCTGGCGCGCTTCCGTTGCCGGGAGCTGCTCGTCTGGAAGACCGGCGACCTGGTGGCCAACGCGGCGATCGTGGGGCTCTGGCCACCCGGCCGGCGGGTGTTCTTCACGGACGCGCTCCTGGGGCAGATGGGGCCACGCCAGCTGGCGGCGGTCTTCGCTCACGAGATCGGTCACGCCAAGCGGCGGCACGTACTTCTCTTCGTCGTCTGGGCCCTGGCCTTCTTCGGTGCCGTGGATGCCGGGCTCGTCCTGCTCGACCTCGGTGGTGAAGAGGGAGAGCTGCTCGTGCTCGGAGCGGCCGTGGTGGTGTGGATCCTGACGTTTGGCTGGATCTCGCGCCGCGCCGAGCTGGAGGCGGACATCTACAGCCTGGAGCTGCTGCGCGACGGCGTCGGCATCACCAGCGCCCTGCAGGCGGTCTCGCCCGCGGCCCACAGCCGCAGGGGCTGGCGGCACTTCAGCACTGCCGAGCGCATCGCCTTCCTGAGCCGGGTCGGGGCCGATCCACTGCAGGGGCGGCGGCTGCGCGGACGCCTGCGGGCGGTGGGCCTGGTGGGAGCTCTGTTGCTACTGGCCACGGGCATCTGGCGGAGCGCCCTGCTGGTGGGGGACTACCCCCTTCAGCGCACGGTGGTCGACCTGCGCCTGGGCCACTACGCCGGGGCGGCCGAACGCAGCCGGGCCTGGGTCGGAAACGAGAAAGGGGAGGCCCTGGCGGCCCTGGTCAAGCTGGCCGAGGCCGGGGGCCTGGCCGACTTCGAGACCGCGCAGGCGGCCGCTGCCCGCTGCGCCGAGCTGGCCCGGACCAGCCTCGACGAGGGATCTCTGGACCGGGCCCAGGGGTGGCTGCAGCTGGGCGGGCTGGCCGGGGACGCCGCCGCCGGGCGGGCGGCGGAGACCCTGGCCGAGCACGGCTCAGAGGGGGCGCCAGCGGACCTCGAGGACCCGTCCCTGGGCCCCTGGCGGGGCCCCCTCAGGGCTGCCCTCGGACGGGACCCCGATGGGGTCTAGGGTGGGCGCCGGGGGCGGTCTCCGCGTCAGCAGACGCCATATATAAATGTAGGCCCGCCGTTGTGGCTGGCCCGCGGCCCGGCGATAATCCTGGGCCGCCCTGAGGCGGGAGGCGATGGGGCTGCCCCAGGCCCCCCTCAGACCGCCCTCGTTGCCCCCTGGTCCACGATCGATGCCGGAACCCACCACTTGGACCTGGACGCCGCCGGCCCGCGAGGAGCCCTCCTCGGGCGTCAGGAGCCTGGCGGACCGGCTCCGCGCCTGCGCCGAGGACCGCGCCTCCAGCGCCCGGGCTCTCGCCCGTGAGGCGGCCCGGGAGCTGCGCGCCTGGATCGCGGAGCGCCCCCGGGGCTGGGGTGAGACCCCGGCGGCCTCCACTTCGGTGGGCCTCGAGCTCGAGGGCGGCCTGCGTCCCTGGGCCGAGGGCCAGGCCTGGCGTGGACCCTGCGCCCTCTTCTTGGACAGCCTGCGCCGCGCCTTCCTCGAGGCCAGCGACGGGGCACAGGGGCCGCGCGACGCCCTGCTGGCCGAGCTCACGGCCTGGAGCGAAGAGCGAGACGGCGGTGAGTGGGACGGCCGACCCGGCACGACCGGCCGCCGTCTCCCGGACCCCGGCGTGATCGCGGCGCGTGCCGTCGAACAGCTCGAGCGAGGGGAGGCCCTGCTCGTGCACGGCTATTCCGAGGAGGTCATCGCCGCCGTTGTCGCCGCCCAGCAGGCGGGACTGGCGCCCCAGGTCATCGTCGGCGCGGGCGCGCCGGACCAGAGCGGCAAGCGCACCGCCCGGGAGCTCAGCGGGCGCGGGGTCGCCGTGCGCGTCCTCTGGGACGCGGTGGTCCTGTCCCGTGTGGCGGACTGCGACCGCCTGTGGCTCGGCCTGGAGGCCCTGGCCCCCGACCGGTTCGTCGGCGTGGTGGGCACCTCCACCCTGCTCGGCGAGGCCGCTCGCGCTGAGGTGCCGGTGCAGGCCCTCTGTGGCCGGGACGCCTGGATGCCCGGCGGCGAGCTGGAGCTTCCCACCTGGGGAGAGCAGGAGAGTTGGAGCCTCTGGAGCCACCCGCCCGAGGAGGTGGCGTTGGAGAGCCAGCCCTTCGAGGCCGTTCACTGCGAGCTCGTCGGCTCGTGGATCACCGAGCGTGGCCTGGAGTCCCTGGCGGACTTCTCCCTGCGTGCGCTCACCTTGGAACCCGCGCCTCCCTGTGCCTCACCAGGCCGGGAGGCGGAGCACTGACCGCGAGTCGCCTTGCGACGAACCTGAATTCGACCGATCAGGATGACTGACCAGGACGAGAACACCACCGTGCCGGATCCCTCCAACGTCTCGACGCGCTCGATCGTGTCGGAGATGAAGGAGTCGTACCTCACCTACGCCCTGAGTGTGATCAAGGCGCGCGCCTTGCCGGACGTGCGCGACGGCTTGAAGCCATCTCAGCGAAGGATTCTGGTCGCGATGAACGACCTGAACCTGGGGCCGCGGGCGAAGTACCGCAAGTGCGCCAAGGTCGCGGGCGACACCTCGGGTAACTACCACCCGCACGGCGAGGCCGTCGTCTATCCGACGATGGTGCGCATGGCGCAGGACTTCTCCCTGCGCTATCCGCTCGTCGACGGCCAGGGCAACTTCGGCTCGATCGACGGGGACCCGCCCGCGGCGATGCGATACACGGAGGCCCGCATGGCGGGCACCGCCGTCGAGCTGCTCACCGACCTGGACAAGGACACGGTTGAGTACGAGTGGAACTACGACGAGACGCGCAAGCAGCCCACCGTGCTGCCCAGCCGCTTCCCGAACCTGCTCTGCAACGGTTCGGACGGCATCGCGGTTGGCATGGCCTGCTCCCTGCCGCCTCACAACCTGCGAGAGGTCTGCCAGGGCATCCGCGCGGTCCTGACCGACCCGAGCGTCACCCTGGCGGAGCTCTGCTCGATCGTGAAGGGCCCCGACTTCCCCACCGGCGGCATCGTGATGGGCCGCAGCGGCATCGCCCAGGCCTACAAGACGGGCCGCGGTCACGTGCGCTTGCGCGGGCGCCACCACGTGGAGGAGAAGGGCACCAAAGAGCAGATCGTCATCACGGAGATCCCCTACCAGGTCAAGAAGACCACGATCATCGACAAGATCGTCGAGGTCGTGCGCGACGGCCGGATCACGGGCATCGCGGACGTGCGAGACGAGTCCGACCGCCAGGGCATGCGGCTCGTCGTCGAGCTGAAGCGCGGCGAGGACTCCCAGGTCATCGCCAACCAGCTCTTCAAGTTCACGTCGCTCCAGACGACCTACTCGATCATCAACCTGGCGATCGACAAGGACCAGCCGCGGACCTTCACCCTGCGCGGGCTGCTCGACGCCTACATCGACCACCGGCGGGTGGTCATCCGGCGCCGGACGCAGTTCCTGCTCACGAAGGCAGAGGAGCGCCAGCACATCGTCGAGGGCCTGCGCATCGCGGTCGACAACATCGACGAGGTCATCTCGATCATCCGCGCCAGCGCCAACCGCGACGAGGCCAAGGGCAAGCTCTCCGACCGCTTCAGCCTCTCCGACCGCCAGTCCCAGGCCATCGTCGACATGCGCCTCGGCAGCCTGACCGGGCTGGAGCGCGAGAAGTTGGAGGCGGAGTACGAAGAGCTCGTGGCCGAGATCGCCGACCTGCGCGACATCCTCGCTCGCGACGAGCGCGTGGTGGAGATCATCCGCGTCGACCTGGACGAGGTCGAGGCCAAGCACGGCGACGACCGGCGCACCGAGATCTCCGACGAGGAGATCGACGGCGGCTTCGACATCGAGGAGCTGATCACCGAGGACCTGATGGTGGTGACCTTCTCCCGGGACGGCTACGTCAAGCGCACTGCGAGCGACACCTACCGTGCGCAGGGCCGGGGAGGCCGCGGCGTGAGGGGCTCGGACTCGAAGGAAGGGGACGTGCTCAAGTCCCTCTTCGTGGCGGGCACGCACGACACGCTCCTGTGCTTCTCGAACCTCGGCAAGGTCTACTGGCTCAAGGTCTACAACCTGCCCGAGGCCGGCCGCACGTCGAAGGGTCGCTCGATCTCGAACCTGATCACTTTGCAGGAGGGCGAGGAGATCACGAACGTGCAGCGCGTGGTCGACTTCGACGACGAGAGCAGCGTGTTCTTCGCCACCAGCAAGGGCGTCGTCAAGAAGACAGCCCTCGAGGCCTTCTCGCGGCCCAAGAAGGGCGGCATCTGGGCCATCAAGCTCGAGGATGGCGACTCGGTCGTCGGCGTCGGGCTCGCACAGCCCGGCGACACCGTGCTCCTGTGCACCGCCGCCGGACGGGCGATCCGCTTCGATGAGGCCGCGGCGCGAGCCATGGGCCGCACGGCCCGCGGCGTGCGCGGCATCCGCCTCAAGGCCGAGGACACCGTGGTCGGCATGGTCGTGGCCTCGAGCGACGCGACGGTCCTGACCGCGACGGCCAAGGGCTACGGCAAGCGCACGCCCCTCTCGGACTACCCGATCAAGGGCCGCGGAGGCCAGGGCGTGATCAACATCCGCTGCAGCGACCGCAACGGCAACGTCGTTGGTGCGTCCCTCTGCAAGGAGGGAGACGACGTGATGTACATCACCAGGTCGGGGATGATCGTCCGCACCGAAGTGGGGGCCATCAGCACCATGGGCCGCAACACCCAGGGCGTGCGCCTTGTGAACCTCAAGGCCGACGACGAGCTCGTGGCCATCGAGGTCGTCTCCGAGGATGACATCGAGAAGTACGCCATGGACGCCGCCGGAGGCGGGGAGGGTGCCACGACGCCAGAGGCCGCCAGCCCCGAGGGGCAGGCCGGCGATGCTCCCAGCGAGCCGGAGCCCGAGACCCCTGGTGCCCCCGAAGGGGACGAATAGGAGGAGCGCGACCCATGTCCCTACTCGACAGGATCCAAGAGGACATCAAGCGGGCCATGATCTCGAAGGATGAGATGACCCGTGACACCCTGCGGATGGTGGCCTCCGAGATGAAGAACCGCCGTATCGAGCTCGGCCACGACCTCGAGGAGGCGGACGAGATGAGCGTCCTGTCCCGCTGTGTGAAGACCCGCAAGGACTCCGCCCAGCAGTACCGCGACGCGGACCGCCCCGAGCTGGCGCAGAAGGAGGAGGCCGAGGTGGCCGTGATCGAGGGCTACCTGCCGAAGCAGCTCTCGCCGGACGAGGCGCGCGCGGCGGTGCAGGCCGCCATCGCAGAGGCCGGCGCCAGCTCCATGAAGGACATGGGCGCCGTGATGAAGGCTCTGATGTCGAAGCACCAGGGCCTGATCGACGGCAAGACCGCCCAAGGGCTCGTCAAGGAGCTGCTCGGCTCCTGAGCGGAGACCGGGGGCCGCGGTGACGACCGGGACGGCACCGGCCGGGGGACAGCCGAGCGGGGGCGCGGCGGGGGACCGCGTCGTCGACCGCCAGCGAGGCGTGGCGCGGCGCACGATCTGGATCTCTCTGCTGACGCTCCTCTCGCGGGTCCTCGGGCTGCTGAGGGAGATCATCTCCGCCGCGCTCTTCGGTGACAGCTCGGTCGTCTACGACGCGTTCCTGTTCGCCTGGCGCATCCCGAACATGTTCCGTCGCTTCCTCGGTGAGGGGGCCCTGTCGACGTCTCTGCAGACGAGCCTGACCGAGGAAGACGCGGACCGTGGTGACGGCGCCGGTCGCGAGCTCTTCCTCGCGACCACTCTCCTGCTCCTGCGCCTGCTCGGGCTGGTCTGCGCGGTGGTGATGGTCACGGTCTGGCTCCTACCGGACTTCATGCCGGGCACCGAGTTCCTCTGGCTGGGGCCCCACCCGGAGCTCGTGCGCGAGTTCACGGTGCGCTTGATGCCCTTCGTGATCTTCGTCTGCCTGACCGCGGCGGTGGGCGGCGCGCTGAACGTGCGGGCCCACTACGCGACGCCGGCCCTGGCGCCCGTGCTCCTCAACCTCGTCTGGATCCTGAGCCTGGTGGGCATCACGGTCCTGCTGCCTCGAGCGGAGGCCGGGGACTGGGAAGGGCAGCTGCCCGCGGTGCGCTGGCTCGCCTGGGGCGTCCTGCTCGCGGGCCTCGTCCAGCTCCTGCTGCTCGTGCCCGCCCTGAAGCGCCGCGGCCTCCTGGTCCGTGGACTGTCGCGTCCCACCGCGGCCGCCCGCGCCAAGGCCCGTGGTGTCCTCAGGCGCAGCGCGCCCCTGGCCCTGGGCGCGGCCGTCTACCAGGTCAACGTGATGATCGACGGCTTGATGGCCCAGAGCCTGCTCTTGCCGGGGGGGCAGACCGTGCACTACCTGGCGAACCGGGTGCAGCAGTTCCCCCTCGCTCTGGTGGCCATCGCCGCCACCACCGCCGTCTTCCCGGCCCTGGCGGCTCTGGGGCAGCAGCGGCGGCTCGAGGACCTGAGACGCCTGCACGACCAGACCCAGCGCAGCGTCCTCTTCGTGGCCCTGCCCGCCGCGGTGGGGCTCGCCGTGCTCGCCGTGCCGGTCACGACCGTTCTCTTTCACTACGGCAACTTCAGTGAGGTGGGGGTCGAGAGGACCGCGGCGGCCCTGCGCATGTTGGCCCTCGCAATCCTGCCCGCGGGTGCGGTCGGCCTGGTGGCCCGCACCTACTACTCGGTGGGGGACTACTCCACGCCCGTGCGCATCTCCGCCGTGATGCTCGTCGCGAACGTGATCTTGAACTACGTCCTGCTGCGCCACGTGGGTATGGACGCCGACGGCCTCGCCCTGGCGACGACCATCACGAGCTTCGGAAACCTGTTGCTCCTGCTGCCCGGGCTGCGGCGCAAGCTCGAGCTTCCCGTGGGCCAGGCGGGCTTCACCCTCGCCTTCGCGCGCATGGGCGCGGCCACCGCCGGTTGCGGGCTCGCCGCCTGGGGCCTGCAGGCCCTGCTCGGAGAGCGGGGGTCACGACCCCTCGGGCTGGCGCTCTCGATCGTCGCGGGGATCGTGGCCTACCTGGCCGTCGCGCGCCTCTTGCGGGTGCCCGAATGGGCCACGGTGGCGTCCCGATTCCAGCGGATTCGAGGCAAGATGGAGCGGAATCGACGCCCCTAGGGATGGTGTGAAGCTAAGTGCGGAGGACACAATATCTAGGGTGTGTTCTCAGACTCGGGAGGTTAAAATCGTTGGGCCGGATCGGGCGCTCCGGTAATTTGCTCCGCGGTCGACGGGGGGTGACGGTCGTGATGAAGGCCGCCGCTCCCACCCCAATCAGGGCGAGCTAACCCTCTACGCGCCAGGCCATTATGCGCGAAGGGCTGGCCCACTCAGGGACGTCGCACCGGGCCCATTCCTCACCCAGCCTTCACTAGGAGTTCAGCGAGATCGTGAATCCCACCGCCCAGATCACCCACGGCACTCGGACCGAACCCAACGTGCGCACCACGGGAGATGCAGCCGTCATCCTGGACGCCACCGACCCGCCGGCATCCCTGATCGATCCGGACCTGAGCTCCAACGCGGTCACCGTGCTGGAGCGGCGCTACCTGAAGAAGAACCCCGAGTCAGGGGAGGTGATCGAGACCCCTCGCCAGCTCTTCTGGCGAGTCGCGACCTGCGTCGCCAAGGCGGAGCAAACCTACGCACCCGAGCACCCCGAGCGCGCGGTGCACGTGGCCGAGGAGTTCTACGGGATCATGGCGCGTCGGGAGTTCATGCCGAACAGCCCGTGCCTGATGAACGCCGGCCGGGAGATGGGCATGCTCTCCGCCTGCTTCGTGATCCCGGTCGAGGATTCGATCGACGGGATCTTCGAGGCGATCAAGGCCACGGCGCTGATCCAAAAGGCCGGTGGCGGCACGGGCTTCAGCTTCTCGCGCCTGCGCCCTCAGGGCGACATGGTCCGCTCCTCCGGCGGCACGACTGAGGGCCCGCTGTCCTTCATGCAGGTCTTCTCGAAGGCCACCGACGCCATCCAGCAGGGCGCCTTCCGGCGCGGAGCCAACATGGGCATGCTACGGGTGGACCACCCGGACATCCTGCCCTTCATCACGATCAAGGACGACCGCACCAAGCTCGAGAACTACAACCTCTCGGTGGCCGTCACCGACAAGTTCTGCGAGCAGGTCCAGCGGGACCGCGGCGCGCACCACGAGGTCCGCAACCCGCGCACGGGCGCGGTGGAGAAGCTGGCCAAGGTCGACGCCGAGGGCGAGCGCACCGACGAGTTCTGGACCGTCGGCGAGCTCTGGGACCTGATCATCGAGCACGCCCACGAGAGCGGGGAGCCCGGTGTGGTCTTCATCGACCGCATCAACAGCCAGAACCCCATCAAGAACGTCGGCGAGATCGAGGCCACCAACCCTTGTGGGGAGCAGCCCCTGCACCCCTACGACTCCTGCAACCTGGGCTCGATCAACCTCGGGATCCTGGTCAAGCAGGAGGCCGACGAGCAGGTCTTCGACTGGGAGCGCTTCAAGACGATCATCCACACCTCGACGCGCTTCCTCGACAACGTCATCGACGTCAATCGCTACCCGCTGCGGGCCATCGACAACATGTCGAAGACCACGCGACGGATCGGCCTGGGTGTGATGGGCTTCGCGGACGCGCTGTACAAGCTCGGCATCGCCTATAACTCCGAGGAGGGCCTGGCCTTCGGCGAGGAGATCATGCGGGTGCTCAACGATGAGTCCCACGTGGCCTCCGAGGTCCTTGCGGAAGAGCGTGGCGTCTTCCCCGCCTGGGAGGGCTCCGAGTGGCAGCAGCGCGGGCGTCCGATCCGCAACAGCTACACGACGACCGTCGCCCCGACGGGCACGATCTCGATCATCGCCAACTGCTCCGGCGGCATCGAGCCCATGTTCAGCCTGGCCTTCGACCGCCAGGTGATGAAGGACGCGGAGGGCAAGCCGACCATCATGCGCGAGGTCAACTACGTGTTCGAGAAGCGCGCCCGGGAGGATGGCGTCTTCAGCAACGAGCTGATCGACCAGGTCATCACCCAGGGCACGCTGCAACACACCGGCGGCCTCTCGGACGAGATGCGTCGGGTGTTCGTGACGGCCCACGACATCACGCCGAACTGGCACATGCGCATGCAGGCCGCTTTCCAGCGCCACTGCGATGCGTCGATCTCCAAGACGATCAACTTCCCGCGCGAGGCGACCGCCGCCGACGTGCGCACGATCTACGAGCTCGCGATCGAGGAGGGCGTCAAGGGCGTCACCGTCTACCGCGACGGTTGCCGGGACGTGCAGCCCATGACCCTCAAGAAGGCCGAGGAGTCCGAGCCCGCCAAGGAGCCGGAGATCGATCCGAAGCTCGAGGAGACGGCCATGCTCCTGCGCGAGGACTCCGACGGCCTGCTGGCCCTCTCGCCGATCCGCCTGCCGGAGATCATGAGCTGCCTGCGCATCCGGCAGATGACGCCCTTCGGGAACATGCACGTGAAGGTCTCCGTCGACCCGGTCTCCGGCCGGGAGCGCGAGGTCTTCGCCCAGCTCGGGAAGGGCGGGGACGTGGCCAACTCGGACCTGGAGGCCATCTGCCGCATCCTGAGCCTCTGGCTCCGCTCCAACGGGGGCCTCGAGCTTGCGGTCAAGCAGCTCGACGGCATCGGCTCGAGCATGACCGTGCCCACCAAGGACGGGCGCATCATGTCCCTGGCTGACGGCCTGGCGCGCGCCCTGCGCCGCTACATGGAGGCCAAGCGCAAGTCCGGTCTGCGTGCCCTGCTCCTGGGTGACATGGAGGGCGCCGAGACGCCCCTCGCCACCATGGCGGACCCGCCGCCGCCGGCCCCGGCGGCCAGCGCGCCGGCCCCCAAGAGCACCGAGCAGCCGCGCAACGTCTCCCAGTACAAGCTGAAGTGCCCGTCCTGCACGGCGACTCTCGCCTTCGAGGAGGGGTGCGTGAAGTGCTACTCCTGCGGCTTCAGCCAGTGCTGATCGACCGGCGAGTCTAGGGGCTCGCCAGTGAACGACGAGAAGGCCCGCGCATCGCGCGGGCCTTCTTCATTCTCCTTCGCCCCTGTCGGGGGTCGACTCGACCTCGGCCTTCTTCGCGCTGGCTTCCGCCGCGCTCCGCAGCTCACGCCCCTCCGCGCCCGGTAGCCAGTCCACTTCTCGGTAGAGGAGGTCGGTCAGAGGCCCGGTGCCCATGCGCTCGAAGGTCAGGCGCGTCGAGTCCTCCAAGGTCAGGACCAGCGCCCCCTTGTCGAACAGGACGTCGTAGGCCGTGACCCCGCCGGGGAAGGTCGGGATGACGTAGCCCTCCTCGCTCTTGCGGGTGCCGATCAAGAGCATCGCCGTCAGCTCTTCCTGGGGGTTGAAGTTGAGGCGGTAGGTCCCCGTCTGGATGTAGCTGTCCTCCTCCTGCATGGCGGAGTCGAAGTAGGCCATGTGGATCTCGATCGAGAGGAACTCGTCGCTGACCAACATGTAGCCCACCTGCTGACGACCGGGGTCCACGAGTTGGGGGGAGCGGAAGTCGACGAGTTGCCAGCCGCCCTGCATGCCGCGCAGGATGTTCACCAGACGCGCGTCCCGCTCGGCGCGTGCGCGGGCCTGCTCGCTGGCGATGCGCTCCATCTGGGCCTTGCGCCGCTTCTCGGCGGGGGTCAGGTCGTCATCGTTCTGGCCCGCGTCCCGGGCCGGCCCCTCCTGAGCGGTACCGGCACCCAACGAGGGGCTGGGGCCCAGGGACAGGCCGGCACCCAGAGCCAGGCAGCCGGCGATCCACTGCAGGGAGTTCATGCTGATTGGTGGTTGGAGGGTTGGTGGGGGCTCCACCTGTCCTGTCGGCGAAACACAAGCGGAACCGTAGGGGCCCCGCCGCAGGGTAGCCCAGAGCCGGACCCCGGGCGACCGGCGGCTTGGTAGGGAGATATCCATCCCTTCGGTCACACAGGGCACCCGTGCCTCCGTAGGCCCCTCGACCTGCCGGGAAGGGTCCAGAGCTCCCGGCCGGACAGGGCCGAAACCGCCTCACGTTGCTAGAGTTCTCCCCATGAACCGGATCCTCCTCAGCCTCTCCGCCCTCCTGGCGGGAGCCGCCCCGGCCTTCTCGGCCCCTCAGTCGAAGGCCAGCGGGGAGCTGTTCACCCGTGAAGTGGACGGCCACCTGCAGTTCGCCATCGATATCGAGATCGACAGGGGCTTCCACCTCTACCACCACGAGCTGGGCGCCCCGGACTCGGTGGGCAAGCCCCTCTCGGTCGACCTCGGGGGCGACGGCTTCGAGTTCGAGGAGCTGGTCTGGCCCGAACCCCACCGCTACGAGCAGCCGGGCATCGGCGACGGCGGGCGGGACACCTTCATCCTCGGGCACTCCGACCGGCTCGTGATCTACGGCCGCGCCGCCATCGAGGAGGGCGTGCTCGAGGACGACCTGGTGGTCAAGCTCGACGGGCTGACCTGCGAGGACAACGGGATCTGTCTGCCCTACAAGGAGACGCTCGAGACCTCGGGAGAGGGCAGGGCGAAGTTGTGGGCGAGCTACCCGGCAGTCCTGGCGGCCGTCGACGCGGACGCCACTACCTCCGCGGAGGATGGCGACGACGCCTGGGGCGGCGCCACGACCGGCTTCGAGCAGGAGGACGAAGAGGAGGACGACGGCAACCGGGCCAACGGCACGCTCCACGCGAGGGTCCAGGGCGGCGAGCTCGAGTTCGCGATCGACATCGCCATCGACGAGAACTTCCACCTCTACCACAAGGACCTGGGGGGGAAGAACGCAACTGGTCTGCCCCTGACCGTCGAGCCTTCCGGTGAAGGGCTCACCTTCGGAGAGCTCGAGTGGCCCGAGCCTCACAGCTACGAGCAGGAGGACTTCATCGACGGGGGGATGACCTACATCCTCGGTCACGAAGGGCGCCTGGTGATCTTCGGCGACGCGGAGCTCGCGGACGGTGCGGACGGCGCCGACCTGACCGTGGCTCTCAACGGCTTGGCCTGTGAGGACGACGGCTCCTGCTTCACCTACGAGGAGACCCTGAGCGTTGCAGGCGAGGGCGACGAGGCCCTCTGGGCCATGCGCGAGACCCAGGCCGAGGCGTCTCAGGGCGACGGCGACCCCGCCGTCGTGCGCGGCTCCTCCGGCGAGGAAGGTGGAGGCCTCTGGGCCCTGATCCTGGCTGCGATCGGTGGCGGCATCTTCGCGCTCTTGATGCCCTGCACCTACCCGATGATCCCGATCACGATCTCCTTCTTCACGAAGCAGGCCGAGGCGCGGGGTGGCAACGTCCTGCCGCTCTCGCTCCTGTACGGCCTGGGGATCGTCCTGATCTTCATCACTATCGGGCTGGTCGTCGGGCCAGTGATCCTGGTCTTCGCCACCCACCCGGTCACAAACCTGGTGCTGGGTGCGATGTTCGTGCTGTTCGCTGCCGTGCTCTTCGGCGCGATCACGCTCAACCCACCGCAGTCGATGATGGCCCTGGCGGGCAAGGCGAGCATGAAGGGAGGCCTCCTGGGTGTCTTCTTGATGGGGATGACCTTGGTCCTGACATCCTTCACCTGCACGGCCCCATTCGTGGGGAGCCTGCTCTCGCTTGCGGCGAGCGGGGGAAGCGGCATCGGGCGCATCGCCTTGGGCATGGGTGTCTTCGGCTTGACCATGGCGGTCCCGTTCATGGCGCTCTCGCTACTGCCCGGCAAGATCCAGTCCCTGCCCTCGAGCGGCGAGTGGATGGACACCTTGAAGATCAGCCTCGGCTTCATCGAGCTGGCAGCCGCACTCAAGTTCTTCTCGAACACGGACCTGGTGTGGAACTGGCAGTTCCTCTCGCGCGAGCTCTTCCTCCTCCTTTGGGCCGGCATCTCAGTCTTGGCCGCCATCTACCTGTTCGGCTGGATCAAGATCAAAGGTCACGCGGCGAACGAGATCGGCGCAGGCCGCATGCTTGGCGCGATCGCTTTCCTGCTCTTCGGTGCCTACTGCTGGCACGGTTACCGCGGGCACACGATGGATGGGATCATGACCGCGATCATCCCGCCCTACTCCTCGGCAATGGCAGTGTCCGCTGAGGGTGGCCCCGGTGGGGGAGTCCCCGGGGCCGGGGGCCATGAGATCGTGCTGGACGACTTCGAGGCGGCGAAGGCGTCTGCCTCGAGCCAGAACAAACCGGTCCTGATCAACTTCACCGGCTACACATGACCGGCGTGCAGGCAGATGGAACTCAAGGTGTTCCCTGCCCCGGCGGTCGCCGGAAGATTGCAACGGATGGTCGAGGCCCGCATTCACAACGACGCTCAAGAGACGCAGGATGAGATCCGAGCCTGGCAGGACAGCCTGATCCACACCCTCGCGACGCCGTCCTACGCGCTGGTGGATCCCTCGAGCGGCGACGTCGTCGCGATCCACGAGGGGCCGGAGACCGACGTCGAGCTGTTCGGAGAGTGGCTCGACGATGCCTACGACGCCTGGAAGGGCAAGTACTGAGCCGGCCCGTCCACCTGGGGCCGGGCTACTCGAAGCCCATCAACCGGCCTCCCTGGAACACGAGGAAGCTCGCGATCCAGGCGAGGCCGGTCATGTAGACGAACATGAACACGGGCCAGCGCCAGGTGCCGGTCTCGCGGTAGACGGCGGCCAGGGTGCTCATGCACTGGCAGGCGAGGGCGAAGAAGATCATCAGGGAGAGGCCCACCAACGGCGTGTAAACCGCGCGCCCGTCCTCCCAGGTCTCGCCCCGAATCTGCTCGCGCAGGGGGACCGACCCCTCGTCGGCCTCCTCGCTCACGCCGTAGACGACGCCCATGGTGCTGACGAAGACCTCCCGGGCAGCGAAGGCGCCGATCAGGCCGATACCGATCTTCCAGTCGAAGCCCAGGGGTTCGATGCTGGGCTCGATGCTCTTGCCCAGGCGTGCGCCGTAGCTCTTGCGGAAGACCTCGCCGGCCTCGGCGGCGTCGATGGCCTCGAAGCGTTCGGCCAGAGCGTCGCCGGAGAGGGTCTGCTCCGCCTCCGCGCGCTGCGCCCCGTAGTCCACGTCGAGCGCCGGTTCCTGGGGGAAGGAGAGCAGCGCCCAGAGGGCGATCGTGCAGACCAGGATCACGCCCCCCGCCTCGCGCAAGAAGACCGCGGAGCGCGAGAACATCATGCGGAGCACGCTGCGCCACTGGGGCATTCGGTAGGGAGGCAGCTCGAGGATCAACGGCACCTGGGGCCCCTTGAAGACCGTCCGCCCGAGGACTGCCGCGGCCACCAGGGCGATCAAGGTGCTGAATAGGTACATGGCGACGAGCAGAGCGCTCTGCACCGACATGAACCCGAGTATGGTCTGCTCCGGATCGTAGAGGGCGGCGATCAGCAGTGTGTACACCGGCAGGCGAGCCGAGCAGCTCATCAGGGGCACGACCATCATGGTCAGCATCCGGTCCCGGCGCCGCTCCATGGTGCGGGTTGCCAGGATCGCTGGCACGGCGCAGGCGAAGCCGGAGAGCATCGGCACGAAGGCGCGGCCGTGCAGGCCCACCATCTTCATGACGCGGTCCATGAGGAAGGCCACGCGCGCCATGTAGCCCGTGTCCTCCATCAGGCCGATGAAGAGGAACAGGAGCAGGATCTGGGGTAGGAAGACGACCACCCCACCGACACCGGCGATCAGGCCCTCGGTGATGAAGTCCCGCAGGATGCTCTCTGGCATCACTGTGACGACGCCCTCCGAGAGGAGGCCGAAGCCCGCCTCCACCCAGCCGATCATGGGGTCCGCCCAGCTGAAGAGAGACCGGAAGACGACGGTCATCGCCGCCAGGAAGAGCAGGAGGCCCGCGACCGGATTGAGCATGACGGCGTCCAGGCGGCCGGTCAGGCTCTTGCGCTTCGGCGCGGTGCTGCTCAGCGCAGGCGTACAGTGCTCGTCGATCCAGGCATAGCGAGCGCGGATGATCTCGGACTCGATCTCGCGGCCGGCCTCCTCGGCGGCCCGGCGGCGCTCGAGGACGCAGTCGCGAACGGCGGTCGGTACGTCCCGCAGCTCGTCGTCCTCGTCCACGGACAGGAGCGCCCAGAGCGCCAGGCTGCGGGCGCGGCGGTCTTCTCGCGTCGGGTTCTCCTGGCCGGACCAGGACTCCGGCAGGGTGCCGCGCACGGCATCGATGTCCTCGGACAGGGGCCCGGACGCAGCCCAGAGCTCCACGGCCGCGGACCCGTCATCCCTAGTCAGGACCTCGTCGACGGCAGCGCTCAGGTGGTCGAGGCCGGTGCCGCGCAGGCCGGACACGGGGACCACGGGCACTCCGCAGGCGGCAGAGAGGGCCTCCGCATCGACCTTCTGGCCGCCCTGCTCGAGCAGGTCGACCATGTTCAAGGCGATCACCACGGGCACGTCGGTCTCGATCACCTGCAGGGCGAGGTACAGGTTGCGCAGGAGCTGAGTCGCGTCCACGACGACCACAACGAGGTCCGGCCGCTCCAGAGGCGGCAGGCCCACGATGGCCTGGGTCGCGAGCTGCTCTTCCTCGCTGCGGGAGGACAGGCTGTAGGTGCCGGGCACGTCGAGCACCTCGACCTCTCCCGACCGCGCCAGGGTCAGGCGACCCGCGTGGCGCTCGACGGTGATCCCCGGGTAGTTGCCAACCTTCTGGGTTGAGCCCGTCAACCGATTGAAGATCGACGTCTTGCCCGCATTCGGGTTGCCCGCAAGGGCGATGCGGGGGGTGCCCGCCCGGACCGTGCGACTCACGGGGCGCTCGGGGGCGGCTCAGCCTCCCGTGCCCACGTGGGACTCGCCCTGCACCAGGAGCTTCCGCGCATCGGAGCAGCGGAGGCTCAGGTGACAGCCCCGGACCTCGACCTCGAGCAGGTCGCCGATCCCGACCCGCCGCACGAGGCGCAGGGTCGAGCCGGGCAAGAGGCCCAGCTCCATCAGTCGGCGCCGGAAGGCGCGGTCACCGCCGATCTCCAGGAGAGAGGCGGCGCTGCCAGGGGACAAGTCGCTGAGTCGGGTCATGGGGCGGCTATTGAGAATCGGTCTCATTTTAGCCCATGGGGAGACAGCGTCCAGAGCGTTGCCCGGATTCCCTGGGCCCTCGAGGGCCTGCAGGGGGGAGGGGCCGCGCCGGGTCGTAGAATGCACCCCCGAGGAACCCGATCCCCAGCCGCCCCATGACCCGACCCAATCCGAAGGAAGCCTCCGGGCGCCACGCCGCAGACCTGGTGCAGAGCGGAATGACCCTCGGTCTCGGAACCGGCTCGACGGTCTTCTTCACCCTCCAACGCCTCGCGGAGCGCATCCGGGAGGAGGGCCTGGAGGTGCGCGGGGTGCCGACCTCCGTGGACACCGAGACCAAGGCCGGCGAGATGGGCATTCCCCTGGTCGGGCTGGAGCAGGTCACGCGGTTGGACCTCACGATTGACGGCGCCGATGAGATCGACGGGGACTTCCAGATGATCAAGGGCGGAGGCGGTGCCCTCCTGCGGGAGAAGGTCGTGGCGGCCATCAGCGACAAGGAGGTCATCGTCGTGGGCCGCGACAAGGTGGTCGAACGCCTGGGCCTCGAATTCCTGTTGCCGGTGGAGTTCGTGCCCTTTGCCGAGTCGACCGTAGCGGACTTCCTGCGCGGAACCGGCTGCGAACCGGAGCTGCGTGAGCGGGACGGGGCAACCTTCGTGACGGACAACGGCAACTGGATCTTCGACTGTCGCTACCCGGAGGGGATTGCCGACGCCCGCGCCCTCGAGGCGCTGGTGGTCCGTCAACCGGGGGTGGTCGAGTGCGGCCTCTTCATCGACCTGGCCCACGTGGTCGTGATCGGCGGCGAAGACGGCAGCGTGGAGGTGCGCGAGAAGGGCTGACGAGGCCTCGCCCTGGACACTTAGAGAGGCGGGGGGGGGGGGGGGGGGGGGGGGCGGGGGCCGCGGGCGCGCGGGGCGCCCGGCTTGTCTCGTGCGGGGGCGCCCCCGCCGGGCCGGGCGCCGCCCCCGCCTCTGTTCAGTCAGCGACGAAGACTAGAGCGACTGGACGAATCGCAGGATCGCGTCAGTATCGGCGTCGGGGTTGGTGCTGTTCAGGGTCTGCTGGACCTTGGAGTCACCGGGGGCACCCGGGGGCTGCTCGTGGCCGCGGATGTCGTGGGCCTCGTTGTAGATCTTGAAGACCGAGGGACGCACCGGGCCGCCGTAGGCGGGGTCGCCATAGACCGCGTCGAACATCTGCGCCTCGGGGTCGACGAGGCCTCGCAGGGAGTAGGTGGTCTGGTCGTGGAAGTACGGACCAGTCGCGTAGACGCCCATCTTCGTCGGGATGGAGAAGGACGGTGCACCACGGGTGAACAGGCGGAACGGGTCCAGCGGATCGCAGGTCGGGTCCGTCACCGGGTCACAGGGGCACAGGTAGCTGTTGGGGTCGTCGCGCTTGAAGTCGTCATCGAGGTCGATGTTCATGATCGCGTAGGACTCGCGGTCGTCGAAACCGTCACCGTTGCGGTCCACGTCGATCAGATTGTCACCGTCGAGGTCGACGTTCGCACCGGTATTGACGTTGCGGACGCCGAGTACCGCCACGCTCTCGCGCAGCGAGAAGCAGTCGGGGTCGAGCACGCCGAGAGCCTCGTCCTGGGACAGGAGCGGGCTGACGAAGTCCACCGTGAAGAAGCGCGGGCCGGGGTTGGTGGTGGGGTTCGTCTCGATGTTGTCGTGGCACTCGAAGCAGTTCGCGGTGCGCAGGGTCGGGTTGAGGCCCGTGTCGTCCTTACCGAAGAACAGGTCGCGACCCAGGGCCGCCGTGGCGTCGAGGGTCAGGTTCGGGCCCCGGAAGGGGTTCAGCGGGAAGGGGATCTTCTCGTGGTACTCACGCAGACCCCTCTGCTCGTCGTCGGTGAATATCCCGGTGCCGCCGTTCTCACCGCCGAACATCGGGCCGGTCTCGCCCATGTTGAGGCGGACGCCCTTCCACAGGATCAGCCCGGTGCCGAGGCTGCCGCCGAAGACCGGCATGGTCGAGCGGGGACCCGCGGGCCGCTGCCAGACGTTGCCGTCCTCGCCGCCCTCGAAGTGGCAGGAGGCGCAGGAGTTGTTGAAGTTCCCAGCGGTCTGGGCACGCGAAGCGTCTTCGAAGATCTCCTGGCCGAGACGCTGGTGGAAGGTGAACTCGTCAACACCGAGGACGGTGTTCACCATGTCGAAGCGCTTGACGATCGCGCCCGTCGTGAAGTCCACGCGCAGGGAGCTGACGGTGCGGGTCGTCTCGTTGATGACGTACAGGAGGACGTCGTCGTTGACGGTAGAGGCGTCCGGCGCCATCGCCATGCCCAGGGGCAGGTCACCCATCGGGGTGTGCGTGCTGAGGGCCACGCGCTCCTCGAACTCGATTCGCTCGGGGTAGACGTTGCGCAGGGTCAGGGCCGAGCCGCTGACGTCGAAGAGGTACAGGTCCTCCGAGCCGCGGTTCAGCATGATGGCGTGGTTGCCGTCGGGGCTGTACTGCACGCGGCCGGGGTGGCCGGCGCGGTAGCCCAGGTCGTTGACGCCGTAGGTGGTCGAGGCCAGCTGGATGCGGACCGCGTTCGAGAGGCGGGTCTGGCCGGAGGTGCCGTCGGTGACCTCGACCTGGCCGATCCAAACCTGGCCGTCGAGGCCCGGGCTGTTGGGCAGCGGAACGCTGACCGAGCCGGCGGTCATGGGGAACATGAAGCGCGGGCGGACGTAGCGGTGGCCGATTGCGCCCAGGTCGTCGTTGCGCTCCTGGGTGCCGAGCCAGAGCACGGCCGAGTCACCGGCGGCCTGACCGCTGACGGTGATGTCGATGCTGCCGCCGAGGAGCGGAGAGCCGACTCCGCCAGCCATCAGGGGGCTGCCGGTGCTGGTGGCGTTCACACCCTCACCGAAGCTGTTGTAGGCAGCGGGCGCAACCGGGTCGCTCCACTCGTGGTGCAGGCGGGCGGAGTTGTCGCCGCCGGCGCCGTAGGTGTCCGTGGTCGTGTCGACGACGGTCAGCGCCGGGTAGACCCGGTTGGCGAAGTCGCCGTCGATCGCGCCACCGAAGTCGTGGTTGACGTCGTGGTTCAGGTTGTGGAGCAGGTGCGGGACCAGCGCACGGCTGCCATCAGGGGAGATGGCGATGTCCTCGCCGAAGCGCGGAGTGCCCTGGCTCAGGACCGTCTGGACCGGGACAGGGTTGAAGAAGGGGTCGACGGTGTAGTCGTCGTAGTGGATCTTGGCGCCCAGGGCGATGCCGGTCGGCAGGCCGCTACCGTCGAGGGTGACGTCCAGACGCGACAGGTAAGGGGAGCGGTTGTGGCTGACGTAGATCGAGGTGCTGTCAGCGAGGATCGAGAAGCCGCGGGGCTCGCCCAGGTCCGCCATGCCGTCGCGGTTCTCGTCGGCGTCGGCGATGGTGAAGGGGGCCGGAATGAAGCTCAGGTTGTGCAGGTACTGGTGCGTCGCCAGGAGCTGGAAGGTGGCTGCGTCGTAGAGCTGCACGGTGCCCGAGCGGAAGCCGGTCACGGCGAAGTACTTCCCGTTGGGGGCGACGGCCAGGCCGTAGGGCTCGACGCCGACGCCCGCCAGGGTCGTCTGGACGGAGCGGGTCTGGGTGTCGATCACTGTCACGGTCCCCGGCTCGGCGTTCGGCGGGAAGCCGGTCACCGCGTTGGCGCGGATGTGGACGTTGCCGCGCTGGTTGGCGACGAACAGGAGCGATCCGTCGGAGGACAGGGAGCAGGAGCGCGGGTGCACCCCGGTGTCGATCTCGGCGATCACGGAGCCTGCAGCCACGTCCACCAGGGAGACGGAGTTGTTGCTGCGGTTGCAGACCCAGACTTGCTGGTCACTGCCGGGGACGATGGCGACGGCGCTGACCTGGGCGTGTTGCCCGGCACCGCCAGCGAAGGCAACGCTGGTCGCGGCGAGTCCGGCGATGGCGAAGGCGTGGAGGTTCTTGAGAAGCATGGTGAAGCGATCGGTCCTGGTCAGGGGTGTTCGCCCAAGCACGGGGTCGGGGCCTGGCGTATTGGCGGGGGAGGGAGGGCTCGTCAGCGAGCCAGCGCCCCCCTGAAATGTACCTGAGGGGTGCGAGGGGGGGCGGGCCTGTGGCCTGGTCACGTCAGATTACCCCGGTGTCTGGAAAAAGGGGGCGCCAATCTCCTGTACGAAGAAGTACAGGCTGAATAAGCGGTAGCTAGGGGGGTGCCTGGGCCTCGGGGGGTGAGTGTATGTCACTGCGACCAGGCCGCAAGGCTTTCCCACCCCAGCGGCGTGGCTTTCCAGGGGGCGGAAGAGATGGCCGCCTCACACGGTGGACCTCCCAAGGGTGCCCTTGGAGCCAAGCCCTTGCTGTTAGCGGGCTTGCGTGAAACCTCAGCACCTGGCACCGGCCTTGCTCCCCCGCTGGCCATGGGAAACTCAGCAAGTCTCCCTTCCTTGGAAAGTATCGGGCGGCCGCTCGGCACGGGGCGGCCGTCCGTATCTTCCTTCACACGCCACCTGGATCGGCAGACCGAGACCCGCTCCCCCGTGGAGCGGCTCGAGGCAGACGCCGAGGCCGGTGGGCGGCGCCGTACCCGTAGCGAGGCGCAGGAGGGCCACCGCCGGGACCGCCGAGGTCCCCGCCCCGAGGAGCTTCGGGAGGAGCGGCGCGAGGCCCAGGCCCCCAACCGGCGGGGGAGCGAGGCCGCCGAGCGCGAGGCCTCCGAGGCACGACGCACGAACGAGGGGTCATCGCCCTCGGCCGCACGGCCCCTGGCCAGGCGAGACGGCTCGGGTCCCCCGACCGATCCTGACGCTCCCGACGCCTTCGGCGCCCGCCTGAAGGCACAGCTCGAGACCTCCGAGGTCCATGCCGCCGCCCCCAAGGCCGCGGGAGCCTCCGCTGAGCCCGGCGAGCTGCCCGCGGGAGCTGCAGCACTCCTCTTCAATGCGCCGGCGACCCCGACCGGTGGTTCGGTGGCGATCCCCTCCGCCGCCCCTTCCACCGCTGCTGTCGGACGTGCCGCCGCATTGCCCGCTGCCGCGGCCCCCGCCGCGGCCCCCCCCACACCATCGGCGGAGACCCCCGGGGCCACTCGCGAAGCGGCGCGCCCCGCCCCGGAGCTCCCGGCCGAGGCCCGCGAGGCCCAGCGGGCCGCGGACGTGCTGCGCCAGTTCCGCATGCACCTGCACCCCGGCCTGCGGACCGCCACCCTGCAGCTCGCCCCGGCCGAGCTGGGTCGCCTCTCGATCCGCATCCGGGTCGAGGGCGAGCGCGTGCAGGCGGTCGTGCGGGCCGACTCCGAGGAGACCCTGCGGGCCCTCGAACGCCACGTTCCCGAGCTGGAGGCCACCTTCTCCGACCAGGGCTTCGAGGAGCTCGCCCTGGAGCTCGGCCTGGCCGACGACTTCGACACCGAGACCACCCCCCAGGGTGCCCGAGACGCGAGCCGTGAGCTTGCCGCCCTGGTGGAGACCGAGACCGACTCCGACGACACTTCCCGCGTTCGCTCGAACGCCGTCGGGGTGGACACCTACGCCTGAAAGACAGAACTCCGATGGACATCACTTCGATCAACAGTGCCCTGGGCCTGGGCTCCGGCGCCGCGAGCGCCGGGGAGGAGCTGGGCAAGGACGCCTTCATGCAGCTCCTCGTGAGCCAGCTCCAGAATCAAGACCCCATCAACCCTCAGACCAATGAGGACTTCATCGCCCAGCTGGCCCAGTTCTCCTCCCTCGAGCAGATGGAGAACCTGAACGACTCCTTCCTGGGCCTCGCCGTGCTCCA
Source organism: uncultured Planctomycetaceae bacterium (assembly GCA_964591315.1). Taxonomy (GTDB): domain Bacteria; phylum Planctomycetota; class UBA1135; order UBA1135; genus JABACD01. Next base: position 35,637 of record CAZQAT010000006.1, read on the forward strand.
GCAGAGCAACGCCTTGATGTCCCAGCTGACCGAGGGGAGCACCCTGATCGGTCAGAACGTGACCTACTTCGACCCCGCGTCCGGTGAGACGGTGACCGGCACCGTGGACTCGATCCGGATCGAGGACGGGATCGCCGTGCTCAACATCGCCGGCGAGAACGTGCCCCTGATGAACGTGATCGAGGTCACAGGCCCGGCCGATCCGCCGAGCGGTGACGACGGCTCCGACGGTGAGGACGAGTAAGCATGGCCACCGCACTCTTCACCGCCCTCTCGGCGCTCAAGTCCCACCAGGACTGGATCGACGTCATCGGTAACAACCTGGCGAACACGAACACGCCAGGCTTCAAGAAGTCCACCGTGCGCTTCTCGGACCAGTTCTCGAGGACCCTCAAGCTCGCCATCGGCCCGAACAACAGCCTCGGTGGTCAGAACGCCTCCCAGGTCGGCCAGGGAGTCCACGTCGGCTCGATCACCCGCGCCTTCGAGCAGGGGGCCCTGTCCGACACGGGCCGGACCTTCGACCTTGCCATGCAGGGCAGGGGTTTCTTTGCGGTCACCGACGGAGACGTGGACTACTACACGCGTGTCGGCACCTTCGGGCTCGACGCCTCCAGGAACCTGGTGGAGCTTGGCACCGGCTACAGGGTCCTCGACCCCTCGGGCCAGACCGTGACCATCGACACGGACTCCGCCTTCGCGCCGAAGAGCACCGAGAGCGTCGAGATGGCGGGGAACCTGCCCGCCGAGGTCACCGGGCCTCTGGCCGAGGCGCTGACTGGAGCCTCGGGCTTCAAGCACGGTTACCCAGCCTCCCTCTCGGGAACCGTGGGGGGCACCATCCCGATCCCCGCGGGGGAGACGTGGACCATGGAGGTCGTCATCAACGGCGGCGCGCCCCAGACCGTCCAGGTGCCTGGAGCGACCGGGGGAGTCAGCGTGGCCCAGATCGCCTCGGCCATCGACGACCTGACCGACGTGAACGCCTCTGTCAACGGCAGCGGCTTCGTCGAGGTCAACAGCGGCTACGTGGGAGCGGAGGTCACCCTCAAGATCAACCCCGGTGAGGCGGGCAAGGACCTGGCCTCGGCCATCGGCATCCCGACCACCCTCGTGACGGGCTCGGAGACGGCCCTGATCCCGGGCACGACGACCCTCAATGACCTGCCGGGCAACCTGACGGACTACGAGGATGGCGACGTCGTGAACATCTCGGGCGTGGATACGGACGGGTCTCCGGTCAACGCCAGCTTCCGCTTCGGTCCCACCGGCGGCGGCTTCGACGGACAGACCGTGGACGAGTTCGTGGCCTTCCTGGACTCCCTCTACAGCGACGCGGCGGTGTCGATCAACAGCGCCGGGCAGCTCTCCGTGGAGGCCCAGACGGCCGGCGAGTCCGACCTCTTGCTGGCGATCACCGACAACCTGGGCCAGGCGGGGAAGACCAACTGGAACACCTACGCCACCTCGGTCACCACCGAGGGTACAGGGCCCGATACCGTGGTGACCTCGACGGAGATCTTCGACAGCGCGGGTACGGCCCACACTCTGACCCTGACCTTCGAGCGCCAGGAGGACCTGACCTGGAACGCCATCCCGGACATCCTGAGCGGGTCGGGCAGCGTGCTGAGCGGGACCATCACCGGCCTGCAGTTCGACGAGAACGGAGCCCCCATGGGGCTCGGCGCGGTCAACAACAACATCAGCATCCAGTTCCTGGGCTCTTCCTCTCCTCAGACGATCCAGATCGACCTGGGGAGCGACGGGGAGCTCGACGGGTTGACCCAGTACGGTTCCAACGCGGAGGTCTACATCGCCGGCCAGGACGGCTACGGGGCCGGGGAGCTGGCGAGCATCTCGGTGCTCTCGGACGGATCGATCAGCGGCTTCTACACCAACGGCCAGAGTCAGGAGCTCGGAGCCGTGGGGGTGGCCACCTTCGCCAACCAGGAGGGCCTCGCCGAGGTGGGCGACAACCTCTGGGGCCGCACACCGAACAGCGGCCAGCTCGTGCTCGGCACCGGTGACCTGGGTGCCGCGGGCAAGGTGGTCGGCGGCTCCCTGGAGAACTCCAACGTGGACACCGCCGAACAGTTCGTGCGCCTGATCGAGGCCCAGCGGGGCTACCAGGCGAGCTCGCGGGTCATCTCGATCCAGGACGAGGTCTTGGCCGAGGCGGTGAACCTGATCTAGACCGCGCTCTCGCGGTTCCAGGACGAGTGGGGGCCCGGCGCGAGCGCGCTGGGCCCCCACTCCTTCTTGTTCGAAGGGCGGGCTGGGTTGCGGTGCGTTGTGGTCCTTGGGACCATGGCGCGGTCGAGGCCGCCCCGGCCTCGCTACAACCCTGATGCTGCCCATGAAGAGGCTCACGATGACGCTCCTGGTCGCGCTCTCCGCGACCACCCTCGGCCTGGCCCAGGCCGACGACTTCGCCCGCGAGGGCAAGAAGCGCGACCGCAAGGACGCCCTCGAGGGCAAGGCGCCCCCGGCCCTGTGGGTGGGGGACTGGATGAACACCGGCGGTCGGGCGCTCGACCTCGCCTCCCTCAAGGGCAAGGTCGTCGTGCTCGATTTCTGGGGCACCTGGTGAGGTCCCTGCAAGAAGGCGGTCCCGCACCTCAAGGAGGTTTGGGAGCGCTACCAGGACCAGGGGCTGGTCCTGATCGGAGTCCACACCACGCGCGGTAGCGACCAGATGGCGGCCTACGTCGAGAAGGCGGGGATCGACTACCCCGTGGCGATCGACAAGGGCGGCGCGACGGTCAAGGCCTTCGCGGTCGACTCCTACCCCGACTACTACTTGATTGACCGCGCCGGCAACCTGCGCGTGGCGGACCTCTCGAACGGGGACCTGGACCGGGCGCTGAAGGTCCTTCTGGCTGAGCCCGGCGGGGGGGCCGACAAGTCCGCGGGGCCCCCGCCGGCTATGGCCCGGGCGATGGCGACCGCCAAGCAGAAGGACAAGCGCGTGCTCGTGGTCTGGGGGGCGGACAAGGAGCGGCGCGAACTCGACGCTTTGCTCAAGGCCTGCGACCGGGAGACATTGGACTACGAGTACGAGCTGCTACGCCTTTCCCACTCCGCCAATAGGGGACTGGGTCAAATGGCCGTCAAGGGCCTCCCGTTGGGCCCGGCCCTGTCGGTCTTCGACCCCCTACGCGGCGACTGCGTCGTGACCTACGCTCCCCGAGAGTACGAAGCCGCGGACCTCAAGAAGTTCCTCGAGCACCACAAGGTGCCCGTCAAGGACGCCGAGAAGATCTGGCGCGACGCCCTGGCCCGCGCCCAGCGCGAGAAGAAGAACCTGCTCGTGCACCTGGGCGCCCCCTGGTGAGGCTGGTGCTTCCGGCTCGAGGAGTTCCTCGGGCGTGAGAAGGTGGCCGCCACCCTCGGCCGCGACTACATCGACGTCAAGATCGACACGGACCGCCACCGAAACGGCGCCGCCGTCGCCGCCCGCTTGCGGGGAGATCGCGAGGGGGGCATCCCCTGGACCGTGATCACCGACGAGCACGGCAAGGAGCTCGTCACGAGCGACGGCCCCCAGGGCAACTGCGGCTGCCCGGTGACCGTGCCCGAGTGCGAGTGGTTCATGACCATGCTGACGAAGACGGCCCGCACCCTGACCGCCGACCAGCTCGCCACGGTGGCCGCCGAGCTCGAGGACTTCGCGAAGGCCTACCGGCGCTGAGCGGCGCCCCGGGCTCGACTACCGCCGCGCCGGCTCCCCGGGGGCCGGCGTGGAGGCTTCGATGAAGTCGCGCACGTCCTGGTTGGCCTTCTCGAGGTCCGGGCGGCGCAGGTACATCATGTGGCCGGAGCGGTAGCCCTTGAAGGTCATGCGGTCCTGGAAGCGGCCCGAGGGGTCCATGTTCCAGAGGGTGTACTTGGCGTTGAAGTAGTCCGTGCCACCGTCGAAGTAGCCGGACTGCACCATCACGTGCAGGTAGGGGTTCTGGCCCATGGCGCGCTGCAGGCGACGGCCGGTGCGGTCGCCGTCGCGGTTCCAGGGGTGGACCGGTCCAAAGAGCCAGTACTGCAGGTCCGTCTCGTAGCCCAGCACGTCCCGCAGGTAGTGGTTGATCGCCGGCGAGAAGGCGTGGTTCCAGGAGGCGAGCGCGGGGTCGAAGTCCGGTGAGGTGCCCGAGTCGGTGCGGTCGAGGCCCCGGTAGCGGGAGTCGAGGCGGCCCACGGTCAGGCCCTCGTCGCGCAGGAGCTCCTTCCAGTAGAAGGAGGTGGGCACGGCCATCGCGTACTGGCGCACGGCGGCGGCGTCGAGGCCGGAGTAGCGGGCGTAGCGCTCGCTCAGACGCTGGCGGTCCGCGGCGGGCAGGGAGCCGCCGCGGGCGATGGCCGGCAGGAGCTCGTCGAGGGTGAAGGCCTCCACCTCCGGCAGGAGGTCGTCGAGATCCCGGGCCTGCAGATCGGGCGCGAGCTTCTCGTGGTACCAGGCAGTGGCGGCGTAGTAGGGCAGGTAGAGGGCATCCTCGACGGGCCCCTCGCGGTCGATGCCGAGCTCGGTGGGGGAGACGAGCACCACGCCGTTCAGGTACATCCAGTGGGAGCCCTGCAGCTCGCCGGCGAGGCCGGAGACTCGGGTCGTCCCGTAGGACTCGCCGATCAGGTACTTGGGGCTCGTCCAGCGCCCGCGGCGGGTGACGAAGGTGTTCAGCCACTTCGCCAGGTAGCGCACGTCCTCGTTGACGCCGAAGAACTGGTCGCGGCCCGCGTCGCCGACGATGCGCGAGAAGCCCGTGTTGACCGGGTCGATGAAGACGATGTCGGTCACGTCGAGGATCGAGTGGGGGTTCTCCTCGATGCCGTAGGGCTGGACCGGGTAGCCCTCCTCGTCGATCTTGAGCACCCGCGGTCCGGTGTAGGCCAGGTGCATCCAGACCGAGGCGGAGCCGGGGCCGCCGTTGAAGGAGAAGGCCAGGGGTCGCCTGTGCTTGTCCTCGACGTCCGTGCGCTCGTAGTAGGTGTAGAACATCGAGGCGACGGCCTCGTTGTCCTTGTTCCACACCGGCTGGGTCCCGGTGGTGACCCGGTAGGGGACGCGCACGCCGCGGATCGTGACCACGTCCTCGCGGGTGGCTGTGCCGTCCAGGTCGATCTCGACCTCGGTCGCGTCTTCAGCCTCTTCTTCTTCCTGCGTGGGAGGCGCGGGCTCCCCGGCGTCGGGCTCCTGGGCGGCCGACAGGCAGGCGCTGGCGAGCACGAGGGTGGCGGGCAGGAGGGCGTGGCGGGGGATCATCCAGTGGGTCATCGTGGCGTCGGGGCGGTCGGGATCGGCGGGCCCCAGACGATAGGGACATCACCGCAGACCGGAAACTCCTTCCGTACCTGGAAGAGATTTCCACGGCCCTGACCGCGGTGACCGCGCTTCTCGGACTCCAGAGCCCGTTTTTGCGCTTGGCATCGACCTTGCTACCAGGCGGACGTGAACTTCGGAATCCTGAACGGCGTCCGCGCGAGTAACGCCAACGAGAAGCGCCTTGAGGCGATCACGGCCAACCTGGCCAACGTCGACACCCCCGGGTACAAGCGCCAGAGCACGGCCATCAAGGCCTTCCGCGTGCCCGGGAGCGACGAGACCGACCTCGGGCTCAACACCTCCGCCACCACGGACTTCAGCCAGGGGGACCTGCGCCCCTCGTCGAACCCCTTTGACCTGGCCCTGATGGGCACGGGCTTCTTCGCGGTGGAGGGCCCCGACGGAGAGCTCTACACCCGCCGCGGGGCCTTCCGCCTCGACCAGAACGGCGTCCTGCTCACTGATGAGGGCTACCCCGTCGCCTGGGAGAGCAACCCCGGCGAGATCAACCCCACCGGCGATCTGATCACCGTCGACGCCAGCGGGCTGATGCACCAGGGAAACAAGGAGATCGGCCGCATCAAGGTCGTCGACTTCGCCAACCCCCAGCGCCTCGAGAACCTGGGCGGGGAGTACTACCTCGCCAACCGGGCCACCCCCGAGAAGCCCTCGACGGCCACCGTTCACCAGCACCACCTCGAAGCCTCCAACGTGTCCAGCATCGACGAGCTGGTCGGGATGATCTCGATCCAGCGCTCGTTCGAGGCATCCCAGAACGTGATGCAGCTCATCGACCAGACCTACAGCGCCCTGACCGCGCCGTAGACGGCCGCGCCCTGACCGGCCTCCAAGACCTCCTCCTCAGCACCTCACCCTCCCCCTCAGCGACACCGCAGCACCATGATCCGAGCCCTGATGACCGCGTCTTCCGGCATGAAGTCGCAGCAGAAGATGGTCGACACGATCGCGAACAACATCGCGAACGTGAACACCGGCGGCTTCAAGCGCAGCACGCTGCACTTCCGCTCGCTCCTGTACCAGACCTACGCGGAGCCCGGCGCCGCCACTTCCCAGTCCGGGATGAACCCGACGGGGCTTCAGATCGGCAGCGGCGTTGAGATTGCGGGCTCCCGAAAGAGCTTCCGCCAGGGCGACCTGGAGCCCACCGGCGCCCCCTTCGACGTGGCGATCAACGGCCAGGGCTTCTTCCGCGTGCTGCTCCCCAACGGTGACTTCCGCTACACGCGTGACGGGCACTTCAACCGGGACGGCAACGGGATGGTGGTGACCGCGGACGGCTACCCCGTCGAGACCTTCCCGAACATCAGCGCTGACGTGATCGACATCAGCATCGCCGAGGACGGCACGATCACGACCCGTAACTCCGAGAGTGACACGGGCACGATCGCCGGCCAGATGCAGCTGTTCCGCTTCGCCAACCCCGAGGGCCTCAAGGCCCAGGGCGGCAACAACTTCAGCGAGACCGCCAGCTCGGGCACCGCTCAGCAGCAGATCCCCGGGACCACCGGCACCGGCCGGCTGGTGCACCGCCACGTGGAGCGCTCCAACGTCGAGGTCGTCGATGAGCTCGTCGGGCTGATCATGGCCCAGCGCAACTACGAGGTGAACAGCCGCGCCGTCCGGGCCTCGGACGAGATGCTGCAGCAAGTCAACCAGATGATCCGCTAGCCCCTGATCACCATGCTCTCCCTGACCCTCCTGATGCTCGGTGGCGTGACGGTCGAACTGCCGACCGAAGCCAAGGTGCAAGGCGCCGAGATGACCCTCGGCCAGGTCGCCACCGTCACGGGCGACGACCCGGCCGAGGTCGCGCGCGTCGCAGACCTGAACCTCGGCTATGCCCCGTCCCCCGGCTACAGCCGCGTGATCCAGCGCTGGAAGGTGGCGGACACGATCCGCACGCGCTTCGCCGGCGTCGAGGCGACCTTCACTGGCGCCGAGGCCAGCCGCGTCTTCCCCAAGACCGCGGTCGTGACCAGCGTCGAGCTGCGCACCTCCGCCCACCGGGCTCTCGAGGGCCTGTTCGTCGGCGAGGACGCGACCATCCGGCCTGTGGGTGAGCTCGCCGATGAGACCGTCCCCATGGGCGTCGAGGGCCGCCAGCTCGTGGCCGAACCGGCCCTCGCTTCGGTCTCTCGGAACGCCCAGAACCCCGGCGCCTGGAGCGTGCCCGTGCGCATCATCGTCGATGGTATGCCCTACCGGACGGTGTGGACCTCCTTCGACGTGGAGGTCTACCGCATGATGCCCGTGGTCAAGCGCGACATCGCGAAAGGCGAGACGATCAGCCGCGGTGACATCACGCTCGAGCGCACGGCCGTGCGGAGCGCCGCCGGCATGTCGCCCCTTGGCGAGGACAAGCTCGTGGGCGCCACCGCCAGGCGCGTCCTGCTGACAGGCCAACCGGTGGGCGAACGAGACGTCATTCGCCCCAAGGCAGTCAAGAAGGGGGAGACGATCGACCTGCTCGTCGAGAAGCGAGCGATCCAGGTCACGGCCAAGGTGATCGCCCTCGCGGACGGCTACCTCGGGGACACGATCCCCGTCCAGGTCCTGAGCTCTGGCAAGGAGCTCTCGGCCACCGTGGACCGCAAGGGACACGTCACTCTCTCCCTCTCAGCGACGAACTGACCTCAGGCAACCTCAGCCATGCACCTCAAGCACGCACTCCTCGTCTGCCTCGCCCTCGCCGCAGCCACCGACGGCGCCGAGGCCCAGGTTCGCCGCGGCTCGATCTACTCGCCGGCCCGGGGCCCCTTCGGCCTGGTGGCGAACAAGACCGCCGCACGCCCCGGCGATCTGGTGACGATTCTGATCTCGGAGACCTCTGACGTGAAGGAAGAGGAGAAGTCCAACTTCAAGCACGAGACGGACCTCTCCTACTCGCTCAGCTCCTTCGACATCATGCCCGACGCCTTCAACGTCCTGCCGAGCGTCGGCGCCGGCTCCACGGACGACTTCAAGGGCGAGGCGAAGCAGGAGAAGAAGGGCAGCTTCACGGCGCGCCTGACCGCGGTCGTCATCGACTCCCTGCCGAACGGCAACCTCGTCATCCGCGGCCGACGCGAGATTCGCATCGACAAGCAGGTCAAGACGATCGAGTTCTCGGGGATCGTGCGCCGCTACGACATCAAGCAGAACAACACGGTCGAGAGCGAGCTCGTCGCTGACGCGAAGGTCTCCTACACGGGCGTCGGCCCGGCCTCGGAGTCCGTCAACCGCCAGGGACTGGGGAGCTTGATCCACAGCGCCATCGTCTGGCTCTGGCCCTTCTGATCGACCGCTGACGCACGACCCCCCCGAGAACTGACATGCTCCGCACCCTCCTCCTCAGCTCGGCCCTGCTCGGGCCGGTCCTTCCCCAGGACACCCCGGACCCCGCGACCGCGGAGGACCTCGAGCCGCGCGTGCTGGTAGGCGCCGTCGAGGCTCCGACTCAGCCGACCTCGCGCTCGAGTGCGACCGTGGTGCGTACGCCGCGCTTCGAGCCCAAGCTGGGGCGCCAGGACCTCTCGAACACTCGCGCCCCCATCGGGAGCCTCGTGTCCGTGCGCGGCATGGAGCACAACCACGTCATGGGCATCGGCCTGGTGACCGGACTCGCAGGCACCGGGGACTCTGGTGACGCCGCCAAGCAGCTCCTCCAGAACCTGCTGCTCACGCGCAACATCAACATCGACATCGGCACCCTCTCCTCGAAGAACATCGCTGTGGTGCGCGTCGAGGCGGACCTGCCGGCGGGGATTCGGCCCGGCCAGCGTGTCGACGTGCGGGCCTCGACGATCGGCGACGCGACGAGCCTCCTGGGCGGAACCCTGGCGATGACCGAACTGACCGACATCACCGGTCGCTACGTCTACGCCACCGCCTCGGGACCTGTAACGGTCGGCGGCTTCCTCGCCGGAGGCGAGAACGCCACCGCAATTCGCAACCACGTGACCGTCGCCACCCTGCCCGGCGGGGGCAAGGTCGAGAAAGAGGTGGAGACGAGCATCGTCAGCGACCACGGGTTCCTGCACCTGGACATCAAGGTCGCCCACGACACCTTCGGGAACGTCGTGAACATTGCCGAGGCCATCAACAACCTGTACCCGGGGGTGGCAGAGCCCTCCGCGGACGGAAAGGCGATTCGGATCCAGACCCCGGGCGACCTGCCTCACAACGAACACGTGGCGTTCGCCTACTCGATCCTCAAGCGCGAGGTGGCTTCGGTCAGCGAGGCTCGTGTGATCATCAACGAGCGCACCGGCGTGATCGTGATGGGTGGCGACGTGCGACTGCAGCCCGACGTGATCACCCACGGCAACCTGACCGTCACGATCGCCGATACAGAGGAGACGAGCCAGCCCGGGCCTTTCTCGGGGGGTACGACCCAGCAGCAGAACAGTACCGAGCTGGTGGTCGAGGAGGGGGACCTGCCCCTCATTCTCTCCCCGGGTGCCACGACCCTACAAGAGGTCGTGGACGTCCTGAACGTCCTTGGCACCACGCCGCGGGACATGATCACGATCCTGCAGGCCATGTCGCAGGCCGGCACGCTCTTGGCAGAGATCCGGAGTATGTGATGGACGGCCTGACCCTGAGCAAGCTGCCCGCCTCGGTAGGGCTCGCGTCCACGCGCGGCGAACAAGAGCGTCTGTCCGCCCCCGGTGGCGACCACGCCGCCGCCGGGAAGCAGTTCGAGGCGCTGATCGCGACCTTGCTGGTCAAGCAGATGCGGAAGTCCCTGGACGAGGGCTTCTTCGGCAGCGGGCCCGGCGCCGACACCTTCGGCGGTTGGCTCGACAAGGAGATCGGCGACAGCCTGGCGCAGAGCTGGGACGTGGACCTCGCGGGCATGGTGAAGACGAACCTGGACGCCAAGCAGGCGCGGGTTGACGCAGAGGTGACCTTCGGCCCCGGAGGGAAGCAGTGAATCTCCAGAGCCTCACCAACCACCTCGAGGAGCAACTGCGGCTCGAGATCTCCGCCAAGCAGGCGCTCATTGAGTGCATCGAGGCCCAGGAGGACGCCCTGCGGGCTCAGGATCCTGAGGCGTTCACGACGGCGCTAGCACGCATGGAGCAGGAGCTCGTGCAGGGCCGCGGTCGTACCAAGCGCCGCGATGAGCTCCTGGAGGGCTTGGCTCGCACCTGGGGCGTGCCGGTGAACACCCTGACCCTCGGCGGCGTTGCCCGGCGACTCGGCGCCAGGGGGCAGGTCCTCGAGGCCCTGCGCCTCGACCTGCGCCAGGCGGTGGCTCGCGTCATCCGTCGTAACCGCCGGCTGGCCGCTCTGATCGGCCTCCACCGGCGGATCAACACCGAAATCTGCCAGCTGGTCCTCGGCTGCGACAGCCCCGAACAGGTCGAGGACGGCGGCGCCCTCGTCAACGCGGAAGCCTGACCATGAGCAACATCGGACTGAACACAGGCCTCAAGGCCCTCCTCGCGGCCCAAGCGGCGCTGGACACCACGGGCCACAACGTGTCCAACGCCAACACTCCGGGCTACTCGCGCCAGCGGCTACAGGTCAGCGCGGCGGGCACGGTCCAGTCCCGCGGTCTGCTGATCGGAGCAGGCGTCAACGCGGACATCGTGACGCGCTCCACCAACGCTCTGCTGCTCGTGCGGATGACCGGCCAGATCGGCTCGCTCAGCCGGCTCGAGTCGGCCCTGGACGGCATGACCGAGGTGGAGTCCCTCCTCGGGGAGCCGGGCAACTTCGGCCTCGGCAGCGGACTCAGCGACTTCTTCGGCTCTCTCTCGGAGCTCTCGACCTCCACGGAGGATCTCGTGTTGCGGACGGGCGCCGTGCAAAAGGCCACGTCCATGACGACCCAGTTCAACCAGCTCTCGACGACGATGAGCTCGATGCAGGTCGACACGGTGGGCCAGATCGAGCTGCAGTTGAAGCAGGTCAACGCCCTCAGCGAACAGATCGTCACCCTCAACATCGAGATCGCCCAGACCGAGGCGTCGGGGATCCCGGCCAACGACCTGCGGGACGAGCGCGAGGAGCGCATGCGCGAGCTCGCGAGCTTCGTCGACGTGGAGTTCCACGAGGACGAGACCGGCATCGTGCGCATCACAGCGGCCGGCCGGCTCCTGGTCGGGGGTACGAGGTCCTTCGAGATGAGCTCGGAGGCCGGCGGCGACGGCTCCATCGAGCTGTTCATCGAGGGCAGCACCACGGCCGTGACCCTCAAGCAGGGGAAGATCGCCGGGATGATCAAGACCAGCCAGCAGTTCATCCCCGATCTGCTGGCGGACTTCGACAGGCTGGCCAGGAGCCTGATCTACGAGGTCAACCGGATCCACAGCACCGGAACGCCGGCGGCGGGCTCGTTCCAGAACCTGACCTCCGCCTACTCGGTCGCGGACACCGACCTGGACGGTCTGGCGACGGATGAGCTCCTGTCCAACACCGGCCTCCCCTTCGACGTCAACACCGGGGACCTGTACGTCAACGTGTCGCGGCTCGACACGGGCGACCTCGAGAGCCACCGGGTCAGCATCGACCAGAGCTCGACGACCGTCGGGGACTTCATCGCGGACCTCAACGACATCCCCGGGGTGAACGCCAACCTGAACAGCTTCGGGCGCTTGCAGATCTTCGCGGATGCAGGCTTCGGCTACGACTTTGCGTCCCGCCTGGACATGGCGCCCGACAAGGACGGCACCCTTGGCGGAGCCCACGCCTCCATCGGCACCGGGGCCGCCGGGCCCTACGCCTTGTCCGACGGAGACACCCTCGACCTGGTGGGTGCCGTCGGACCGTTCAGCGTGACCTTCTCCTCGGCGGACTTCGTCGAGATGTCGGAGGCCACCGCGGATGAGATGGCGGCGGTGCTCAACGCGGACCCGAACATGCAAGCCAATGGTCTGCGGGCCGTTGTGACCGATGACCGCCTGTTCATCCAAACGGCGGCCACCGGCTCGAGCTACGGCTTCACCATCTCCGGCGGCACATCCCTATCGGCCCTCTCGATCACTCCTGGCCACTCGACCGTGGGCTCCGACACCGGTGTCGACATCGAGATCGGCGGCAGCTACACCGGCGAAGGGAACGACAAGTTCGTCTTCGTGCCCAACACGGACGGAGTGGTGGGGACGACGCCGGGTCTCGAGGTCGAGGTCTTCTCGGAGTCGGGCCAGCTCGTGGCGACCCTGGATCTGGGGCCCGGCTACCAGCCGGGTACGGCCCTCGAGGTCGACAAGGGCATCACCGCGGCCTTCAGCTTCGGCGAGCTCTCGGCGACGGACAACGACCTCGCGCGGGTCGACCTGGTCGCGGACTCCGACACCTCGGATGTGCTCGCGGCCCTGGGGCTCAACTCGTTCTTCACGGGAACCAGCGCCGAGGACATCGGCGTGCGCGAAGAGCTCGAGCTCGACCCGATGCTGATCTCGGCCGGCTCCTCGGGGGCAGCTGGTGACAACAGCACCCTGCTCGAGATGCTCCAGCTCCAGTCGAAGGCCGTGGAGGGTCTCGACGGCGAGCCGCTCAACGACTTCTACGGCGACGTGGTCAGCGACGTGGGCTTCGAGATCTCGACCGCGAGCTCGACCTACGACGTGGAGACCTTCCTGCTCGACAACCTCGAGAGCCGCCGTGAGCAGACCTCCGGCGTCAACGTGGATGAGGAGCTGGTGAACATGGTGAAGTTCGAGCAGAGCTTCGCCGCAGCCTCTCGCTACATCCAGGTCCTCAACGAGCTCTCCGGGGAGATCCTGAACCTCATCTAAGAACCATGGGACTCCGACCGACTCAGAGCAGTGTCTACAGCCTCGTCCGCCGCGGGCTGGAGTTCAACTTCAGCAAGCTGGCGAACGCCCAGGAGCGCGTGGCATCCGGAAAAGAGATCCTGCGGCCTTCGGACGATGCCACCGGCACCGGCCGAGCCCTCTCCATCCGCCGGCGGCTCTCGCTCCTCGACCGCTTCCAGGGCGCCATCAACAACGGCCGTCCGGTGCTGGAGACGAGCACCGCGGCCCTGGAGGAGGCGTCCGGGATCCTGAGCGAGGCGCGCGCCCTCGTGGTCACGAGCATGAGCGGCTCGATGAACCCCGACGACCGGATCGCCACCGGACTCCAGATCGAGCTGGTGCTCGAGAAGCTGGTGGACGTGGGCAACACCAAGATCGGTGACCGTTACGTCTTCGCTGGGACCGAGACCGATAGCGAGCCCTACCAGGTCACTGAGTCCAAGGGCCTGAAGAAGGTGACCTACACGGGCAACGAGGGTGTGCAGCGGGTCTCGGTTGGCTTCGGAACCGAGCTCGCTCTGAACGTGCCGGGATCGAGTGTGTTCGGCTCCAACGCCGTGGAGTCCATCGACCTCTCCGGTCTGACGGGGATCGCCCTCGGCCCGACTGCTCACCAGGGGAGCGGCTACTCGGAGATCGAGCTGCGGCACGACGCGACTCTCGGCACCCCTGGCTCCGGTCTGGCCCTGGCCAATGGTGGAGCCGATGACACGATTCTCGGGGACCACATCCTCACGGTGGACGCTGCCCAGGGCACCGTGCAACTCGACGCCGGTCCCCTCTACCCCATCCCCCAGCCCACGGATCCGGACTACGACGACTTCGTCGTTCTCGACGAGAACGGAGCCGAGGTCCACCTCGACTTCACGGGCTTCACGGGAGCCAGCAGCGTGGCCACCTTGACCGGGGAGGGGTCGATATCCCTCGACGGCTCGTCCTTCACCCCGATCACCCTGACAGAGACGGACATGCAGCTCGTCGGGGCGGACAGCGACTCGGTCCTCCACGTGGACACGACGAACGTGCGCCGGGCAGGCAAGGAGCTCGTGAGCTTCACCGGAGCCACCAGCATCTTCGACGTGCTCGCCGGCGTGGCCGCCGACCTCAAGAACGAGGATGGCCTGCCGCCCGGGGAGGTCGTGGAGCGCCTCTCCCTGCGGTTCAACGAGCTCGACCGGAACTTCAACCAGGCGCTGAAGTCCCTCGGGACCCTGGGTGCCAGGACGGAGCGCATCATCTCGAGCGGCACACGTCTTGAGACTTTGAGCTTGAACGTGGAGGGGCTCCTGTCCCAAGTTGAGGACGTGGACATCACCTCTGTGATTCTCGACATGAACCGCGCCGAACAGACGCTCCAGCTGGCTCAGATGACCGGCTCGCGCCTGATCCAACACACCTTGCTCGACTTCCTGAGGTAGTACGATGGCCGAGAATTCACCGATCCAAAGGCCCTCCACGCCCCCGGCCACGAATGCCACGTCGGGGTCCGAAAAGGCCGCCGAGGTAGCCAAGGGCGGCCCCGCCTTCCGCGCCCTCCTCGAGAGCCTGCAAGAGAAGGCCAGGTCCCTCCAGCACGACAGCCAGCACGTCGACCGTCCCGAAGAGCTCTCCCAGGCCGTGGACCGCGCCCGCGCATCCCTCAGCGACGCCCTCTCCCTCAGCGATCGTCTCCTCGAGGCCTATCGCGAGGCGGTGCAGCAGGACGAGTCCGACACGACCGACCGGAGCGCCTCCGACGACTCGGCGTGAGAGTCGTCGTCCGGGAGGATCCGCGCGGGGCCCTGCCCCTGATGGAGCAGGTCCTCCGTGCGGCGGGCGACCTGGCCACGGAGTACCCGCTCGTCTTTCGCGAGGGGGCCCAGGGCCAGGCCGTCGTGGCCGAGGAGGACGGCGAGATCCTCTCCGGTTGCGCGCTCCTGACCCGGAGACTGGTGGTCGGCGAGGAGCGCCTGGACGTGGGCATGATCGGCTCGGTGGCCACGGCCGCCTCCCAGCGCGGTCGGGGCCTGGCGAGCTCGGTCCTCGAGCGCGCCGAGGCGGAGCTCACCGCCCGAGGTTGCCTGTTCGCGCTCCTGTGGGCCGATTCCCCTGAGTTCTACACGGCTCGGGGCTATCAGGAAGTCGGTGCGGAGGTCGACGTGGGGCTCCAGACCGCGCTCGCCGCGAGCCTGCCCGCGACGGAGGGGGTGCGCCCCGCAGACCCCGGCGACTTCTCGGCCATGCACGAGCTCTACCGAGGCCACGCCCAGCGGGTCGAGCGCGGGGCGGCCGAGAGTGCGGCCCTCTTCGAGACCCCAGGCATGCGCATCGTCGTCCGGACCCGCGGTGACGAGGTGCTGGCCTACGCCTGCCGGGGGCGTGGCGGTGACCTCTCCAACGTGGTCCATGAATGGGCCGGGGAGACGGAGGGCGTGCTGGCATGCCTGCGGTCTCTCCTGGAGGAGGCACGTCCCGAGGATCTCTACCTCATGGCGCCTTTCGGAGAGCATCCCGTCCTGGCGGCGCTCCTGGAGCGAGGCGCCTCCGCGGCAACCGGAGTCCTGGGCATGGGCAAGCTGCTCGACCCGTCGCGAGCCGCAGCCTTGCTGGCGAGTCACGCGGAGAGTGACCTCGAGCTGACCGTCGACTCCCACGGCTCCTGCCGCCTCGTTCACGGCTGCCTTGACGCCACCCTGGACGAGGGCCAGCTGTTGCAGGCCCTGGTTCCGGCCCATGGCCGGCCGGTCGTTCTCAGGGAACTCTCAAGGAGACTGTCAGATCCGCTTGTCGGCCTTCCTCTCGCCCCCTTCGCCTGGGGCCTGGATTCGATCTGAGGATCATTGGATCACGGGGTGCCTCCCGGTGTCCTGGACCGCCTTCACTCCCAGAATGGGGTGATTACCCTAGAGCGGTTCGCGCGCCCTTCCGGCTATACCGGGACCTATGGAGGCTTCAGCCGTAGTTTTCCGGAAACAGCGCTCGTTCGACCGCTTCGATCGTGATGTGGAGGGCCTTGATGTGCACCTCCTGGATGCGATCGGAGGTGTCGGCCAGGGGCACCGTGATCGGAACGTCGACCAGGGAGCGGGCTCTTCCACCGCCCTTCCCGAGGAGCCCCACGACCGTGACCTCCCGCTCCTGAGCGGCCTCGATGGCCCGCAGGATGTTGGGGGAGTCGCCGCTCGTCGAGAGAACGACGAGCAGGTCACCCGGCTTGCCGTGAGCCGCGACCAGGCGGGCGAAGACCTCGTCATAGCCGAAGTCGTTGGCAATGCACGTCAGGTGACTCGGGTCAGAGAACGCGATCGCGGGCAAGGGTTGGCGGTCGGAGCGAAAGCGCCCCGTCCACTCCTCCGCGAAGTGCATTGCGTCGCACATGCTTCCGCCGTTGCCGCAGGCCATGAGCAGACCGCCTCCCCGGAGCGTCTGGTGGGCAGCATCGACGAAGCGCGCCACCCCCTCCAGGCAAGCCGGATCTTCGATGAAGGCTTGCAGGGTCTGGGCGGCCGCCTCGAAGGAGGCCCGGATTACGGGTTCATGCATGCGACGCGCTTCCTGGAAGGGGGGCATTTTGGGCTGATGCCGTACGTGCGGCAAGCCGCTTCCGAACGGATACGGATACGGATAAGGAGAACAATATGAAACGACTGGGCGCCATTCTGGAAAATGCTCGTGGAAAGGAGTCGAGGGTGCAGTTTGCCCGCAAGCTGGGCCTGTCCTACACCTTTGTGCGTGCCATGGAGCACGGCTTGAGGTTTCCCTCGGACAAGGTCCTGATCGAGATTGCCGAGAAGCTGGGCAAGGACGCCGAAGAACTCTTCCTGGCCGCCTACTGCGACCGGTCGCCTCACCTGGCCGAGGTGCTGGTGGACCGCGGCGTCGAGATCCCGGCGGACCCCGACGAGGGAGTGACGGACAAGATCGACGAGGAGGGCAGCGCCGAAGCGTCCAACCCTAGCTCGAGCTCGCCGGCCGAGCCGGCCCCCGCCCCGGAGATGGTCAAGGCCCACCACCCCTTCTGAGGTCGAAGAGCCGCGAGGCGGTCCCGCCGAGTGCGGGGCCGCCTCAGCTTTGCACGCGGTCGCGCAGGACGGCTTCGACCTCCTGCCTCAGGCGCTCCACGATCTCGTCGTAGCCGTAGGAGCCGCGCGTCTCGGGTCCGCGCTTCAAGTTGACCTGGTTCGGCCCGCACCACAGACCGATGTCCGCATCGTCGGTCTCGCCGGGCCCGTTCACTCGGCAGCCCATGACCGCAATGGTCAGGTCCTGGTCCGCGTAGGCCTCCGTGGCGCGCTTGACCTCCTGGGCCAGTTCGATGAAGCGCTCGTTCTCGACCCGCGAGCAGGACGGGCAGGCGATGATGTTGAGCCCGTCGAAGAAGTTGGGCGGGACTGACCGGAAGCGGCCGCTCTGGATGTCGCGCAGGATCTCGTGGCCCACGCCGATTTCCATGCCCTTGTCCGCGAAGGGTACGGTCAACGAGACCCGCAGCGTGTCCCCAATGCCGCGCACGAGGAGCTGCTCGAAGGCGATGCGGGTCTTGATGATGCCGTCCGGCGGCATCCCCGCTTCGGTCACCCCCAGGTGGATCGGCACGTCGGGGCGCGCCTCGGCGAAGCGCGCATTGGCCTCGACGACCAACCGCGGGTCCGAGTCCTTGATCGAGACCACGTAGTCGTGGAAGCCGAACTCGTCCAGGATGCCGCAGTGCTCCAGGGCGCACTCGACGATGGCGCCGCCATGGTCGTCGCCGAAGCGCTCGAGGTACTCGGGGGCGATTGAGCCCGCGTTGACGCCGATTCGGATGGCGCAGCCGTGCTGCGCGGCCACCTCTGCGATGAAGGCCACCTTGTCCCGAACCGGGAGCTCCCTCTGGTGGTGGTGCAGGTGGCCGGGGTTGTAGCGGATCTTGTCGACAAGGGGCGCCACGTCCGCCGCGAGGCGGTAGCTCTCTTGTAGATCGACGGAGAGCCGGGCCTCGGTGCCCTCGCGCAGGACACGCAGGGCCTCCACGTCCGCACGGCTGTCGATGGCGATGCGGATCAGGGCCGCCCCGGCCTGTTCCAGGATGCGGATCTGCTCGCGGGTGGCTTCCACGTCCCGGGTCGGGGTGGCCGCCATGCTCTGGACGGCGATGGGCGCGTCCCCGCCGACCTCCAGGTCGCGGATCCGGATCTTGCGGGTCTTTCGAGCAGGGATCACGGTGATTGAAAAGCGACTTCCTGGTGCCGACGAGGTATCACCCGGGTCCTGGGGCTGTTGCCGGGGACAGGAAGGGCGTGGGAGACAATTTCGCGGAAATCGTACCCCTCGGGCCTGACCCCGTTCGGATCACCTGTGGAGAAACATCGCGGCGAGTTCTGAGCCCTGCCGGCGGGTCGCCCCTCTTTGCCTGCCGGCGCCAGAGCCCATCCAGCCGCGAGACCACTCCTCGTCCCACCGAGATCCCCTCCCGGTGGGGCGTTTTTTAGGATGGCGTAAACCGGTGGGGCGGTTGCGACTCCCGTGCTTCGGGGACGGAGGCGGGGCTGGTAGAATGAGGGTTTCACTCTGGAGTGGATCATCGGGTAGATCCGCCAGGGAAGAGGGGCCGGATCGGCCCCTGGCAATGCGGGGAGGAAGCACATGAGGGCAAGAATCGTGATCGTGGGTGGCGGGGTGGTCGGAATCTCGATCGCCCTGCACGCCGCACGGCGTACCGACCCCCTGACCGAGCCCGTGATGCTCCTCGAGCGGGGGGGCCTGGGTGAGGGTCCATCCTCGCGCTCCGCGGCGGTCCTGGGCCAGTTCTACGGCTCGACCCACTCCTCGGGCATGGCCCGGGACTCCCTGCGTTACTACAAGGGCCTGGAGGAGAAGACCGGACGCTCCCTGGGGTTCCTGACCACTGGCGTGCTGACCCTCGGCAAGTCTCGCAGTGAGCACGATCGCGAGCGCATGACCGAGCTGGTGGAGATGCAGGAGTCCATCGGGGTCGACGTGGAGTGCGTCGATGCCAAGGGAATCCGGGAGCTGTTCCCCGGAATCCAGATCGAGGACGATGTGTTCGGCGCCTGGGAGCCGGAGGCCGGCTGCCTCGACCCCCAGCGAACCGTGGAGGCTCTCAGCACGCTGGCTCGCAACCGCGGCGCGGTGATTCGACCTGGCGTGAGGGTGGAGTCGATCGTGGTCGAAGGCGGCAAGGTTGTCGGCGTCGATACGAGTGACGGCCGGATCGACTGCGAGCAGGTCGTGGTGGCCACGGGCCCCTGGACCAAGGGCTTGCTGGAGCCCTTGGGCATCGAGCTGCCTCTGCGAGGCATGCGCGGAGAGCTGGCCTTCCTCGGCAGCACGGTGGACCTGCCGGAGGAGGTCGTGGCCGAGAGCACCCTGACCATGGCGGGTCCCGAGGCGTCGGGCGCGACAGGCTGGTACTCCCGCGACATGCTGAGCATGGCCCAGGAGGAAGACCTCAATGAAGAGCATGGCCCCACCGACGCTCCGCGCATAGCGCACCCGGTCCTGACCGACCCGGAGACGGGCTTCTACGTGCGATGCGACCCGCTGCACAGCCGGGTCAGCATCGGACGGCGAGGGATGGACGTGTTCGAGGAGGTCGCTGAGCCGGACAGCTTCGATCCGGCGGTGAGGCCGGGCTTCATGGCCTGGGCTCGAGAGTCCGTCGGGTCGCGGCTACCCGAGTACAAGGACGTCCCGAGCGTGGGTGCCGAGGCCGGTCTGTTCACCATGTCCCCGGACAACCGCCCCGTACTCGGCGGTTTCGACCAGCTGGAGGGGCTCTTTGTGGCTTGTGCCTTCTCGGGCCACAGCTTCGCCCTGGCCCCCTCCGTGGGGGAGGGCCTCGCGCAGATACTGATGGGTGAGCCGGTCAGCGCCTTCGAGACCGATGTCTACTCGCCCATGCGCTACTTGCGCTGAGCTCGACGGGGCTCAGTCTTCGCAGACTTCGCTGATACGGATCGCGTACTTCTCGTCGATCGTCACGACCTCGCCGCGGGCGACCAGTTTGCCGTTGACGAAGATGTCGGCCGGCTCGTGGGCGTCGCGATCCAGGGTCACGAGGGACCCGGGGCCGAGCTCCACGAGCTCCGCCAGGGTTACCTGCGCCTGACCGATCTGTACCGTCAGGTGCACGGGCACGTTCAAGACGCCGTCGAGGCCGATCGGATCGCCGGCGCCGCTGGCGGACTCGAGCTCCGAGAGCTCGTTGGCCTGAACGGCCACTGCCTCTGCAGCCTGGTCGATGGCGCCCTCGATGCCCTCGGTGGTCTCCTGTTGGACGTTCTCTTCACTCATGGCTCGGAGCCTCCTTGTTTGCGCCAGCGAGGCGTTCGATCGAGAGGGCCAGGCGGCCCCGGTGGTTGCCCCAGCAAGCCGTGCCCGTGCGGTCGCCCTCGATGTAGAGCTGCACGGACTGGCCCACGGGGGTGGGCAGGGGGATGACGTCGCCAACCTCGAGCTTCATCAGGTCGGAGAACAGCACTTCCGTTGTGCCGAGCACCGCACTGAGTTCGAGGGGGACGCTGTCCAGGTGATTGGGGAGGGCCGGGGTCGACTCGCGCCGGGCCGAAGGGTGTCGTGGCAGAACACCGGGGACGTAGAGTCGAAGAACGGTGGGCTCATCACCCAGGCCCTCCACGTCCATGTGCAGGAACAGGCGCTGGGGATCTCCACCGCGGTCGGTGTCATGTTGGGCGACGAACTCGCGCAGGGACTGGCTGAGGGTGCCGGTCCTGATCTCGAGGCCAAGTACGGCCTCGAGCTTGTCGAGCAGGACGCGTGCAATGTCGGCCATCAGTCCCACCTCGAGGGGCGAGAGAGTACGCGGCGCGAACTCCTCCGGTGGCTCCGTCCCGAGGGCCGAGAGCACCATGCGCTGGGCCGTGACGTTGTCCCACACGATCCAGCCCTGCACGCCGCTGACCTCGATGGTCAGGATCGTGATGGGGTCCTCCTGCCCGTCGAAGAGGCCGACGGCGCTCGACTCACCGATCCCGCCCAGGGAGGCGGTCACATCCGTGCGTAGCCAGGCCGAGAGCTCCTGCTCGACCCTCGGCAGCTCGCGCGTGATCGCCTGGCGGATAGCCTCCTGGCGGGTCGCGCTCAGCCGCCGGGGCTGACGGAAGTCACGAAGCTCCACGACCTCACCGGCTGCCGGTGCGTCGGCGGACAGGGCCTGGGCTTCTTCGGGAGTGACGTTCTCGGGCACGTGGAGGGGGGGGCTGGTTTGCGACTACTGAACCATCAGCCCGATGGGCAGGACCTGAACCACCTGGCCCTTGACGCCGACCTTCCGTTGGCCGACGAAGTCCTCCACCAGGCGGCTCGTGTCTATGAACAGGAGGTTCCCTTCGGCGGTGACGACCCGCACGTCCAGGTCGCCCTTCTCGAAGCTCGACCTGGGGCCGTCGTCGATCCAGAGCTCTCCCTGGGTGGCGTCCACGTGCAGCATGTGCTCGTCGAAACGCCCGCGGAAGGTGTTCTTTGCGCTCGAGAGACCCGGCCGGAGCCCGGATACATCGTCCAGGTCCCACGGGAGGGTCCCCGAGCCGATGTGGACCGGAAAGAGCACCGGGTTGATGGCGTCCGCAAGCTCCTCCATGAAGGTCGACTCGTTGATCTCGCCATAGATCTCCTTGAGGGACTTGCGGGAAGCCACCTGGAAGACCCTGTCGTGAAGGGCCGGGGCGAACAGCGAGTCCGTCATGCGAGTCGACAGGTACTCCCCGTCGTAGGCGAGGTAGTTCGCCACCGGAGACATTTGCAGGAAGCGGGCGCGGCCCTCCTCCTGGATGTTGCAGTGGAACTCCTCCTCGAACAGGGACTGGCTGAACGGGCCCTCGTAGACGCGTTGCACGTTCTTCGAGGGCACGGCCATCATCGCCGCCAGGGCGCCGGCTGCGATCACGCTGACGGTTCCGCCACCCAGGAGCAGCTTCTTCTTGCTCTTGTTGGGGGCGCCCTCGGATGCGGCTTCGCCACCCTCTTCGGTCGCGGCTTGCTTGTTCTCGATTTCTTTTTTGGCCATGGTGCTGCTCATTTGTCGGCTTGAGATGCCTGTGGAGTGACCAGTCGAACGTCCACGGAGCGGTAAACCTGCCCATTGCTGGGAAGCTCGGTGTTCCAGGCCCTGGCCTGGACGCGGTCCTCTTCGAATCCGAACTCCTCGATCAGGTAGCGCCGGACGGCGTTGGCCCGGGAGGTGGCCAGGCGGCGGTTGTCCCCCATGAAGCGGGAGCCGGCGTCGTTGGCGTGGCCCTCGATCAGGAGGGTCTGCTTGAACTTGGGCTTGAGGGACGGCCCCAGACGGCGCAGGTAGGGCAGAGATGCCGGGGGGATCTCCGCGGAGTCTGCCGCGAACTCGACCACGCTGGGGTAAGTGAGCTCGTCGTGGGGCTCGAGGGACTTGAGCAGCTTGGTCTTGATCAGCTCGAAGCTCGAAGCCTGGTCGACCTCGACGAGGCGCTCCTCGTCCTCTTCGGGGGGCACGTTGAACTTGCGTCGCTGGTGCTCGAAGATCGCCGCCTTCTCCTGCCCCGACATGATGCCGTCGAGGCCGTGGGTCTTGATCGCAACGATGAAGGAGCCCACTCCATCGGCCATCAGCCCGGCCTTCTGCTCCTTGGACATCGACACCAGGAGGATGAAGAAGGTCAGGATCAGCGTCATCATGTCGCAGAACGACACCATGTAGGCCGGCGGGGAGGCTTTGGGCGACGGCTTGAACTTAGCCATCGGAGCTCCGTGTGCGGTCCAGGGCATCGATGCGCGCCTGGCTCAGGGATATGACCTGGACCTCGACGCGACGGTTCATGCGCCGCCCCGCAGGGGTCTCGTTCGACTCACGAGGTCGAGAGCCTCCATGGCCGCTCACCTGGACCTGCAGGGGGTTCAGGTCGCTCGCGTTCAGGGCCTCGTCGGCGACTGCCGAGGCACGGGCGATGCTCAGGGCTTCCGCGTCCGGGTGCAGGCGCGTCGGTTTGACGCGGTCGTCGGTGTGGCCCTCGATGACGATCGTGTAGGGGTAGTGCTCCAGGACCCGCGCCAGCTCACCGACCGCGGACTTCAGGTACGGCGAGAGCTCCGTCGAGCCGGGCGGGAATGACCCGCGCTCGTCGTAGCGGATGACGAAGCCGTCCTTCAGCGCCTGCAGGTCGATCTCGACGTGGTCCTCCGTGTCCTTCTGGCCCATCTCGTGGACCTCGTCGAGGAGCTCGGAGGCGGGCCTGGAGTGCGGAATGTCGGCCCCACGCTTCGCGTCCATGGCGGACATGAGGTCCATCTTCGGGGGCGGGAGGCAGTTCTCGCCGCCCCAATTGGAGAGTGTGCCGGTCGAACCGATGATCCTCTCCGGCACCTGGAAGGCGTCGAGCTCCTCCAGGCTGCTGAAGGTCATCAGCAGGATGAAGAAGGTCACCAGGAGTGAGATCATGTCCGCGAAGGTGACGATCCAGTCGGGGGCTCCGGGCGGCGGGTCGGACTCTTTGCTGGCCATGACGACCCTCGCTCAAGTCTCGACCGTCTCCCGGTCACTCGGCGGAATGAAGCCCTTCAGCTTCTCCTTGATCAGCGCAGGCTTCTCCCCGGACTGGATTGCGACGATGCCCTCGATCATCAGGTCGCGCAGCAAGCCCTCGCTACCTGCCAGCACCTCGAGCTTGCCCGAGAGGGGCAGGAAGACCATGTTCGCCAACATGGCGCCATAGAGCGTCGTGAGCAGCGCGGTGGCCATACCCTGCCCGATCATGGAAGGGTCAGAGAGGTTCTGGAGCATCTGCACCAGGCCGACGAGCGTTCCGATCATTCCGAAGGCGGGCGCGAAGGCACCCATCTGGTCCATGATCTTCTTGCCCGTGCTGTGGCGCTGGCGCTGCCAGTCGGCCTCGAGCTCCATGATGTCCCGCACGGTCTCGGCACCGAAGCCGTCGATCACGAGCTGGATGCCCTTGGAGAAGAAGTCGTCCTTGACCTCCTCGAGCTTCGTCTCGAGGGCAAGCAGGCCCTCCTTGCGCGCCAGGTTGGCGTACTCGACGATGCGGTCGATCTCCTCCAGGGGCGTCGTCCCCTTGCGGACCGCCGTCACCAGCATCACCTTGATGATCGATTTGATCTCGGCGATGGGGAAGCACATCATCGTCACCGCGATCGTGCCGCCGAAGACGATCACCATCGAGGGGACGTGGACGAAGATGGCGATGCCGCCGGGGCCAGTGGCCATGGACATCATGACCAGGCCGAAGCCGAGCAGGGTGCCGATGACGGTTGCGAGATCCATGGGGAGGCGGCTCCCGGGGACGGGGGGAGCGGTGGTCCTTTATCGACCGTCAGGGGCCAGAGCTTGATGCACTAGCGGCCCTCATTGGCGCGATAAGCCCCTCTTGGGGCGTGTCTTAGGGCGGTTGGGGGGGCGGTCGAGCTCAGCGGGGGGTGCCCGCCTCCGAGAGACGGTAGGCGTCCATGTACTTCTTCCGCACCGAGGTGGGCGTCATCAGGCGCAGGATCTCCCCGGCCTGCTTGTCGCCGAGCTCGCGCAGGATCAGGGCGGCGTCCTGCGGGTCTTCCTCGGCCAGCATGGTGGCGTTCACCTCCGCGGTGCCGCCCTCGTAGAGCTTCGCCAGGTCCTTCCAGCCCTGGCGCTCCTTCTCGTCCCTGGAGGCCTCGTCGCGGACCAGCTCCGCCTCCCGCAGGTCGAGGGAGTTCTCCAGGTCTTCGAGCTTGGTGCGCATCTCTGCCAGCTCCGACCGCCTCTCGACCAATGATGCCTCACGCTCGTCGAGCTCCAGGGAGCGCACCTCCAGGCGCTCACGCTCGACGCGCATCTCGCGCAGCTTGCTCTTGAGCTCCTTCTCCAGGTCGCGCAGCTCGGTACCGCTGAATGGTGACTCCATCATGAAGGCGCCCAAGAGTCCGGCGTTTGCCTCGAGGAGCTCCTGACCCGAGGGCTCAGGCTCGGTGGAGTTGTCCGTGTCGGCAGAAGCGGTGCGCTCCTCGCCCTCGGGTGCGTCGAAGAAGAGGTCGAGGCCGGCGACTTCGTGCAGCGGTGCGCCGGTCATGGCGGCGATGCCGACGAAGGTCCCAGCAAAGAGGGTCAGTCCTGTGAGGCCAATGGCGGCGTACTTGACGGCGGTGTTCATGGTCAGCTCCGGGGTGGGTTGAGCTCGTGTTGAGGGCTGGTGTTCTCTGCTCGGTGGGCGAAGGGGGCTCGACGGCGCCGGCGCTCACCGGCCGTCTCGTCGAGCTCCTTGGCCTCGCGGCGCTCATCTTCGAGACGGTGAGCCTTGCGGTCCTTGTCCTCCAGGCGCGCGAGGCCTTCGAGCTCCGCGCGCACCTCCTGCCAGGGGGTCCGCTCGCGCTCGGCGACCTCCCGTGCGGCGCGGGCCAACTCGCCCAGGACCCGTGCCTGGTCGCGCATGAGGTCGATGCTGAGGCTCGCGTCGAGTACGGCCTGCGGGTCGACCCGAGGATGCGCCTGGGCCTGCCGCAGGTGCTCGTAGGCCTCCTGGATCTGGGTCTCGAGGCGGTCCCGGCTCTCCTCCCGGGCGCGGGCCTCGTGCTCGGCTCCAAGGAAGCGGGCACGGGCCAACTCCTCCTGGACCTTGCGGACGCGCGCCAGGCGCTGCAACCGAAACTGGAAGCGCTTCACGAGGCCACCTCGAGTTCCTGGGTGATCAACTCCATCAGCTCGAGGGTCTCCGCGAGCTCGGTGGTCTCGTGCGGCCCCTGGCGCAGGAAGGCCTCAAAGGTCGGTCGCCGCAGGATGGCCTCGTCGAGCTTGGGGTTCGAGCCGGTGGCGTAGGCGCCGATCTCGACGAGGTCGCGCCCCTCCTTCCAGGCGGAGAGCAGCTCGCGGACCTTTCCGGCCCGCGCCCGGTGCTCAGGGCTCGCGAGGGCGGGCATCAGCCGCGAGAGGCTCTGCAGTGCGTCGATGGCGGGGAAGTGACCGGCCTGCGCTAGCTCTCGCGAGAGGAAGATGTGCCCGTCCAGCAAGCCACGCAGGGTGTCTGCCACGGGCTCGTTCGGGTCGTCTCCGTCGAGCAGGACCGTGCACAGACCCGTGATGCTGCCCTTTGCGGTGCGGCCCATGCGCTCGACCAGCTTGGGGACCGTGGCGAAGAAGCTCGGCGGGTAGCCGCGCACCGTCGGCGGCTCGCCCGCGGCCAGGCCGATCTCGCGGCAGGCAGCGGCAAAGCGCGTGACCGAGTCCATGACGAAGAGCACGTTGAGGCCCTGGTCACGGAAGTGCTCCGCGACGGTCATGGCCACGAAGGGGGCCAAGTAGCGTTCGATGGGGGGGCGGTCGGAGGTGGCGACGACGAGCACGGACTTGTCGCGCTCCTCATCTGACAGGACCTCATCGACGAAGCTACGCACCTCGCGCCCCCGTTCGCCCACGAGCGCGACAACCACGATGTCCGCATCCGTGCCACGGGTGATCTGGGCCAGGAGCGAGGACTTGCCCACGCCGGAGCCGGCGAAGATCCCCAGCCGCTGGCCGCGGCCGATCGTGCTGAGGCCGTCGATGGCGCGCACGCCGGTCTGCATGGGCTCGACGATGGGCGGGCGGCCCAGAGCATCGGGGGCGGGCTGCTTGACCGAGCGATGGACCCGAGAGGTCAGGGGTGGCGCGCCGTCCAGGGGAGCGCCGAAGCCGTCGATCACGCGGCCCAAGAGGCCCTCTCCGACGGGAATCGAGAAGGAGCGGTCGAGGGCGGTCACGACCTGCTGGGGGGCAATGCCGTCCAGCTCGCCGTGCGGCATCAGCAGCGTACTCCTGCCCCGAAACCCGACCACTTCCGCGTCCACGTAACCCTGGGGCCCGCGATCGATGCGGCACATGGAGCCGAGGGCCGCAGGCACCCCCTCTGCCTCGACCAGCACTCCCGAGACGATGTCGACACGCCCGCGGTACACGGG
This sequence comes from uncultured Planctomycetaceae bacterium, assembly GCA_964591315.1. Taxonomy (GTDB): domain Bacteria; phylum Planctomycetota; class UBA1135; order UBA1135; genus JABACD01. The sequence goes on from CAZQAT010000006.1 coordinate 62,613, forward strand.
CTTGGCGCCGTCCTGGATGATCTCGCGGCATGCATCGAGGTCGATCACGGTCGCAGAGCCTCCTCGAGCTTCTCACGGATGGTCGCGACGCAGCCATCGATCTCACGCACGAGAACGCCCTGGTCCGTCTCGACCATCACGTCCCCGCGACGTACAGCGGGGTCCGCCTGCACCTGGGTGCCGGCCCGAAAGGGCACCTCGGCCAGGGCCTCGGCGTCGGCGGGGTGCACGCGCAGGAGGGTGGTCCCGGAGGTGCCGCCCGTAGAGGCGAGCACCTCGCGAACGATGGCCGCGATGTCGTAGTTGCCCTCCGCGAGGGACTTGCGCAGGAGCTGCTGGGCAATCTCGACCGCAAGCAGGGCGGCGTTCTCGGCCACGGAGCCGATGAGGCCCCCGCGCTCCTCGTCGAGGGCCGCCGCCGCTCGCTCCAGGGCACCCGCGGCGGTGGCCTGTGCCTCGGCGAATCCCTCGGCCCGCAGCCTCTCCTCGGCCTTGGCCCTGCGTGCACTCTCGAGTTCCGCGAGGGAGGCAGACGAGATGCGGATCGAGCACGGCTCGCCGTCAAGGGTGAGTCGAAGGGTAGGCGTCGGGATGCTCAAGCGACAAGCTCCTCGCCGCTGCGTGCGGGCTGGAAGTCGCCGGCATCGATCAAGGAGTGGACGGCTTTCAGGATCTCGCCACGTGCTTGCAGCACCTCGGACATGGGTACGGCACCAGCAAGCTCGCGCTCCTCGATCACCATGGCCTTGACCCGCGAGCTGAGGTTCGCCGCAACGTTCTCTTCCACGTCGGCAGGGCAGGCCTTGAGGGAGATCGCCAGCGTGCGTGTGTCGACCGAGCCGAGGATCTTCTGCATCGAGCGCTTGTCCACCTCAGCCAGGTCGGTCCAGGTGAACATGTACTCGCGGATCTCACCCGCCATCTCCTCGTCCTGCTCCTCGATACTCTCGAGGGCCGAGCGCTCGAGTTCCTTGCTGCTGAAGTTCAGCAGCTCGGCCACGGTCTTGAGCCGCTGGGAGTGGTCCGGGGGCGGCGGCTGCTTGGCGAGCGTCTGGAGTCGGGAAAGCAGATGGCGCGCCATGCTCTCGAGGGCCACGCTGCCCGGAGGAACGAGGCTGGCCATCTTGGTCACGACGCCCAGGGCGAACTCCGGATCCAGGTTGCCGAGCACATCCGCCGACACGGCCGGGTCCACGTGACTGAGGACGATCGAGACCGAGTCGGTGGTCTCCTCGGCGAGGGCCATGGCGAGGACTGCGGGGGGGAAGCCCTCCACCTCTCGGAAGGGGCGCTCCTGAAGTTGCCGTTGCCTGATGTCACCCAGGACCTCCTCGGCGCGTTCGGCGCCGAAGGCGCCCTCCAGCAACAGCTGCAGCTGGGAGCTGCTCTGGGCGACTACCTTCGGGGGTGCGTTCACCTCCAGAGCTATCGCGCGGTAGAGGGCATCCACCGAATCGGGGTCGCTGAACTTCTCGCCGAGCTCGGTCATCGAGTTGGCGACCTCGGCGACGAGATCAGCGTCAAGGTGACGGAGGATCTCGAGGGCCGCCTCGCGCTCGAGGCTCAACAAGAAGGCGGCGATCCGCTCAGCGCCCGGTGTCTCGTCGCTCTCACTCATCGGTTGGCTCCCGGGCTCTCGACAGATTCGGACGCCCACTGGGCGAGGATCTCACTCACGCGTTCGGGGTCGTTCTTCACGAGGTCCTCGACCTGCACCCTGGCGAGCAGCTCGGGGTCCAGTGGGTTGTCAGAGACCTCCAGGTCGTCATCGTCCTCTCCGGAGGGGCCGCCGGCCGCCGTGGCCTTGGCCGTACCCGTCTTGGTGGCCGCTCCTTTCACGGCCTTGGCGCCCTTCAGGCTCTTGAGCAGGATGAAGATGAAGGCCAAGGCGGCGACGAGCTCGACACCGTGCTCGATCGCCATCTGCACGTACTGGTTCGGGCGCTCCTTGGGCTCGGGCTCGGGGGGCGGGATGATGTTGCCTTCCTCATCGCGCACCACAGAGGCGAGCCGCGTCGTGTAGGACTCGAAGAGGTCCTGTCGGGATGCGTCGAAGCCAACCGCGGCCTTGACCACGCCCTCGAGGTCCTCCATGTCCGCGGCAACGCTCTCGTCGGCGATCAGGGCAACGGTCAGGCGAGTGATCACCGGAGTGCGACTGCGCTCGTGTTTGATCTCGCGGCCAACCGCGTTACGGGTCTCTTCATTCGAGGACCTCTGCTCCGGGCCGGTTGCCTGGGTGCTGTTCGTGCCCGCGTTCTCGATGCCGAAGTCCTGCGTGATATTCGACGACACCCCGGCAGGGCCGCCCACTTCAGGAGAGGCTCCGCCCTTGCTCTGGGAGGTACTGGAGGAGGTATAGAGGGGAGCCGATGAGTCGGGCAGGTGGGACTCGCTGATGGTCTCGAGCTCCTTGTACTCCCAGACAGAGTTGACCTGCACGTGTGCCAGGCCTGCTCCCAGGGTCCTCTCGAGAGTTTGGTTGGCGTTCCTCTCAGCCTCGCGGTCGTAGCGTCTCTTCTGCGCGAAGAGGTCGGTCCCGGACATGGAGCCGCTCGTGTCCGTGCCGTCGTGCAGGAGGTTGCCGCGCTCGTCGACGACCGTGATGTTCTCGAGGGGGACGTTGAAGCGCGAGCGAACGAGGGTTGCGACAGTACGGGCCTGGGCGTCGTCCAGCATCACTCCGTGCCGCAGGCCAAGGGTGACTGAGATCGTGGGCGTCTTGTCTCGACCATAGGGGTCCTCGTCGCCTGCCGAGGTGCCGACCGTCGCCCGCTCGACGAAGCTCAGGTGCTCGAGCTGCAGCTCGCACTCCTGCCACTCCCGCTTCTCGGCCATCTGTTGGCGGGAGCGGGCGCTGATAAAGGCGCTGTCGATACCGCCATCGGTGAGCTGGATGCCTTTGGTCGAGGGCTTGTAGCCGGTGAGAGCCACCTGGGCCTCGGCCGCGTTGCGGTCGGAGACATCGACCCAGATCCCGTTCTCCGGAGGGGGAGAGGACTGGAAGCGGATGCCGGCCTGAGCCAGAGCGCTCTTGTACTCGGCGGCTTCGGTGCTGCTCAGACCAATCCACGGCTGAATCCAGTCCGGCCTGCTGGCGTACCAGCTGGACCCCGCAACCATGCCGAGCACCGCCAGGATCGAGGTGATCAAGGTGATACGCGTGGCCGGGGAGGCTTGCTTGAAGAGCTCGAGGAGCTCGAGAAGTCGTTCCTTCATGGCTTGAACTCAGACACTCATCCGCATGATCTCGCGGTAGGCATCGATGAACTTGTTGCGTACGGAGAGCGCGAACTTGAAGGTCAGGTCGGCCTGCTTGACCTGGGCGGCCACCTCGTGGAACTCGGTGATCTTCCCGGAGACGAGGCCTTCAACAACCTCGTCGCCGATCTCCAGTTGGCCGTTGACGGCCTTCAGGCCATCGGAGAGGGTCGAGCTGAAGTCGGGCTTGTTCTCGACCTGGGGAGAGTCCTGCTGCAGGCGCGCGGCGGCATCGTCGAGGCGCTGGCGCACCTCGGCCTGGCGCTTCATGGCGGCCTGGATCGCGTCGCGCCCGAAGCTCCCGCCGCCAGATCCGATTCCATTGACCATCTCGCGTACCTCTTGGACTCAGGGAAGTGAAGGTCTACTGGGCGAGGCGCAAGGCGCGCTCAGCCATGCGGACGAAGGAGTCTTGGGCCTTGAGGTTCGCCTCGTAGGAACGGACCGCCGTCATCAGGTCGGCCATCTCCTTCATCGTGTTGACGTTCGGGAGACGGACAATGCCGTCGGGGTTGGCGTCCGGGTGGCTGGGGTCGTAGATCTCCTCGAAGGGGTTCTTGTGGTCCCCCGTGATCTCGGCCACGCGAACTCCGCGCACTTCTTCGGTGCCATCTTCCAGCCGCGCAAGGATGGGTGCGAAGTGCACAACCTGCCGGCGGTAGGGGACGGGCTCGCCGCCACCGGGCATGCGGGTGGTCTGGGCGTTCGCGAGGTTCCTCGCGATCACGTCCATGCGGACGCGCTCCGCGGACAATCCAGAGGCCGTTGCGCGGAAGCCAGAGAACAGGCTACGAATGGAATCCATGACTATCGGCCCTCCTGAATGGCGGTGCGTAGGAGCTCCATGCGTCCGGCGAGCAGTGTCGAGTAGAGCTCGAACTGCATGCGGTTCTGCAGGAGACCGTTCAGCTCGAGCTCCGCGTTCACGTTGTTGCCATCAGCGGTGCCGGGGGTGAGCGTGTCCTCGCGGATCTCAGGCTCCACCGCCAAGAGGTCTGGGCGGGTCGCCCCGAGCTCCTTCGCAAGGAGGTCTTCGAACTCGACGGTCTTGCGCACGAAGCCCGGCGTTTCCTGGTTCGTGAGGTTGCCCGTCAGAACCTTGTAGCGCAGCGACGAGGCGGAGAGGAGGTGGACCAGGAGCTGGTCCGTGTTGTTTGTGATGCCCATGGCGTCTCCGTTCAGTTGAGGAGGCCTGTGCTCTTCCAGAGCTTGATCTTGTTGCTCAGCGTCCGAGCGGTCAGGCCAAGGCGCCGGGCCGCTTCGGTCTTGTTGCCGCCCGTGCACTCGAGAGTGGCGAGGATCGCGATGCGCTCGATGTCGGCTACCGGCAGATTCGCCAGCTTCTGACCGAGCTCCACCTCGGGGTCGATCTCCTCGGCGAGGGCCTCGTGGGAGCCATCCGACTCATCGCCAGCCGCGGGGGTCGCTGCCACGGCCGAGGGGCCGAATGAGAGGTCTCCGGGTCGCACGAGCTCGTTCTCGAGCAGGATGACCGAGCGCTGGATGACGTTCTCCAGCTCACGCACGTTGCCGGGCCAGCTCCACTCGATGAGCTGATCTCGGGCTTCCTTGCCCAGCTGCGGCGTGTTCATGCCGTTCTGGCGGGCGTAGATCTCGAGGAAGTGCTCCGAGAGGGGCAGGATGTCCTCGGGGCGCTCGCGGAGAGCCGGCATGGAGATCGGCAGGACGTGCAGGCGGTAGTAGAGGTCCTCGCGGAAGTTCCCGTTGGCGATCTCCGTGGGCAGGTCGCGGTTGGTGGTGGCAATCACGCGCACGTCGACCCGCAGGGTGGTCGTACCACCAACGCGCTCGAACTCCTCCTCTTCGAGGACGCGCAGGAGCTTGACCTGCATGGCGGGAGAGACCTCGCCCAACTCGTCGAGCAGTATGGTGCCACCGTCGGCGAGCTCGAACCTGCCTGGGCGCTGGCGGTGTGCGCCGGTGAAGGCGCCACGCTCGTGCCCGAAGAGCTCGGACTCCAGCAGGGTCTCAGAGAGCGCCGCACAGTTCACGCGGATGAAGGGGCCCTTCTTGCGCGGGGAGTTCTGGTGGATGTACTGAGCGACGCGCTCCTTGCCAGTGCCGCTCTCGCCCGTGATGAGGACGGTCCCCTTGGAGCGTGCGATTCGCGAGGCGTTGCGCAGGAGGTCCAGAGACTTGGGGCTCTCGGCGATGATCTCCTCGCTCTGATCGCCGACGAGCTCGCCGCGCAGGTACTCGTTCTCCTCTGCCATACGCCGGGAGCGATCGATGCGGTCGATGACCATCTCGATCGTGTCAGGCGAGCAGGGCTTCAGCAGGAAGTCCTCCGCCCCATGGCGCATTGCCTCGACCGCGGACTCGACCGTCCCGTGCGCAGTGACGAGCACCGTCGGGAGGCCGGGGAATTCGCTTCCGATTCGCTCGACGAGCTGTGCGCCATCCATCTCTGGCATGCGCAGGTCGCTGAGGACCAGGTCGGGCGTTCGGTTGGCGATCGAGGCCAGGGCCTCCTTGCCGGAGGCGACCTTGTCGACGGTGTAGCCGAGGGAGCTGACGGCCTCGACCAGGAACTCCCGCGAGAGGGGGTCGTCGTCGACGATGAGGACTCTTTGGATGGTCATCGAAGTGTTCAGCGCTGAGGGGACTTCGGAATACGGAGTTGGATGCGAGCCCCGCCGAGGTCGGAGGGGGTCTCGTGAACTGTGACCGCTCCGCGGTGCAGGCGGGCGATGGTGTGGACGAGCGACAGGCCCAAGCCGGTGCCTTCGGCCCGTGTGGTGAAGAAGGGGTCGGTAACCCGTCCGACGATCTCGGCAGAAATTCCGGGGCCGGCATCGCTGACGGTGAACTCGACGTCGTGGCCCTTCTCGGTGATCTCGATGGCAACGCGCCCGCCCTCGGGCTGGATGTCGATCGCGTTGGAGATCAGGTTGCGCAGGGACTGTCGCAGCTTGATTCGATCCGCTCGCAGCTCGACGGCCGGGCCCGAGACCTCGATCGTCCAGGCACCCGGGTCGAGGTCGCCGGGCGTGAGCTGCAGAGCGGACTTGATCGCGCTCTGGACAAGCTCCACCGAGTCAATCGTCTCCACGTTGAGCTTCTCGGGTTGGGCGAAGGAGAGCAGGCTGGTGATGATCGCGTCGACCTCACACACTCCGTCCGAGATGAGCCCGGCCCAGCGGTGGTGAGGGCTCTCCGGCTCGAGCTTCTTCCGGAACAGGTCAGAGAAGCCCTTGACGGCGTTCATCGGGTTGCGGATCTCGTGGGCGATACCCGCGGCCATGTTGCCCAGGGCGGCCATTTTGTCCATCTGGTGCACGCGCTGCTCCAGCTGGTCGAGTTCGGTGCGGTCGTCGAAGACCTCGATCGAACCGTTGTGGGCGCCATTCTCCGAGGTGATGTTCGAGGCGCTGGAGGCCAGGACTCGAGTACCGCCCTCGTTGTCCTGGTGCTCGACCGTGTGGGCATCGGGGTCGTGACGGGGGAGGACGTCCGCCGAAGGTTCGCCGAGCAGGGAGGTGCCGTCGAGACCGAGGATCTGGCACAGGGCGCCGTTCACGCGCACCACGGACCCACTCGCGTCGCGCACGACCACACCCACGGGCAGTGTCTCGAGGATCGCCTCGACCTCGGCTACCTTGGCCTCGAGCTCGAGATTCGTGCGGTAGAGCTCTTGGTCGACACGCTCTGCCCGGGCGGCGAGGCGCTCGTAGCTCTGTAGCAGGTCGCTCGAGATGTTGGAGAGAGACTCGACCATCTCACCCAGCGCAGTGTTCTGCGTCTGGCTCGTCGACGAGGAGGCGGGGCGCGCGGCTTCGTTGCTCACTTGCCTGCCCCCCCGCGCTTCTGGCGGTCGGAGATCTTGCGCTCGAAGTCGATCATCCAGCGCAGGAAGTCGCGGTCGACCTTCGCACGCTCACCGAGAGCGCCACTGCTCTCGTTCTCTATGACACGCGAGTAAGCAGCGACAGCCTCTTCGTCTCGGTCGAGACGTTCGAAGCAGCGCCCAATCCAGTAGTCGGCCTCGGGCTCGCCCTCTCGAGTCGTGAACAGGCGCAGAGCCTCCTTGAAGCGCGAGGCGCGGTAGTAGGCGCGGCCCTGGCGCACTGCGTCGACGGTGAAGCCCTCGGGCTCCAGGTTTCGCGGCGTGCCACTGGGAATTCGCACTGGCGGATCCGTGGTGCCCGGGACCGGAGGCCAGATCTGGCCGACCTCAGAGCGCTCTTCCGCGGTCAACCCGGTGGTCGCGACACCGCTGACAGGGCGGGCTTCCTCGGTGGGCAGATCGATGCCCTGGGTCGGGTCGTGCCCCAGGTGCTGCAGACTCGGCGGGAGATCAAGGGCCTGCACGGTCATCTCGAGCTCGCCGATCTCTGTTCGCAGCCTGTCGACCAGTGCACTGCGCTCACGCTCGCTACCGAAGGGGGTCTCGGTGGCACCCAGGATGGCCTCGACTCCAGCGTACTCACCGCGCGTGAGGCGGCCTTGCACTTGCTGGAGGCTGGCGAGGGCCTGGTCCGTGGATTGGATCGAGTTCTCGAGCTGTCGAGGGTCGCCCCCCTGCATGGTTGCGGGGACCACCAGGGCACCGACCAGGCCGAGGTTGAAGAGATAGGTGAACTTGAGCATCAGAGCCGACCTCCATAGGCCTCGGCGGCTTCCTCGAAGCGCTGGTTGCGCTCGTAGATCTCGCCCGCGAGCAGGTACAGGTGGGTGCGGTTCTCGACAGCCTCGAGGGTCGGGGCGACGAGCCGCAGGAGGTCGATGGCCTCCATCACGCCGCGCTGGCGCTCCAGGAGGGGCGCGTAGCTCGTGGCAAGGAGCACGCGCTCTTCCGCGGAGAGATCGTTGAGTCGGCTGGAGAGTGACGCGAAGGCCCGGGCGGCGGCCTCCTCGGACCCGGCGTTGATCAACTGCACGGCTCGGAGCAGGCGGGCCGACGGAGAGGCCTCGATGTAGCTCTTCTCCTGGAGCCCGAGCCGCGCGCGGGCCTCGTTGACGAAGGGCAGCAAGGCGTCGCCCAGGCCCTCGTTCTCGGCGTGCTTGTGCAGGAAGACCAGCGCCAGCTCTTCGCCCTCTTGGGCCAGGGCGATCTCAGCCGCGCGTACCAGGGCCTCGCGCTTGAGGTGGTCGTCCTGGTTCCGGCTGAAGTGCAGCCAGGCAAGAGCGGCCTCGACAGGCTTGTCCTGGAGTTCGAGGGCACGGGCGCGCAGATCCATGACCTCCAGCTCGTCCACGTAGCTCGGACCGATGCGCCGGGCCCGGTCGAGATTCCGGAGAGCGTCCATGGGACGGTTCTGCTCCACCTCTGCGCGAGCCAGCAGCAATAGGCGGATGGCGGCGTCTTCCTCGTCCATGGGGGCGACGAGGTGCTCGAGGGCGCGCAGCATGTGCAGGGCGCGGGCGCTCTCGCCGCGCATCAACGTGCAGCGTGCCAGCTCACGGCGAGCCTCAGCTCCGACGTGGACCTCGGGCTCGCTCTCCGCGACGTGTCGGAAGTGTCTGGCTGCGCGGCTCCACTCCTGAAGCTCCACCAGCAGGCGGCCGGCCTTCATGCGTGTGGCGGTCTGGGCCGGGGAGCTCGCGGTGACCTCGACGAGGAGCTCGTAGTGATGAGCCGCCTTCTCCAGCTCACCGCGAAGGACCGCGATGCGAGCCAGCTCTTGGCGAGCCTCCACCGCGCGGACCCCCTCGGGGAAGCGCTGCAGGAGCTCCAGGAGGCCGATCTCGGCGTTCTGCAGGAGCTCCCCGCGGGTCGGGAAGGGCGGGTTGGCAGAGTAGACGTCGATCCCCGTTGCGCTCAAGGTGCCGGCAAGGCCGGCGGCCCCCAGGACGTAATCGACGGTGACCTCGAGAGGGCGGTTGCGAAGGTAGACGTTGACGGTCTTGGACTCGTTCACGTCCTCGAAACCGGTGAGCTCCAGGTCCAGTTCGCGGCACAGGCGCTGCATCACGAGGTGGACGGGGGCGTCCTCCGCGCGCACGTCGCAATAGACATCTTCGTTCTGGTCGTGGACCTCGATCAGGAGGCGCTCCTGCGGTAGTGCCGCGGAGGCGAGGAGGAGTGCTATGGGCAACATCACTCGGGCTCTCCCGGGAGGAGCTCGACCTCCCTCAAGTAGCTACGGGCCGAGAGGAAGAGCGCCTCCTCCTCGGCAAGGTCGCGATCTTCGGCGGGCAGCCGGTCCGCTTCGGCGAGCAGCGTGAAGAGGACTCGGCGGCACTCGGTGAACTGGCCGGACTCGAGGAGCTGCTCCGCGACGAGCAGGTCTCGGCTGTGGGCCGCTTCGATGGACTGGATGCGTGTCGTCGCGGGTCCCGGCGAGCCGCCAGCCAGGACAGCCTGGCGCGACTTCTCGAGCTCTGCTTCGAGCCTGGCGATATGTGCCTGGCTCTCGGTAGCGCTGTGCTGAATCTCGTCGGTGGTGGCCTGCACTTCCGAGCGCACCCCCTCGAGCTGGGAGTGGAAGGTGGAGGTCGCTCGCCAGGCGATGACCAGGAGACCCGCCAGGAAGACCACCACGGCTCCGGCGATCACCCAGGCCACGGGCTGGGATGATCTGGGCAACGGCACGGAGGCAACATGTGGCCAAGAGCGCTGCGCTTCCTCCGCGGCCGAGTCCAGGACGGTGAGTTGATCGGGCAGAGGGGCGCTGGCGTCCGCTGCCGAGGCCACCGGTCTTGCCGCACGCTCCTGCTCCTCCTCGGTCTCTCGGATCATGTCGTCGAGGCTGTCCTCGAGCAGGTCCGCGTCGAGCTTGGGCTCGTGATCCTGGGGGGGAGCCGCCGGGGTTGAGGCCTGGGCAGAGGACGAGGTCTCGGGCCGTTCGACGGGCGCGAAGCCGAAGAGGTCTTCGTCCAGACCGGCGTCTTCCTCGGAGCTGCGGCTCGAGCCTTGGGGCTCCGGGCTGTCGGGCACCGAAGGCAGTGGAGCGTCGACCGTGTCGAGGATGTCCTCGGGCCTCTCCGGCGTGTCCTCGACCTTGGAAGCCGGCTCCACGGGGGCCTCGGTCGAACCGACCACGGGGAAGTCGAACAGATCCTCGTCGGGGTCGAAGCCGGTATCGCCGGCGGAGGTGAAGTCGTCGAGTCCCATGGGTCAGCTCCTCAGGGCTTGGGCGACGAGGCGGCGCGGGTCCGGTCCGGCCAGGAGCCGACCGACGACAACTGCCAGGGAGGGCGGAAGCTGGAGAAAGTCCGAGCCCTCGGCGGCGCCAAGAGTGCGCAGGACCTCGCTGGAGGTGTCCGGCTCCAGGAAATCGAGCTCGGTCAGGTCGGCTCGCTCGGGCCCGGCGAGGTCGACGACGCGGGCGTCGAAGGACATGGAGACGGTCGTCCCGAGCCCAAGGCCGCCGGCCAGGTCGAGGTCCTCGCTCAGGGCCGTGGCACGGGTCAGGCCGCCGCCGTCCATCAGGCACTCGCGGATGGTCTGGTCCGCGTCGCACCCGACGCCCCAGTCGGTCACCGTCACGACCAGCTCGCGCTCGTCGACGGTGGCGGTGATGCGGAGCTCACCTTGCTCGAAGGGGTAGGCGTGATCGATCACATTCTCGATCACCTCACCCAGGGCCGTGCAGCAACGTGCGCGACAGCTGGGACCAACGCCCCGTTGCATGGCGAAGGCGGCCACATCTCGCAGGCAGGCCCTGAGGGTGTGGGGGCGGGCGGGGTAGGTGCGTTCGAAGAGGCCGAGCGCCGGGGCCGGTTCCACCTCGACCGCTCGTAGGAGGTCCTCGAGCCGGAAGGGCTTGGCGAGGAACTCCTTCGCGCCCAGGCGCAGGGCGCGCTGGCAGCTCTCCAGGGACGGAGAGGCGGACACGAAGATGGTGTGGGGCTCGTGGCCGACGCGCCGGTACTCCTCGAGCAGATCGAGTCCGCTGGGGCCCGCGAGCTCCTCGGCGGCGATCAGCACCTCCGGACGCTCCTTCTTCAGAGCCTCCTGCGCGCTGGCCACCACGGCCACCTCGTGGCCCCGGGACTGGAGGGCGTCAGCCACGGCGCGAGCCGCCACGACCTCTCGCTCGACGATCAGGATCTGCATCGCTAGGCGACCTCCTCGGCGGCACCCGCGAGGGGCAGATGGACCGCAATGTGCTGCACACCGGTGATCGCCCGAGAGCGCTCGACCCGACCGCCCATGCGGCCCAGCTCGCGTTCGGCTACCACCAGGACCAGGTCGTTCGCCCGCTCGTTGTGCTTGTACGTGTGCAGGGGTGTGCGCGTCGTGCCTGCGAGAGCCGGCGAAGAGACCAGGTTGAAGATGGCCTCCTCCCGGCTCGATCGCACGTGGAGGAGTGCCTCGGAGTGGAGCTCGGTGCAGGCCCGCAACAGGTAGGAGAGCAGGCGCGAGCAGAGGGGGCCGTCCAGGTGGACGTGCTGGTCCGGGTCTTCCACGGCCAGATGCACGCGGCCACGCAGCTCGATGGGGGTGTTGCGGTAGGCGCCGCGTGCTAGCTCTTCCAGAGAACAGAGCAGCGGGTCTTGGGGGGGCTCAGCCGCGAAGTCCGCCAGGGCCTGCACTCGGTGAGCGAGGCCCGCGACCGAGCGCACGGCGTTCTGCAGGGTCGCTGCCCGGGGGTCTCCACTCGGAAAGTCCTTCGCAAGCTCCTCGAGGGATGCCTGCAGGGCGGCGAGGGGGACCTGGAGGTCATCCTGGAGGGTGGAGCGCAGGTCGAGGCTCTCACGGGCCCAGGAAGCCTCGTCGGTTCGTTGCGGTGTGTTCGCGTACATGCTTGCTGTCCGGCGGAGGTCCGGTCGGTGCCGGGCTCTCCGGCATGCAGCAAGCTTTTCGGTCGGGTGTCGCGGATCGCTGTAGGAGCCAGCGGGCCGATCAGGCAGTTTTTTCCACCTTCAGGGCGGTGATCCCCCTGGGAGGGGCGATCTTTCCGCTTCAGGGGCAGCGCGGGGCGTCCATTCTTTCGACACCTCGTGCTGCGAGGGGTCGGCCGCCTCCGGGAACCTCAGTCCTCGATCTGGTAGGTCCGCAGCTTGTTGTAGAGGGTGGTGCGGTTCACCCCGAGCAGCCGGGCAGTGCGGCTGCGGTTGCCCTGGCTGTCCTCCAGGGCGCGGCGGATCAGGCGCTCCTCCATCTCGCGCAGGGAGTAGCTCTCGAGCTCGAGTCCCACCTCGGCGGGCCCCGCGGCCGGCGGGTCGTCCTCGAGGGCCAGGTCCACCAGGCGCACCTCGCCACCTGAGGCTCGCATGGCGCCCCGCTCGACGGCATTGCGCAGCTCGCGCACGTTGCCCCGCCAGGGGTGGGCGGCGAGGGCCTCCAGGGCCGCGGGCTCGAAGCCGGAGAGGTCCCGGCCGAGCTCACGGCGGAAGCGCTCGAGGAAGTGCAGGGCCAGCTCGGGTACGTCCTCCCGCCGCTCCCTCAGGGGGGGCACGTCGATCGACAGGACGTTGAGCCTATAGAAGAGGTCTTCCCGATAACTGCCCGCCTCCACGCGTTGGGCCAGGTCTCGGTGGGTCGAGGCCACGAAACGCACCTCCGTTCGCTGCTCCTCGGAGCCTCCGACTCGCCGGAAGCTCCTGTCCTGCAAGACCTTGAGGAGCTTTGCCTGCAGCTCCGGCCCCAGCTCGCCGACCTCGTCCAGGAACAGGGTGCCCCCCTCGGCGGCGGCCACCAGTCCTCCGCTCCCCTGGGAGTCGGCGCCCCCGAGGGCGCCGGGCACGTGTCCGAAGAGCTCCGCCTCGAGCCGCTCCTGGCTCCGGACGGCGCAGTTGAGGGCCACGAAGGGCCCCCCCGAGCGAGCGGACTGCTCGTGGATGGCCCGGGCGACCAGCTCCTTGCCCACGCCGGGCTCCCCGGTCACCAGGACCGTGGTCCTCGGAGTGGATGCAACTCGGCGGATCTGGTCGGCAACACGGGAGACCCCGCGCGAATTGCCGATGATCGGGCCGGAGCGCAGGCGGGCGACCTCACCCCGCAGGAGGTCCCGTTCGCGGGCGACCGCCAGGCCTCGCTGGACCCGCTCGAGGACTCCTTCGATCATGACCCGGTCGACCGGCTTCTCGAGGAAGTCCACGGCCCCCCGGCGCAGGGAGTCCACCGCCAGGCTGACGTTTCCAACCCCGGTCACCATCACCACCTGGGGTTTGGGGGTCAGCCGCATCAGCTCGGGCAGGACCTCGAGACCGCTGCCATGGGGCATCTCGATGTCGAGCAGGACCACATCGGGTGAGGCTCGGCGGGCGATCTCGAGGGTCTCCCTGCCGCTGGCGGCCTCGAAGGTCCGGTACCCCAGGGCCTCGCAGAGGACCACGAGGGCCTCCCGCACCTTGGCGTCGTCGTCGGCGATCAGGATCCGGTGAGTCATGGGGTTGGTCCGATTCTGCACTCCATAGGTCCTCGGATGGAACCTCCGCAGCCCCTTTGGTGGGAGTTCCCATTTGATCCGGGAACGGGAAAGCGCCCGCCGGGAGGGCCCTGGCGAGGCCTGGGGGCCGTTCCCGGCCTCCGTCACCCCGATCCGGGCGTCGCGCGCGGCAGAGAATTCGATCCGTGCGCTCAGGCGCTCCAGGGGGCCTCCGAGAACTGGGTCGTCCATCGGGGCAACTGCCGCGGAGGACACCTCAACAAGCGATTTACCTAGAGACCGACCGACACAGGAGCCAATCATGGGCCTCAGAGTCAACACCAACATCGCGTCGCTCACTGCTCAGCGAAACCTGGGCATGGTGACGAACCGCCTGCAAGGAAACTACTCGCGGCTGTCCTCCGGCCTTCGCATCGCGACGGCCGCGGACGACGCCGCCGGGCTCGCGATCTCCGAGCGGATGCGCTCGCAGATCCGATCCCTGGGGGCAGCCACGCGGAACGCGCAGGACGGCATCTCCCTCGTTCAAACCGCGGAAGGCGCCCTGGCCGAGGTGAGCAACATCCTCAGCCGGATGCGTGAGCTGGCCGTTCAAGCCGCGAACGGCACGCTCAGCACTGCCGACCGAACCACCATCAACGCCGAGGTCCTGGCTCTCCAGTCGGAGATGGACCGGATCGCGACCACCTCGTCGTTCAACGGGATCAGCCTGCTGAACGCCGCGGCCACGGTCGACATCCAGGTCGGCATCAACTCGGGTGAGGTCATCGCGGTGACCCTCGAGGACACACAGACCGCAGCCATGGGCGTGGACTCTGCCGCAGTGAACACCCTCACGACGGCGGCCTCCGTGGCCTCCCTGGCGCTGCTGGACACGGCCATCGGGTCCATCAACACCGTTCGAGGGAACCTGGGTGCCTCGCAGAACAGACTGCAGAGCGCCGTCTCCTCGATCATGAACAGCAAGGAGAACCTCTCCGCTGCTGAGAGCCGCATCAGAGACGTGGACGTCGCCTACGAGACGGCGGACCTGACGCGCAACTCGATCTTGCAACAGGCTGCAACGTCCGTCCTCCAGCAGGCGAACACCCAGCCCCAAATCGCGCTATCCCTACTCCAAGGATAGTAGGAGTTCGGCCTCTAGCGCCGAATCGCTGAGGGGGAGGGTCGTCGCAAGGCGATCCTCCCATTCCAGCGCCTTCCGCTCTCAAGACAATGACCGCCACGGCGCGCTTCGATGCTCGCCACCCTCACCTGCCTGTCGTGCCAGCAGGAAGGTGACCGCTCCTTGACCCGACCAGAACAGAGTCCGAGGCGAACTCCGAACCGGAGCCCGCACGGACGTATCAAGAGTGCCCGACCGATCAGGTCCTGGAACCTCCAGCCTCACACCCGAGGCCGTGCCGTGCCATTCACGGCCGCGGGCTGGAGCGCCCAGGACACTCGAGGAGACCGGCCGGCGGGTATGCGGGTGTTCAACTAACCTCTGAATCCAAATCCAAGGAAGAAGAACCAATGGGACTTCGAGTCAACACCAACATTGCGTCGCTGACGTCGCAAAAACACCTCGCTATCACCACGGCAAGACTGCAAGGAAACTTTGCACGCCTGTCGTCGGGGATGCGAATTTCGACGGCCGCTGACGACGCCGCGGGCCTCGGTATCTCCGAGCGCATGCGGGCTCAGATCAAGAGCTACGGCCAGGCCGGCCGCAATGCTCAGGACGGTATCTCCATGGTCCAGACCGCCGAAGGCGCTCTGGGCGAGGCCAGTAACATCCTGGTCCGTATGCGTGAGCTGGCCGTCCAGGCCGCAAACGGCACCCTGAGCGCGGCTGATCGCACCACGATCAACACCGAGTTCGCGGCCCTGACCTCCGAGATCGAGCGGATCGCTGACGAGACCGAGTTCAACGGCATCAGCCTCCTGAACGCCGCCTCGACCACCAGCATCCAGGTCGGTATCGACGCCAACCAGACGATCGACATCGTCACGGCCGACATGCAGACCGCCGCCCTGTCGATCGATACCCTGGACACCACCACGGACACCAACGCCAACGCGGCGATCACCGCCCTCGACACCGCCATCGACTCGGTGGCGACCCAGCGGGGCTCCTTCGGCGCGGACATCAACCGCCTCCAGAGCTCCTACGCCTCGATCCTCAACGCCAACGAGAACCTCTCCGCGGCCGAGAGCCGGATCCGCGACGTGGACGTCGCCTTCGAGACCGCCGACCTCTCGCGGAACTCGATCATGCAGCAGGCCGCGACCTCGGTCCTGGCCCAGGCGAACACCCAGCCGCAGCTGGCTCTCTCCCTCCTGGGTTAGTCGAGCAGGACTCCGGGAGGGCGGCCCAGACCGCCCTCCCGGCAGCCCCTCATCTGAAGGGACTCCGCCCGCCGGAGTCCCTTCTCTCGTATCTCGAGCGACTCCTCCCTGGGCAGGGCACTCAGGGGGGGCTCTCAGCAGGCCCCAGAGCCCCTCGGACGGCGCCCCGACGGCCTGAGCGGTGACCGTGGCAAATTCGTGAGATCGACTCCATTCGGGGCCGAGTCACTGGCCGATAGGTGGGCATTCCTAAAACGGCCCCACCCTCCCCGCGTCGCTGAATCCCGGTGGCGGGGCCTCCGAAGGAGCACGTGCCTGCTCCCTCCGGAGACCCGCCTCAACGAGTGGATCCCCCCGCCGGCGGCTGGTGCCACCTGTGTGAATCCTATTCCAAGGAACAGTTTGCTATGGGACTTCGAGTCAACACCAACATTGCGTCTCTGACGTCGCAGAAGAACCTCTCTCAGATCACTGGACGTCTGCAGGGAAACTTCGCTCGTCTCTCCTCCGGGCTGCGGATCGCGACCGCTGCCGACGACGCCGCGGGCCTCGGTATCTCCGAGCGCATGCGGGGTCAGATCCGGAGCTACGGCCAGGCCGGCCGTAACGCTCAGGACGGTATCTCCATGGTTCAGACCGCCGAAGGCGCTCTGAGCGAGGCCAGCAACATCCTGGTCCGTATGCGTGAGCTGGCCGTCCAGGCCGCCAACGGCACCCTGAGCGCGGCTGATCGCACCACGATCAACACCGAGTTCACGGCCCTGACCTCCGAGATCGAGCGGATCGCCGACGAGACCGAGTTCAACGGCATCAGCCTCCTGAACGCCGCCTCGACCACCAGTATCCAGGTCGGTATCGACGCCAACCAGACGATCGACATCGTCACGGCCGACATGCAGACCGCCGCCCTGTCGATCGATACCCTGGACACCACCACGGACACCAACGCCAACGCGGCGATCACCGCCCTCGACACCGCCATCGACTCGGTGGCGACCCAGCGGGGCTCCTTCGGCGCGGACATCAACCGCCTCCAGAGCTCCTACGCCTCGATCCTCAACGCCAACGAGAACCTCTCCGCGGCCGAGAGCCGGATCCGCGACGTGGACGTCGCCTTCGAGACCGCCGACCTCTCGCGGAACTCGATCATGCAGCAGGCCGCGACCTCGGTCCTGGCCCAGGCGAACACCCAGCCGCAGCTGGCCCTGTCGCTGCTGTAGGTCCCGTTTCGACTCTGGAATCAGAGCAAATGGCACAGGAGAGAGGACCCCGCCTCGCGGGGTCCTCTCTTCATTTCTGAACCGCCCCCGCGCCCCTGCCCACTCGGAAAATTGTTCCGGTACCCCGAACGCGGGTGAGGGCGGCGTGCAAGTGAGGGAAGCAAGTCGGGGCCCGCGCTAACGCGCTCGGGGTGCCCGCCCGATAACAACCTGGAGGCGCCCCGCGCGGCCCGTGATCCAGCCTCCAGGAGTACAGACCATGATCAGCTTTGGCGGACTTGCGAGTGGGCTCGATTCCAGCGCCATCATCAAGGCGATGATGGACGTGGAGCGTGTCCCGATACAGCTCTTGGAGGCCCAGAAGGCCACCGAGCAGGAGAAGCTCGACCTCGTCGGCAACTTCAAGGACCTGATCAAGGAGCTGCAGACCGCGGCGGACGGCCTACGCACGAGCGACAACTTCTTCGACTTCACGGTCAACGCCAGCGACGAATCCGTCGCGACCTTCAGCGCGACGGGCAGCGCCCAGGCCGGCACCCACACCCTGACCGTCCAGTCTCTGGCGCAGTCCGATCGCTGGGCCTTCGACGGCGTGCTCGACCCCTCGACGGACCTGGCGAGTGCGGACGGAGAACAGATCGACTTCACCGTCAACGGGACGAGCTACTCGATCGCGCTCCTGCAGGAGTCCTCGAGCCTCACGGAGATCGCGAGCGAGATCAACACCCTGGCCGGCGATGACGTCTCCGCAAGCGTGGTCAATGTCGGGACGGAGTCCGCCCCGAGCTACCAGCTCGTGATCGCCGGAAACGAGACTGGCGAGGACTACCGCATCTCCGGCATCACCAGCACGGTCTCGGGCCTGACCATCGACGGCACCGGGCCCGACGGGGCAGGTGTGGCTCAGAGCTCCAACAACATCACGGTCGGGATGAACGCCGTTGCGATCATCGACGGACTGACGGTCGAGCGGGCCGACAACGACTTCAACGACGTCATCGAGGGCGTGAACATCTCCGCCGTGGGGACGAACGTCGGGAGCGAGATGACCTTCACCGTCGAGGCCGACAAGGAGGCCGTCAAGGAGAAGGTCCAGGGCTTCATCGACGCCTACAACGGCGTGATCGGGTTCATCAACGGCCAGAACACCTACAACGAGGACGACGGCGTCGGCGGCGAGCTGTTCGGCGACTCGATCCTCAAGTCGGTGCGGAGCACGATCAACAGCGCCCTCTTCAACGTCGACACGGCCGAGGTCATGGCCGACACGGAGGGCTATGTGACCCTGAGCTTGATCGGCATCAAGTCGAGCAACGATGGGACCCTGTCCCTCGAGGAGACCACGTTCGACGACAAGTTCGCGGCGAACGTCGACGCGCTGGCCGACCTGTTCGTGGACTCGGACGGCTTCGACAACGGGGGCGCCTCCGAGGGAACCCCCGAGTTCTACGTCGATACGACGGAAGACACGGGCTTGGCCGACAAGCTCTACCGCAACCTCGACCTGCTCTTCGGCAGCATTCCGAACAGCAGCGGTGGTTCGAGCAAGGCCCTGTTCGACGCGCGCACCGAGGCCCTGCAGGGCAACATCGACCAGCTCCAGGACAGCATCGATAAGAAGGAGGTGTACCTGGCCTCCTACGAGCAGACGCTGATCCAGCGTTTCGCGGCTCTCGAGAAGCTCATGGGAGCGCTCAACACTCAGGGGGCTGCCCTCGCGAACGGCCTGGCCAACGTCGGTGGAGGCGGCCAGGGCTAGCAGGCGACACTACCGCCGCCGCAATCTCGACCTCAGCCATGAAGCGTAAAGAAGTCGCCGAGGCCTACCGGACGCAGCAGTTCGAGGGCGCCTCGCCCCTCAAGATCCTGCAGATGCTCAACGCGGGCGCGATTCGTTACTTGAAGACGGCCCAGGAGTTTGAGCCGGGCGCACCCGAGTACCGCGAGAACCTCCTCTCCGCCGAGGCGATCGTGAACGAGCTGCGAGCGAGCCTCGACCACGAGCCCAACCCGGAGCTCTCGGCCAACCTGGACGGGCTCTACCTGTTCATGGGGGGGGAGCTGGGCCGCGCGATGCTCGAGGGCGACGGGTCCGGGATCGAGAACTCGATCCAGGTGCTGACCACCCTGCTGGATGGCTGGAACAAGGCCGCCCGGCAGCTGCAGAGCGACGCCGCGGGTCAGGTCGGTCAGGGTCATGTGGCCTGAGGTCGAGGAGCTCGAGGGCGCCATGCAGGCGCTGCTCACCCTCCTCGAGGATCCCCTGGCGCCTGGACTGGAGGTCTCCTGGGAGCGCTGCCGCAAGGCGGAGGCGCGCCTGGTGGAGCGAATGAACACGTCCCCCGCGCTACCGCCGGAGCAGCAGGACGACCTGCGCGCGGGCCTCGACCGCCTCGTGCGGTTGAACGCGGTCGCGCGCCAGTCGCTCCTGCGCGGACAGGAGCAGCTGAGCGGGAGGCTGAAGGCGACCCGCGAGAAGGGTGCCCAGATGAGGGCCTACTCGAAGGGCCCCGCCGCCACGGGCGGCTCCTGCGACCTCTCGGGCTGAGCTCCGTCCGTCGCCCGATGTAGGGCGATCCAGGCCCGCAGCTCGGCGGCCCCCTCGAGGATCCCCTCCAGGGCCTTCTCCGGCCCGTAGTCGAGCTCCGGGTCCAGGGCCAGCTGGGCGGGAACCGTGACCCGGTTCAGGAAGTTGTTGAGCGCGTGCAGCCACGCCTCGTCGAGGGTCGCGGTGGTGGAGTGGGGGGGCATCGGGTCATCCCTTCCGGGGTGGGAAAATGGGGCCGCAAGTTCTTTCGGACCCCTCCCCGGGGGCCAGGAGGGCCTGTCGAGGATCTCCACAGGGTGTCGAATTCCTCGACAGGTCGAGGCCCGGGCCACGGCTCCGGGCAAAAGCGGGCGATAGCTGCGGGGCGTCCGAGGTGGCCGGCATGGGCCGGGAACCCTCCAGGGCGCTCCACCTACCCCTGCCCCCCGTTCCCATGGGTCAGCCCGCGCTCCTCGACCTCGCTCTCATCACCGCCTCCCAGGAGGCCGGTCCCCTGGGCGGCACCGCCGGTCCGGACCTGACCCGTTACTTCGCGGTCTGCGCGGTGCTGATCCTCGCCACCCTCGGGGTGGCCTGGGGCCTGCGCAAGCTGGTGACGGGCAACCTCAAGGTGCGCGCCGCCCAGCGCTCCCTGCACATCGTCGATGTCCTGAACCTGGGTGGGAAGCGCAAGCTGGCGGTGGTCCGTTGCTACGACCGGACCTTCGTCCTGGGTCTCGGAGAGCGCGAGGTCACGCCCGTCGCCGAGCTCGATCCGGTCATCGGGACCGAGACGCCGGCGGCCCCGGCAGCGGCCTCGGATCGCGAGGCCTTCGCCCAAGCCCTCGAGCAGGTGCGGACGAGCCTGCCGCCTTCGGAGGTCGGCCAGCCGGCCAAGCCCCTCCCGCCCAAGACCAAGAAGGTCGTCCGGAAGAAGAAGGCCAAGGCCACTGCCAGGCCGCAAGCCGAAGCGCCCCGGGCGAAGGCGACGGCCAAGGGGGCCGAGACCAAGCGCAAGCGCGAGGCAGTCGCCGTTGCGGAGGCTGCGCGTCGTATCGCGGAGAACAAGATCAAGCGAGAGGGCACTGAGGAGGCTCGCTCGAAGCTGCGCCACAAGGCCGCCCAGTCGGCTCGCCGGGATGCGAGCGCCGCCGGACCGACCGCCGAGGCGACGCACACCGAGGCCGAGCGCCCGCAGCTCCCGCGCCTGGAGGGCATCGTCGGATGAGCCTCCTTTCGCGGTCACGGCCGCTCTTCCTGCTGCTCCTCGCCTGCTGCCTCATGGCGCCGGGCGCGGAGGCATTTCAGGCGACGAGCGCTCTCGAGGGCGTCCTCGAGAGTGCGCAGGGCCTGGCCGGCACCGAGAAGGTCGGTGTGGCGGGAGAGGGGCCCTCGCGTCTCTCGTCGGCGGTCGAGATCGCCGTCCTCCTGACGGCCCTCTCGCTGTTGCCGGCGATCCTGATCTCGATCACGAGCTTCACACGCATCGTGATCGTCCTGTCGTTCGTGCGCCGGGCCCTCTCGGTCAACGAGCTCCCGCCGAACCCCGTCATCATCGGATTGGCCCTCTTCCTGACGACCTTCGTCATGGCGCCCGTGGCCGAGCGCGTCTACACCGAGGCCTACGTGCCCTACGAGGCCGGCGAGCTCGAGGCAGCGGACGCGGGGGAGGTGGCCTGGAGCGAGCTGCGGACCTTCCTCGTGGCAAACACGAGAGAGAGCGAGCTGCAGCTCTTCGCCGACATGAGCGGCTACGAGGCTCCCGCGGACATCGAGCCCGGAGCGGAGGCCGAGCTGCCCATGACCGTCGTGGTGCCCGCCTTCGTCCTGAGTGAGCTGAAGACCGCCTTCCAGATGGGCTTCCTGCTCTTCCTTCCCTTCCTCGTCATCGACCTCGTGGTGTCGAGCATCCTGCTCTCGATGGGCATGTTCATGCTCCCGCCCGTGATGATCTCGACGCCCTTCAAGGTGCTCGTGTTCGTCCTGGTCGACGGCTGGCACCTCATCTGCCAGTCGGTCGTGACCTCCTTCAACACCCTCTAGCGGAGGACCCGTGATCGACCTCGACCTGCAGATCGCCGACCTGGCGCGCGAGCTCCTGATGACCGCCCTGGTCCTGGCCGCACCGGTCTTGATCGTCGGCTTGATCGTCGGTCTCGCCGTGAGCTTGTTCCAGGCCCTGACCTCCGTGCAGGAGCAGACGATGAGCCTCATCCCGAAGATGTTCGCGGTCCTGCTCGTGCTGCTGCTCCTGCTCGCGCCCGCGATGCAGGTGATGCGGGACTACACCCTGCGGATCTTCGAACAGCTCAACACTTTCGGGCTCAGCTGACCCACTCGACCGTGCCCCTCTCCCTCACGTTGCTCCAGGCCTTCGGGCTGTACCTGGTGCGCACCAGCGCCCTGGTCCTGGCCTCGCCCCTGCTCGGGTCGGGGACGGGCTTCGCCGGGTACAAGGTCGCCCTGGTGCTCTCCGTTGCGGTCGCCCTGTACCTGAGTACGGGGGCCCCGCTGGAGGCGGAGGTGAGCGGGATCCAGTACGCGCTGCTCTGCATGCACGAGATCCTCGTCGGGCTCTTCCTGGCCTTCGTGCTCCAGGCGGTCCTGATCGCGGTGCGCGTGGCAGGAGAGCTGATCGGCACCGAGATGGCCTTCAACATGGCCAGCATCGTGGACCCGGGCACGGGCATCAACACGCCCTTGATCACCCAGGTCTACGAGGTGGCGTTCTTCCTCGGCCTGCTGGCTGTCAACGGCCACCACTGGCTCTTGCGAGCCCTGGGCGAGTCCTTCACCCGAGCGCCCATCGGCGGCGTCTCGCTGGAGGAGGGGCTCCTGCCGACGGTGCTGGAGCTCTTCAGTCGCATGTTCGCGGCTGGCATCACCTTCGCGGCGCCGGTGCTCGTGTTGCTCTTGATGGTCTCCGTCCTGATCGGGCTGCTCGCGCGGCTCGTACCGCAGATCAACGTCCTGGAGGTGGGTTTCAACATCCGTGTGATCGTCGGCCTGACGGCGATCTTCCTCTTCTCCCCGCTCATCGCGCCCGCCATGACGACGCTCTACGAGCAGCTCATGATGGGGCTCGATAGCTGCCTCGACGCGCTGGAGGCCTGAGATGGCTCAAGACAACGAGTCCGGCGAAAAGACTGAAGAGGCGACCCCAAGGCGTCGCGAAGAGGCTCGCGAGAAGGGACAGGTTGCCTTCTCGACGGAGTTCGTGGCGGGCTTCTGTCTGCTCTCGGCCCTTGGGCTGTACCTGCTGACGAGCGAGAGGGTGTTCGAGATCCTCGGCAAGGGCGTGCGCCAGGCGCTCCTCAACATCGGGAGCATGGGGCGCGGGGAGCTCGACCAGTCCACGGCGACTGGACTCCTGCGCAGCATGGGGGGCGACGGATACGAGGCGATCCTGGTGGTCGCGCTACCCCTGCTGGGCCTGACCTTCTTGCTGGGCTACGGACAGGTGGGCCTGCACATCTCGCCCAAGGCTCTCGAGTGGGACCTCAGCAAGCTGAACCCGGTCAAGGGCCTCGGACGACTGTTCTCGATGCGAACCGTGGTTCGCACCGGCCTCTCGAGCCTCAAGCTCTTCGCGGTGATGGCTGCCATCTCTCTGACCACCTGGTTCGAGCTGGGCGCGATCTCCTCGATCGACGGGATCGACCCCGGCCCGCCGCTCCTGGTCGCCAACCGCGTCCTGATCAAGGCCGCCATCGCCGCCCTGGTTTCGATCGTCGTTATCGGGCTGATTGACCTGATGTTCCAGCGCTGGCAGCACTCGAAGGACCTGCGGATGACCAAGCAGGAGGTACGCGAGGAACACAAGAACCAGGAGGGCGACCCACACATCAAGGCCCGCGTACGCCAGGTGCAGCGCGAGCTAGCCAGCAGACGGATGATGGACGACGTTCCGGACGCGACGGTGGTGGT
Source organism: uncultured Planctomycetaceae bacterium (assembly GCA_964591315.1). Classification (GTDB taxonomy): domain Bacteria; phylum Planctomycetota; class UBA1135; order UBA1135; genus JABACD01. The sequence continues at coordinate 86,180 of CAZQAT010000006.1, forward strand.
CACGAACCCGACGCACTACGCCGTTGCTCTGAAGTACGAAAGAGAGGGCGTGGACGGCAACGCGCCCCGGGTGGTGGCCAAGGGGGTCGACCACGTGGCTCAGAAGATCAAGCAGCTCGCGCGGGAGAGCGACGTGCTCTGTTTCGAGAACGTCCCCCTGGCACGGGCCCTGCACGCTCGCTGCGAGATCGGTGACGTGATCCCCGAGGACCTCTTCGAGGCCGTTGCCAGTGTCCTGGCCTACGTCTACCGCGTGCAGGGAGAGCGCCTGACGGCCGCCGTCTGATGCCATGAGCGGATCCAGCACGACATCGGTCGCCACGCGCGGCATCGGCGAGTGGCTCAGCCGCTACTCCGACTGGGTGATGGGCATCGGGGTGCTCGGGCTCCTCGTGACCCTCGTCACGCCCCTCTCCCCGCTGGCCCTCGACACCCTGCTGGCCACGAACATCACCGTGTCGCTCCTGCTGCTCATGGTGACCATGAACGCGGCGAGCTCGACGGAGGTCACGACCTTCCCGACCATCCTGCTGTTCACGACTCTCTTCAGGCTCGGGCTGAACGTGGCCTCGACGCGGATGATCCTCACCGGCGGCGAGGCAGGCAACGTGATCAAGGCCTTCGGCGACTACGTGGCCGGGGACAACCTGACCGTCGGCCTGGTGGTCTTCCTGGTGCTCATCATCATCCAGTTCGTGGTGATCACCAAGGGCTCGGGTCGCATCAGCGAGGTGGCGGCGCGCTTCGTCCTCGATGCCATGCCCGGCAAGCAGATGGCGATCGACGCGGACCTGAACGGCGGCCTGATCGACGCCACCGAGGCGAAGCGGCGCCGCTCGGAGATCGCGACCGAAGCCGAGTTCTACGGGGCCATGGACGGCGCCTCGAAGTTCGTCCGCGGAGACGCGATCGCCGGCCTGATCATCACCGGCCTCAACCTGGTCGGTGGAATTGCGATCGGCACCTTCAGCGGCCTCGGCTTTGCAGAGGCAGGCGAGCGCTTCAGCAAGCTGACCATTGGCGACGGCCTCGTGAGCCAGATCCCCGCGCTCTTCGTCTCTACCGCCGCCGCCGTGCTGGTGACCAAGAACACCAGCCGCCACAGCCTTGGAAAGAACCTGATGGCCCAGGTCGGCGGCCGCCCCAAGGCGACCCTGATCTGCGCCGGGATGCTCTTCACCCTGGGGCTCTTGCCGGGCATGCCGCGGCTGCCCTTCTTCGTGCTCTCGACCGTGATGGTGTTGCTGTGGCGCTCGACGCGCCACGTGGAAAGCGTCGAGGAGCTCTTGAGCGACGACGGCGAGGCCGCGCTCCTGCCCGAGGGCGAAGAGGGCGAGGGCGCCGAGAGCGGGGACGACGACCAGGTGGAGGAACTCCTCCAGGTGGACCGCCTGGCCCTCGAGATCGGCTACCGGCTGATCCCTCTCGTCCAGGACGAGAACGGGAGCGGCATTCTCGATCACATCGCACAGCTGCGCAGGCGCTTCGCCCTGACCGAGGGCATCGTGCTGCCGCCGGTGCGCATCAAGGACAACATCCGCCTGGCGCCGAACGCCTACCGGCTGATGATGGGGGGCCAGGAGGTCGCCGAGGGAACCGTCGAGACCCACAGCTTCCTGGCCATGGATAGCGGCACGGCCAGCGGACCGGTCGAGGGCCGCGAGACCGTCGACCCTGCCTTCGGCCTGCCCGCCTGGTGGATCGCTGAGGACCTGCGGGACGAGGCCGAGCTCCTGGGCTACACGGTCATTGACCCTACCAGCGTGCTCGTCACCCACCTCTCGGAGACGATCCGGGCTGACGTCGAGGAGCTGATCTCTCGAGACGACGTGAAGGAGCTCGTCGAGGCCGCCAAGCGCACCTCGCCCGCCGTCGTCGAGGAGCTCGTGCCCGAGAAGATGGGCTACGGGGAGATCCAGCGCGTGCTGCGCAACCTCCTGCGGGAGGGCGTCTCGATCCGCAACGTGCCTGCAATCCTGGAGGTCCTGGCGGACAACGTCGCGCGCACCAAGGACGTCGATACTCTGACGGAGCTGGTACGCCAGCGCCTGGGTCGTGTGTTGGTGGAGAAGTACACCGACTCCGAAGGGCGGCTGCACGCCGTGACCCTCGACCCGGAGATCGAGAACCGCATCGCAACGGCGGTCAGCGGCGGCGGAACCGAGGTCGATGCCGGCTCGGTCAGCCCCGCCTACTTGCAACGCCTCATGGAGAGCGTGGGTGACTCGATCGCCCAGGCCACCCGGGGCGGTCACGAAGTCGTGCTGCTCGTGCGTTCGAGCGTGCGGCGTTTCCTGAACGAACTCGTTCGTTCGTCCCTGCCGAAGGTCTCGGTGCTCTCCTACAACGAGGTCGTCCCGGCCCGTTCGGTGGAGACTGCCGCAGTCGTGAGATTGGAAGATTGATATGCAGATCCACAGAGTACGAGGCAACGACCTGAAGGACGCGCTGAAGCGAGCGCGTCGAACTTACGGTGAGGGCGCCGTCGTCATCAGTCAGGAGACGACGCCCGACGGCGCGACGACCCTGGCGGTCGCAGAGCGGCCGCCGATCCCGGCCGAGGAGATGGAGGCCCTACGCGAGGAGGGGGCCCGCAAGCTCGGCCGCGTCGAGCCGAAGACCTTCCCCGCCGAGGAGACCGTGCCAGCCGGCTACGAGGAGGTGCGTGAGCGCCTGATGCGTACTGGCGCCAGCCCGGAGTGGAGCTTGCGTATCTGCAAGCGCGCCGCCGAGTTGGCAGAGCCTGGGGAGCACCCCATGGACACCGTCGGCAAGGCCATCGGCGGCCAGGTGCGCATCGCGAGCCTGCCCAAGGCCCCGGGAGTCACGCGTGTGATCTCCTTCGTGGGCAACACGGGTGTCGGCAAGACCACGGGCCTCGTCAAGCTCGGCGCGCGCCTCGTGCGCGGCAAGCGTAGCCTGGGCCTGGCGACCCTCGACTCCCACCGAGTGGGGGCCGTCGGGCAGCTCAGGGCTTACGCCGACCTGCTCGGCACCTCTCTGTGCGTCCTCAAGGCAGACGAGGTTCTCAGCCCCGAGGCCCTGGGCGCCGCGGGTCACGACGTGGTCCTGCTCGACACCACGGGCAAGGCCGGCAGCGACCAGCCGCGGCTGGTCAAGTTCCACGACGATGTGACCCGCAACAAGCGCATGACGCGTCTTGACGCCTTCCTCGTCCTGCCGGCCACCAGCAGTCGAGCCGCTCTGCGCGAGGTCAGCGAGGCCTACGGCGATATCCCCCTGGCGGGCTGCGTGATCACGAAGCTCGACGAGACCCGCCGCCCGTCTCACGTGCTCGAGCACGTGATCGACCTGGGTCTGCCGGTCGCCTTCCTGAGCGACGGCCAGGACATCGGCCGCAACTTCCAGCGGGCGACGCCGGAGCTGCTCGCAGACCTCGTGTTGCTCGGGAGGCTCGGATGAGGCCGGAGGCCCTCGAACTCCCGGTGAGCCCGCGCACGGACCGCGCCCCCTTCCTGCTGTTCACTGGCGGCAAGGGGGGGGTGGGCAAGTCCACCCTGACCGCGGACCTGGGCGTCCTGCTCGCGGGGCGCGGTCTGCGCGTCCTGCTGGTGGATCTGGACCTGGGCCTGGCCAATCTCGACGTGCTGCTGCGACTCTCGACGCGCCACACGCTGGAGGATGCGCTGGAGGGCAGGTGTTCCTTCGCCGACTGCGTGGTCTCGGGGCCGGAGGGCGTGCACGTCCTCCCCGCCGGTTCGGGCAACGCGGACATGGGCCGCCCCGACGCGGAACGTCGCGAGGCGGTGCTCGGAGCCGTGCGCGAACTGGCCCAGGACTACGACCTGGTCCTGGGAGACACGGCCGCGGGCATCGGCCACGACGTGCTGGCCTTCGCAGCCGCCGCGGACCACGTCTTCGTCGTCACCACTCCGAGCCCGGCAGCTCTCACGGATGCCTACGGGCTGATCAAGGCCCTCGACACCTGGGGCTTCGAGAGCGGCAACGAGGTGCCCACGCCCGAGCTGGTGGTCAACCGCGTGGCGGGCCTGGAGGAGGCCGAGCGCACGGCTCTGCGTCTGCGTGGGGTGTGCGAGCGCTTCCTCTGTCGCCGTCCACGGACCGCGGGCTGGGTGCCCTTCTCGGCCGAGATCCCGCGGGCCCAGCGGAGCGCGGGCGCTTCGCCGCTAGGCGGCCCCAAGTCTCTCTACCAGAACTGTTTACAGCGGCTGGCCGGCCGCGTCTCACGACTGCTCAGCGGGCCTCCGGCGGCCCTCGGAGCCTAAAGCGATCCGGAAAAAATGGTCGATACGCGCCTTGAAGACAACCGTCCGGACTCGGTCTGGCGGTCCCTCGGTCGCAGCGTGGCGGCGGGAACGGGAGCCCTGGTGGCCCTGGTCTCCCTGCTCAGCGGAGCGGCCCTGACGACCGCCTGCCTCCGAGGGGGGATGGCCCTGTTCGGGGTCCTGCTCCTGACCCGCATCGGCGCGGCGGCCCTCGCCAGCGTGCAGAGGGCCGAGGAGCGGAGGCCGGCCGAGGCCGCCCTCGAGGGCGCGGAGTCCCAAGAGATCGCCGACTGAAACCATGAACCTGCGCACACGCCAGACCAGCCCCCGAGGCCGACTCCGCACGGATGTCCGTGGGCGGGAGGTGCACCTTGGCTGACGAGTTCGACCTCGCCCTGGACGGAGCATCCGACCGAGACCGTCTGATCCTCGAGCACGTGCCGCTCCTGCGCCACATCGTGGGCCGCATGAGCTTCGACGGCGGCGGAGGGCTCGACGGCGACGACGTCTACGGCTTCGGCATGTTGGGCCTGATCGCCGCGGCGGACGCCTGGGACCCCTCGCGCGGGCTGCAGTTCTCGACCTTCGCCTACACGAAGATCCGCGGCGCGATCCTCGACGAGCTGCGGCGCATGGACTTCCTGCCCCGCGGACGCCGGGAAAAAGTACGCGCCCTGGACAAGGCGGTCCGCGACCTCGAGCAGGAGAACAGCCTGCCTCCTACTCCCGAGGAGATCGGCGAGCGCATGGGCCTGGAGCCTGCCGAGGTCGACCAGATCCTCGGTCACGCGCGCCTCTCGACGGAGATGTCCCTCGACGAGGGCCCGACGGCCCAGCTGGCCCAGATGCTGCGCGACCCCCGGTGCGACTGCCCTGCGGGCAGCGCGGAGTGGGGGGAGATGCGCGACGTCCTGGCCGAGGCGATCACGCAGCTCTCCGAACAGGAGCAGACGGTCATCACCCTCTACTACGGCGAGGAGCTGCTCTTGAAGGAGATCAGCGAGGTCCTCGGAGTGACCGAGTCCAGGGTGAGCCAGATCCACAGCCGCGCCCTCTACCGCCTGAACCGCAACCTCAGTGACGTGCTCGGCTCCGTCTGAGTCGAGGGAGGTCTCCATGGATTCGAGAGTCGAACGAGTCGTGCCCACCAACGTGCAGCGCGTCGGCCGCTCCGCCGGGAAGCCCGGTGAGCAGCGCCGTCGTCGGCCCTTCATCCTCGACGCGCCGGCAGAGGAGCCACCCGCCCCCGAGGAGAGTTCCACCGACCCCGAGGGCCGCAACGTCTCCGGACCGGACGACGGCGAAGCCGGCCTACGCATCGACCTGACCGCCTGACCGCTCGCCCGAGTACCCATGTCCCAGCCGATCATCAAGCGCGAACGCATCCAGGTCTCCACCCAGGCCGTCCGGCCGGATTCCTCGGAGACCCGACTGCTCCAGACCCACGAGGCCGGCGCCCACGGACAGAAGGCCGTGCGCCTCCTCGAGGAGGGGGGCCGCGTGCGTGCCATCGAATTCACCTGCTCTTGCGGAGAGGTCACCTGCGTCGAGCTCGCCTACCCCGGCGAGGACGCGGACGCCTGACCACCTCGAGCCCTCTCAACAACTACTCAGAATGAAGCCCACGACCCTCTTGCTCGGCATCGGATTCGGCCTGACCACCGGAGGCTGTGCCCTGCCGACCGTCAAGTCCGTCCCTGTGGATCCGGTGCCCATGACCGGGGACACGCAGACGCCAGCCCCGACCCGCGTCGAGAGCCCTCAGCTCCAGGGTAAGCCTGTGCTGTACGCCCGCGACGGCAGCGTCGTCGGCGAGCAAGCTCCCGGGACCATCGCTGTCGCCGAACACCCCGGCCAGTCCGTCGCCAGTCCCGATGGGAGCCGCTGGACCCTCCTGGAGCACTACCAGGACACCCTGACGGAGAACGAGGACCTGCAGCTCGAGGTCGGCGCGCTGAACGAGGCGCTCGAGCGGTCCAAAGCCCGCGAGGAGGAGCTGAAGCGCCAGATCGCCGAGCTCAACACGCAGCTGACGGACAAGGCCCAGCGCATCACCAAGCTCGAGGGCCACAACGTCGAGCTGGCCTCGCGCCTGACCACGGCCCAGATCCGCCGCCTGCAGTCCGAGAAGCTCCTGCTCGAAGCGAAGCTCGACTGGAAGCGCATCGAGACTGTCATCAACGAGAGCGAGGCGGGCAGCGGCGAGGTGGGGGCGGAAGAGGCCCTCTCTCCGACCGACTCGACCCTCGGTGGCGCCCAGCCCCTGCAGCGGCCGTGAAGCGCCTCCTTGCCCTGGGGCTCCTGGCCCTCCCGAGCTGCGGCCTCTTCGGCGACCAGCGCGTCGATCACCTGGCCACGGCTCAGGTCACCAGCGACTTCGCGACCTACGACCTGCACCGGGTGGGGCTGATGCCCTTCTCGGGGCTTGACCTGGATGTGGATCACGCCCAGACCCTGCAGAGTGCCTTCTTCACCGAGTTCAGCCTGCAGACTCCCTTCGAGGTGGTGCCCTTGAACCACCGAGACCTGGAGGAGGTAAGGCAGGCCGAGGCCTATGTGCGCGGGCGTTACGAGTCCACCATGGTGATCGACCTGGCCCGCCGCTTCCGCTTCGACGCCGTGCTGGTGGGCACCGTGGTCGACTGTCAGGTCTTCAGTCCCCAGCGCCTCTCGGTCCAGGTCGACCTGGTGGCGACCGAGACCGGAGGGACCATCTGGTCCAGCGCCGTGCAGCTAGACGCCACCTCTCCCCGCGTGCGTGAGGCCCTCGAGGCCTACTACCGCTCCAGCGACGCGATCGAGGACGAGGACGGCCAGGGCTGGGAGCTGGCGCTGCTCTCGCCGCGCCTGTTCGCGCAGTTCGCTGCGTGGCAGGTGGCGAAGATGCTCTAGGTCACCGAGCTCGGATCGCACGAAGAAGGGGCCGCCCGCGCTCGAGCGCGGGCGGCCCCTTCTCTTGGAACCGGATTCGGAGGCAGCGTCTTGCCTACTGGCCGCCGAGCAGGCGGCCGGCCGCGTTGCGAATGCGCTCGGGGGTGTTCAACTCACCGCGGGCGTTGGCGATGCGCAGGGCCTCGAGGCGGTCTGCGCGCTCGGCCTCGGACTCTCTCGAGCCGCCCGGGCCGGGGAGCTCGCCGTCGGTGGCCAGGCGCTGGCTCTCGCCGGAGAGCTGCACGGACTCGCGGGAGAGGCCGCCGCTTCGGGCCTCGCTGATGCGGTGCTGATCTCGGGCGGACTCGATGCGCTGGGCCTCGGCTCGATCGACCTTGACCTCCACCTTGTCGGCGCGAGCGTTCTCGATGCGAGTCGCCTCGCTGCGAGCGGCCTTGATGCGAGCGGCCTCGATGCGCTGGACCTCAGCGCGATCGACCTTGACGTCCACCTTGTCGGCGCGAGCGTTCTCGATACGGGTCGCCTCGCTGCGAGCGTCCTTGATGCGGGCACCTTCGATGCGGTGAGCCTCGGCACGGGCGTTGTCGCCGACCTTGGCCTCGACCTTGTCGGCGCGCGCGTTGTCGGCCCGCTGGGCCTTGTCGCGGGCGTTCTTGATCCGATCGCCGACGTCGACGCCGAGGTCGCGGTCGGGGCGCGAGCGCTCGAAGCTGTCGCGCCGGGCCGCTTCGCGGGCTTCCCGGTTCTTGGCCGCGTGCTTGCGGCTGGTGTTCTCGATGCCCTCCCGGTTGGCCCGGGTCAGGTCGGGGTCGAGGGGGCTGTCTTGGGGGTCGCGGGGCTGCGGGCCCTGGCTGCTTCTTCCGATCTGCATGTCGTTGCGTCTCCAGTGGTTGGAGTCCGAGGTTCCATGGTCGTTATCGGCCTCTGGGTGGGGTGGATGAGGGCATTCCGGCGGCCTTTTTCAGATTCCCTCGCCCGGCACCGAGGGCGAGCCTCACACGACTCCGGGCGAGGACCGGGCGTTGCGCGTAAGCCACGCTATTCCAGTTGGTTATGGCACCCACCGCCCGGCCTCACGCTGGGCCTCACGGGGACTTCCATGGAGGCCTGGAGCCGCGCCGGTCACGTTCCCGGCCAGAGCTCACTTCGACACCTCGGCCATGAACACAAATGCTTTGTATGCAACCATTTATGCCGCCAGGCTTGTCCTTTGGAGGCCTCCCGCGCACAATGCGCGACCACCCGTGCCCGGAGAGCACCCATGAGCCCCGATTCCACTGCCCACGGGCACGCCGGCCGAGGCCCCGGCGGCCACCGACGCCTCCTGCGGGGCCTGCTCCTCGCCGCGGGGAGTCTGGCGGTCCAGGCCACGGCCCTCGCAGCGCCCCAGTGGAGCCCGACCAACCCCGAGCTCCCCAACCGCGTGGACTACGAGATCGAGGCCCGCTACGACGGCGAGACCCACCGTCTCGAGGGCACGGAGACGATCCGCTGGACCAACAACTCCGGGGTGCCCACCTCGGAGCTGCACTTCCACCTCTACTGGAACGCCTTCTCCAACAACCGCTCGACCTTCGCCTCCGAGGGTAGAGCCCGCCACAAGGAGAGCGAGTGGGGCTGGAGCCAGGTGACCGCCGTGTCCGTGGACGGGGCGGACGTCATGGGCAGCTTCACCTACGTCGACGCGGACCCGGACCTCGTGCCCCTGTTCACCGAGGGCGAGGCCTTCGTTGACCAAGATGACCGGACCGTCTTCAAGGTCGACCTTACCGACCCCGTCGAGAGCGGCGAGACGGCGGAGATCGAGCTGGCCTGGACCTCCCTCGTGCCGCGCGTGCGGCGGCGCACGGGCTACAAGGACGAGTTTCTGCTGGTCGCTCACTGGTTCCCCAAGCTCGGGGTGTTCGAGGGCGAGCGGGGCTGGAACTGCCATGAGTTCCACAACTCGACCGAGTTCTACTCGGACTACGGCACCTACCGCGTCACCCTCGACCTGCCCGCGGCCTACGATGGCAAGGTGGGCGGCTCCGGCGTCCAGGTCGCGAGCCGCAAGAAGGGCGAGGATCGCCTGGAGGTGGTCTTCGAGGCGCCCTCCGTCGAGGATCGTGAGCGAGCGGACATGTGGGGCGAGCTGCCGGTGGTGCACGACTTCACCTGGACTGCCGACACGAAGTACGTTCCCGTCGAGTACCACTTCGACTACGCCGAGTGGGCCGAGAAGAGCGAGGCCCACGCGGATGAGGTGACCCGCGTCGAGGAGATCCTGGGACCTGGCGAGCCCCTCGCCCTGCGCGGCGTCGATGTCACGGTCCTGATCCACCCCGAGCGCCGCGGCCAGGCGGAGCGCCACTACGAGGCCACCGCCAACGCCCTCTTCTTCTACGGCCTGTGGTTCGGGGAGTACCCCTACGAGCACATCACCGTGGTCGACCCGGTCTGGGGCGACAACCGGGCGGGCGGGATGGAGTATCCGACCCTCTTCACCTGCGGCACGGCGCTCTTCACGACGCCGGACATGTACCGGCCCGAGAGCGTCACGGTCCACGAGGCCGGCCACCAGTTCTGGTACGGGCTCGTCGGCAACAACGAGTTCGAGGCGGCCTGGCTGGACGAGGGCTTCAACTCCTTCGCGGACTCCGAGGTGCTCTACCGGGCCTACGGACCCAGGCGCTCGACCACGAGCTACTCTCGCTACCCTGTCGATGGAGTGCGGCCCGCGGGCCTGCCCGGCGGCGGGCGCCTGGGGGGCTTTCTCAACGCCCGCAGCCTGCGCTGGAACCTCTCCTTCCTGGAGGGCATCCCGGTGATCGAGGACGTCGCCAGCGGGCACCTGCGGCCCGTGCGCAGCTCGGGGATGATCGACTTCTGGCGCGACCAACCTCTCCTGACCCTGGTCTCGAGCTGGAGTGATCCGCGTTGGGGTGACCGCTCCGGCTACCTGCGGAATCCCGACGACGACCCGATCGACACCTGGGCCTGGAAGTACGTCGACCGCGGCAGCTATGGCACCAACAGCTATCGACGCCCGGCCGTGGCCCTGCGCTCCTTGATCGGCGTGGTGGGCTTCGAGGACTTCCTGATCGGTATGCGGGAGTACTCGAAGACCTTCCGCTACCGCCACCCCTACCCGCAGGACTTCTTCGACACCTTCGACAAGGCCGTCGGCCAGGACCTCGACTGGTACTGGGAGGACGCCTTCCGCAGCACGAAGACCATCGACTGGCAGGTGTCCGTGAGTCAGTCCAAGCCCAAGGACACCGCGGGCTGGTTCCAGGGCGAGGATGGCGAGTTCGTCTTGCTCTCGAAGGAGAAGAAGAAGGACGATGGCGAGGGCGGCGACGGCGAAGAAGAGTCTGACGCCGAGTCCGGTGAGGATGACGAGGCCGCCGCTGCGGAGGAAGAGTCCGGTACCAAGCCGAAGAAGCCCTGGGCCGTCGAGATCACCCTGTCACGACGCGGCGAGCTCTGCCTGCCCGTCACCTGGCGCGTGGTCTACGAGGACGACACTCACGAGGACTACGTCTGGTCTCGTGCGGAGCAGCTCGAGCGGCCCTGGAAGAAGTTCCGAGCCGAGAACAAGCAGAAGGTCAAGGCCGTGGTCTTGGACCCGGACCGGCAGTACTACTTCGACCGCAACATGTCCGATAACCAGTGGTACGCGGAGGGGGACGAGGTGGCCCCGCTGCGCTGGGCCGAACGGGTCCTCAACCAGTACGGCCACCTGAACCACTGGTACGCGGGAATTGGAGGCTGAGATGGACGCACCTCTGGAGACCCGCAACATGGAGCTCGAGGCCACCGGCCCGGTCTTCTCGCGCGCCCTCTTCTCCGCCATGGGGCGGGTGCCGATCTGGGGCTTCGTGTGGGCGATGGAGTTCCTGCTCGCCCTGCCCCTGGCCCTCGTCTGGCTCGGCTGGTTCGATGGCGTTCTCGGAAATGGCCACGCCCCGGGCGAGGTCACCGGATACCTGGACGAGGTCTTCCGCACGGACAACCGTGCCGGCCTCTCCGCCATGAACACGGTCAGCGCCCACGTCGGCGCCGTGACCGCTTTCCTGGCGATCCTCCTGGGCGTCTTCTCCGCCGGCGGCTGGCTGCAGGTGCTGCTCGAGCGCACCCGGGGCCAGTCCCTGCGGCGCTTCTTCTTCGGGGGCGCGCGCTACTTCTGGCGCTTCTTCCGGGTGATGCTCCTGACCCTGGCGGCGATGGAGCTGTTCGGCTGGCTGCTCTTCGAGGAGCCCTTCCAGCGCTCCGTGCTCGGCTCCTGGTTCGGGGTCGAGGAGAGCGACTGGGGGCGTCTCGAGTCCCTCGACTCGGAGGGTACGGTGTTCGCTCTGCGCGCCAGTCAGGACGCCCTCTACGCCCTGGCCATCGCCCTGGTGTTCACCTGGGCTGACTACACGCGCACACGCCTCGCCTTGCAGGGCACGCACTCGGCTCTGTGGGCCGGGCTGCAGACGCTCTTCACCCTCCTGCGTCACCCGATCAGGACCCTGCGACCGCTGTTGCTCCTGATCTTGCTGGAGACCCTGGTGATCTTCGGCCTCGGGGTGGTCATCGACTGGGTCGAGCAGGGCTTCCTGCCCGCGGAGGGTGTCGAGCTGGCGGGCAGGGGGCGGGTCTGGGCACTCTTCGCTCTGAGCCAGCTCGTCCTGATGTGGCGCTGTGTGATCCGCGGCGCTCGCTACCACGCCACGGCCATCGTCAGCCAGGAGATCGTGCGACCCCTGTCGCGGCCCGACCCCTGGCGCGAGTCCATCGGCGGTCCCGGCGGCCCGCGCTATCCCCTCGAGGAGGGCGACGAGTACGGCGTGGCGCTCTAGCTACTCGATCAACTCCCAGGCTCCCTCCTCGGCGACCCGGCGCAGCTTGGCGTCGGGTCGCACCACGACCGGGTTGCGTACCCGGCGCAGGAGGGGCAGGTCGTTGTGGGAGTCGCTGTAGAACCAGCTGTCGGCCAGGGCCTCCCAGCTCAGGCCCGCCGCTTGCAGCCAGGCCTCGAGACGCAGGATCTTGCCCTCTCGGAAGCAGGCCTGGCCCGTGATCTGGCCCGTGAATCCAGACTCGTCGCGCTCCGCGTAGGTGTAGAGCCCCTCGTCGATGCCCGCCATGCGGGCGATGGGGTCCGCCAGGAAGTCGTGGGCGGCCGAGACGGCCAGCAGCCGGTCACCCGCCTCGCGGTGTTGGCGGACGCGCTCCCCCAGGAGGGAGCAGATGCGTGGCCGGATCTCGCCCTCGAGGAAGGCCTCGCGGTGGGCGTAGAGGGCGCCTTGTTCCATCTGGGCCAGGGGCGCGAGCTGGAAGGAGATGAACTCGTCGTAGTCGAGTTCGCCGGCCCGGTAGTCCCGCTCGAACTGCTCGATGCGGGCCATGTCGAAGAGGCCTTCGCGGGTCAGGTAGTGGCACCAGAGAACCTCGCAGTCGGCCTCGATCAAGGTGTCGTCGATGTCGAAGAGAGCCAGTCTCATCTGGGGCGTGCGCAGGAGATGCGGGCGGACATGGTAGCGCGTCGGCGCCGACCTCGCTTTGCTCGTGATTGCCCGCTGCAACTCCGGATGTGGTCGTTAGAATTCCGCCACCATGGTCGCCCTCAGTGAGATCCAGGACCGCGCCAAGGCGTTCCTCCGCCAGCTCGAGCAGCTGAAGGAGAGTCTTTGACTACTCCAGCCAAGTCGAGCGCCTGAAGGAGATCGAGACCGCCGAGACCGAGCCGGACTTCTGGTCCGATCAGGAGCGAGCCCAGAAGATGATGGGCTTGAAGAAGGCGGCCAAGACCGTCGTCGAGCCCATCGACGAGGTCTCAGGGGCCCTCGAGGAGATCGAGTTGCTGGCCGAGATGGCCGCCGACGAGGGTGAGGAGCTCGTCCTCGACGACGCGGAGAAGGCCATCAAGGTGGTCGAGAAGGGCATCGAGGCCCTGGACTTCCGGGTCATGCTCGGCGCGCCCCAGGACAAGTGCAACGCCTACGTGGCGATCTCCGCCGGCGCTGGAGGCGTCGACGCCTGTGACTGGGCCTCGATCCTCCTGCGCATGTACATCCGCTGGGGCGAGGCGCACGAGTTCGCCGTCACGGAGGTCGAGCGCACGGACGAGCCCGAGGCGGGCATCCGTTCGGCCATGGTCAAGATCGACGGGCCCTTCGCCTTCGGGCACCTCAAGGCCGAGACCGGGGTCCACCGGCTGATCCGGATCAGCCCCTTCGACAGTCAGGCCAGGCGCCAGACGGCCTTCGCCTCGGTGGATGTGACTCCCGAGCTGGACGACGACCTGGACGTGGACATCGAGGAGAGCGACATCAAGGTCGACACGATGCGCGCCGGAGGCGCCGGCGGCCAGCACGTGAACAAGACCGAGTCGGCGGTGCGCATGACCCACATCCCGACCGGGATCGTGGTGCGCTGCCAGAACGAGCGCAGCCAGCACAAGAACCGCGCCATGGCCCTGCAGCTGCTGAAGGCCAAGATCCTGCAGATGCGCGAGGCGGAGCGGGACGCGGAGCTCTCCAAGCTCTACGGAGCCAAGGGCGAGATCGCCTTCGGCAGCCAGATCCGCACCTACTGGATGCACCCGAACCAGATGGTCAAGGACCACCGCACGAAGCTCGAGAAGGGCAACCTGCAGGGGGTCCTCGACGGGGACCTCGATGAGTTCATCGAGGAGTACCTGCGCTCGAAGGGCGGGAAGTAGAGCTCCCCGCGCCGAGGCAGGAGGTCACTCGGAGTCGGCCTCGACGGTCGTCGTGCCCGAGAACTCGGCCTGCACTTCGATGCTCCCGAACTCCATCTCCAGGCCCAGCTCGATCTCCACTTCGCTGTCGCACTCGAGTTCGAGGGAGAGAAAGTGGCCGGAGTCCAGGTCCCAGAGGACCTGGCCCTTGCCCTCGAGGGACCAGCTGATGTCACAGGTCGCCTCCAGGCTCGGGAGCTCGGCGGCCTCCGCGCGCCGTGTGAGCTCCTCGGCGGCCTCCGCCATGAGCTCGGCCTCCAGCTCGAGGGTGATGACGGCCACCCGGGCGCCGTCCACCTCGCGCGTCTCGGACCAGGTGCACTCCAGGTCGCCCTTCACCTCCTGGCTGGCGTCCGACAGGCTGGCCATCGAGATGGCGACCATCTGCCAGGGCTCGATCAAGCGGTAGCGGTCACTGTCGAGCTCGGGCTCCCAGCCGAAGCTCCCGCCGGGCGCGAAGAAGGAGCGCTGGCCCGCGAGGTCCACGGTCCAGGAGTTGCCCTCCTCGACCCCCTCGTCGGGGGGGATGGCGGCGAACTCGGCGTCGGACAGGAGCCCCTCGAGGAGGGACTCTTCGCCGTCGCTGCCCTCGTCGAACTGAAAGATGTGACGCTCCTCGTCCGCGTCCCACTCGCAAATGACCGCCTCACCCTCGAGGGAGCTCGAGAGGTTCAGGCCGTGCGACTCGGTCTCGCCCATGACCTCGAGCTCCAAGCTGGCTTCGCCCCCGAGCTCCTCGAAGCTTCGAATGCGTTCGACGAGCACGCCCTCTTCGACGCTCGTGTACTCGTCGACGATCTTGACGGAGCGCTCGGTGCTGATGGTCATCGCCGGTGCGCCGAGGTCCATGTCCACGCCATTGACGGACTGGGCGATGTCCTCGAGCTCGAGCTGGGAGCTCTCGGACCAGGTCAGGGCGTGGATCTTGGCCGACTCGTAGCCGTTGCGGGGGTGGTCGACGGTGGGGGTGGCGAGAACGGCCGCGGTCACGGCCAGGAAGGTGCGATCGAGCATGGGGCTCTCCTCAACGGAACGGGACGGGCTGTGTGACCCTACCAGTACAGTCCGGCCTCGCTCAAATCGCCAGGAGTCGCCAGGAATCAGCCCACCGGGGACCGACCCCTTCCCTCTCTGGTCAGGGGCTCAGTAACCCAGGGCGGAGAGCTTGCGCTGCAGCGCCGCCGTCCGCTCGGTACGCGGCTTCATGCCCTGGGCGAGCCCTCGCAGCACGTGTTGCCAGGTCTCCCGCAGGTGCCCCTGGTGTTTGAAGACGTTGTCGAGCTCCAGGGGGTCGGGCCCCAGGCGGAACATCTCGAAGCGGTCCGCCGCCGGGTCGAAGACGAGCTTGTAGGTGTCGTCGCGCACCGCGAACAGGGTGCGGGGCGCCTCCGGCGGGTGGGTCTCGGCGATCAGCAGCCGCTCGGCGGGCTCGAAGAGCGACGTGCCGCTCACGCCCTCCAGATTGGGCAGGTCCAGCCGCTGCAGGATTGTCGGCACCACGTCCATGTGCCGCACCAGACCGCTCTTCAGGAACTCCAGCCGCTCGTCCCGCTCGTCGCGGGGCAGGCGGACCACCAGGGGCACGTGCAGGAGCTCATCGTAGAGGTTGACCACGTGGCCGATCGTGCCGTGCTCGCCCAGGGCCTCTCCGTGGTCAGAGGTCAGCACGACCAGCGTGTTGTCCCACAGTCCCCGGCGCTTCAGGCCCTCGATCAGTCGGCCGATGGCCTCGTCCGCCGCGGCGACCTCGCTCCCGTAGCGGGTGTGGATCTCCTCGCGGCTGGGCGTGTCGTTGATCCACAGCCGCAGGGGAACGCTGCGACTGGTCTTGGAGGCGTTCGTCAGCTGCACCTCGACCCGGCGCCCGGGCTTCAGCAGCTCTCCCTCGACGAAGGTGGGCGAGAGCTCGCACTCGAGGGTGCGCAGCTTGAAGTCGTGGTCCGAGCGCAGGACGAGGCTGTGGGTCCCCGGGGGGAGCTGGAGGTCCGTACGCCAGTCGCTCGAGATCGAGGTGGAGAGCTCCGCGACCCGCTCGCCGTCGAGCAGGAGCTCTGCACGGTGCCCGCGCGCATCGCCGTGAAAGTGGGGCGCGTGCTCGTTGTAGGGCTCGTGGGGGTCGGACAGGTGAGCGAAGAGGAAGAAGGGTCGGTCCCCGTCGAGGCGCTCGAGGGCCGCCTCGAAGCGCTCCCCCGCGTCCTCCGCCGGCGCGACAGGGTAGTGGCCGGGGTCGAAGGCTCCGAAGCCCCGGTCGAGGCCCGTGCCTGCGCCCTCGGGCCAGAGGGTCGCCAGGCTGACCACCGCCTCGGTCTGGTACCCGGCGTCGCGCAGGCTCTCGGCCAGCAGGGGCAGGTCGGCCGGCACCCGGTCACCGTTGTTGTAGACGCCGGTCTCGTGGGGCTGGCGGCCGGAGAAGAGGGCGGCGTGAGCCGGCAGGGTCATCGGGGCGTGGGCGAAGGCCCGCGAGAAGGCGGTCCCGCGCTCGGCCAGGGCCGCGATGTGGGGGGTCTCGTCGGCGCCGACCTCCGTGGAGACGGCGTCCGCGCGCAGGGTGTCCACCACGATCACGACCACGTTGGGCCGCCGCTCGCCCAGGAGGCTCATCAGCAGCACCATGGACAGGCCGGCGAGTCCGCCGGCCAGGGCGCGCGGCAAACCACGGCGGCGCGGAGGGTGCTTCACGTATCGCATGAGTCGTTCTCGGGGCGCGCAGGCCCCGCGGGGCGGAGATCGGCCGGCGCCCTGCCGTCCCCCGAGCCAAAGGGGCAGAAAAGTCCGAGCCCCGGCTTCGGGGCCTTCCGGCGGCTTTCTAGACTGCTGAATTCGGAGAGCCCCTTCAGGCCCTCCCGCATCCCCTCAAGGACCCTTCTTCGAGCCCGGGTGGGCTGGAGTCGAACATGAAAACCAAGCTGCGCCGTGCGCTCGTCAGCGTCTCCGACAAGACGGGCATCGAGAACTTTGCCCGCGCCCTCTCGCAGATGGGCGTCGAGATCCTCTCGACCGGCGGCACCTACGCGGCCCTCGAGAGGGCCGGCGTGCCCGTGACCGAGGTCTCCGAGTACACGGGCTTTCCGGAGATGATGGACGGGCGGGTGAAGACCCTGCACCCCAAGGTCCACGGCGGCATCCTCGCCCTACGCGAGGAGGCCAGTCACACCGACGCCATGTCCGCCCACGGCATCGAGGGCATCGACCTCGTCGTGGTCAACCTCTACCCCTTCGAGTCGACCGTCGCGAGGCCGGACGTCTCCCGCGCCGACGCGATCGAGCAGATCGACATCGGCGGCCCGTCAATGGTGCGCTCGGCGGCGAAGAACCACCGCTACGTCGGGATCGTCAGCGACCCGGCGGACTACGGGCGCGTGCTCGACGAGCTGCAGAAGCACGAGGGCGGCCTCACGGACGAGCTACGCCGCGAGCTGGCCTGCAAGGCCTTCGCGCTCACGGCGCGCTACGACGCCGCCATCAGCCGTTGGATGTTCGAGCAGGAGACCGCCGAGGGCCTGAGCGAGTCGGCCTTTCCGCCCAGCTTCGCCTTCGCGGGCACCCGCGAGCTCGAGCTGCGCTACGGCGAGAACCCGCACCAGAGCGCGGCCTTCTACCGCTGCGGCGACACGGACGAGCCCTCGGTGGCGAGCGCGGAGGTCCTCAACGGCAAGGCCCTCTCCTACAACAACCTGGTCGACCTGGACGCGGCCCACGCCCTGGCCAAGGAGTTCGACGAGCCCTTCGTGGCGGTCACCAAGCACAACAACCCCTGCGGCGCGGCCGTGGCCGAGGCCATCGAGGAGGCCCTGGAGGCGGCCTGGGCCGGAGACTCGCTGAGCGCCTTCGGCTCGGTGCTGGCCTTCACCCGGCCGGTGAACCTGGCCAGCGCGGACTTCCTCGTCTCGGGCAACCGCTTCGTCGAGGCCATCGTCGCGCCCTCCTTCGACGAGGACGCCTTCGAGCTCCTGACCCGCAAGCCCAAGTGGGGCAAGAGCGTGCGCCTGCTCGCCTGCGGCGAGTACCACCCCGGCGTGCGTCAGGCGCGAGACATCGAGGTCAAGAAGCTCACTGGCGGCTTCCTGCTCCAGGACCGCGACCTGAATGTCTCGACCCGGGAGCAGCTGAAGACCGTCACCGAGCTCGAGCCCACCGACGATCAGCTCGAGGCTCTGCTCTTCGCGGAGAAGATCGCCAAGCACGTCAAGTCGAACGCGATCGTCCTCGTGCGGGACCGCCGGGTGCTCGGCGTGGGTGCGGGCCAGATGAGCCGGGTGGACGCGGTGCGCATGGCGATCCACAAGGCCGGCGACGACGTGGAGGGGGCCGTGCTCGCCTCCGATGCATTCTTCCCCTTCCCGGACGGCGTCGAGACCGCCGTCGAGGCCGGCGTGAAGGCCATCCTCGAGCCCGGCGGCTCGGTGCGGGACGACGAGGTCATCGCCGCCTGTGACAGGCTCGGCGCCGCCATGGTCTTCACCGGCGAGCGCCACTTCCGCCACTAGCCCGGCCT
>CAZQAT010000007.1:0-53553 GCA_964591315.1 uncultured Planctomycetaceae bacterium
AGGATCCGGGCTAGCCGAGGGTGGCGCAGACCTTCTGGGCGGCGTCGTCCAGGTCGTCGGCGGAGATGATGGGGAGACCGGAGCCCGCGAGCAGCTCCTTGCCGCGCTCGACGTTCGTACCCTCGAGGCGCACCACCAGGGGCACGCCGAGGTCGACCTGCTTGACGGCCTCGATCACTCCCTCGGCGATCACGTCGCACTTCATGATGCCGCCGAAGATGTTGACCAGCACGGCCTTGACGTTCTCGTCCGAGAGCAGGATGCGGAAGGCCGCGGCGACCTTCTCCGTGGTGGCGCCGCCGCCCACGTCCAGGAAGTTGGCCGGGCTGCCGCCGTAGAGCTGGATGACGTCCATGGTCGACATCGCCAGCCCCGCGCCGTTGACCATGCAGCCGATGTTGCCGTCCAGGGCGATGTAGGACAGGTCGAACTTGCTGGCCTCGATCTCCCTGGCGTCCTCCTCGTCCAGGTCCCGCAGCTCGAGCAGGTCCTCGTGGCGGAAGAGGGCGCTGGAGTCGAAGTTGATCTTGGCGTCCAGGGCCAGGACCTTGCCGTCGGTGGTGGTCACCAGGGGGTTGATCTCCGCCAGGGAGCAGTCGAGCTCGCAGAACAGCTTCGAGAGCTTCTGCAGGAAGTCGACCGCCTGGCCGGTCAGCTCCTCGGGGATCCCGATGCCGCGCGAGAGGCGCTCGGCGTCCTCCGTGGAGAGGCCGGTGGAGGGCGAGTAGGCCGCCTTGAGGATCTTCTCGGGGGTCGTCGCGGCGACCTCCTCGATCTCGGTGCCGCCCTCGGAGGAGGCCATCATCACCGGCAGCTGCTGCTCCCGGTCGATGACGATACCCAGGTAGTACTCCTTCTCGATCGGGGAGCCCTCCTCGACCCACAGGCGGCGCACCTCCTGGCCCTCGGGCCCGGTCTGGTGGGTCACCAGGGTCTTGCCCAGGATCTCGGCGGCAGCCGCTCGCGCCTCCTCGGCGCTCCTGACCAGCTCGACGCCCCCGGCCTTGCCGCGGCCGCCGGCGTGGATCTGGGCCTTGACGACGCAGAGGTCGGTGGAGAGGGCCTCGTAGGCCGCCACGGCCTCGTCGACCGTCGTGCACTCGCGCCCCTTCGGGACGACCAGGCCGTAGCGCTCGAAGAGCTGCTTGCCCTGGAACTCGTGGATCTTCATGGATGGGCCCTGGGAGGGCGGAACTCGTGCGGATGGAATCGACCCGGGACCGGACCGGCGCCGGGGCCGCGCGGAAAAGAAGGCGAGGAGTCTATCCGTCCCTTTCGACGGACGGAAGCCGGGCCGCGGCTCGCGGGGCTAGAATCTCCGTCATGTCCGCCCTCTCCCCCGGCCACCTGCTCGTGGACCACGAGCTCGAGGCCCTCTTCGGCACGGCCGTGCGCAGCGTCCCGGGCGCCCCGGCCCCCGAGCGACACCAGGTCCAGCCCGCCAGCCTGGACCTGCGCCTGGGCCCGGTGGCCTACCGCATGCGCGCCGGCTTCCTGCCCGGAGAGGTGCCCCTGGAGACGCGCCTCGAGCGCCTGGCCATCGGCGAGCTGGACCTGACGGGCGGGGGCGCGGTCTTCGAGCGCGGCCTGGTCTACCTGGTCCCCCTCGAGGAGGAGCTCGACCTGCCGGCGGACCTGCGAGCGCGCTTCAACCCGCGCTCCTCCACCGGGCGCTGCGACCTCTTCACGCGCGTCCTGGCCGGCGGGCACGCCCGCTTCGACGAGACGCCGGCGGGCTACGCGGGCCGCCTGTGGATGGAGGTCTCACCCCTGTCCTTTCCCGTGCGCCTGGCCCGCGGGGACCGGCTGGGTCAGCTGCGCCTCTCCCGGGGCCAGCCGGCCCTCTCGCGGGAGGAGCTGCTCGGGGTCTGGCGCGAGACGCCCCTGGCCTTCGACGGCGAGCGCCCCCTGGCCCCCGAGGAGGTGCGCATCGACGAGGGCGGCGCCCTCGAGCTCGGCGTGGGCCTCACCGGCCGCGAGCCCGCCGGCTGGCGCGCCGCGAGCCACACGGACGTGCTCTGCTTCGCCACCGAGGGCGCCCACGCCCGGGAGGACTTCTGGGAGGCGGTGCACGCCCCCGACGGCCGCTGCATCCTCGCGCCGGAGACCTTCTACATCTTCGCCTCCCGCCAGCGCCTGCGCATCCCGCCCCGGCTGGCGGCGGAGATGCTGCCGGTCGACATCGGCATCGGCGAGCTGCGCAACAACTACGCCGGCTTCTTCGACAACGGCTTCGGCTGGCGCGACGCGCCGGGGGGCGGCCCGCAGGGGACGCCGGCGGTGCTCGAGGTGCGCGCCCACGACGTCCCCTTCCTGGTCGAGGACGGCCAGGCCTTCTGCCGCCTGCAGTTCTTCCGCACCTCCGGACGGCCCGAGCGGCTCTACGCCCGGGGCCGCAGCGGCGCCTCCTACCAGGACCAGGACCTGACCCTGGCGCGGGCCTTCCGTTGACCGAGCCCTCTCCCGAGGAGGTCGAGGTCGAGATCCTGCGGACCCGGGACGTGGGCCTGGTCAAGGAGCTCTCCCTGGTGCTCAACTCGGTCGGCATCCGCCACCGGGTGGTGGGCAACCAGCACCAACAGTGGATCCTGACCCACCCGGCGCAGGCCCAGGCGGCCATCGCCGAGCTCCAGAACTACCACGGCGAGAACCTGGGGCGCGGACAGAAGGAGGAGCGGCTGGTGCCGAAGGGGGGTGCCGTGACCCAGGCCCTCCTGTGGGCCACGGCCCTCAGTCTGGTGCACGTCCTGGCCCAGGCCGGCAGCTTCGGGCTGGACTGGAAGCGCGCGGGGGCCGTGAACGGAGAGGCGATCCGCGAGGGGGAGCTGTGGCGCGCCGTGACCGCGCTGACCCTGCACGCGGACGCGGAGCACCTGATCTCGAACCTCTTCTTCGGGGCGCTCTTCCTCGGGCTCCTGCACCAGGTCGTGGGCGCCGCCCGCTCCTGGAGCGTGCTGGTCTTCGCCGGGGCCGCGGGCAACCTGGTCAACGCCCTGGTGGTGGGCGACGACCTGCGCTCCCTGGGGGCCTCCACGGCGGTCTTCGCGGCCCTGGGCGCCCTGACCGCGGTGCAGTGGTCGCGCAAGGTCGAGACCCGCTCCGGGCGCGCCAAGCGCTGGATCCCCCTGATCGCCGGGGTGCTGCTGCTCGGCTGGAACGGCATGGGCGGGGTGAGCCACGACCCCTGGATCGGCATCCAGCGGCCGCCGGACGACAACACCGACATCGGCGCCCACGTGGCGGGCTTCCTGTGCGGGCTCGTGGCGGGCGCGCTCCTGTGGCGCCGCCGGGAGTGGCTCGACGCCTCGCCCCTGGCCCAGCACCTCCTGGCCTGGGCGCCGCCACTGACGGTGATCACCGCCTGGGGTCTGGCCGCCACCTTCCGCTGAGCGACCGGCTGGGGACAGCCCCGGCCTGTACGCCATCGCTCGCCAAGCGGTGAGGGAGATCCGGACCTGGCAGCCCGCCCGGGCACGAGAGCGCCCCGCCCTCCGACCACGGTCGGGGGGCGGGGCGCTCGCTGTTCTGCGGGGGGACCGGCCGGCCCTAGATCTTCCCGTGGCGCCGGCGCTGGCGGCGGTTGATCTTGCGCCCGCTCGCGGTCTTCTGGCGAGTGAGGAAGCCGGTCTTCTTGGCCTTCTTGGCCTTGCTGTTGCGGATCTTGATCTTCATGGGAGGGCCTCGTGGTCCTTCTGGCGGGCACGTGGAGCCGCACAGGGTAGCGAGCGCGACGGGAAACGCCAGCCCCTTTCGGGCCTTCCCCGGGGAGCTGCCCCGCCCCCAGGGGTAGACTCCCCCACCGCACCCGACCGCGAGAGCCCATGACCGAGCCCGAATCCACACCGTCCCCCACGCAGGAGGCCCCCAGCGGGTCCAAGGCCCTGCTGAAGCTGGTCCTGGAGCTGGGGCCCCTGATCCTGTTCTTCTTCCTGCAACGCAAGCTCGAGGGGGAGCCGATCGACCGGATGGTGGGCGCGACCAAGGGCTTCCTGGCGGCCATCGCCGTGGCCTTCCCGATCGCCTGGTGGCTGGAGCGGAAGCTGCCCGTCATGAGCCTGGTGACCCTGGTCCTCGTGGGCCTCTTCGGGGGCCTGACGATCTGGCTCGGGGACAGCACCTTCATCAAGCTCAAGCCCACGGTGGCCAGCGGCTTCATCGCGCTGGTGCTGCTCGCCGGCCTGGCCCGCGGGCGCTTCTTCCTGAAGGTCCTGCTCGGCGAGGCGATGCCGATGACGGACGAGGGCTGGCGGCTGCTGACCCTGCGCTGGTCCGGCTTCTTCCTGTTCGTGGCGGCCCTCAACGAGGTCGTCTGGAGGACCCAGTCGGACGACACCTGGACCACCTTCAAGGTCTGGGGGATCCTCCCCATGACCTTCGTCTTCACGATCTTCCAGATCGGTCTGATGCAGCGCCACGCGATCCCCGAGGAGGAGCCCGAGGGCGAGGCCTAGGCCTCGGAGCCCTCCACCTGCTTCTTCCGCCGGCCGAGCCACCAGATCACGAGGCCCACGGCGGAGATCTCGAGCCAGGGGTGCAGGCTGACCTCGCCGAAGCGCCCCTGCCAGACGATCAGCGCCTGGTAGAGGTAGACGCACCAGGGCGCGAGGGCGATGAAGAGGCCCACCTGGGCCTGGCTGTCGCGCTGGGGAACGTGGCCCTCGTCGACGGGACCGAGCCCCGCGGCGGCGCGCCGCCGGTCCTCCGCCCGCAGGGTCTCCACGCTCTCGTCGAGCAGGCGCTCCATCCCGCGCAGGGTTCGCCAGCCCAGGGGCAGGCTGACCACGGTCAGGAGCGCGGCGAGCAGCCCCACCGAGAGGTGCACCCAGGACGGCAGCTGGAAGGCCCGCTCCCCGTAGCCGAGGACCGCCGCCGCCACGATGGAGAAGGCCCCACCAAGGCTCAGGAAAAGGCCGCTGAGGCGCTTGAAGTAGGCGTTGGCCCGCCCCAGGTAAGCCGGGTCCAGGCCGCAGTTCTGGATCCCCTCGCGCAGGAGGCGCGTACCGATCAGCACGAACAGGATCACCAGGCTGTGCAGGGCCACCACCGCCAGGGCGGTCGGCAGGGCCACCGACAGGTGCCAGGGCTGGCGCAAGAGGCCGGCCCCGACGGTGACCGAGAGCCCCCCCACGCACAGGACCGCGAGGGAGAGAAAGTAGTGGGACATGCGCATGGCGAGCTCCGGGGGCGGTTTCATAGCTCCCCAGCCGCACCCGCGCCAGCCCGCTGGCACAAAAGCCGCATGAAGAGCCAGATATCCGCAGCACGGCGGGGGCCCGTCGCCCCGGGCGATTCGGCCCGATTCCCCCCGGGGAACCCACCACGGAGCGATCTTGAGTTTAGAGTGTGGTGGCATCGCGGGTTGCGCCGAAACGACCTCTCGCGAGCCTTCCGCGCCTGATCCAGGCCGACCCCCTCCGCCCAAGACACGTGAAAGTTCTCCACATCACCCGCACCCTGCCCCAGGAGATGATCGGCCCGATGTACCTATCTCGGGCGGTCAAGGACGCAGGCCACGAGATGAAGTCCCTCTTCGTGCCGGACCCCCTCTGGCTGAAGAAGATCGAGGAGTACAAGCCCGACGTCATCACCTGGTCGCTCATGACGGGCAACCACCGGCCGATCTACGACGTCAACCGCCTGCTCAAGAGCAAGTTCAAGTTCTTCTCCCTGATGGGCGGCCCGCACGTGACCTTCGTGCCGGACGCCGTCAAGGACCCGGACATCGACGCCATCTGCCTGGGCGAGGGTGAGCACGCCATCGTCGAACTGCTGGATGCCCTGGAGAAGGGCGAGGACTGGCGCGACATCCAGAACCTGGCCTACTGGGACGACGAGAAGAAGGAGCTCGTCAAGAACCCCCTGCGCCCCCTGGTGCGCGACCTGGACTCCCTCGGCCAGCCCGACCGGGACGTCATCTACGAGGCCCAGCCGGTCTACGCCAACAGCCCGCGCAAGGTCATCGTGACCCAGCGCGGCTGCCCGATGAGCTGCACCTTCTGCTTCCACCACGCCATGCGGGGCAAGGTCTACGGCGCCCGCAACTCGGACTACGTCCGCAAGCGCTCGGTGGACCACGTGATCGAGGAAGCCCTCAAGATCAAGGAGAAGTACCCGCTGCGCTTCGTCCACTTCCTGGACGACATCTTCAACCTGCGCACGGACTGGCTCGACGAGTTCTGCGAGCGCTGGCCCAAGGAGGTCGGCCTGCCCTTCGACGTCATCCTGATGGCGAACATGACGAAGGAAGAGCACATCGAGAAGCTCGCCAAGGCCGGCTGCATCTACGCGCGCATCGCGTTCGAGGCGGCCAACGACCACATGCGCAACGAGATCTACAAGAAGAACACGGAGACCTCCCACCTGGTCAACGCGTCGAAGTGGATCAAGAAGTACGGCATCCGCCTCGGCTCCCTGAACATGCTCGGCGGCCCCGGCGCGACGCTGCAGGAGGACATCGACACGGTGCTCCTGAACGTGGAGTGCGGAGTGGACCACCCGCTGTGCTCGATCGTCCAGCCCTACCCCGAGTTCGAGCTGAACGACATCACCAAGGACATGGGCATCGCCGTCGACCACTACGACGACTTCCCGGCCAAGTTCAACCGCGAGGCGTCGATCGAGATCGACAACAAGCAGGCCGTCGAGAACCTCCACAAGTGGTTCCCGGTCCTGGTGCGCTTCCCGTGGCTGATGCCCGTCGCCAAGAAGACCCTGCGCAGCAAGCTCCTGGCGAAGCCGCTCCTGATCATGTACATGCTGTACTCGGAGTGGATGGTGACCGAGCAGAACATCCTCTACAACAAGGCCCAAGGGCACCGGAGCTTCGGGGCCTGGGCACCGATCGACTTCGCCAAGCGCGTCGTCACCAAGGGCTTCGTGGTCATCGTGGGCAACCTCGGTGGCAAGGTGGTACGCCGCATGGCGACCAAGCTCCAGATGGGTGACGAGCGAGTGATGGCCCACATGGACTGAGCGCACGCTCGAGAGCGAATCACGGAGCCCCCGGCCTCGGACACGAGGCCGGGGGTTCTTCGTTGGGGTGGCGACGCTCGGGTGCTAGCTTTCGCCCGCCGGTCGGGGTCCACCCGACCCCTGGAGCATGAGCCCCGCCCCCGACGACTCCCCCACCTCCCACGGCTGGCTGCGGCGCTGGGTGCAGGTCGAGCCCAAGGAGGTCGCCCCGCTCCTCCTGGGGATCCTGTTCTACTTCTTCCTCCTGTGGGGCTACTACATCGTCCGGCCCATCCGCGAGGCCTTCGGGATCACCTGGGGCACGGGGAACCTGCCCGCGCTCTTCGTGGGGACCCTGCTCGCGATGATCGCGCTGAACCCGGTCTACTCGCGGCTGGTGGCGCGCATGCCGCGCAGCAGGTTCGTGCCGCTGGTCTACCGGGTGCTGATCCTCTGCCTGCTTGGGTTCTTCGCGGGCCTCAAGCTGGTGGACGGTGCGTCGCAGACCTGGCTGAAGTACGCCTTCTACATCTTCATCAGCGTCTTCAACCTGTTCATCGTCTCCATCTTCTGGAGCCTGATGAGCGACCTCTTCGACCGCTCTCAGGCCCGGCGCCTGTACGGAGCGCTGGCGGTCGGGGGCAGCCTGGGGGCCATGGCGGGCTCGTTCGTCACGCGGACCTTCATCGAGGAGCTCGGGCACGCGAACCTGATCCTCGTCTCCTGCGTCCTGCTCGAGCTCGCGGGACGCTGCGCGGTGGCCTTCAACCGGCGCTTCGCCGAGCCCCGCAAGCGGGCCCGGGAAGAAGGCCACGCCCAGGCCGCGCACCTGGTCGCCGGCCGGGCCGACGTGGCCCTGGGGGGCTCCGCCTGGGCGGGCATGAGGGCGGTCTTCCGCTCCCCCTACCTGCTCGGCATCGGCCTCTATGTCCTCATCTACGGGCTCTCGAGCACCTTCGCCTACTTCTTCCAGGCCGGCGTGGTGGAGGCCGCCTCCGAGGACCACGAGGTGCGGACGCGCATCTTCGCCGACATCGACATGTACACGAGCCTGGTCACGCTCCTGTTCCAGGGCTTCCTGTTCGCGCGCCTCCTGAGGTGGGTGGGCCCCACGGTCCTGCTCTGCCTGCTGCCGGTCTACAGCGCCCTGGGCTTCCTGCTCCTGAGCTCCGACTACATCCCCGAAGGCTCGCTCCTGATCGCCTTCGCCGTCTTCCAGATCCTCCGCCGCTCCATCGGCTACGGGATCAAGAAGCCCACCCAGGAGCTGCTGTTCACCGCCGTCTCCCCGGAGGAGAAGTACAAGGCGAAGAACCTCATCGACCTGTCCTTCGCCCGCGGGGGCGACATGACCGGCGCGGGGGCTTCGGCCTACATCGAGGCCGCCGGACTCGGCCTGCTGGCCCTGGCCGCGACCGCGGCGCCGGTCTCACTGGTCTGGATGGTCGTCGGCCTGGGCCTGGGCCTGGGCTACAAGCGCCGCGCCCGGATCCTCGGGGACGACGCCCCCGCGGATCAGAACGCGTAGGTCAGCCCGAAGAAGACCAGCAGGCCCTGGGGCCTGAGGGCCATGTCCGCCCTGGCGCCGCCCAGGTTCTGGAAGCTGACCGAGGCGTCCGAGGTCGTGACGGCGTACTCGTAGAAGGCCCCCATGTCGAAGGACAGGTCGTCGTAGACCAGGTAGCTGAAGCCCACCACCGGCGCGATCGACCAGTAGTCGGTCCCCTTCACGTTGACCGTCTCGTTGGGGATGTCCTCGCCGTCATCATTGGCCGGGTAGTCCACGTCCACTGCGCCCAGATCGACCCCCGGCACGTAGGAGAGGTCGATGCCCACGAAGGGCCGCCAGCTCTTCGTCTCCCCCCAACCATCGAAGAAGTAGCGGGCAGAGGCCAGGAGGTGCCAGGTCGAGAAGTCGTCCGCCGTCAGGGTGGCGGAGAGCGGCGACAGGGACTCGGGCTCGAGGACTCGGTACTCGACGATCCCCCCCAGGGCGAAGCTGTCCGTCAGCATGTGGTGCAGCTTGACGCCCGCGCCGAGCTTGGGCTTCAGGGACGCGGTGTCGGTCCCCGACTCGCCTTGCAGCACCCCGGTCTGGCCCGCGGCCTTGGCGCGGCCCTTGACCCAGGCCCAGCCGGTGGAGGTCCCGATGGTCGTGGCGCCTTCACCGAAGCGCTCCCAGGCGGGGCCCTCCAGGGGAGCGTTGATGGACCTGACGCCCTGGCAGGAGGCGCACAGGCCGACCAAGACGAGGAGGGCGGAGAGGCGGAGGGGGCTCATGGATCGCTGCGGGGAGAGCTGCACTCAGGGAGCGATCACCGAGCCGCTGGTGATGGTCACCGCGGGGGTGGTGCTGATGCTGTTGATCCAGAACGCCACCTCGGACTGCATCTCGAGGTAGGCCAGGAAGTTCTCGATGTCGCCGTCGTCGTCCGGATCCGGGTCGAGCAGGGACGAGTGGGTCCCCTCCTGGAAGCGCACGAGTGCCGACGACGAGGCCGTGGTGCCGACGGTGGAGATCTGGGTCAGTCCCATGGCCGTGATCATCGGGTCCGTCCCGGACAGCGGCGCGGCGGGGACGTTGTTCGGGACCACCTGGTCCGGCTCACCTCCCCCGGGGCCACCACCCACGACCTCCTGCAGGAAGATCGGCGTGCTCCCGCCGTTCATGGAGGCGCAGAAGTTGATCGGGTCGCCGGCGTCGATGGCGGTCTGCCCCGCCCACATGAAGGAGTCGAACTCGAGGGTGCCCACCAGCACCCCCTCGTCCTCCAGACCGTCGATCACCACCTCTCCGTAGGAGGGCGAGGCCTCGAGCATGCGGGCGATGCCGCCCCCGGGCGCGTTGAGGGTCGAGCTGGCGAGCACGGGCGCCGCGCTCGCCTCGTCCACCGCCGTGAAGACCGTGCCGATGATGGCCCCCAGGGACATGCCCACGAAGTGGATCTCGGTCGGGTCGAAGTCGTCCGCCACGATCGCTGACTGGCCGTCGACGTTCAGGTTGTCCTGGATCAGCTTGAGCAGGGCGAAGAGGTCCGCCACGGACTGGCGCAGGTTGTCTCGCTGGGTCTGGAAGCTCGTCAGGTTGATGTAGTGGGCCCCGGAGGTGTCCACCAGCCCGTCAGGATCGTCGCTGATCACGTCGTCGCTGCTGTCCTGGGTCACGAGGTCCAGGCCGAAGGTGCGCTCTCGCACCCCGGTGTCCGCGTAGCCCACGTGCGCCGGGTCACTGGGGTCGACGACCCCGTGCAGGGGCAGGTCGATGGCGACCGTGGCGTAGCCCGAGGCCGAGAAGACATCCGCGATCGCGATCATGTCCTTGCGGCTGCGGGTGAAGCCGTGCTGGAAGATCACCACCGGCCAGCCGGTGGCTGGCTGGACCCCGGCGGGCCCCTCGTCGTTGGGCAGGGCGATCAGCACCGGAATCGTCTCGGCGGTCGTCTCCAGGGGCAGGGTGTTGTAGCGCGTGACGTTCCGCTCGCTCTCCATGGGGTCCACGAGGGTCCCCTCCTGATAGGAGAAGCGGGCCCCCCAGCGCTCGGTCTTGGGCCCCTCGTCCTGCACCAGCCCGCCCGCCGGGTTGGCTGCGGCGGTCAGGTAGTAGGGCACCGTCAGGCTCGCGCTGTAGATGTCCGAGTAGCCCAGCGCATCGGACAGGAGGCTCGCGCTGTCACCGAGGAAGGTCCCCGCCGCCCCCGAGGGGACCGTGTTGGCCGGCGTGGCGGCACAGGCGGCGTGCCCCGCGTCGGCGGCTCCGGCGCACATGTCGCTCAGGACCGCAGCCTCCCCCCCCAGGGCCACCGTGGCCACCGTGGACAGGACGTCGAAGGTCGACTGGGTCGTGAAGGAGACGGACAGGACGATCTCGTCCGACGCGATCGGGGGCGCCACGTCGGGGTCGCTGCCGACCACGGCCTCCATCGCCCCCACCAGGATCTGCAAGGTCGCGACCGGGTGCTCCGGCGGGTAGGGATTGGACGCCTTGGCGAGCAGGTAGCTCGCGCCTGCCTTTACCGGGAAGCCCTCCCCGTCCACGATCCCGTTGGTGACCACCAGCATGTAGATCGTCTTCGGCTTCAGGGGCCGCAGGGGGGTGACGACCCAGGTCTTGCCCGTGGAGTCCGAGGCGGAGGCCTCGAGCATGTAGTCCGCCCCCTCCGTGAGCTCGGCGATGACGTCGGTGATCCGTGTGCGGATCTTGAGCCCGGTCAGGGGGTCCACCTCGGCGTCCGCCTCGAACAGCCGCACGCTGGTGCCCGCCACCACCGTCGCGGGGTCCACCGCGTCGGAGAACTCGAAGGTCAGGGGCGCCGTGGTCGACCAGCCGTCCAGGGAGTTGAGGGCGTCGAACAGGGGCTGCTGGTCCTCGTCGCTGGCCGGCGGGAAGTTGAGCGTCCCGTCGAGGTTATCGGCCGTGGAGTTGTCCTCGAAGAGCACGTCATTGGGCACCGGGATGTCACCCGTGCTGCCGTCGTAGACCAGGACCGTCGGGTGGCGCGGCACATCCAGCCCATCGCTGCATGCGCACAGGAGAGAGGCGGTGACGAGTACGAGGCGGCGCTTCATGGGATCCCCGGGCAGACTGAAAAGAACGACCGCCCGCAGCGCCCCCGCACGGGGGGGAGCACCGAGGCCGGTCGCTGACGTCACCATACCCGAAACGAGGCGTCGAACCCAGATCGGGGACACCTGCCGAGCCTCTCCCTGGAAGGCCCGCCCGCGTGGCGCGAGGCCCGGTCCTTCAGCCGCCCCGGCGGTGCCGCTCCAGGTGCACCGCCAGGAGGGCCACGTCCGGCGGACGGACGCCCTCGATGCGTGAGGCCGCTCCGAGTGTCCGTGGTCGGAGCTCGGTCATCTTCTGGCGCGCCTCGTTGGCCAGCCCCCGCAGGCCCGAGAAGTCGAAGCCCGTGGGGATCTCGGTGCGCTCCTGGCGCCGCGCGCGCTCCACCTCCTCGAGCTGATTCCTGACGTAGCCCTCGTACTTCACGTCGGTCTCGAGGCGCTCGAGCAGCTCAGCGTCCAGGCCGAGCTGCGCGATCGCCGGCTCCTCCGCCGCCAGGCTCGCCACGCGCACCTCGGGCCGCCGCAGCAGCTCGGTCAGGGTCTTGCCGTCCCGGCGCGTGCGGTCGAACAGCCTCCGCGCCGCGCCGAGCAGCCCGTCGCGGGCCTCGAAGGCCGCCAGCTGCGCGGCCCCCACCAGGCCGAGGGCGGCGGCCCGCGGCACGAGGCGCTCGTCCGCCGTGTCCTGGCGCAGGAGCAGGCGGTACTCCGCGCGGCTCGTGAACATGCGGTAGGGCTCGCTGGGCGCGGTCACCACCAGGTCGTCGATCATCACCCCCACATAGGCCTCGTGGCGACCGAGCACGAGGGCGGCGCTCTCCCGGCACCAGAGGGCGGCGTTGGCCCCGGCCATCAGGCCCTGGGCCGCGGCCTCCTCGTAGCCGGAGGTGCCGTTGATCTGGCCGGCGAGGTAGAGCCCGGGCACCTCGCGCAGGGCCAGGGTGTCGTCGAGCTGGGAGGGCTGCACGAAGTCGTACTCGACCGCGTAGCCGTGGCGGTGGAAGCGCGCCTGCTCGAGCCCCGGCACCGTGCGCACGAAGGCCTCCTGCACCTCCCGCGGCAGGGAGGTGGAGATGCCGTTGGCGTAGATCCAGTCCGTGTCCAGGCCCTCGGGCTCGAGGAAGACCTGGTGGCCGGTCTTCTCGGCGAAGCGCGTGACCTTGTCCTCCACCGAGGGACAGTAGCGCGGGCCGACACCCTCGATGGCGCCGGAGTGCATCGGAGCCCGGTGCAGGTTGGCGCGGATGATCTCGTGGGCCGCCTCGCCCGTGCTCGTCAGGTGGCAGGGCACCTGGGTCAGCGCCGGGAAGTCCGCGCGGTCCGTGGCCCAGGAGAAGGGCCGCGGGCGGGAGTCGCCGTGCTGCTCCTGCAGGTCGTCCCAGCCGATCGAGTCCCGCACCAGGCGCGGGGGCGTGCCCGTCTTGAGACGACCGATGCGCAGCTCGAAGCGCTCCAGGTCCCGGGCCAGGCGTGTGGCCGAGGGCTCTCCCGCGCGCCCCCCCGCGCGCTGCTCCTCGCCCATGTGCATGACGCTGCGCAGGAAGGTGCCCGTGGTCAGGATCACGCTGCGGGCGGCCAGGCGCCGGCCGTCGGCGAGCTCGATGCCCCGCACCCAGGGACGCTCCCCCGGGCCGTCCTCGACCAGGAGTCCGGCGGCCTCGCCCTCGACCACCTCCAGCCCCCCCTGCTCCCCCACCGCGGCGGTCACGAACTCCCGGTAGCGGTGGCGATCGGACTGGCAGCGGGGCGCCCGCACGGCGGCTCCCTTGCGGGTGTTGAGCAGCCGGAACTGGATGCCCGTGGCGTCCGCGGCGCGCCCCATCAGGCCCCCCAGGGCGTCGACCTCCTTCACGATCTGGCCCTTGCCCAGGCCGCCGATGGCGGGGTTGCAGCTCATCTCCCCCAGCAGGTCGCCGCGGAAGGTGACCAGGGCCGCCCGGGCCCCGAGCCGGGCCGCGGCCAGCCCCGCCTCGACCCCGGCGTGGCCTCCACCGACGACGACCACGTCCCACTCGGCCGGAGCCGGCGTGGGGTGCGGGTGATTCCGCTCAGGGGGCGGCGGGAGCTCGGCGGGTCCGTTCGTCATCGCAGCGCGGGGGGCGAGCGGCACATTCAAGCCGGGCGGCCCGGCCACTGGAGGAAAATCCCCGGAAAGCACCCCGGATCCGGGCACCGGGCGGCTCTCGCCAGGCCACTCTCTTACCGCTTTCGCTCCATCCTGGACCATCCCGCGGTCGAACTCTGGCCCATGCTGTCCTGGGTCTTCCGCCACCGCGCCCGGTTGGGCGTCATCTACGGCCTCACGGCCCGTGAGCCCGGTCTCCGGGCCAGCGGTGCGCAGCCGTCGGACGGAGAGCCCCAGGCCCCCCGCCCGGCGCAGGAGCCCGCGGGAGATTGCGGAGAGCCGGTCCCGGCCGGCGGCGAGGTGAAGCCCGGACACTGGGCCCGGCGGGCCCGCTACGTGCTGCTGCGGC
Source organism: uncultured Planctomycetaceae bacterium (assembly GCA_964591315.1). Taxonomy (GTDB): domain Bacteria; phylum Planctomycetota; class UBA1135; order UBA1135; genus JABACD01. The sequence continues at coordinate 13,986 of CAZQAT010000007.1, forward strand.
CCATGCCGCCCGGACAGGACTGAGGAGCGGGGCCGGGGGGTAACTCCCGCACCTGCGGTGGGGTAGGCTGGTGCCGGCTCCGACTCGCACCCGACATGATGCTCTCCTTCGCCCTGGCCCTCCTGGGCCCCCTCTCGCCCCCCGCCTCGGCCGCGCTCCCGGCCGAGGACCAGCTCTCCCTCGAGGAGCTCCTGGAGCACTACCGCCAGCGACGGGAGCAGCTCTTCCAGGAGCTGCGCGGTGAGCTCAAGCGCACCGTGGCCGAGCTGGAGTCCGCCTACGAGTCGGGCCGCAAGGAGCGCCTGCCGGAGCTGCGCCGCCGCCTCGTGAAGCTCGGTCCCGAGGCCGTCCCGCTCTTCCTGGACCAGCTCGACCCGGGCAGCGAGGCGCAGGAGGCGGTCGTCGGCCGCTGCCGCCAGGTCGCCCTGGCCCTCAAGGAGCTCTCCACCAAGAGCGTCAGCCTGGAGCTGATCGCCCTCTTCAAGACCGGCAGCCGGGAGGGGCAGCGCAACGCGCTCACGGCACTCTCCGGCAGCGACGACCCGGAGCGTGTCGGCCCGGTGCTACGGGAGGAGTTCACCGACGCCAGCAAGAGGCGACGCGACGAGCTGATCAGCGCCATCGCGAATCTGGGGGGCGAGGAGAACTTCGCCTTCATCGGCGAGATCCTCTCCAGCAACGACCCGGACGTCATCACGTCCGCCCTGGTGGCCCTGACCGAGAGCCGCTGCGTGGCCGCGGGCCCGCGCATTCTCGGGCTGATCAACGAGACCGTCACCGCCGCCGCCCACGTGCCGGAGATCGTCGCCTACTACCGGGCCTGCCCCGAGGTCGTCGACGAGGAGCACGTGGGCGACCTGGTGCGCTTCTCCAAGGGCCTGCGCAGCAACACCGTCATGTCGGCCTTGGTGCTGAAGCTCGTGGGTGAGCACGAGGACCACTGGAACTCGAAGATCAAGAAGGATCTGCGCGAGCTCTCCGAGGCCTCGAGCCGCACCCTGGCCGAGGCGGCCCTGATGTGCCTGGCCCGGGCCGGGGACCGGGGCGCCAAGCGCAAGCTCCTCGAGCGCTACGACGAGCTGGTGGAGAGGAACGAGCGCATCGCCTCCAACTGGCAGCGTCGCGCCGAGGTCAAGTTTCAGATCGGCGAGTACAAGGGTGCCCTCAAGGACTTCCAGCAAGCCCGCCGCACCTCCGAGGAGTACCTGCGCACGGACCCCGACATCTACATCGGGATGGCCCGCTGCTTCATGAAGCTCAAGAAGCCCAAGGACGCGGTGGAGATGCTGTACGCCGGCGGCCTGTCGATCGCCCAGCTGCACCTCCTGGCCAAGGACCCCGACTTCATGGAGCTGCTCGAGGACTCCAAGCTGCGCAAGGTCTTCCGCCTCGAAGAGGAGTGAGCGTGGAGGGCGCCACGGGCTTCGTGACCTCCACGAGTTTTCTCGACCACGACACCGGCTCCGCCCACCCCGAGCGCCCGGCGCGGCTGGAGGCCATCACCGGCCGGCTCGAGGCCGAGGGACTCCTGGCCCAGCTCGACGTGGTCGAGGCCCCGGAGGCCGAGCTGGCCTGGATCGAGGGGGCCCACAGCTCCGCCCACGTGGCTGAGGTGCGGCGCGCGGTCGAGGAGGGCCGCGACGGCCTGGACGTGGACACGCCGATCTCCCCGGGCTCCTGGGAGGCGGCCCTGCGGGCCGTCGGCGGGACCCTGCAGGCCGTCGATCGGGTGGTTGCCGGCGACTGGTCGAACGCCTTCGTGGCCGCCCGACCCCCGGGCCACCACGCGGAGAAGGAGCGAGCCATGGGCTTCTGCCTCTTCAACAACGTGGTGGTCGCCGCCCGGTACCTGAGGCAACACCACGGCCTCGAGCGGGTCGCGATCCTCGACTGGGACGTGCACCACGGCAACGGCACCCAGCACCTGACCGAGACCGACCCGAGCCTCTTGTTCATCAGCCTGCACCAGTTCCCCCACTACCCCGGCACCGGAGCACGCCACGAGCGGGGCCGCGGGGAGGGCGAGGGCACGGTGCTCAACTGCCCCATGCAGGCCGGCGAGGGAGACCCCGAGTACCTGCGCGCCTTCGATGCGGAGGTGCTGCCGGCCCTGGAGGACTTCGCGCCGGACTTCGTGCTGGTCTCCGCGGGCTTCGACGCCCACCTGCGGGACCCCCTGTCCAACACGCGCGTCTCCGCGGACGGCTTCCGGCGCATGAGCGCGGGGGTCCTGCAGCTCGCCCGGGAGCGCTGCGGCGGGCGGCTCGTGTCCCTCCTGGAGGGGGGCTACGACCTCGAGGGCCTGGCGGAGTCGGTCCAGGCGCACCTCGAGGTGCTCAGCGGCGCGGAGCTCTGATGCGGCTGACCTTCGAGGACCACGACCGCGGCCTCGCGGGCCTGCGCCACGTCTACCCGGTCGTCTCGCGCCGGGCGCGAGGGGTGTCGGTGGGCATCAACCTGAACCCGAACGACGCCTGCAACTTCCGCTGCGTGTACTGCCAGGTGCCGGGGCTCGTCTTCGGCAAGGCGCCGGAGATCGACCTGGGGCGACTCGAGCAGGAACTCGACGGCTTCCTGGAGTGGGTCCAGGAGGGCGACTTCATGGAGAGGGTCGTCCCCGAGGGCTCCCGGCGCCTCAACGACCTGGCCTTCTCCGGCAACGGCGAGCCCACCAGTGCCGAGCCCTTCGATGGCATCGTCGAGCTCGTGGGCGGGATCATGCAGCGCCGCGGCCTGGTCGGGGCGGCCAAGCTGGTGCTGATCACCAACGGCTCCCTGGCCGCCCAGCCCCGCGTGGGCGCCGGCCTCGAGCACATGCGTCCCCTGGGCGGCGAGGTCTGGTTCAAGCTCGACGCGGCCACCGACGAGGGCCTGGCGCGCATCAACGACTACAAGGGCGGAGTCGAGCAGGTGAAGAAGAACCTCGCCGCCGCGGCGCCCCTCTGCCCCACCTGGCTCCAGAGCTGCGCCTTCGCCTTCGACGGTCAGCCGCCCGACGAAGGAGAGCGGGAGGCGTACCTGGAGTTCTTGCGCTGGACGAGGTCGGAGGGCCTGCCGCTCGAGGGCGTCCTGCTCTACGGCATCGCGCGCCAGTCCCACCAACCCGAAGCGCCGCGGCTGGAACGCCTGGACTCCGCCTGGCTCGACGCCTGGGCGGAGCGCATCCGGGGCGAGGGATTCGAGGTGCGGGTCAGCCCCTAGGGCGTGCGCCCCGGGCGGCCCACGCGGGGGCTGACCCCCGAGCGCCCTTCAACCCGCCCCCTTCGCCAGCTCCCGATCCCGCAGCTCGCGCCGCAGGACCTTCATCACCGTCGACTTCGGCAGCTCGTCGAGGAACTCGATCTCCCGCGGCACCTTGTAGGCCGCCAGCTCCTTGCGGCAGTACTCGTCGATCTGCTCCGGCGTCAGGCTCTTGCCCGGCTGCATCACGATGAAGGACTTGACCGTCTCTCCCCGCTTCTCGTCCGGGATTCCGATCGTCGCCGCCTCCAGGATGTCCGGGTGCCCCATCAGGATCCCGTCGACCTCGTCCGGGAAGACCTTGAAGCCCCCGGCGGAGATCATGTCCTTCTTGCGCCCGACGATGCGGATGTAGCCCTCCACATCCATGGTCGCCAGGTCGCCGGTGTGCAGCCAGCCGTCGATGATCGTCTTGGCGGTCTCGTCCGGGCGGTTCCAGTAGCCCTGCATGACCTGGGGCCCGCGCAGGACGAGCTCACCCTCCTCGCCCGCCGGCATGGTCCTGGTCGGGTCCTCCGCGTCCACGACCTTCGCGTCCGTGCCGGAGACCGGGATGCCGACGCTGCCCAGCTTGCGCTGGCCCTGGAGGGGGTTGACCGTGGCCACCGGCGAGGTCTCGCTCATGCCGAAGCCCTCGACGATCTTGGAGCTGGTCAGCTTCTCGAAGCGCTGCTGCACGTCCGCGGCGATGGGCGCCGAGCCGGAGAAGCAGGCCTTCACGCTCGAGACGTCGATGTTCTCGATGCCGGGGTAGTTGTTGAGCCCGTTGAAGAGGGCCGGCACCCCGGGAAAGAGGGTCACCTTGTGCTTGGAGACGTTCTTGACCAGGGCGTCGAAGTCGCGCGGGTTCGGCATCAGCACCATCGCGGCGCCGTTCGAGACGGACCAGTTCATGCCCACGGTCATGCCGAAGACGTGGAAGAGGGGCAGGCAGATCAGGATCGCCTCGGCCCCCGGCTCGACGGTCGGGAACCAGGCCTCGATCTGGCGCACGTTGGCCACCAGGTTGCGGTGGGTCAGGATCGCGCCCTTGGAGACGCCCGTCGTGCCGCCGGTGTACTGCAGCACCGCGATCTGGTCCGCGTCGATCTCCGGCCGTGGGGCCTGGGGCGGGGTCTCCTTGATCAGCTCCTTGAAGAAGTGCACGCCGGGCTCCGGCCGCACCTTGGCCCACACGGGCGGGTCCTGCTTCTTGAGCTTGAGCGGAGCCAGCAGGTTCAGGGGAAAGCCCAGGTACTCGGGGATCGAGGCGATGATGTAGTTCTCGGGAGACAGCTTCTCGCGCACCGCCCGCACCTTCTGCTCCCAGATGAAGTCCGAGACCACCGCCAGCGTGCAGTCCGCGTCGCTCCACTGGTGCTCGATCTCGCGTGGTGTGTAGAGCGGGTTGGTGAGCACCACCTCCGCGCCGATCGTGAGCGCCGCGTAGTAGGCGATGACCGTCTGGGGCAGGGTCGGCAGCTGGATCGCGACCCGCTTGCCCGGGCCGGCACCCAGGCGCGCCATGGCGCGGCCCATGCGCTGCACGTGGTCCCCCAGCTCCCCGTAGGTCATGGCGCAGTTCATGAACTGGATCGCCTTGACGCCGGGGAAGCGCTGGACGGTCGCCTCGAGGATGTCGACCAGGGTCTCGTCCGTCGTCGGGATCGACGTGGGGACCCCCTCGTCGTAGTGGGCGTGCCAGACTCGTTGCTCCATTGCGCCTCCTTGCGGGGTTCTGCCCTTGGGGTACCAGAGCCGCCCAGCGAGGGCAAAGGTCGGCGCGGGGAACTGTGTCAGCCCCGCGGACGCCGGACGCTCAGGAGCAGAGCAAGACGGAGAGCCGCTGCTGGAACTCGAGGGTCAGGGGGTCGCTCGGACCCAGGGCCTGGAAGACCTCGATCAGCGCCTTGCGCGGCGCGTCGTCGTCGAAGTGCAGGTCGCGGATGGCCGCCTCGAAGAGCTCCTCGAGCCCCTCCTCGGTGCGCTCGGCGGCCACCAGGGCGCGGCCCAGCTCGAGGCGTCTGGCGACGTCCTTCGGGTCCGCCTCCACGGCGGCCCGCAGAGCCGCGACGTCTCCGGCCCCCTCCGCCAGCTCGAGGCGCGCCGCGGCGCGCTGGGCGTCCGGCAGGGCGCGACCCTCCTCGTCGAGCTGGTCGAAGTGCTCCTGGGCGCCCTCGAGGTCCCCGGCGCCCGCCAGGAGCGCGGCCAAAAGCGCGCGGGCCTCGACGTCGTCCGCCTGCTCCTCGAGCCACTCGGCCACCAGCCCCACGGCCTGGGCCAGCTCCCCCTGGGCCTCGAGCTCGCGGGCCTCCGCCAGCGGGCTGCCCATGGACGCGGGCTTGACGTGCCGCTCGAGGAAGGCGCGCACCTCCTGGGCCGACTTGGCGCCGGCGAAGGCGTCCACCGGTTGCCCCTCCAGGAACAGCACCACCGTGGGCACGCTCTGGATGCGGAAGGCCTGGGCGATCTCGGGGTTCTTGTCGATGTCGACCTTCGCCAGGAGGAAGCCCCCCGCCATCTCCTCCGCCAGGCGCTCCAGCACCGGCGTGAGGGACTTGCAGGGCTCGCACCAGGTGGCCCAGAAGTCCACCAGCACCGGCTGCTGCGTCGAGCCGTGCAGGACGGCGGTCTCGAAGTTCTGGATGTCGATGTCGACGACGTGGGAGGAGACACTCATGGCTCGATCTGGGGGCTCACGGAGAGAGGGCGCGCGGAGGGTCGACCGGCGGGCTGTGGGCCGCAGAGTGTAGCGCCCCTCAGGCGCCGCGGTACTCGCCGCCGACCACCAGCAGGGCGGCGCGCACCCGCTCACGCAGGTCCGAGAGGCGCGGGTCACCGGCGCCACTGCCCTCCGCCGGCAGGTCCGCGAGGAGGGCCCGCAGGCAGGCGTTCAGGGGTTCGGGACGCAGGTCCGGCACGGCGGCCTGGCCCTTCGAGACCAGGTAGATCCGAGTCTTGCCCTCTCCGTCCACCAGCCGCAGCTGCTCCAGGTCGCAGCCGGCCTCGCCCCAGAAGCGCTCCTCCAGGGGCTCGGTCAGCTCGAAGAGGGCCTGGCGCAGGCGCGCGGCGCTGCCGCTCGGCAGGTCCAGGACCAGCGGTGTCCCGGTGCCCACGTAGAGCCGGTCCTCCGCGTTCCAGCGCAGGAAGAGGTCCCCGGCGCGGCAGGAGCGCAGCTCGAGGCCGATCAGGTCGCCGGGGGTCCCCGCGGCGGGGCGCGCCAGCTGCGGCAGCTCGACCGCCTCGACGCCCGCGCGCGCAAGGGCCGCGGCCCGCAGCCCTTCGAGGGCGACGCGGTTGGCGTCGTCCGTGGGCTCGTTCTCGGCCGCGAAGCCGAAGTCGCCCCCCAGGCGCTTCTTCAGGGTGCGCAGGGCCTCGAAGCGCGCCTTCTCCCCGTAGGGCACGCCGAAGTAGTCGTCCGTGCGCTCGAGCTCGGCGACGAGCCAGAGCAGGTAGCGGTGCTCGCCCCAGGCGTCGAGCTGGGCGGCGGCGTCCCGGCGCACGTGCTCGTCCACGTCCTCCGTCAGGAGGCGCAGGCGCTCGCGGCGCTCGGCGGACGCACCCAGGCCCCCCAGCCCCCCCACCGCGGCCCGGCGCACCTGGGCCACGGCGTCGTCGCACAGGGCCAGCAAGCGCGCGGCCTCGTCCTCACGCGGCGCGCGCGCCAGGCCTCGAGCGGCGGGGGCGCGCCAGGGGAAGTCGCGGTCGTCGAGTGCGGTCCACAGGCGGGCGCGCAGCTCGGGGCGTTCGAAGTCCGCCAGCTCCTCCACGAGGTACGGGCCGAACTCGACGAGCCCGGCGCTGCCCTCCCCCAGGGCCCCGACGATCTTCTGCGCCGCGGGAGCGCCGAGCTTGACCAGCCGTCGGGCGGCCTGGGGGCGCACGGGGATGCGCCCGGTCTTCGCCAGCTCGAAGAACCTGTCGATCTTCTTGCGGGTGGCCTCGTCCACCTCCTGGGCCTGCTGGGCCTCCTGGAGAAGCACCGGCCGCTCCCCCGCCGGCGCGGGGGCCGCGCCCGCGCACAGGAGTCCGAGGATCGCGAGGATCATTGGCCGAGCCTTTCGATCTCGAGCCGGTAGAGGCTCTCGACGAAGCCGTCTTCGTCCTCCCTCTCGCTCACCTCGAAGCTGCCCGTCAGGCTCAGCTCCTGGGGATCGAAGGAGACCATCCCGTCCGTGAGAGTCACGCGCACGAAGTGCTGCAGCTTGCTCGTGCCGCAGCCGCAGGAGTCGTCGATCAGGTCGAACCAGCTCTCCCCCTCGACGGTGCCGTTGCGCATGTAGCCGCTGATCTCGACCCGCAGGCCGTCGTAGGCCGCGATCTCCTCGGGGACCTCGTCCCCGGGCTCCCACTCGATGGCGTTCAGCTTCTGCATGCTGAGCTGCATCACCTCCTCCCCGGGCGCCCAGGCCAGGGCCAGGGTCGCGAGCAGCGGGAGGGCCATCCAGGGGCCTGTGAGACGTCGGAGCATGCCAGCGGGTTGATCGTCCTCTCTTCTAGGTGGCCCTTAGAACTCTGTCAAGCCAGGTGCCACCCGAGTCCCTCGAATGCCGGTCCCGCGAGGGTCAGTCCTCCACCTGCACGTCGTCGCCCGTCATGCGGTAGATCCCCAGGGCGAAGCCGGCCTCGTCCTGCTCGCCGCCCAGGGTCATGACCCCGGTCACCCGCATGGGCATGTAGGGCCGGTACTCGGCCTCCGCGTCCGGGTCCATCGTCACGTCGAGCCACTCGTCGGGCATCGGAGCCCCGCCGAAGCAGCAGCCCATCAGGTCCCGCACCAGCATGAAGTCGCGCACGTTGCCCTTGATGATCTCTCCGGGGATCATGTAGCCGACGATCGAGACCTCCTTGCCGTCGAGGATCTCGAGGTCCGCCGGCAGCTCCAGGAAGGAGGTGTCCTCGCCCTCGTACTCCTCCGGGAAGAGCATGTAGTCGAGCATCGCGTCCACGTCGTAGTCGATCAGGGAGAGGTCCGCCCAGGTCAGGTCGATGGTCCCCTCGTGATCGACCCACTTCGACTGGCGTTCGGGCCGGGCCGCGGGCTCCTCGGTCGTGGGTTCAGGCCCAGCGGCGACCTCCTCGCCCGCGCCCATGGTGACGTCCGCGGCGGTCTCCTCGGCGGCCTCGTCGTCCGACCCTTCGGGGCCCCCCTCCTCGGTCGGGTCGGTCGGGACCGCGGAGTCCGCTCCGCTGTCCGGGGCCGGGGAGTCCCCGCTGGCCGCGACCGGCTCCGGCTCGCGCGGGTCCTCGGAGCCGTCGATGGCCGCCCCCTGGACCTCCACGTCCGGGATCGCCACCAGGACCTCGCCGCCGCAGGCCGCGAGGGCCACGAGCGCGATCGCCGCCAGGGGCCCGCGGGGGTGCCGGTCGGTCCTCATGCCCGCCGCCTCAGCTGCGCGACAGCACCTGGGCCACGTCCGTCGAGTAGGCCTTCCATGCGGGCAGGATACCCGCTGTTCCGCCCACCAGCAGCATTCCCACGGGAGTCCACAGCAGGGCGGGGTGCATGACCCACAGGTCGAGCACCACCCCCGTCTCGCGGGTCACGAGGTGCCCCGCGCCGGCCAGGACGGCCGCGTAGACCCCGAAGCCCACCAGGCTGCCGAAGAGGGCGATGGCCTGGGCCTCGAGCAGGATCACGGCGAAGACCGTTCGCCGCCGCGCCCCCAGGGAGCGCAGGATGGCGAACTCCCTCCGGCGCTCGTTCATCGTGTTGTAGAGGCTGGCCAGGATCGAGCCCGCGGCCACCACCATCACCAGGTAGGCCACCAGCTCGAGCACCTCCGCCATCCAGCCCAGCTTGTCGAACAGCTGGGCCATGACGGCGCTGATGGGCCAGGCGAAGGTGACCTCCTTGCCCATGCGGTTGTACTGGACCCCCAGCGTGAAGCCCGCCTGGCGCCCCTGGAGCTGGAGCATGACCGCCGAGAGCTCCTTGTGCTCGTCGTCGATCACCTCGCCGTCCGAGGGCACGAACTCCTCGCCGCTGCCGCGCAGCGTGTGGCCGTCCATGCGGTAGACGCCCTCGACCGGGATCCAGATCACCCGGTCGTTGGGCGAGTAGGTGTCGGCCAGCACGCCGCAGACCACGTACTCGTCGTCGTGTACGTGCTCCTCGACCGCGTTCGGCTCGACCCCGTGGCTGGGGTGCAGGTAGGAGCCCACCGTCAGGCCGGTCTCACGCGCCACCCGGGCGCCGATGACCGCCTCCCGGCGCGCGGAGTCGAAGGGCCGCCCGCCGAGGAACTCGAAGGTCTTGCCCTCCTCGTACTCGAACTCGGTGAACACCTCGGCGCTGGTGCCCACGATGCGGAAGCCCTCGTAGTGGTCCCCGAGGGCGTAGGGGATCGCGAGCTCGACCCGCTTGTCGGCCTTGAGCTCCTCGTAGATGCGCCAGGGGATGTTCCCGGGCGAGGTCTCCAGGTGGAAGACCGTGTTGAGCACGAGCTGCAGCTGGCTGCCCCGCGCGCCGACCACCGCGTCGAAGCCCAGGGGCCCGCCGGCGAAGGCCATGCGGCTCTGCAGGCTGACGGCGAAGACCGCCATCACCAGGCCCGTGGCGAGCCCGGTGGAGAGCACGGTGATCGACGTGGACAGGAGGTGCCGGCGCAGGCTGCGCCCGACGATCATCCACAGGCTGGTGACTGCGCCGATCACGACGGCCTCCCCGCGGTGCTCAGCTCCGCCAGGTCGAGCTGGGTCTCGAAGCGACCCAAGACCTCCGGGTCGTGGCTGACGAGCAGCAGGGCCGCCTCTCCCTCGCGGCAGGCCTCGCGCATCAGGTCGAGGGCCGCGGCGGCGTTCTCGGCATCCAGGCTGCCGGTGGGCTCGTCGGCCAGCACCAACCGCGGTCGGTTGGCCAGGGCGCGCGCCAGGGCCACGCGCTGCTGCTGGCCGATGGAGAGCTGGTGCGGCTGGTGGTGCAGGCGGTCACCCAGCCCCAGGCGCTCGAGCAGGGAGCGCGCGAAGGCCTTGTCGCGCCCGGGGCCGAAGAGCATCCCGAGCAGCACGTTCTCCAGGGCGCTGTACCCCTCGAGCAGGAAGAAGCTCTGGAAGACGTAGCCGATCTCGTTCGCCCGGAAGCGGTCCCGGGCCGAGTCCGAGAGGCCCACCAGATCCTGACCGTCGAAGCGGATGGAACCGCTGTCCGGGCTGGTGATGCCCGCGATCAGGTTGAGGAAGGTGGTCTTGCCGGAGCCGCTACGGCCCGCGAGGGCGACCTGCTCCCCGGCCTCCAGGGAGAAGGCACCCACGTCGACGACGGTGTGACGCCGTCCGTCCGGATCCACGTAGGACTTCTTCAGGTCGTTGAGCTGGAGGAGGGACATGGGCGCGGAATTGTACGGGGAGCGGGAGGCGAAGTCCGCCGAGACGCCGCCCCCCCTGTCACAGTTCCGTTCGGCCGAGGGGCGGCCTCGAAGACCCCGGCGCGGGACTGCGGCGCACCTGGCCCCGCGGGGCCGGCTTTCGGCCGGATCGGGGCTCAGGCCCTTCGCGCCGGACGGTCGATCCGGTAGCGTCCGGTACGAGCCCCTCGCCCATGCCCCCCTCCGCCCCCCGACGAATGCGCCCCTGCCTCTGGCTCTGGCTGGCCCTCGCCGCCTGCGCGCCGCCGCCCGCCGATGGGGAGAGACCAGGCCGGAGCCACGGCGGCCGCGGCGTGCTGCTGATCGCGGTCGACGCCCTGCGAGCCGACCACCTGGGCCTCGCCGGCTACGACCGGGCCACCACCCCGGTGATCGACGACCTCGCGGACCAGGGGGTGACCTTCACCCAGACCTTCACCGCCTCCCCGGAGCTGATCGCCAGCCACGCGGGCCTCCTGACCGGCTGCGACCCCGTCATCGCCCGCCAGCCCCTGCCCCAGGACGCGAGATTCCTCTCTCTCGGCCGCCGCTGGCGCATCCCCGAGCCGGCCCCCTCCCTGGCCGCGGAGTTCCTGGCTGCGGGCTACGCCACCCTGGCCCTGAGTGACCACCCCTGGTTCGCCAGGAGCTACGGCTTCGGTCGCGGCTTCGAGCGCTTCGACGACTTCCGGGGAGGCCAGATCTTCGACAACCAGGACTTCGGCGCCGGCGAGCTCGGGCGCGCCGTGGTGGACTGGATCCGCTCCCTGCCCCGGGACCGGGACTGGTTCGCCTACCTGCACATCAACGACCTCGAGCGGGTCCTGCCCCATGCCGAGGACCACTGGGACACCTACTTCCGCCCGCGGCCGGAGCTGGGGGATGTGCCGCCGGTGGCGGACGGCACGCGCACCTTCCACGCCGTGCCGCGGCGTATGTGGTCCGGCGGCCACCGCACGGTGGGCGAGTACGAGGCCAGCTACGACGGCTTCTTGCGCCGACTCGACGCCAAGCTCGGTCGCCTGGTGGGCGTCCTCGAGCGCACCGGCCACTTCGAGGAGACCACCATCTGCCTGGTCGGCACCTACGGCATCGGCTTCGGCGAGGCCGGCCTCTACCTGGACACCGGCTCCCTGGCGGACGTGGACCTGGCGGTGCCGTGGGTCCTCAAGCTGCCCGCCTCCTCGCGCCTGCCCCGGGGCCTGCGCTACCACGGCGTGGCGAGCACCATCGACGTGGCGCCGACTCTCCTGGAAGTGCACGGAATCGAGCTCCCCCATGGAACCCACGGCAGGTCCCACCTCCCGGCCCTGGGCGCCGAGGCGCCGGCCCCGGTGCACGACTACGTCTACTCCATGGGCGGCCTGCACGAGGGCTTCGCCGTGCACGACGCTCGCTACAGCTACCAGTCGGTCATCCCCGCCTCCCGCGGGAATGCGGACCTCGTGGCCTCCTGGTACGGCACCCCCGACCCGGAGAGGCGCCCGCGTCGGCGCTTCCTGCGCGACCGCCAGAACGACCCCGACCCCGGCGACCTGGGCCGCTCGGCGGTGGACCCGGAGGCCGCCGCTCGCCTGCACGCGGCCGGGGACGACTGGTTCACCTGGATGGGACGCGCGCGGTTCGCCCTGCACGACCCGCCGTGGGTCGAGGAGGACCTGTCCGCGGAGATGGAGGCGGAGCTCCTGGAGCGCGGGCTGGTGCCGCCCAAGGGCAGCTGGTGAGCCCGCGCAGCCTCGCCATCACCGGCGCCAGCCGGGGCCTCGGCCGGGCGCTGGCGGAGCGCTTCCTCGAGCAGGGACACCGGGTGGCGGTCTGCGCGCGCAGCGAGGACGCCCTCGAGGAGCTGCGGGCGGCCCACGGGGAGCGGGTCCACGTGGCCGCAGTGGACGTCGCCTCGGCCGCCGAGGTCGAGGACTGGACGCGCGCCGTGCTCGAGGACCTCGGCGCGCCCGACCTGCTCGTCAACAACGCCGCCCTGATGAACGACCCCGCGCCCCTGTGGGAGGTGCCGGCGGATGAGTTCGAGCGGATGACCGCGGTCAACGTCAACGGCACCGCCAACGTGGTGCGCTCCTTCGTGCCCGCCATGATCGCGGCCGGCCGGGGCGTGGTGGTCAACCTCTCCTCGGGCTGGGGCCGCTCGACCTCTCCGGAGGTGGGCCCCTACTGCGCGACGAAGTGGGCCGTCGAGGGCTTCACCAAGAGCCTGGCCCAGGAGCTGCCCGCGGGGCTCGCGGCCGTGTCCCTCAACCCCGGCGTGATCGACACGGCGATGCTGCGCCAGTGCTGGAGCGACGCCGCCAGCGCCTACGAGGACGCCGACAGCTGGTCACGGCGCGCGGCGCCGTTCTTGCTCGGCATCTCGTCCGAGCAGAACGGCGCCGCGTTGACGGTGCCCTGAGGCCGCCGCTCAGCCGAACTGGATCCCCTGTGCCAGGGGCAGCTCGCTGGAGTAGTTGACCGTGTTGGTCTGGCGGCGCATGTAGGCCTTCCAGGCGTCCGAGCCCGACTCGCGGCCGCCGCCGGTCTCCTTCTCGCCGCCGAAGGCGCCGCCGATCTCGGCGCCGGAGGTGCCGATGTTGACGTTGGCGATGCCGCAGTCCGAGCCGGAGGGGCAGATGAAGCTCTCGGCGCTACGGACGTTGCTGGTGAAGATCGCCGACGACAGGCCCTGGGGCACGTCGTTGTGCTTGGCCATGGCGTCGTCCAGGTCCTTGACCGGGATGATGTAGAGCAGGGGCGCGAAGGTCTCGTCCTGGACGACCTCGTAGCTGTTCTCGACCTTCATGATGGCCGGCACGACGAAGTTGCCGCCCCCGAGCTCGCCGTCCAGGTTCGCCGGACCGCCGCCGCACAGGAGCTCGCCGCCGGCGGCCCTGGCGCGCTCGATCGACTTGGCCATGTCCTCCATGGCGCTGGGCTCGATCAGGGGGCCGCAGAGGGTAGTCTCGTCCATCGGGTCGCCGATCCGGATTCCCTCGTAGGCGCGCACGAGGCGCGAGACGAACTCCTCGGCGACGCTCTCCTGGACCAGGATGCGGCGGGTCGAGGTGCAGCGCTGGCCGGCGGTGCCCACGGCCCCGAAGAGGGTCGCGTGCAGGGCCATGTCCAGGTCCGCGTCCTCGAGCACGACGATCGCGTTGTTGCCGCCGAGCTCGAGGATGGTGCGGCCGAAGCGGCCGGCCACGGTCGAGGCCACGTTGCGGCCCACGTTGGTCGAGCCCGTGAAGGAGATCAGGGGCATGCGCGGGTCCTCGAGCATGCGCGCGCCCACCTCGCGGCCGGAGCCGATGCAGAGGGTCGCCAGGGCCCCGAGGCCTTCCGCTTCGAGCACGGGCCGCACCGCGTTCGTCATGCCGATGGCGCACAGGGGCACCGAGCTGGCGGGCTTCCAGACGCAGGGGTCGCCGCAGATCCAGGCCAGCATCGAGTTCCAGCCCCAGACCGCCATCGGGAAGTTGAAGGCGGTGATGACCCCCACCACCCCCAGCGGGTGCCACTGCTCGCGCATGGCGTGACCCGGGCGCTCGGAGTGCATCGAGAGGCCGTAGAGCATGCGCGACTGGCCCACGGCGAAGTCGGCGATGTCGATCACCTCCTGCACCTCGCCCCAGCCCTCCTGGACGATCTTGCCCATCTCGAGGGTGATCAGGCGGCCGAGGGCGTCCTTCTTGTCGCGGATCGCCTCGCCGCACTTGCGCACGATCTCGCCCCGGGCCGGGGCCGGCATCGAGCGCAGCTGGTGGAAGGACTCCTGGGCCGCCACCAGGCACTTCTCGTAGTCCTCGGCGGTGGCCTGCTGGACCTGGGCGATCACCTCGCCGGTGGCCGGGTTCTTGGACTCGAGCCAGCCGCCGCCGGTGTCGAGCCACTGGCCGTTGTAGGCGCCGGGGTTCTGGTCTTCGATGCCGAGCTCTCGGAGGAAATCCATCGCGGAAAGGGGGGTCGGAGGGCCGATGGGAGGAATCGCGGGCGAGCACGATAACGCCCCCGAGGGCGAGTGCCTAGCGGCTGTCCGCCGTCCCCGCGGCCCCCGCCGAAAATGGCCCTGGGGTCGCCCCGGATCCGTCCTAGACTCCACTGCACGCGCGCGCGGCCGCCCTTCCCCGGCCCCGTGCGCAGCCCCGAGGCCCCGACCCTCCCGACGACCATGAAGCTCCGCTCGCTTGCGGTCCTAGCCCTGACCTCGATCGCCGCCGTGGCGCCCCCCGCGGCGGCCGCCGGCGAGGACGACCTGCGGGACAGCGTCCTGCTCGAGAACGGCAAGACCCTGCGCGGCCGCGTCCTCGAGCGCTACGGCGAGGAGCACGTGATCCTCTACCAGGGCAACAAGCGCAAGAAGCTCCCGGTCGAGGACGTGGTCAGCTTGACCACCGTGCGCGACAAGCTGCGCAGCTTCCTGGCGGAGCACGTGGAGGGGCTGACGGTCGAAGAGGAGTGGGGCCTGGTGCAGACGGCCCTCGACCTGGAGCTGCCGCGCATGGCGGACCTGCAGGCCTGGCGCGTGCTCGTCTTCGACCCGCAGCACGACGGTGCCCACGAGCACCTGGGGCACGTGCGGCGGCGGGGCGCGTGGCGCTGGCCCATCGACCGCAAGCAGCTCAAACGCGAGGACTGGGAGGAGACGATCCAGGACTGGAACGACCGCCTGGTGCTCGAGTCCGAGCACTACCTGGTCGAGACCAACACCAGCCTCCACCAGGCCGTCAACTGCCTGTTCGACCTGGAGCTCGTCTACCTGGAGTGGATGGACCGCTTCGGCGAGGAGCTGCGGGCCGGCGAGGAGGTGCTGCGGGACGAGGACCGCATGGTCGTGCACGTCTTCCGCGATCGGCAGGACAAGGGCTACAAGGACTACTACAACAAGAAGCGCGAGCCCCACTACGACCCGTCGACCCAGGTGCGCACGTCGAAGGGCTTCTCCAACCTGGCCTTCGTCCACTACAACATGGGCCGCGGCTCGCGACCGGTGGGCTTCTTCGACGTGGCCATCCAGCAGCTGATGTACAGCACGCTGGTGCTGTCGCGGCAGTCCGGCTACCTGCCCCACGACGTGACGACCCGTGACGGCCACTGGGTCGAGCTCGGCTTCGGCTACTGGTTCGGGCGCCAGTTCGGCGGCAGCCCCGGCTACGCGCGACACCTCGAGTTCACCGCCGAGCCGAAGACCGCCCGCCTGGCGAACGTCCGCATGACCCGCGGGCCCCTGTCGAGCAGGCCCGTGCGCAAGGAGGTCAAGAACCTGATCGGCCTCGAGCTGCGGCATTACTACACCATCGACAAGGACAACACCTCGGAGATCTACCGCGCCAAGGCGCGTAACTTCTTCCGCTTCCTGATCGAGACCGACCCGCCGGTGATCCACAGGAACAAGGTCGTCGGCTCAGGGCGCGCCGGCCTCGTTCGCTACCTGCGTGAGGTCTATGTGAAGCCCACCTCCCACTCCAGCAGCTCCTTCGACGACAGCCTGGGGGGTAAGGCCGAGCTCCTCTACGACCCCTGGGTGAAGTGGCGCATGCAGTGAGGCCCGGGCTCCTCTGAGGCGCTCCTGCTCCGCTCCCGGTGGGGATCGGAGGTGTCCCGGGAGAGGGCGTGGCCGGCCCTCGAGAGGCGCTGGTCCACCGCCGCGTGGGGCTCCTCCAGCGGGGGGGACGCGCCACATCCTCGTCGGAGCCCAGCTCGCTGCCCCGGAGCCCAGACCGGGGCTCGCACCAGATCTGGCAGAGCTCCGCGGCGAGAGGGTCGCCGCCCCCCCCGACGCCGGATCGAGGTCGATTTTGGCCCCGGACCCTTCTCGCTCCCGAAGCGATCCCTATCCTGTTCGCCCCATGGGCGACAAGATCATCTACCAGGTCCAGGACCTGCGGAAGCACTACGGCCAGGACGAGATCCTGAAGGGCATCACCCTGGCCTTCTTCGAGGACGCCAAGATCGGCGTCATCGGCCGCAACGGCGCCGGCAAGTCGACCCTGCTGCGCATCATCGCCGGCGAGGACGACAAGTTCGAGGGCATCGCCAAGGCCACCGACGACGACGTCAAGGTCGGCTACCTGGCCCAGGAGCCCCCCCTCAATGACGAGCTGGACGTCTGGGGCAACCTGCTCGAGGCCGTCGGCCCCCTGCGCGCCATCGAGGAGCGCTATAACGAGGTCTGCATGGACATGGAGGGCCGCGAGGAGGAGTTCGCGGAACTCCAGGAGCAGATGGACCACTACAACATCTGGGACCTCGAGAGCCGCCTGCAGCAGGCCGCCGGCGCCCTCTGCTGCCCGCCGCCGGACGCGGACGTCAAGGTCCTGTCGGGGGGCGAGCGGCGCCGGGTCGCCCTCTGCAAGCTGCTGCTCTCCCAGCCGGACATCCTGCTGCTCGACGAGCCCACCAACCACCTGGACGCGGACTCGGTGGAGTGGCTCGAGCACTACCTGCAGCAGTACCCGGGCATGGTGATGCTGATCACCCACGACCGCTACTTCCTCGACAACGTGGTCGGCTGGATGCTCGAGATCGACCGCGGCCGGGGCATCCCCTACGAGGGCAACTACACGAACTTCCTCGAGGCCAAGCAGAAGAAGCTCGACACCCAGCGCCAGGCGGAGGCGCGCATCGAGAAGGCCTACAAGCGCGAGCTCGAGTGGGTGCGCCAGACCCCCGCCGCCCGCCGCGGCCGGGCCAAGGCGCGCATGAACCGCTTCAAGGAGCTGCAGGACCAGCGCGCCGGCGCCCAGCTCGAGTCCACGGACTTCCGCATCCCCCCCGGGCCGCGACTCGGGGACAAGGTGGTCGAGGTCAAGGGGCTCACCAAGGGGTACGGGGACCGGACCCTCATCAAGGACCTCTCCTTCGAGGTGCGCCCGGGAGC
This sequence comes from uncultured Planctomycetaceae bacterium, assembly GCA_964591315.1. GTDB lineage: Bacteria > Planctomycetota > UBA1135 > UBA1135 > JABACD01. The sequence goes on from CAZQAT010000007.1 coordinate 31,413, forward strand.
CATCGTGGGCGTGATCGGGGCCAACGGCATGGGCAAGTCGACCCTGATGAAGATGATCCTGGGCACGGAGCAGCCCGACTCCGGCGAGATCGACATCGGCCAGACGGTGGAGATGAGCTACGTGGACCAGTCCCGGGCCGTGCTCGACGACTCGAAGTCGGTCTACGACAACATCACCGACGGCAACGAGCAGCTGCCCTTCGACGGCAAGACCATCGACGGCCGGGCCTTCGTGGCGCGCTTCAACTTCAAGGGCGAGGACCAGCAGAAGCTCGTCGGCCACTGCTCGGGCGGGATGCGCAACCGCGTCGTGCTGGCCAAGATGCTCAAGGACCCCGCCAACCTGATCATCCTCGACGAGCCCACCAACGACCTGGACCTGGAGACCCTGCGGGTGCTCGAGGAGGCCATCGAGGAGTACCGCGGCTCGATGATCGTCGTCAGCCACGACCGCTACTTCCTCAACCGCATCGCCACGGACATCCTGGCCTTCGAGGGCGACGGCCGCATCTTCTTCCACGCCGAGGGTGACTACGACAGCTACCACGAATGGCGCGAGAAGAACCGCGCCAACCTGGGGCTCGAGGAGGGCGGACGAGGCGGCAAGTACCGGCGCTTCGAGCGCGACTAGGCCCGTGGACCTGCGCCCCGACCCGGACCTGCGCGCCGCCTGGCGGACCCTCGAGGCCTACGCCGCGCCGGACGCGGCCCAGGAGGAGATGCGCGCCCGCATCCTGGCCTGGATCGAGGAGCACCCCGAGAACGCACACGAGCGCTCCTGCCTCGCGGGGCACCTGACGGGCTCGGTGATGCTGATGGACCACGCCCGCGAGCGGGTGCTCCTGACCCTGCACAAGAAGCTCGGGATCTGGCTGCAGCTGGGCGGCCACTGCGACGGGGACGCGAACCTGGTGCACGTGGCCTGGCGCGAGGCACAGGAGGAGAGCGGCATCGAGGCCATCGACATCGACCCGCTGCCGATCGACCTGGACATCCACCGCATCCCCGAGCACAAGGGGGTGCCCGCCCACCTGCACCTCGACACCCGCTTCGTGGCCTACGCCGCCGCCGGTACGCGCGAGGTGATGAGCGACGAGTCCCTCGAGCTACGCTGGTTCGGGCTGGACGAGCTGCAGGGACTCGGCTGCGACGCCTCGATGCTGCGGTCGGCAGAGCGGGTGCGCGAGCGGCTGGAGGGCTGACCTCGAGGCCGGACGCCTCACTGGAAGTCGATCGAGACCGCGTCGGAGAAGTTCGAGGTCGACTGCCCCCCGAGCGCGTCCCGGTACCAGAGCTGGAAGCTCCAGGTCTCGCCGGCCTGCACCGCGCCGAGCACGCCCAGGCTCGCCAGGTCGATGGAGGCCTGGATCTGCCCCGCGGGCCCAGAGCTCGCGGCGGTGCCCGCCAGGCGCGCGATCGGGCCCCCCAGGCAGAGCACGCCCTGGCTCCCGCCTGCCTGCGGCACCCAGGCGGTCTCGCGGGCGGCGATGTACATCCCGATGCGGTCCGGGGGCAGGCCGCTGGTGGAGAGGGTCAGGTCCGCGTCCGCCACCACCGGGCTGCCGCTCGCCACCAGCTCCGCGGAGCTGCCGCTCGAGTTCGGCACCGACGGGCAGCAGTAGGGCGTGCCCAGCCCGCTCCCCTCGCGCTCGAGGAAGAGCAACCAGAGGGCCCCGTGGTTCTCGCCCCCGTCGTCGTCGCCGGGCGCCCCGACGGCCAGGTCCCCCACCCCGTCCCCGTCCAGGTCGCCGACGCCCACGGCCGCGGTGCCGAAGACGTCGAGGTCGTCGAGGCCGCCCGTGAAGCTGCCCGCCAGCTCGCTGATCTTGGCCGACTCCCGCACGCTCCCGTCCGCGTTCAGGAACAAGAGCCAGACCGCCCCGCGGTCCGCGCCCCCGTCGTCGTCCCGGGTGGCGCCCACGACCAGGTCCTGCACGCCGTCGCAGTCCAGGTCCCCCGGCGTCCCCAGACCGCGGCCGAAGAAGTCCTCGTCGCCGAGCGCACCGCCAAAGCCCCCGAGGCCGTCGGCGATCTCTCGCCAGGCCGTCGCCGTCCCGTCGCTCGCCAGGCTCAGGATCCAGACCGCGCCGCGATCGAGACCCCCGTCGTCGTTCCCCGGCGCGCCCACGGCGAGCTCGGGCGCGCCGTCGCCGTCCAGGTCTCCCAGGTGGCACACCTTGCGCCCGAAGCGGTCCCCGTCCCCCAGGCTGCCGCCGAAGCCGCCGGCCGTCGCGCTCAGCTTCTGCTCTCCGATCACGGCGCCGCTCCCGTCGAGGAAGAGCACCCACACCGCGCCCCGGTCGCTCCCCCCGTCGTCGTGCCGCAGGGCGCCCACGGCCAGGGCCGTCACCGCCGGCCCGGCCCCGTCCAGGTCTCCCAGGGGCGCCAGGCTCACGCCGAACCAGTCGTCGTCCCCGAGGGGCCCCACGAAGCCCGCCTGGCCCTCGGTGATGCGGTGCTGCGCGAAGACGGTTCCGTCCGCCTCGAGGGAGAGCACCCAGACCGCACCGCGCTTCAGCCCTCCGGCCCCCGCGTCCCAGATGGTGCCCACCGCCAGCTCGAGCCGCCCGTCGCCGTCGAGGTCGCCCAGGGGCGCGACCGCCGCCCCGAAGCGGACCTGGTCCGCGAGCGTCCCCCCGAAGCCGCCGGCGGTGGCGCTGATCTTCTGGTGGGCACGCACCGTGCCGCCGGGCTCGAGGAAGAGCACGTAGACCGCCCCGCGGTTCGGTCCCCCGTCGTCGTCCGCCTCCTTGCCCACCACGAGATCGGCCACACCGTCGCCGTCCAGGTCGCCGATGCTGGCGACCGTCAGGGCGAAGCGTCCGCCCGGGTCCAGGTCCCCGCTGAAGCCGCCCGCGGTGTCGCTGATCTTCTGGAGCCCCGCCACGCTGCCGGTCTGGGCGGCAACGGGCGAGGCCGCGCCGAGGAGCAGAGCGAGGGGGCAGAGGATCGAACGAGAGAGCATGGCCGGGGGGGCCGACCCAAGGGCCGGACCCCCAGCCTACCAGCTCAGCGATCGCCGCTGGGGTGGCAGGCGTAGCAGGCGCTGGACAGCCACTGATAGCTGCGCACGTCGACGTGCTCCTTCCCCATAGCCGCCCGGTTGTGCTCGTGGCAGTGGGTGCAGGAGAAGCTCGTGAAGTTGCGCGGCACCAGGTGGCAGTCGCTGCAAGAGAGGTTGCTGTGGTTCCCCACGTCGATCGGGAAGCTGTGGTCGAAGCTCGCCCCCCGCCAGGTGACCGTGTTGTGACAGACCTCGCAACTCTGGGGGAAGCCCGCCGCGGCGTGGTCCGGGTTCGTCGCCCCGGTGTAGTCCCGCAGATGGCAGTCCACGCAGCTGCTGGGCAGGCCCGAGTAGACTCCTCCGGCGTGGCAGGCGGTGCAGTCCGCGCTCGCGTGGGCCCCGGTCAGGGGCCAGCCCTTGTGGCCGAAGTGGGCCGGCCTCCAGGCGAGGGTGCTGTGGCAGTCATCGCAGGTCGTCGGGAAGCCCTGCCCCACATGGTCCGGGTCCGTCGAGGCGTTGAAGTCGTCCAGGTGGCAGCTCGCGCAGTCCTGGGGTGTCCCGGCGAAGACGCCGCCCACGTGGCAGGCGCTGCAGCTCGCCGCCGTGTGAGCACCCGTCAGGGCCCAGCTGCGGTGGTCGAAGACCGCCGCGCTCCAGCTGGTCGGCACGTGGCAGCTCTCGCAGCTCGTGGGGAAGCCCGCCGCCACGTGGTCGGGGTCGGTGGCCGCCTGGTAGGCCCCCAGATGACAGTCCACGCACTGCTGGGGCGTACCCGCGAATACGCCGCCCGCGTGGCAGGCGGCGCAGTCGAGCGTGCCGTGGGTGCCCACCAGGGGGAAGGTCGCGTGGTTGAAGCCCGGCCCGCTCCAGGTGGTGGGGATGTGGCACTCATCGCAGCCGGAGGTCCAACCCTGGGCGGCGTGGTCAGGGCTCTGAGCCCGGGCCAGGTCATCCCCATGGCAGCTGGCGCACTCGGAATCGACACCGATGAAGAGCCCCTCCTCGGCGCCTGGGTGGCAGCGCCAGCAGGCGGCGGCGGCGTGAGCGCCCACCAGAGGGAAGCCCGTCCGTTCGTGCAAGGCGATGGGCTCGAGCGGACGCCAGTTCTCCTGGCCGTGGCAGTCGACGCAGTTCATCCCGAGCTTGCCCTGGTGCACGTCGCCGTGGCAGCCGGCACATCCCCGGGCGGCGAAGACTCCCGCTGGCCCGCGGTCGTTGTGGCAGCGCAGGCACTCGGCCCGAGCGTGGGCACCCTCGAGGGGCACACCGGTCTCCGCCAGATGGTCGAAGGAGAAGTCCTCCCGCAGGGTCAGCCAGTCGTCGCCCACGTGGCACAGGCGGCAGTCGCCGGGAAAGCTGTCGTGGGGCACGACGGGTCCGCGCCGAGCCCACCACTCGTTCACCTCCACCGAGCCGCGGCCGGTGAAGGTGCAGGCCCAGGCCCCTGCCAAGAGGAACAGGACCGCCAGGGCCTTGAGCCCCAGGACCCTCCCATCCTCCGTCCGCGTGCCGCGCTCGTGCTCCGTACTCATCAGAAGCTCCTCTGCAAGAAGATACCGAGTGAGAGGGCCTCCTGCGCCTCACCGAAGATGCCCTCGCCGAACAGCGAGAGGCTCCAGTCGTCGCCGATGCGGGTGTCCCAGCTCCCCCGCAAGCTCTGGCGCAGGAGCTCCCCCTGCTCTCCTTCGAAGGCCTCCTGCTCCGAGCGCGACAGCTCGTAGCCCAGGGACCAGTGCCCGCTGCCCGCCGTCCGGTCGACCCGCAGCCGCAGGCCCTCCACCGCACTGAACTGCCCTCCTTGGCTGAAGAGCCCCAGGCTCAAGCGGCCGTGCTCCCACAGCAAGTCGCGCCAGTCCAGGCGCAGCTCGCCGCCGCTGCCGTCCTCGCTCTCGTTGCGCCACCAGTCACCGCGCAGGGAGAGTCGCACGTCCTCGTGGGCGTGGGCCCACAGGCGCAGGCTCCCGCGGCGGGTCTCTTGGAGGTCCAGCTCGTCCGCCGGCAGGGGCACGAACTCCTCGCGCCGGATGTCCGGCCAGCGCACCTGGTCGTAGGAGGCCGACAGGCCGGCGCCCTCCAGCGGTCGCCAGCTCGAGAAGAGGTGCAGCTCCGTCAACTCGAACCCGGCGCTCTTCACCGCCTCTCCCGAGGTGTAGTAGTCGACCAGCACGGAGCCGCGCAGATCGAAGGCGTCGTGCGGACGCCAGTGCGTGGCAGCGGCGACCAGGTCCCGGTCCGGCGTCCCTCCGTGCCAGGTCTTCTGCACCCCGACGCGCCAGGCCAGCTCTCGCCGCGCCCCGAGCTCGCGCACGGCGTAGGCCGCCACCTGCCAGTCGTCCCCGGTGGAGAGCTCGAAGGTGGGCTCGGGCAGGAGGCCCGCAGCCAGGCCGACGTAGGTGCTCGGGTCCGCGTACTGCGAGAGCTCGACCCCGTCGAGCAGGCCAAACTCGGGGAAGCCCTCCTGCAGGAAGCGCCCCATCCGCCAGCGGGTGGGGTCGTGACGTGTACCGCCGCGGCCGTAGCTGAGGCGCTGGAAGCGCAGCTCCGCCTCCTCTTCATCGAAGCCCTCGCTCTCGCTCTCAGCCATGCGCTGGGCCAGCTCCAGGTCGAGCTCGAGCAGGCCGCCGCGCTCGAAGGGATTCTCGATGCGCAGGTCCGTCCCGAAGCGCCCGTAGAAGGTGTCGGTACCACCGCTCTCGTGATCCCAGGTGGCGTCCGCTTGGGCAAAGACCCTCCCGACGACCCTGGTCTCCCGGTCCTCTGGCTCGATGTCTTCCAGGGGCGCGAGCAGGGGCAGGTCCGTGCTCCACTCCTCGGGGGGCCTGGTCCACGGCGGCTGCTCCGGCAACGGCTCGCCGTCCGGTCGCGGCGGCGTGGTCTCCCGCAGGACCTCCAGGCGCACCCGGGGCACCCGCACCTCGCCGGGAGTCCCCACCTCGACCTGGGCCTCTTCGAACAGCTCGACCCGCGCGCTGGTGCTCGACACGGAGCGCACCTCGCCGACCAGCACCGGCGCCCCGGGCACGAACAGGCGCACGGTGTCCCCCGGCTCGAGGCCATCGTCGCGCCCCCGGTCGAGGAAGACGCTGAGGCCGGACGTTGAGGTGGTGCGGACCTCGAGCACCACCGTCTCCGGGGGCCCGACCGGCTCGTCCTGGGCCCGGGCCAGCCCGACGAGGACGAGCAGCGCGGCGATCCACAGTAGGAACCTCATCGCACTCCTCTCTCCGGCGGGCCGCTCCTGTGGCAGTCATCACAGCGGATACCCAGGGGCTTGTAGCGCACGGTCTCCCCGCCCCCGGGCAGGGGCCAAGGGCGATGGCATGCGCCACAGGCCAGGTCCACGTGCCGCTCGTCCAGCGGGAATCGACTCTGTGTGTCGTGGTCGAAGCGCGCGGGGCGGAAGGCCGTCGTCGCCACGTGGCAGCGAGCGCAGTCGGTGCGGCCCCGCTCGGCGAACTGACCCACGTGGGGGTCCGCGTGGCAGTCCGCGCAACGCGCGCCGCGCACGGCCCCCAGGCTCACCCCGGGTCGCCGCACGATGTGGCAGTCCGCGCAGGCCAGCCCCCCGTGACCACCGTCGAGGGCGAAGCCGGTCCAGCGGCGGTGGTCGAAGACCTCTCGCGCACCGCGGTCGAAGGCCTCGCTCCCGTGGCAACGGTCGCAGGCGACGGGCTCTGCACCGAGCCCCGCGAGGGACGTGTCGAGGAAGCGCCCTCCGTGGGGGTCGGCATGGCAGTCCGCGCAGGCCGCGACGACGCGACCGTAGCGCTCGGAGACCAGGCCCAGGGCGCGCGTTCCTTCCGCGGGCCCGGCGCCGTGGCAGGCCTGGCAGGCGATTGCGTCGTGGGCCCCGCCAAGCGGGAAGCCGGTCCAGCGCCCGTGGTCGAAGCCCTCCCCGTGCAGCTGGCGGAAGGACTGCGTGCCATGGCAGGAGTCGCAGCCCACCGCGGAGTCCCCGACCTCGAAGGCGCCCCGGTGCACGTCCTCATGGCAGGCGACGCAGCCCCCCGGTGCGGGAGCCTCGCGGAAGGCGGCCGAGATGCGCCCGAGGCGACGGCCCTCACCGGCCTGCTCACTCCCAGGCTGGTGGCAGGCCTCACAGTCCAGACCGGCGTGGACCCCGTCGAGGGCGAAGCGCGTCCGCGCGTCGTGATCGAAGGAACCCGCCAGGAGGTCGTCGAAGCGCGTGGGCCGGTGGCAGCTGGCGCAGTCCTGAACGTCGTCGCCCAGGAGCCCGTCCCCGTGCACGTCCGCGTGACAGGCGACGCAGTCCTCGGGGGCCGCGGCGAACCGCAGCGGCTCCTCTGTCGACTCCGCGCGCCGGTGGCACTCCTCGCAGGCCACCTCCCGGTGGGCCCCTTCGAGGACGAAGGCCGTGCGCGCATGCTGGCGCGCGGTGAAGACGTGGGGCCGGAAGGCTGCCGTGCCGTGGCAGGTGCGGCAGCCGTTGCCCTCGAAGGGGCCGCTGGCGAACTGGCCCCCGTGCACGTCCGCGTGGCACAGCTCGCAGCTCCCGGGGGCCCGTCCGGGGTGCCGTGTGGCGAAGTCCGCGGCAGGCTCGAGGCCCGCCCCGTGGCAGTCCTTGCAGGTCTGCTCGTCGTGGGGTGGCTCGAGGGGGAAGCCAGTGGCGCGGTGCAACTCAGGCTCGAGACGCGCGCCCTCGACGAAGTCACCGTGGGTCGGGTCGTGGCAGGCGGCGCAGCTCCCCTGCGGGGGCTCGCCGAGCTGCGCGGCCACCTGCGCGAGGAAGGACTCAGCGTGGGGCGAGTGGTGGCAATCCCCGCAGCGACGCGCCCACGGCGGCTCCGCGGCGCTCGCGAGGGCCACCACCGAGGTCGGCGTGGACGGAGCGTGGCAGGCGTCGCAGGCCTGCTCCCCATGGGCGCCGACCAGGGGCAGGGCCTCGCTGTGGACGAAGCCACCGAGCTCGGCGAAGGGCCGCTCCTGCCCGTGACAGCGGGCGCAGTCGTCCGAGTAGCTCCCGCGGTGGGGATCTTCGTGACAGCTCGCACAGCTCTGCGCGGCCTCCCCGAAGCGCGAACCGTTGAGGGCGGCGGGCAAGTCCCCCGCCCGCGGGTGGCAGTCCTCGCAGCCCAGGGCGTCGTGGGCGCCCGACAGGCCGAACTCCACGTGCCCATGATCGAAGTCCGCGCGCGTGCCGAAGCCCGCACGCTCGAAGGCCAGCCTCCCCGCCAGGGGTAGCTCGTCCCCCAGGTGCTCCAGGTGGCAGCGACCGCAGGCCGCGCCGACCTCCGGGTCCAGGGCACCGTGCAGGCCGCTGCGCTGGGCCAGGTCCGTCGCGACGTCCCCATGGCAGGACGCGCAGGCGTCGGCGAAGCCCGCCTCGCCCCGGCCGTGGCAGCGGTCGCACCCCTCCGCACCGGCCAGCTGATCCTCACGGGCGTGGACCGACGACAGAGGGCCGGGGGAGGCGCCGCGCTCCACGTCGCGCCACACGAGCGCCCCCACCAGCACCAGGGAGGCCAGGCCCAGCCAGAGCCGAGGGTCACGCCAGCTCACGGCGCCGTCCCCCACCCGAAGTCTGCGTAGCGCAGGGCCGCGACAACGTGCGCCACCACCAGCAGCACCATCAGGAGCGCCACCCAACGGTGCAGGTAGCGCCAGGTGCCCAGCAGAGCCCGCAGCTCCTCGTAGTGAGAGGCCATCAGGGCCGTGCGGTGGGCCCGGCGCGCGAGCAGTTCGAGCTCGTCGAGCTGCGCCTCCGCCAGCCCCTGCTGCCGTCCCTCGACCCGGCAGCTCTCGAGCAAGCGCCGCAGCTTGCGCTGGGAGAGGAACAGAGAGCCGAGGCGCGCCAGGAAGCCCCCCTGCCAGCTGCCGGCGGCGATCAAGGCGTCGATCCGCTGGCGCACCCCCAGCCCGAACTCCCGGTGGGTGCGCTCCCACCCCCCGGAGAGGCTCGCGAGCTCGAGGCGCACGTCCTCCAGGGCCAGCTCGCGCCCGTTCGCCGCCCGGGGCACGAAGGCGTAGAAGTAGCGCCCCACGGCGCCGGTCAGGACCAGCACCACGAGCGCCAGGGCGGCGTGGCCGCCGAGGCTGTCGCGCGGCACGAGCCCGGCGTGCAGGAGCGTCAAGGAGACGGCCCCGAGTCCGGTCACCAGGTGCGAGGTCATCCAGCGCTGCAGGCTCCCGAAGCGCAGGGGGACACGCGGCGAGCGGCGCAGCAGGTAGGCCAGGTTGGTCAGGATCAGGATCGCGGCCCCCACGCCGAAGGCCAGGCCCACGGGGCCCGCCGGCCTCAGCCAGGCGTGGGCCTCGAGACCCACGCGCTCGGCCAGGGAGGCGCCGTAGTAGTCCACGTGGGTCGCGGACCAGGCGAGGGTCACGAGGGCCAGGAGCAGGGCGCCGGCGAGGGCCGGCCAGAGCCCCGTGCCCCGCTCGGCCAGGGGCTCCTCCGTGGGAAGGTCCTCCGGATCGAAGGAGACACCGCAGCCCTCGAGCAGCTCGAAGGGCGGGGTGCCGCCCGCGAAGACGAACAGGTCGTCGTTGGGCAGGCGCACGCGCTCCTCGCCGCCGTCGGTCTCCACCCGCAGGTCCACCGCGCCCTCCTCGATGCGCTCCACCCGACTCTTGAGGAGGACCCGCAGGCGCCCGCGCTCCTGGGCGCGCAGGAGGTTCAGATCGTTGCGGGACTTGATGCGCGTGAAGGCACCCCGCCGGTAGGAGAGGGTGACCTCGTTGCCCGCCTGCTCGGCGAGGCCGAGAGCGGCCTCGACGGCGCTGTCCCCGCCCCCCACCACGAGGATCGAGCGGCCACGGTAGCCCTGGGCGTCGAGCAGGCTGTAGGCCACCTTCGGCAGCTCCTCCCCGGGCACGCCCAGCTTGCGCGGCGTCCCACGTCGACCGAGGGCCAGGCAGACGTGGCGCGCCTCGAGGGTCCCCGTGGTGGTGCGCACCCGGAAGTGCCCCGCCGGCGCCCGCTCGATGCCCTCCAGGCGCACCCCGGTGCGGATCGGGAGCTCCTCGCGAGCGGCGAGCCCCTTCCACAGCTCCATCAGCTCCTCCTTCGAGTAGGAGCTGCGCGACAGGCGCCCGTGCAGGGGCAGGCTCACCGGCTGGGTCATGACCAGCTTGCGCCGCGGGTAGCTGGCCACGGTGCCGCCCAGGCTCTCCTGCTCGAGGGTCAGGCTGGTGAGGCCCTGGCGCTTGGCCTCCAGGGAGCAGGCCAGGCCCGCGGGCCCCGCGCCCACGATCAGGAGGTCGAGCACGTCCCCGCCACCCGCCGGCACGCGCGGGCGCCGCGCCACCTCCGCCGCCACCGCCGTGCCGTGATCGATCGCGGCGCGCACCAGCGCGAAGCCCGTCACCTCACCCGCCAGGAACAGGCCCGGCACCTGGGGGGACTCGAAGGTCGACCCCAGGGCCGGGATGTCGCGCCGGCCCTCGAGGTCTCCGAGGGTGATCGCGATGGCCCCCACCGGGCACTCGGCGGCACAGCGGCCGTGGCCCACGCAGCTCGCCCCGTGGACCACGATCGCCTGACCGTGGAGCAGGTCGAGCACCCCCTCCTCCGGACAGGCGGCCACGCAGATGCCGCAGCCGATGCACTGGGAGAGGTCCACGTGCGGATACTGCAGCCGCGCGCGGTCGCTCCCGCGCTCTCTGGCGCGGCGGCGCTCCCGCACGCTCCCTGCGGTCCTGCGCAGCTCGGCCCGGCGCAGGAACAGCGCACAGGCCAAGCCCAGGACCAGGACGATTTGCACCAGCCAGCCCATGTACCCCTTGAAATGGGTGTAGATCTTGGCAAGTCCGGGACCAGCGACTGCGTCCTGCTCCGGACCCCCTACCCGGGGCCCCGTGGCGCCCGCTGACGCTCCGCCCCAGCCTCATCCTACCCCACCCCGTCCGGACCCTGGGTGAACATCCGAGGGTCGCACGACGTCGCGGGAGACCAGCCGTCGAGCCCCGTGCGGATCGCTCCACTCCTGGGGAGCGCTCGACGGCGCGCCCCGGTTCTAGAGGCTCAGTCCCGCGCCAGGAACTCCCAGCTGCGCACGAAGCCCCAGCGCTCGCCCATGGCGATCAAGGGGTCGTCCCCGTGGGGCGTGCGGGCGGCGAGCTGGTCGAAGCCGCGGCGGGCGAGGACGCGGCGGGCCTCCTGCACGAGCGTCGCCGCGAGACCCCGGTGGCGGTAGCTCGACTCCACCGACAGGATCAGGATCATCGGCGTGCGCACGCCGCTGAGGGGGTCGGTGTGGGGCCCCACCAGGATGAAGCCGACGTCCGCGGCGCCGGCCTCCGTCTCGGCGATCAGGAGCAGGGTCTCGGGGGCCTCGAGCTGCGCGGCGAGGAAACGCTCGAGGAAGTCCTCGGGGGCGGCACCGATCCCCAGATCCTGGAGGGCCTCGCGGCCGGTGCGCTCGAGGAGCTCCAGGTGAACGCGGGCCTGGTCGGCGTCGGACACGGTGCGGAGATTGACTTCCATGAAGGGTCGATTCAGGTGTGCATGGGTTGGCGCGCCCGCAGGCGCCCCGCAGTCTGGACCGGACGGCGGATCCAGGCCAGGAAGTCCTCGAGCACGGCGTAGGCGCAGGGCACGAGCACCAGCACGAGCCCGGTCGCCAGGGCGATGCCGAAGAAGAGGCTGATCGCCATCGGCTGCAGGAAGGTGGCCTGGCCGCTGACGAAGAAGGTCAGGGGCGAGAGGCCGAGCATGGTGGTGACGGTCGTCAAGAGGATCGGCCGGAAGCGCAGGCGCGAGCCCTCGACCAGGGCCTCCATCAGCCCCTTCCCCCGCCGCCGCAGGTCGTTGACGAACTCCACCAGGATCAAGGAGTCGTTGACCACCACGCCCGTCAACGCCAGCAGGCCGATCAGGCTCATGAGGGAGATCGAGCGCTCCATCAACAGGTGCCCGATCACCATGCCCACCATGCCGAAGGGGATGATGAACATGATCACGAGGGGCTGGCTGGCGGAGCGGAAGAGGGTGGCCAGGATCAGGAAGATGATCGCCAGGGAGAGGACGGCCGCCTCGCCCAGGTCGCCCAGGGACTGCTGCAGGTCCTCCTGGTCCCCCTGGTAGCTGATCGAGTAGCCGGGATGGCGCTCACGCAGGTCCGCGAAGTGCTGCTCCACGCCGGCGGTCACGGCGTCGGCGGAGTTCTGCTGCTTGTCCACGTCGGCCACCACGTTGACCGAGCGCTCGCGGTCCTCGCGGGTGATGCGCGAGGGGCCGTACTCGGTCGTCAGCTCCGCCACGCTCGCCAGGGGCACCCTCCTACCGTCGGGCAGGCTGACCCGCAGGCGGCCGAGGCCGTCCTGGTCGTAGCGCAGCTCCTCGGGCAGCTTGACCACCAGCTCCACGTCGTCGCGACCGCGCCGCACGCTGCCGTAGGTGGTGCCCTCGTAGGCGGTGCGCAGCTGCTGCCCGAGGGCCGCCTCGCTCACCCCCAGGGTGCGCGCCTCCTCCCGCACCCGCAGGGTGACCTGGGGCTTGCCGAGGTCCAGGTTGTCGCGCACGTCGCGCACGCCGGCGAAGGCCTCGAGCTCGGTCCTGAGCTCCCCCGACAGCTCCGCCAGGACATCCAGCTCCGGCCCGCGGATCCAGATGTCGATGGCGCGCCCGGTGGGGCCGGACTGCGGCTGGGCCACCTCGGTGCTCAGGACCTCCGGCGGCAGGTCCTCGAGCAGCCCGCGGACCTTCGTGATCACCTCCTGGGTCGTGAGGGTGCGCTCCTCCCCCTCCGACAGCTCGATCCAGAGCTGGGCCAGGTTGCGACCCAGCTCGTAGCGGTTCGAGTCCGCGGCCGAGATACCGACGAGCACGTTGACACTCTCCACCTCCGTGCGCGGCAGCTCCGCGAGCACGCGCGCCTCCACCTCCTGGGCCGCGCGCTCGCTCTCCTCCAGGGAGCTGCCGGCGGACAGGCGCAGGTTGGCGTAGACGATCTTCGACTCGAACTCGTCGAACAGGTTGAACGGCACCCAGTGGACGGCGAAGGTGCCGAGCAGCACCGCCCCCGCCACGGCCGTCGACAGGGTCACGTAGCGCCAGCGCAGGCAGATCCGCAGGAAGCCGACGTACAGGCGGCGCAGGCCGAAGTACCAGTGCCCGCTCTCCCGCTGCGCCTCCCCCTGGGGCAGCACGCGCACCTTCCCGCTCCAGTGCCCCAGGTGCGAGGGCAGGACGATCAGGGCCTCGATCAGGGAGACCGCCAGGCAGAAGCTCACGATCAGCGGCAGGGGGCGCATGAACTCCCCGGTGGTGCCGCCCATCATCAGGATCGGGCCGAAGGCCGCCACGCTGGTCAGGATGGTCGCCAGGACCGGCTTGCCCACCTCGCGCACGCCCTCGATCGCCGCCTCCCGGGGCGTACGCCCCTCCTCCATCAGGCGGAAGACGTTCTCTCCCACCACGATCGCGTCGTCGACCACCATGCCCAGCACGACGATGAAGGCGAACATGGTCATCATGTTCATGGTCACGCCCACGCTGCCGGCGATCCAGAGGCCCCCGAGGAAGGCCACCGGGATGCCGATGGCCGTCACCAGGGCCACCCGCAGGTTCAGGAAGATCACCAGGGAGATCAGCACCAGGAGGCCGCCGAGCAGCCCCGAGTCGCGCATCACCTGCAGGCGGTTCAGCACGTAGATCGAGAGGTCCGCGTTGGTGCCCAGCGCGACCCCCTCCGGCAGGTGCGGGCGGGCTCCCTCGAGGTAGGCGTGCACCGCCTCGGAGATGGCGACCGTGTCCCCGTCGGCCTCCTTGTTGACCTGCAGGTGGATCGCCGGCTGGGCGTTGAAGCGCGAGCGCGTGATGTCCCGCTCGCTGGCCTCCACCAGGCGCGCCACGTCCCGCAGGAGAACGCGGCCGCCCTCGGGCGTGGTCAACAGCGGTAGCTCGAGCAGGTCCGCCCCGCGCTCGACCTCGGACTCGATGCGCAGGAGGGTGTCCGTGGAGCCGCCGGTCAGGCTGCCCAGGGGCAGGTCCAGGGCCCGGCCGCCAACCGCCTGGCCCACCTGTTCGAGGGTCAGGCCGAAGCGCTCGAGGGCCAGGGGGTCCACCTCGACCCAGATGCGCGGCTCGCGGGTGCCCGTGATCTGCACCTTCGAGACCCCGGGGATCTCCTCCAGCTCGCGCCGGTGGTCCTCCGCCATCAGGCGCAGGTCGTCCTGCTCCGCCCAGCCGTAGACGTAGACCGCCACCACCGGGAACTGGGTCTTGACCTCCCGGATCCAGGGCTCGTCCACCTCCCCGGGCAGCTCGGCCTCGGCCCGCTGCACCGCGGCACGCACCTCGTCCATGAAGGAGGAGATGTCGGTCGCCCGCGAGGTCTCGAGGGTGATCGTGCTGGTGCCCTCCTGGGAGGAGCTGGTCATCTGCTCCAGGCCGTCGAGCGCGAAGAGCTCGTCCTCCAGGGGCAGGGTCACCAGGCGCTCCACGTCCTCGGGGGCCGCGCCGGCGTAGAAGGACTGCACCTCCACGGTCTGCATGGAGAAGACCGGGAAGACCTCCCGGGGCATGCCCAGGTAGGCCAGGACTCCCCCCAGACAGATGGTCAGGGCGGCGAGGTTGACCGCCAGGGGGTTGTCGACGGAGACGCGAGCGATCCAGCGCAGCATCTCAGTCCGTCCGCACGCGGCAGGCCTCGCCGCCCCGCAGGCGACCGATCGGCGCCAGGATCAGCTGGTCGCCGACAGCCAGGCCGCGCTCGACCAGGTAGCCCCCGTCCACGCGCGGCCCGAGGGCCAGGGTGCGCGCCTCGACGCGCGCGCCGTCCCCCTCGCCCGACACCACGAAGGCGGTCGGGCGACCGTCGCGCCAGGCGAGCTCGTCGCGCCCGAGCACCAGCCCGCCGGCCACGTTGGCGGTGGTCACGGCCACCCGCACGAACTGCCCCGGGCGCAGGCCGCCCCAGGCGTCCCCGTCCCGGGAGGCGGTGCCGCCGCGCTGGGGCAGCTCCACCTCCACCGGCAGGCTGCGCAGGGTCGGGTCAGCCTCGGCGCCGAGGCCGACGACCACGGCCGCCAGCGAGAGCTCGGGTCGCGCCGTGGGCTCGACCCGCACGGCCTGGCCCAGCTCCAGGTCGGCGAACTCCTCCTCGCTGACCTGCACCACCACCCGCAGGGCGGAGAGGTCCACCAGGCGGCCGAAGGGCATGCCCAGGGCCAGGTAGTCCCCCACCCGCGGACCCTCAGCGGTCAGGTGGCCGTCGAAGGGGGCGCGGATCACCGTGCGCGCCAGGCGCTCGCGCACCAGCTCCAGAGCCGCCTCGGCGGAGGCCACGGCGCTCTCGGCCTGGGCGCGGCCCGCCTCGGCCAGCCGCACCCGGGAGCGCGCCTCCTCGAGGGCGGTGGCGGCCTGGGTCCGGGCCCGGGCGGCGGAGTCACGCTGGCTGGCACTGGCCACGGCGGAGTCCGAGAGGCGCGCCAGGCGTGCCTCCTCCCGGCGCGCCAGCTCGAGGGCCTCCTCCGCCAGGGGCTCCGCCACGGTGGCGGCGCGCCGCTCCTCGCGCGCCGTCGCCAGGGCGTCACGGGCCTCCTGCAGGGCCGCCTCTCCGGCCCGCAGCTCCTTCTCGATCAGGCCCCCGTCCAGCTCGACCAGCACGGTGCCCGCCTCGACGAAGCGCCCCAGGGTCCAGGGCTCGAGGCGCGCGGCCACCCGCCCGCCCAGCTCCGGGGCCAGGTCGACCCGCCGCGGGGCCGAGAGGGTGCCGAAGCCCTCCACCTCGACCCGCACCGGGCCCGCGGCGAGGCTACGGGTGACCACCGGCACGGGCCCCAGCTCCCGCGGGGGCAGCCGCTGGGCCTGGGGGCGGCGATCGTAGAGGGTCTCGCTGCCCCACACCGTGAGGGCCGCCAGGAGACCGATGGCGAGCAGGCTGAGGAGGAGGCGGGGCATGGGGGGAGCGACCAGGGTGAGCGCCGCCAAGATACCAGAGGCGGTGCGACACCGAGCAGCGCTCGAACGTCAAACCCGGGGCTCGACGGCCTTTCGGGGCGGCCCTTCCCCGGGGCCGTCCTGGCGGATAACCTGCCGAGTTCTCCCGCCCGCTGCGGACTCCCGCGCGGGCCCTCCCCGTGCTCCGAGACCGCCCCCCGACCGGGGGCGCGAGGTGGATCCCCGTGCAAGTCACCGTCGACAAGATCGGCCCCTGCGAGGCCAAGGTCAGCTTCTCCGTCCCCCGCGCCGACTTCGACCGCGAGTACAACGCGGCCCTGAAGAGCTCCGCCAACCGCGTCAAGATGAAGGGCTTCCGGCCGGGCAAGGTCCCCCAGAAGATCCTCGAGAAGGAGTTCGGCCCGCAGGTGCGCCAGCACGCCATCGAGCAATTCATGAGCCAGGCCTTCGACCAGGCCGTGCAGGAGAACGAGCTCAAGCCCGTGGGTCACGAGCGCGTCCCCGTGGACGACATCGAGATGGGCGACGGCCAGGACCTGGAGCACAGCTTCTCCATCAGCCTCAAGCCCGAGTTCGAGCTGGGCACCTACAAGGGCCTCGAGGTCGAGAGCCAGCTGGAGCCGGTGCTGGACGAGGAGCTCGAGGAGGCCGTCAACGACCTGCGGATGCAGCAGTCCGTACCGGGCCCGGTCGACGAGGAGGGCATCCCCGAGGACGGCCAGGCACTGTGCAAGATCGTCTGGGTGTGCGAGGGCGAGACCTTGCTCGACCGGGACGGCCTGCGCATCGCCCCCCTCGCCCCGCCCCCGGGGGTCGACGCGGAGGCCTTCAAGGAGGCCCTGACGGGCGCCCAGTCGGGCCACGAGTTCGAGCTGCCGATGACGGTGCCGGACGACTTCCAGCCGGAGGAGCACCAGGGCAAGCAGGCCACCTGCCACGTGACGGTCAGCGAGGCCTTCCGCATGCTGCCGGCGCCGGACGAGGAGCTCTGGAAGGTGCTCGAGGCGGACTCCCAGGAGGACTTCGACGCCAAGGCGCGCGAGCGCATGCAGGAGGCCAAGCAGGCCCAGGAGGACAACCGCCAGGAGACCGCCCTGCTCGAGACCCTGATCGAGGCCCACGACTTCGACCTGCCGGAGAAGATGGTCGAGGCCCAGATCAAGCAGCGGGAGCACCACCTGCGCCAGCAGCTGGCCCAGGGCGGGGTCCCCGAGGAGCAGCACCAGGCCGAGGTCGACAAGCAGGCCGAGGAGATCGCCAGCGCCACCCGCAAGGCCGTGCGCGCCCTGTTCCTGGTCGGTGACATCGCCGACGCCGAGGAGCTGACGGTCGAGGAGCAGGAAATGATTGCCGAGTTGCAGGGAATCGCCCAGCGCCACGGGGCAAAGTACGAGGACGTGGTCGAGCACTACCGCCAGAACAACCTCTTCCAGCAACTCCAGATCGAGCTCCTGGAGCGCAAGGTGCGGGTATTCCTGCGCGAGAACGCAAAAATCACTGAACCCTAGACCCGATCGGCCCGAAGAGATCCTCGGTCCGGGCTTGACCCGCATCGCGCCGTAATCCAAACCATCAAGGCGCGGACCGCCCCGGCTCAGGAGCCTGCGGAGCCCCGCGCCGGGTGGCCAACCGACTCGTCCATCCGTCCCGAGAGACTCGAATCATGACCATGAGCTACGTCCCCTACGTCATCGAGAAGACCGGTCGCGGCGAGCGCACCTACGACATCTACTCGCGGCTCCTCGAGGACCGCATCATCTTCCTGGGAACCGAGGTCAACGACGCGGTGGCCAACTCGGTCATGGCCCAGCTCCTGTTCCTCGACAAGTCGGGGCACAACCAGGACATCAAGATGTACATCAACTCCCCGGGCGGCTCGGTCACCGCGGGGCTCGCCATCTACGACACGATGCAGCTGGTGGAGCCGGACATCGCCACCTACTGCCTCGGCCAGTGCGCCTCCATGGGCGCCGTGCTGCTCGCGGGCGGCACCAACGGCAAGCGCTTCGCCCTGCCGAACTCGCGGGTCATGATCCACCAGCCCTGGGGCGGAGCCCAGGGCACGGCCATGGACATGGAGATCCAGATCAAGGAGACCCTCAAGCTGAAGACCCGGCTCGAGGAGATCCTCGCCCACCACTCCGGCAAGAGCGGCGAGGAGGTCGCCAAGGCCACCGAGCGCGACAAGTTCATGTCGCCCGAGGAGGCCCTGGAGTTCGGCCTGATCGACCAGATCGTCGCGCGGGCCGAGTAGTAGAGCCCCGCTCCAGGCGCCAGCGCAGGCCCTGCCACGTGCAGGCCCACCTGCGCCGGCGCGCCTTTTTTTTTGCGGGCACGGCATCACCTCGCTAACCCCACTTAGCGGCTACAATTCGAGCATGAGTTCTTCCGGACGCGGACGTCACGTCGAGCGCTGCACCTTCTGCGAGAAGCGGCGCCACCATGTCGCCTCCCTCATCGCGGGGCCGCCGGGCGTGTATATCTGCAACGAGTGCATCGAGATCTGCAATTCGATCCTGCAGGAGGAGCAGCGCCGGGCCCCCGGAGCGGGGCAGCAGGCCGCCGCCGGCGCCACGACCGCCCCCGCAGCCGGCGCCCAGTCCGAGAAGCTGCCCACCCCGATCGAGATCGCGCGGCGCCTCGACGAATACGTCATCGGCCAGAAGCGCGCCAAGAAGGTCCTCTCGGTCGCGGTCTACAACCACTACAACCGCCTGCGTCACCAGGCGGACGCCTCGGGCCTCTCGGCGGGCGTCGAGATCGAGAAGTCGAACGTGCTCCTGGTGGGCCCCACCGGCTCGGGCAAGACCCTCCTGGCGCGCACCCTGGCGCGGCTCTTGGAGGTGCCCTTCGCCATGGCCGACGCCACGACCCTGACCGAGGCGGGCTACGTGGGCGAGGACGTGGAGAACATCCTCCTGAAGCTCCTGCAGTCCGCGGACTTCGACGTGGAGCGCGCCCAGCACGGGATCATCTACATCGACGAGATCGACAAGATCGGGCGCACCACCTCGAACGTCTCGATCACCCGCGACGTCTCCGGCGAGGGCGTGCAGCAGGCCCTGCTCAAGATCCTCGAGGGCACGACCGCCAACGTCCCGCCCCAGGGCGGGCGCAAGCACCCCGAACAGTCCTACATCCAGCTCGACACCTCGAACATCCTGTTCATCTGCGGCGGGACCTTCAGCGGCATCGAGGAGATCATCGCCAAGCGCATCGGCCGCGAGTCCATCGGCTTCGACCGCAAGGCCACGGCCGAGGAGAAGGCCCGCGCCGTGCGCGGACTGATCGCCGCCGAGGACTCGGACACCTCGAGCCTGCCCTCCATCAAGGAGAGCGACGCGCGGGACGAGTACGTGCGCTACCTGATCCCCAAGGACTTGGTGCAGTTCGGCCTGATCCCCGAGTTCATCGGCCGTCTGCCGGTCATCACCAGCCTGCAGACCCTGGACCGCGACGCCCTGGTGCGCGTCCTGACCGAGCCGAAGAACGCCTTGACGCGTCAGTTCGAGGCCATCTTCCAGCTGCAGTCCAAGCAGCTCGCCTTCACCCGCGAGGGTCTCGAGGCCATCGCGGACACGGCCATCGAGCGTGAGACCGGCGTGCGCGCCCTGCGCTCGATCATCGAGGACCTGCTCCTCGACCTCCTCTACGAGCTACCCAACCGTAAGGACGAGGAGAGCTTCGTCGTCGACGCCGACGTGGTCGCCGGCCGCACCCAGCTCGCCCGCGGCCTGACCGCGGAGGAGGCCCAGGCCCAGGAAGAGGCCGAGGCCGCCGCCGAAGCGGAGGCCGCCGAGGCCGCCCGCGACGAAGATCCGCCGGTGGAGCGCGAGAGCGCCTAGTCCGCTGCCGTCGCTGCCGTCGCTGCGGGCGCGGTCCGCGGCCTGGCCGGACGGCTCTGCAGCGCGGTGAAGCCGCGGAGTCCGGACGCCTTCGGAGGCGGACGCCGCTCGTCCACCGATCACCGCGGACCCCGTTCGCGAGCGACTCACTCGCGGTGGAGTCGGTGAGTCTCCAGACCACCTGGAGTGGAGGGTCAGAAGGAGGGAGCAACACCCGCGTACCGGCATCGTGGGCCAGGCGACTCGGCCGCCGCAGTCGCCGGGCGGGAACCCCCGAAAGCCCCACGACCTGCCACACATTCCCTGTGGCAGCCCGAGCGCCCAACTTCCCTGCCTCTCCCTTTCCCCTTCCTCTCCCGGCGACTAGGCTCTTGCGCATGCCCTCCTCCTCGCCGCTCCGTATCTACTACCACCGGGACTTCGACGGCATGGTCTCTGCCGCGATCCTGGCCTCGGTGTTGATCGACCTGTTCGGCGAGCGCATCCAGTGGCAGTCGGTCAACTACGACCAGCGCCGCAACTGGGACACCTTCAGCTCCGATGCGCGCTTCGCCATCGTCGACTTCCACTTCCACCCCCGCGCGGAGTACTGGTTCGACCACCACCCGACCACCTTCCTGACCCCCGAGCTGCGGGCCCAGTACGCGCCCTCCGAGCGCTGGCTGTGGGACGAGACCTCCCCCTCCTGCCCGCCGATCATCCTGCGCAGCGCGGAGCAGCACTGGAACTACAAGGCCAGCGACCGCTTCAAGGACATGGCCCACTGGTCGAACATCGTCGACGCGGCCCAGTTCGAGAGCGTGGAGCAGGCCATCTTCGGGGAGGAGCCGGCCCTGCGCATCACCCGCGCCCTGACCGTCGCACCCAGCTCCGAGTGGCTCGACAGCCTGGTGGACATGATGACCACCACCACCCTGGAGGACATCGCCTCCAAGGACTCGGTCGAGCAGGCCCACCAGCGCGCCAGCAACAACCGCGACCGGGCCCTGGAGCAGTTCCCCTCGACCGTGCTCTGGAGGGAGGACAACGTCCTGCTCTTCGACGCCTCCTCGAGCCGTGTGCGGCGGGAGCGCTTCGCACCCTTCTACCACCACCCGGAGCTGGAGTACGCCGTGGGGGTCATCCCCACCCGCTCGGGCTTCCACGTGACCTGCGGGGAGAACCCCTGGAACAAGCCCACCAACGGGCTCCACGTGGGCGAGCTGATGGAGGAGTACGGCGGCGGCGGCCACCGCGCCGTCGGCGGCGCCAACCCGCCGGACCTCGACGAGACCCGGCGCATCGCCGCCGAGGTCGCCGAGAAGCTGCGCCTGGCCCTGACCCAGGGCACCTGAGCGGCCGGGACGGTCCCCCGCGCCGTGGACGCCCCCTCCCTGACCGCCCTCCTGTTCGAGCCGGAGGCCCTGGCTCAGCGTGTGGCGGAGCACGGCGGCCGCCCCTTCCACGCCAAGGTCCTGCGTGAGCGCGTGCTCACGGCCGGCGTGCTCGACTACGAGTCGATGACCTCCCTGCCGGCGCGCCTGCGTGCGGGGCTCGCCGCCGAGCTGCCCCTGCTCGCGAGCACGGAGCACTCCCGCAGCACCGCGTCGGACGACACCACCAAGCTCCTGCTCGGCTTCCCGAAGCTCGATGACTCGGGCAGCGACACGGTCGAGACCGTGCACATCCCCCCCAAGCGCAAGAAGGGCCCCAGGGGCGCGACCCTGTGCGTCTCGACCCAGGTGGGCTGCCCCGTCGCCTGCCCCTTCTGCGCCTCCGGGCGCCTGGGGCTGACGCGCAACCTCGCGGCCCACGAGATCCTCGAGCAGTACCTGCGCGGCCGCGCCCTGGGCCAGCTCTCGCGCTCGGTGGTGATGGGCATCGGCGAGCCCCTGCTCAACTTCGAGGCCACCTCCAAGGCCCTGCGGGTCGTCCACGACGACCTCGGCATCGGTGCCCGCCGCGTCACCCTCTCCACGGTCGGCTACCCCGAACGGGTGCGCCGCGCGGCGGAGGCCCAGCCCCCCTTCCAGCTCGCCATCTCCCTCCACACCCCCTTCGACGAGGAGCGCGACGTGCTCGTGCCGGCCATGAAGGGCACCCCCATCGACGAGGTGCTGGCGGCCGGTGACCACTGGTTCGAGACCACCGGCCGCGAGCTGACCTACGAGGTCGTCCTCCTCGGCGGCGAGAACGACAGCCCCGACCACGCGGCCGCCCTGGTCCGCCGCCTCGCGGGCCGGCGCTGCGGCGTCAACCTGATCCCCTTCAACCCGGTGCGGGAGAGCGGCTACGCCCGCCCCACGCCGGAGGCGGTGGAGGCCTTTCGCGCGAGGCTGGAGCAGGGCGGCCTGGTCGCCACGGTCCGCTGGTCGCGTGGCCTCGAGAGCGACGCGGCCTGCGGGCAGCTGCGACTCAGAGAGGCCGAGGCGCGCTGAGGAGGGGCAGCCC
>CAZQAT010000007.1:53653-80253 GCA_964591315.1 uncultured Planctomycetaceae bacterium
AGGCCCCCACCCCGGCCGGGACGCACTCCTCGATGCGGGTCAGGGCCTCACCGACCTCCTGCGGGGAGATCACCAGCGGCAGCCGGAAGCGCACCGCCCGCTCGCCGGAGGCCAGGGACAGGACCCGCTTGTCGTAGAGGTCCTTGAGCATCTTGTCCCGCGCCTCGGGGGTGTCGAGGGTGAAGGCCACCAGCGACCCGAGCCCGCGCACGTTGGTCAGCTGACCGCGCTCCCTGGCGATGCGGCGCAGGCCGTCGACGAACTCCTGTCCGCGGGCCGCGATGTTGTCGGCCAGCTTCTCGTCCTCGACGATCTCGATGAACTGCCTGCAGCGCACCATGTCCACCAGGCTGCCGCCCCAGGTGGAGTTGATGCGACTCGAGACCTTGAAGACGTTCTCCGGCACCTCGTCCACGCGGGCGTTGGCGTAGATCCCGCAGACCTGGGTCTTCTTCCCGAAGCACACGATGTCGGGCGCGACCCCGTGGTGCTGCCAGAGCCAGGTCTTGCCCGAGCCGTAGAAGCCCGTCTGGACCTCGTCGAAGATCAGGAGCGCCTCGCGCTCGTCCGCGATGCGGCGCAGACCGGCCAGGAACTCGGCGCGGAAGTGGTTGTCGCCGCCCTCGCCCTGGAGGGGCTCGATGATGATGCAGGCGATCCCGCAGTCGGCGTCGAAGGCCGCCTCGATCTCCGCCAGGCACTGCTGCTCCAGGGCCGCCACGTCGTTGGCGATGCCCCCGTCCTGGTCGAACTCGATGGCGGGGGTCGAGACCCGCGGCCAGTCGAACTTGGGGAACAGGGCGACCTTGCGCGGGTCGGTGTTCGTCAGGCTCATGGTGTAGCCCGAGCGACCGTGGAAGGCCCCCTTGAAGTGCAGGGCGCTCAGGCCCGCGCCGTCGTTGACCTGGTCCAGGCCGATCTTGTGGGCCTTCCAGTCGAAGGCCACCTTGAGGGCGTTCTCCACGGCCAGGGCCCCGCCCGAGACCCAGAAGTGGTGCGGGTACCCCGCCGGCGTGACGCGCGTCGAGAAGGCCTCGACGAACTCCGCCATCTGGGTCGTGTAGATGTCGGAGTTGGCCACCTTGGTCTTGGCCGCCAGCATCAGGTCCTTCTCGAACTCCGGCTCCGACATGCGCGGGTGCCCGTAGCCGATGGGCCAGGAGGCGAAGCCGGTGAACAGGTCCATGTAGTCCTGACCCGTGGCGGCGTCGTGCAGGAAGACCCCCTGGGAGCGCCCGAGGTCCATCACGATGCTGTAGCCGTCGGCGAGCTGGGCCTGGGCGAGTGTCGAGTGAACGGCTTTGGGGTCGATCATGTGCGGCTCTGCAGTGGTCAGGAGGGGTTCGGACGGGTTCGGCGACGCCCCGGGGCAGGGGGCCCCGCGGGCCTCAGCGCGCCAGGTCCCCGTGGGCCAGGGCGCGCGCCTCGGTGTCGCTCGTGGTGCGCAGGAGGGCTAGGACGGGGGCGGGCCGGGTGGCCCTGGCCAACCCCATCGAGGGCTCCACGTTGGTGAACACCGAAGGGGTGAGGATAGCTCTTTTGGAGGCCCCCCGGAACCCTGTCGGGCCCTCCAGGCCGTCCACCACGAGGGTGGCTCCCTCGTCGAGCCCCAGCCGCCGCAGCTCCGCCACGTGCGCCCGCAGCCCACGGGTGAAGAGCGGACAGGCGGGCTGGGCGGCGAGCTCCTCCACGCGCTCCAGGAGGGCCGCCGTGAAGGCCGAGAGGGAGCGCTCGTGGCACAGCACCTGCCCCACCTGGCCCGCCGCCTGCCCGGAGAGGGAGACCCGGGGACCGAAGGCGGCCTGGGCGACGCGCCGGGCCTCCCGCCGCGGGTCGTCCCCATCCAGGACCAGGGCCACGCCGTTGCGGAGCGGGCGGTTCTCGAGGCGGGTGGACGAGACCTCCGCCCCGCCCAGCAGCCCCGCTCCGAAGGTCGTACGGACGCTCCCCTGCCGCAGGCTCGGCACGGAGTCGTCGGGCTCGCCAGCGCCCTGGGCCCCGCGCAGGAAGCCCGGCAGGTAGGCCCGCTCGAAGGCCCCCGAGTCCAGGGCCGCCCCCAGGCAGGCCGTGCGGTCCTCGTGCAAGAGGGCCACGGCCCCCGCCAGGCGCTCGTCCTCCGCCAGGCGGGCCACGAAGCCGCGGGCCACCTGGGGCAGGTCCGGGTCCGCGAACAGGAGCACCGGCTCCCCCGCCAGGAGCGTCGGGAGGACCTCGCGCACCAGGCCGACGAGCAATTCCCCCGCCGGCACCCGGGCGAGCAGGGGGCCCGGGTCCCCGTCAGGGGCCGCCGACAGGCACCGATCGCCCTCCTCCAGAGCCCCCTCGAGGGCGTCGTCCAGGTCCCCCTCTGCGAAGCCCAAGAAGGCCGCCAGGGCGTCCAGGTCCCGGGGGTCGTCCTGCCAGCGGTCGAGCATGGCCCCCAGGACGCCCGCGCGCTCGGCGGCTCCCAGGCCGTGCCAGGCGGGCGCCCCGCGGCGCAGACCCTCCAGGGCCCGCGCCAGGTCGGCTGACCCGGAGCGGGGCCACCAGGCCCGGGACCCGCCGGCGGCGCTCGCCAGCTCCGCCTCGAAGCCGTCCCCGGCCTCGGCGGGTCCCCAGCTCCCGGCGCAGAAGTTCGCGTCTCTCATGCGGACCGGATCGTAGCCGGGCCCGGGTACGATTTCCCCTTCCGATGACCCGCTACAGCTTCCGCAGGCACCAGCACATCCGCCGCGGCGCCGACTTCGACCGCGCCTTCCGCGAGGGCAGCCGGGCCCGCACCGAGCTGCTCCTGGTGGTGGTCTGCGAGAACGGCCTCGAGCACTCGCGCCTGGGGCTGTCGGTGGGCAAGAGGATCTGGAAGAGCGCCGTGCGTCGCAACCGGGTGCGGCGCATCTTCCGCGAGGCCTTCCGCCTGACCCAGCACGAGCTGCCCGCGGGCCTCGACGTGGTGCTCGTGCCGGGCAAGCCGCGCCTGGAGCCGAGGCTCGGCGCGACCTGCGACGACCTCCGGCGCCTGGTGAGCAAGGCCCACCGACGCCTGCTCGAGAAGCGGGAGCAGCGGGCGTGATCGAGTCCTTCCTGCGCGGCCTGCGCTGGCTCGTGGTGCTGCCGATCCGCCTCTACCAGGGCTGCATCTCGCGCTGGACGCCGGCCACCTGCCGCTTCAAGCCCACCTGCAGCCAGTACGCGGTGGAGGCCATCGAGGGCAGGGGCGTGATCGTGGGCTTCTTCCTCGCCACCTGGCGCATCCTGCGCTGCCACCCCTTCTCCGAGGGGGGCTGGGACCCGGTGCCCCCGCGCCGCGGCCGAGCGGACTAGGATTCCGCGGCGCGAGGGTCAGAGCCCGGTCCTGGAACGGGACCCCGGCCCGGCACCCCGTTATGCTCGCGCCCGCTCCCTCGTGTCCCTCCGGACCCCACCGAACACCCGACGCATGCACGCATCCTCGGCCCCGCGCCTGTTCCTGCTGGCCCCGCTCCTGTTCGCCTGCGCCACGACGCCCGGCCGGACCCCCGACCCCGAGTGCCCGATCCCCGGCGGCGTGCGCGTCGACGAGCTGATCCGTGAGGGCGAGGTGCACTTCGCCAGGCTCTGGCGCCTGACGTGGGGAGGAGAGAACGCCGAGGCCTACTGGAACCCGGACGGGGACCGGCTCGTGTTCCAGCGACGCTGGGAGGGAGTCGACTGCGATCGCATCTTCATCACCAGGCCCGACGGCTCGATCCAGAACCAGATCTCCGACGGACGCGGGACGACCACCTGCGCCTACTTCCTGCCCGACGGGCGGCAGGTGCTCTTCGGCTCCACCGGCGCGGTCCAGGAGAGCTGTCCGCCGGGGCCGGACATGAGCTACGGCTACGCCTGGGCGATCCACCCCGAGTTCGACATCTACCTGCAGGACCTCGAGACCGGCGCCACGCGCCCGTTCATCACCGGGCCGGGCTACGACACCGAGGCCACCGTCTCCCCCACCGGTGACCGCATCGTGTTCACCTCGACGCGCTCGGGGGACCTGGAGCTGTGGACCTGCGACATCGACGGCGGCGACCTGCGGCAGGTGACCGACGAGCTGGGCTACGACGGAGGCGCCTTCTTCAGCCACGACGGGGAGTGGCTCGTGTTCCGCTCGACGGCCTTCGACGAGAGCCGCGAGATCGCCGGGCGCGCGAAGTACCAGGAGCTGCTCGCCAACGACGTGATCCGTCCCCACTCGATGGAGATCCAGGTCGTCCGCCGGGACGGCAGCGAGCGAAAGCAGGTCACGCGGCTCGGCAAGGCCAACTGGGCGCCCTACTTCTTCCCGAGCGACGACCGCATCATCTTCTGCACGAACCACCACAGCTCGGACGGCGAGGCGCGCATGAACTTCGACCTGTTCGCCATCGACGTGGACGGGACGAATCTGGAGCGGATCACCTACGAGGACAGGTTCGACTCCTTCCCGATGTTCAGCCCGGACGGGAAGTACCTGGTCTTCGGCAGCAACCGCGGGGCGACGGTCCCCAGCGACACGAATCTGTTCATCGCGGAGTGGCGGGACTGAGGCCGGGCACCCGGCCCTGCGCCTGAACGCCCCGGGAGGTTAGGATCCGGCCGCCAGACTCCGGGCCCGTGGATACCCTGACACTCATCTCCGGCCGCTGGATGCCCAGCCGGCTGCGCTTCCCGCTCCTGTTCCTGCTACCGCTGATCCTGCTCGGACCGGCGCTGCTGGGGGACAAGGAGTTCCTGCCACTGCCGCCGGTGACCCAGGAGCCCCTGGCCAGCGAGTACCCCGAGGCGGCGGCCCGGGCGGCGGCGGGCGCCCACCGGGTGGCGACGGACCGGGTCTTCCCCATCCTGACCGACGAGCTCGAGATCCGGCGCCAGCTCTTCGACGGCCACCTGCCCACCTGGGACCCCAAGCGCGGCCTCGGCGCGCCCCTGGCGGCCGGCTCCATGGCGGCCCCCTGGAACCCCCTGCGCTGGCCGCTGCTCTTGCTCGACCCGGTCACCGCCGGGGCCTGGCACGCCCTCTTCTCCCTGGTGCTGGCCGGCCTCGGCATGCTGCTCTTCCTCGAGGGGCGCGGGCTCAAGTTCACGGCCGCCTACTTCGGGGCCCTGGCCTTCCAGGGCTCGGGCTTCGTGGTCGCGAACCTGCACTACGTGATGAAGGTCGACGCGCTGGCCTGGGCTCCGGTGGCCCTGTGGGGCGTGGACCTGATGTACCGCGGACGCAAGAACGCGGGGCTGATCCTCTTCGGCGGACTGGCGGGCTCGGGGCTCTCGGGCTTCCCGCAGGTGTTCGTGATGGTGGCGGCGCTGACCCTGGCCTGGACCCTGGTGCGAGCCCTGGAGGCGATCCGCGTCGAGCGCGAGGCACGCTTCTGGTGGAGATCCCTGCTGGCCTGCGTGGTGTTCGGTGGGCTGGGCCTCGGTGGCGGGGCGCTGCACCTCCTGCCCATGGCCGAGGCCAGCGCCCTCTCGACCCGCCAGCCGCAGGCTCCCGAGGACCTCGAGGCCCAGGCCCTGCCGCCGGCGGCCCTGGCGACCGCCGTGCTGCCGGGCCTCTTCGGACGGCCCTCGGCGACGCATCCGGCGGCGAAGGAGCCCGCCGTGTGGTGGCTCGTGGGCGAGGAGGACCTGGCCCGCGGGCTGGTTGCGAACCGCCTCGAGTGGCAGCTCTTCTGCGGCATCACGGTGCTGGGGCTGGTGGCGGCGGCCCTCCTCACGCGGCCGCGGGACGCGCTCTTCCCGGCCCTCGTGGCCCTCGGTGCCCTGGGCTTCGTCCTCGGCTGGCCCCTGGTCGACAGCCTCTACGGCCTGCCGGGGGCGGGCATCGGCGCCCCCGCGCGGGCCGGTGCGGTCGCCGCCCTGGGGCTCGCATGGCTGTCGGCCCAGGGCTTCGACTCCCTGCTCGACGGTCACCGCAGCGCACGGGTGGGCACCTTCCTGGTGGCGGTCGGCGGCTTCGTGCTCGGCGTGCTGCTGTGGTGGACCGTGGAGCCCCAACGCTGGGCCGCCGCCCTCGACGAGGCCCTGCTCGTGCGCCACGGGGTGGACCTCGAGACCCTGCGCTCCTTCTTCTCCACCGAGCAGGCCTCGAGCGCGGCGACGCGCATCGCGGACGCGGGACACGACCTGATGCTGTTCAGCGCGGGCCTGGCCTTCTTGGCCAACTACGCCGGGCGCCTGACCGTGCGCGGCAGCGGCGTGGCGGGCTGCGCGCTGCTGCTGGCCGAGGTCGTCACCGCGGGCCTGCCCCACGCGGAGGCGGTCGACATGCGCGGGGAGCCCTTCCCCGAGAGCGAGGCCATCACGGCCGTCCGCGAGGCCGCGGGGGACGGACGCGTGCTGCGGGTCGACACGAGCGAGGACGGACTGGACGAGGTGCTGCTGCTCGCACGGCCGAACATGCTGAGCGCCTACGGCATCCGTGACCTGACCCCCTACACGCCCTTTCCCTCGGAGCCACTGGTGGCCATCTGGAGGGACTTCGACCCCGCGGGCCTCTTCCGCGATGGAGTGGCCCGGCTGTCGGATCCCGCGCTGCTCGAGTCGCGCGTGCTCGACGCCTTGCGCGTGACCTGCGTCCTGTCGACCCGGCCCCTGGATTCCGCGGTGCTCACGCCGCGCTACGAGCGCGAGGGCTTCCACGTGTACGAGCGCGGGGGTGTCCTCGCCCCCGCCCGGGTCGTGCAGGAACAGCCCTTCGTGGAGAACGACCCGACCCTGCCCCCGACCGAGAAGGGCGGAGACCGGAGCCTCCCCCTGCCGAGGTGGCGCGAGCAGGACTTCGCCCCACCGACCCCCGGTGAGCTGCAGCTCACCCGGCCCGCGCCGCACCGCATCGACGTCGGAGTCCGGGACTCCGAGGGAGGCTGGCTCGTCGTCCACGAGGGCTGGGCGCCGGGCTGGAAGGCGGTCGTGAACGGGGAGGACGTCGAGGTCCGGCGCATGGAGCACGTCCACTTCGGCGTCCCGCTCGAGGCGGGAGACTCCACCGTGCGCTTCAAGTACGAGCCCTGGTCCCTGCGCTGGGGCGCCCTGATCACGCTGCTCTCCTTCCTCGGCGCCCTGGCCCTGACCGCCCGACGCCACAAGCCGCGCCACCGGGTCCACCCCTTCTTCCGCGATGCGCCTCCAGACCCTCGGTAGCGGCAGCGAAGGCAACGCCCTGGTCGTGCGCGCCGGGGACCTGACCGTGCAGGTGGACGCGGGGCTCGGGGTGCGGGTGCTGTCGGAGCGCTTCGAGCGCGCCCACGTGGGGCCGCGGCAGATCGACCACCTGCTCGTCACCCACGGGCACCTCGACCACGCCCGCAACGCCGGCGCCATCGCCAGGCGCCAGCGGGCGGTGCTGCACTGCAGCGAGAAGATCATGAAGCACCGCTCCGTGAACCGCGCCCCGGAGCTGGTGGCCCTGCGCATCGGACACGAGTGCACCGTCGGCGCGACCCGCGGCGACGGCTGCCTGACCTACCGGCCCGTGCTGTTGCCCCACGACTGCGACCCGACGGTGGCGTTTCGTCTGGAGCAGGACGGGCGTGTGGCGTGCGTCCTGACCGACATCGGCCGCCCGGATCCGGAGGTGGCCCGCCAGCTGAGCGGGGCGCACCTGCTCCTGCTCGAGTTCAACTACGACCCGGAGATGATGCGCACGGGCCCCTACCCCCCTGTCCTGCAGCGCCGCATCACCGGCGGCCGCGGGCACCTCTCCAACGAGCAGGCGGCCGAGATGCTGCGCCTGCTGGCCGGGCCCGAGCTGCACACGCTGGTGCTGGCCCACCTCAGCAGGAAGAACAACACGCCCGAGCTGGCCCTCGCCGCCGCCCGCGGGGCCCTGGCGGAGCTCGGCCGCGACGACGTGCGCGTGCTCGTGGCCTCCCAGGACGAGGTCGGCGAGAACCTGAAGGTCTGAGCCCCCCACCGCCGCCATGAACCCGACCCTGAAGCTCCTGGCCGGCCACCGCAGCGTGCGCAAGTTCGAGCCGGGGCCCCTGGCCGAGGCCACCGTGCGCGCGGACGTGGCCGAGTTCGACGGGCGCATGGCGGAGTACTACGCCCGGCGCGGCCTCGCGGGCCGCGACTGGTCCGGGGGCGTCTCACGCAAGCTGGCGAAGGCCAACCGCGCCACCCTGAGCGAGTTCTACCGCTCCCAGGGGGCAGAGCTCGACTGAGTCCGCGCCCGCCAGCGCCGACTCGCGGCCCGCTGTCGGCTCGGGCTACTCCTCCTCGTCCTCGTCGCCCCCGACGTAGCCGAGGCCCTCGAGGGTCTTCAGCATCTCGGGGGTGAGCTGGAGGCGCACGCTGGTGCCGCGCTGGGCCACCAGGCGCGGGCGGGCGCGCTCGTAGTCTCCGAGCAGGACCTGGGCCGGCACGGGCTTCAGGCGGCCGAGGTTCTTGAGCTGCAGGGGGTCGTCCGCGGCGTGGAAGAGCAGCGGCCCGGCCTGGGCGTTGCGCTCGTCGCGCAGGGCCGCGTGCTCGGGTCCGTCGACGCGGTAGGCGACCTGGTCGCCGGTCTTGCCCGGCTCCGGTGCGAGGGAGGTGTACAGGCTCGTGTAGACGACCCCCGCCGCCCGCGCCCCGCCCTCCTCGAAGAGCGGCACGAGGGAGGAGCCCTGGCCGAACTCCGAGCCGACGGCGCAGAGCTCCATCAGGGTCGGCGCCAGGTCGACGGTGGTGACAGGATCCTCGACGACCCGCGGCGCGACGCCGGGAACGTGGAGGATCAAGGGCACCCGCACCAGCTCGTTGAAGAGGCTGTTGCCGTGGCCGAGCCACTGGCGCTCGTAGAACTCCTCGCCGTGGTCGGAGGTCACGACGACCACCACCTCGCCCGCGAAGGGCGCCTCCTCCAGCCGCGCGAGCAGGCGCCCGATGTGGTGGTCGGTGAAGGCGATCTCCCCCTCGTAGAGGCCCCGCAGGCGGGCGGTCTCGGCGGGGTCCGGGTCAAAGCGGCCGAAGCGCGCGTCCGCCGCGGGCCGCGGCCCGAAGCGCTCGCTGAAGCCGGCGTGCTCGACGAAGTCCCCGTGGGGGTCGAAGTAGTGGGCGAAGAGGAAGAAGCGCCGGTCGGCGTTGCGCTCGAGGAAGTCGAGGGCCTTGTCGGTCACCTCCGGTGAGGTCACGCGCCGGTGAGCCCTCTCTTCCATGGCCTCGATCGAGGTCCCACCGCCCTCGGCGTCGTCCACCACCATGCCCAGGTCGTCGTACTCGTCGAAGCCCTGGTCGAAGCCCCAGAAGGAGTCGGTGAAGGTGCCCGAGACCACCGCGCCGGTGGTGTAGCCGGCGCCCGCCAGGACCTCCACGACGGAGAGCTGCTCCTCCCCCAGCCGCTGCTCGGTGTGCAGCACCCCGTGGGACTCCGCGTACAGGCCGGTGAGCATCGAGGCCACGGCCGGCAGGGTCCAGCTGGCGGGGCTGATCGCCCGCTCGAAGCGCAGACCGCGGGCCGCCAGGGCGTCGAGCCGGGGCGTCGTGGGCCGGTCGTGGCCGTAGCAGGAGAGGTAGTCGGCGCGCACCGTGTCGAGCACGATCCAGACCACGCTGAAGCGCTCCACCTTGTCCCGGCCCAGGTACATGCGCGGGGCCGTGCTCGTGGCCTGCGGGTCCTGCTCGATCGTTCGCAGACCCCCTCCGCTCGAGTCGCCCAGCGGCTGGCGGGTCCGCGCCCAGCCCGCGCCCATGGACGTCTCCCACTCCGCATGGGCCCCCGGCTCCGCGGCCGACGGCACCTCGGTGCGCGGGGCGGCGCTCAACGGCCGCGAGACGTTCCCGAAGGAGGCGCGCCCCGCGGCTTCCCCGCGGGTGACCAGCCACGGCCCCGTCCCCTCTTCGGGACCGGCGTCGCAGGCCGCGGTCCCCAGCGCGACCGCGGCCAGCACGATCGAGCGAAAGGTGGGCGGGAAGTTCATGGCGCACATCGTACGATTCGCGCCGCCCCATGAGCGCAGCCACCCCCGACTCCTCCCACCCGCCCACGCGCCCGGCCCAGATCTGGCTCGAGCGCCTGGTGGTGGCGCTCGTGGCCCTGGCGATCTACCTGCCGGCGATCGACGCGCCCTTCGTCTTCGACGACCTCATGATCGTCCAGGACAACACCTTCGTCACCGAGAACGACGCGGGGGCGATCCTGACCAGCGGCTACTGGGACGGCCACGACCAGGAGATGGGGCGCCAGCAGGCCCTCTACCGGCCCCTGACCGTGCTCAGCTACGCCTGGAACTGGGCCCTCGTGGGCGACCTGCCCGGGGGCTTCCGGATCGTGAACATCCTGCTGCACGCCCTGGCCTCGGTGCTGGTGACGGCGCTGGTCGGGCGCCTGACCGGCTCGCGCCTGGCGGCGATCTGCGGGGGCCTCGTGTTCGCGGCCCACCCGGTCCACACCGAGGCGGTGACCTACGTCTCGGGGCGCGCGGACCTGTTGGCGGCGGTCGGCTTCCTCGGCGCCTGGCTGGCCCACGCCTGGCGCCCGGAGCGGGGGCGCCGCGGGCTGCTGCTGCTGTCCCTGACGCTCTTCGCCCTGGGGTTGCTGGCCAAGGAGATGGCCGCCACCCTGCCGGCGGTGCTGATGCTCTTCGACCTGGCCGGCGCGCGCCGCGCTGGCGCGACCGTGCGCGAGGCCTGGGGCGCCGTGCGGCGGCGGCTCCCCACCTACGGCGCCTACTTCGGGGTGCTGGCGCTCTTCCTCCTCCTGCGCGGAGCGGTCCTCGGCGGCCTCCTGCCGGCCGCTGGCGACATCCCGCTGCAGGCCAATCCCCTGCGGGACCTGGGGCTCCTCGAGCGCCTCGACGACGCCACGGCCGTGCTCGGCCGGGAGCTGGCGCTCCTGGTCTGGCCCCACCCGCTCTCGATCGACTACTCCTTCGACGCCCTGCCGGTCTCGGCGGCGGCCTTCGCGGCGGAGAACGGCGCCTGGGTCGCCCTGGCCCTCTCTGCCCTGCTCGTGGGCCTCGTCGGCATCTTCCGCCCGCGGGGGGCGCTCCTCGGAGCCGGGCTGCTGTTCTTCTTCGGCACGCTCTTTCCGGTCTCGAACCTGGCCTTCGTGATCGGCACGAACCTCGGCGAGCGGGTGCTGTACCTCTCGTCCTTCACCCTCTCGCTGGTGGTCGGACTCGGCGCGGCGGTGGCCGCCCGCCGCAGCCGCGAGGGGGCCTGGGTCGCGCTCGCGCTCACCGTCGCGCTGACCGCTGTCCTCGGCTGGCGCACCCTCGTGCGCAACGGCGACTACGCCTCGGGCTACCGCCTGTTCCAGGCGGCGGCGGAGGCCTATCCGCGGGCCAGCCGGGCCCAGTACAACTTCGGCGTCTACGCCGCCGAGCGCAGCGTCGAGCACGCGCGCGCAGGCGAGGGCGAGGCGGCGGCGGCGGAGCTCGAGCTCGCCCTCGCCGCCTTCCGCACGGCCCTCGAGGTGGATCCGCAGTACGCCGAGGCCCACTACGAGGTCGCGCGCCTGGCCCAGCAGCGCGGGGACCTCGCCACCGCCTTCGAGCACTTCGAGGCGGTCCTGACCCTCGGCGCCGCCGCGCGCCTGCCGGACGCGGTGCCGGCCTTCGCGGACTGCGCCCTGGCCCGGGGCGACGCCGAACGGGGGCGGCGCGTCCTGCGCCAGCACGTGCAGGGGGTCGACGCCCTCCGCGGCGCCTACGAGCTGGCCCAGGGTCTGTTCGAGGTCGACCTCGGCAACGACGTGGCGGCGCGCACGCACTTCGAGCGCGTGCTCGCGGGGCCCGAGCCCGGGGACGAGAGCGCACGCCGCCCGCGCCTGCGCGCGCGGGTCGAGCTGGCGCGGCTCGCGGGACGCGCGGGGCAGGAGGACCTGGCCGAGCGCCTCTTCGCCGAGGCCGTTGCCGGCGCCGGCCCCCTGATCGGACCGCACCTGGCACGGCTCGCCCACCTGCGCGAGGCCGCGCGCTGGGACGCTCTGGAGACCGCCCTGGCCGAGGCCGAGGCGGCCTTCCCCGGACACTTCGCTCTCCTCACCGAGCGCGGCCAGCTGGCCCGGGCCCGCGGCGACGGACGCGCGGCGCTGGAGGCGCACCTCGCCGCCCTCGCGGCCCAGCCCGGCCACCGACCCTCGCGGCGCGCCCTGGTGGAGCTCGGGCGCGAGCTCCTGGCCCGGGTCGAGTCCACGGCGCGCCCCTCGGCGGAGGCTCAGGTCGACCTGCGCGTCGCGGAGACCGCCCTGCGCAGCGCCCTGCAGCTCGGCGTGCGGCAGAGTGGGCTGCAGTTCGATCACTTCCGCGCCCTCGCCGCCCTCGGCCGCTGGCGCGAGGCGGCGGCGGGCTTCGACGGCATCGCGAGCCGCCGCGGCCCCCGGGCGGACGAGGCCCTCCTGCGCGCGGGGCAGTGCTTCGCCGCCCGCGGCGACGCCGTACGCGCGCGCAGGGCCTTCGAGGCGGTCAGCGCCGACGCCGAGCACGTAGCCGCAGCTCGACAGGGGCTCCTGCGCCTGCGCCTGGCGACGGAGCCGGAGCGGGTCGCCCAGGAGCTGGCGCTGGTCCCCGGCCAGGACCGCACGCCCGAGCTCGACACCCTGCGGCTCTTGGCCCTGCAAGCCCTCGGCGACGGCACCAAGCTCCTGCCCGCCCTGGCCGACTTCGAGTCCCGCCACGGCGAGCACCCCGAGGCCCTCGTCGTCCGCGCCCTGGCAGCCGCCCGCCAGCCGAGCACCGCCGCGGACGCCACCCTCCATGCCGACCGCGCCCTGGCCCTCGCGCGGCCGGGGACCTTCGAGTTCGTACGCGTGGCCCAGGGCCTCGCGGAGCTCTACCGCCTCACCGGCGAGGCCAGCGACGAGCGCCGCATGCGGCAGGAGCTCGAGACCTGGGGGCCCGAGCCAGGCGGATCCTGACCTGGGCCGGGCCCGCCTCGGGGAGAGGGCTCTCCCCTACGCCATGAAGTGCCAGCTCACGATGGCCCAGATCGCGATGAAGGCGTCCTTCAGCCCGATCTTCTTCCCCTCCTCGTAGTCCCTGCCCGAGTAGGAGATCGGCACCTCGTACACCCGTACCTTCATCTTCGCGATCTTGGCGGTCATCTCAGGCTCCACCGCGAAGGTGCGCGACTGGATGTCGAGCTTCTCCGCCACCTCCCGCTTCATGACCTTGTAGCAGGTCTCCATGTCGGTCAGGTTCAGGTTCGTGAACACGTTCGACACGAGCGTCAGGAGGCGGTTCCCCACGTAGTGCCAGAACATGTGCACTCGCACGTACTTCCCCCCCAGGAAGCGGCTGCCGTAGACCACGTCCGCCTTGCCGTCCTCGATCGGACGCAGCAGCACGGAGTAGTCCTGGGGGTCGTACTCGAGGTCCGCGTCCTGGATGATCACCACGTCGTTGGAGACGTGCTTGAAGCCGGTGGCCAGGGCGGCGCCCTTGCCGCGGTTGACCTCGTGGTGGAAGCAGTGGATCTGCGGGTGCGCCTCAGCCAGGCGCGCCATGATCTCGGGCGAGCCGTCCTGGGAGGCGTCGTTGACCAGGATCAGCTCCATCTCGTAGGGCACCGCCAGCACCGCGCCGACGATCTCCTCGAGGGTGCGCTCCTCGTTGTAGACGGGCATCACGATCGAGAGCTTCATGGCGGCGGCTACTTGTTGGGATCCATGCCGGGCTCGGTCAAGCCCTCGAAGAGCGCGTCCAGGCCGAAGAGGCTGCTCAGGCCCGCGTGCAGGGCGCGATAACCAGGCTCCTCCTCGATGCACCACTCCGGGCGCAGGAACAGGCGGAAGATCTCCGAGTCCGGCCGCTTGCGCTTGCTCTGCACTGCATCGCGCCTGGCCTTCCAGTGCTCGAAGTTGCCGAGCAGGTCGTTCAGGCCGATCAGGTCCGCGGCCCCCACCCGGCTGAAGGGCACGGTCTCGCCAGCCGTCTTGCGCACCTTGGCCATCAGACGCTCAAAGGTGGACTCCTGGGCCGTGCTGGCGTGCTCGATGCGGAAGGGGGTCACGTCCCCCAGCCCGCTGTTCAGGAAGCAGCGCCGCAGGGCCAGGCCCACCATGGCCGGCAGCACCTGGCGCAGGTGGTCATCGTCGTAGTTCTTGAAGCAGGCCAGCTGCGGGTTGCGGATCTGCAGCAGCCGGATCATCTCGATGGGCAGCTTCTTGCTGGTGCTCGAGTGATGGTGGTAGCAGACCGCCGAGGGCACGTACCAGACCTCGTGACCCTGCACCCACGAGCGCCAGCCCAGGTCCACGTCCTCGTAGTAGGCGAAGAACTCGGGGTCGAAGCCTCCCACGTCCTCGAAGAGGTCCTTGCGCATGGCCATCGCCCCGCCGCAGGCGAAGAGCGACTTGCGCGGCCAGTCGTAGTCGGGGCCGGGCTCCTCCAGGTAGCCGCGCTGGATGCCGATGCCGTGGAAGTTCATGCCCCCGCCGGCGCTGTTCATCAGCTTGCCGTCCCAGGAGTACATCTTGGCCGTGGTGGCCTGGCACTCGTTGCGCACGAGGGGGCCCACGAGCTCCCGCAGCCAGCCGGGCTCGACGCGCATGTCGTTGTTGAGGAAGACCAGCACATCCGCGTCGGCGGCGGCCTCGGCGCCCTGGTTGCAGCCCACGCTGAAGCCCACGTTGCGGTCGTTCTCCACCAGCCGCACCCAGGCGTGGTCCCGGCGCATCTCCCCCCGGCTGCCGTCGGTGGAGGCGTTGTCGATCAGGATCACCTCGAGGCGGTCCTCGGGGTAGTCGAGCTGGGCCAGGGTCTCGAAGCAGGGCTTCAGGTGCGGCCGCCCGTTCATGTTGAGGATCACGATCGCCACCCTCGGCAGCTCGCGGTCCAGGATCGCCTCGCCCGGGTGCACCCGCAGGCCGAGGGGGTCGCCGGGGTCCGCCGCCTTCGGGCTGGGCCGCGGGGCCGCTGCCGGGCGCTTGCCGGGCTTCTTCCCGGCGACGGCCTTCGCCCCGCCCTTGGCCGGACGGCGCTTGTTCTTGGCTCCACCCTTGCGCTTGCTCACGTGGCCACTCCTTCCGCTCGAACGGCGCGCACCGTGACCCGCAAGACCCGCAGGAAGCGGCCGGGTCCGGGCTCGAGGCGCAGGCCGTGCACCTCCGGGTCGAGCTCGACCACGAGCTTGTCCTCGCGGGTCTCGTCCTCCGCGCCCCCACCGAGGTCCGGCAGGAGGCCGACCTCCGCGCCATCCACGAGGACGCGGCCGCCGAGCCGCAGCTCGCCCTCGGCACCCAGTGCAAAGGACGTCACCGCGATCTCTCGCAGGCCGCCACCGCAGCCACGGATGTCGAACTCGATGGCGTTGCCCTCCCCCGGCCGTACCAGGAGCATCTCGGCCCCCTGGACCTCGGTCTGCCCCAGGCGCCGGCCGGCCTGCACGGCCTCGGCGCTGAAGAGGCGCTCATCAGCACCGCGCTCCTCTTCGCGCTCGCGGCAGACGAGCCCCCGGTAGCGGAACTCGAGCTCCTCGCCGTTCTGGGCGATGCTCTTGATCTCCATGAAGTCCCGGGAGAGCTCGTCGACCAGCCCGGGCTCGTCGACGAAGCGCTGCATCTTGCGAGCCAGGTCCTCGGCGTTGCCGGTCTCGAAGTGCAGGCCATCCACCCCGTCCCTCACGAACTCCGCCATGCCGCCGATGTCGCTGGCGAGCACCGGGGTGCCGGTCAGGAAGGCCTCGTGGATCGTGATGGGCGAGTTCTCGAACCAGATCGAGGGAACGACGAGCACGTCGATCTCCGCGTAGACCTCCGACAGCCGCGAGTTGTCGAAGCGGCCCTGGAAGTCCACCGCGGCATCCCGGGCCAGCTCCTGGAGCTCCGCGTGGTGCGGGTCGCCCTCGGGATCCCAGGTTCCGTAGACGTTGAGCACGGCCTTGCGCGGGTCGAGCCCCCGCATGGCGCGCAGCATGACCTCGCCGCCCTTGTACCAGACCAGGGAGCCGACGAAGCCGAAGCGCAGGCGGCCCTCGGGGTCCGGCACCTTGTCCAGGGCCTGCACGTGGTCCGTGCGCATGCCGTTGTCGGAGAACAGGAAGCTGTGGGGCTCGAAGGCGCCGCTCTCGAGGTACTTCGAGCGCAGGAAGCGACTGGGGCTGATGCGCAGGTCCGCGGCGGCGTAGGCGCGGGTCACGTACTCGTGGCGGTCGAGCAGGTCCCCGAGCCCCTCGAGGCCCTGGGCCAGGCGCCCCGCAGGGCCGGCGCTGTGCGCGAACTCCTTCTCCAGCCCGGTCAGCATTGGGCCGGCCAGCCCCGAGAGCCTCGCCAGGGGCGCGACCGTCCCGAGCCTCTTGTCCTTCACGCAGGGGTAGCAGCCGACCCCCTGGTTCCCCTCGCAGCGCTCGCCGTCGGGCCGGATCAGCTGCACCCGCGCGCACAGGGCCCAGTAGTCGTGGCAGGTGATCACCGTCGGCAGGCCCGCGCGACGCGCCACGTGCACGAGGCCGGCGGAGGTGTGGATCAGGTGCTGGAAGTGCACCAGGTCGGGCCGCTCCATGGCGAGCACGCGCCGGAAGGCCTCCTCGGCCTTGTCGTGCTGATAACTCTCGCGCAGGCTCGGGTGCTCGAGGCGATGGGTCCAGCGCAGGACCCGCAGCCCCTGGAACTCGCCCTCCTCGATCGAGAAGTCCGCGGGGCCGCCCTCGGCCACGGTCCTGTCCGCCGGCACCCGGTGCAGCACCGTGCAGCGGTGACCGCGGCGCTGCATCTCGAGGGCCAGGTTGTAGGTGTAGATCTCGGTCCCGGCCCAGGTCTCCGGCGGAAAGCCGTGCACGACGTAGAGCAGGTCCAGGCTGGCCTGGTCCGTTCTCAGGAAGCGCGAGCCGGGGTAGCGGCGCTCGCTCAGGCCGCCCTCGTGGAGGCCCTCGAAGGCCGCCTCGCGCAGGCCGCGGGCCCGCTGCAGCTCCCGCTCGAGGTCCGCGCCCTCGACCCCCGCCGCCACCAGCCCCGCCCGGTCCGCCTCGAGCTGGCGCTCGGCGAGCACCCGCGCGGCCGCCAGGGAGCCGACACAGATGCGGTCGAGCCACTCCGCGTTGAAGCGCGCGTCGATCCTCGCCCGGGCGCGCATCTCCCCCGCGTCGTAGTCGTGGCTGTGCTCCACCGTGGCCTCGTCGTCGTAGACCACCGTGTAGCCCGCCTCGAGCAGGGCCCGGGCCTGGAGCACGTCCTCTCCGAAGTTCGTCCGCGGGAAGGGGTGGCGCTCCCAGAGCTCGCGCCGCAGGGCCGAGGCCACGTCGTTGAAGTTGTAGAGCAGGCGCCGCTCGTGGGCGTCCAGCCGGCCGTAGGCCTCGAGGTCCTCGATGCGCGTCTCGCGCCGGCCGGCCACGTAGCCCGGGTCGCTCTCGCTGAAGAGCTCCGTGAGCAGCTCCGCGTCCGGTCGCGGCAGGTTGCGGCAGTAGGCGCCGCCGACCCGCGGGTCCTCGAAGTTGCGCGCGAGCTTGGCCAGCCAGCCCGGGTCCGAGGGGATCGCGTCCTGGGTCAGGAAGACCAGCAGGTCCCCCCGCGAGCGGGCCGCCAGCAGGTTGCGGGTGTCCCCGTGGTCGAACTCGACCCCGTCGATGCGCTCGAGCTCGAAGGGCACGGGAAAGTCCGGGGCACGCTCCCGCAGGTACTCCCAGGTGCCGTCGTCCGAGCTCGAGTCGATGGCCCGCAGGTCCCACTCCAGGGGGCAGTCCTGGGTCTCCAGGGCGTCCAGCACCCGGGGCAGGAACTCCATCCCGCGCCAGGTGGGCATCAGGACGGAGACGGACTGAATCGGACGCATGGACGGGGGACTGGGCGGGCGGGAGGGGCTCCTGAGTGAGTATTAGACGGGCTACCGGAGAGGGGCGGTAGCTTTCATCCCCCCGAACCGGCCTCCGCCTCGGCCCGGGCGGGCCAGAAGTCCCGCCCCCAGCCGCGGCTGCCCCAGAACTGGCCCAGGACCTGGCCCCCCCGCAGGCCCGGGGAGCGCAGCAAGTGGACCAGCCCGGCGGCGCCCCGCTCCCGCAGGACGAAGCGCAGGTCCTCGCGCACCTCGTAGCCGATGCCCTTGAGGACCGAGAGCCAGGTCGGCCGCAGGCGCAGGCCGTGGATCTCCCGGTGGAAGGCGGCGTCGAGCTTGTAGCGCGCGAAGGCCTCCCGGGGCGAGTAGCGGTGGGCGTGGTGGACGACGCTCTCGGGCGCGAAGCGCACCTCGTGGCCGGCGGTCAGGACCCGCGCGGCCCAGGCGAAGTCCTCTCCGAAGGGCACGGCGGGGAAGTCGATCTCCCGGAAGACCGCGGCCCGCACGGCGCTGGCCACGTTGTTGAAGCGCAGGCGCTCGGCGCGCTCCTCCGGGGTCAGGGTCCAGATCTCCTCCGCGCTGAGGGGCTCGAGGGGCCGCGGGCTCTCGGACGCCTCGGGGGCGTGGAGCACGGTGCGCGCGGTCAGGGGGTCGTCCTCCGGGTGGGGCAGGATCCGGCCGTAGGTGCCCGCCACCCGCGGGTCCGACTCCATCGGCCGCACCAGCTCCGCCAGGAAGTCCGGGCCGGCGGGGAGCACGTCCTGGGAGAGGAAGACGAAGTACTCCCCCCGCGCGCGGCGGGCCAGGGCGTTGCGGGTCTTGCCGTGGCCGAACTCGGACTGGGTGATGACCTCCACCGCGGCGCCGGCCTCCCGCAGCAGCTCGACCGTGCGGTCCGTGGAGGAGGAGTCGATGGCCAACAGCTCCGTCTCCCCCGCGCCCTCCTGGCTCGCCAGGGCCGGCAGGAGACGGCGCAGGTCCCGCTCGCCGTTCCAGGTGGGCAGGAGGATGGAGATTCGGGGGGAGCTCATCGTCGGGGATAGTACCGTAGTACCGAGTGCGGACAATCTCCGCCGGGTTATCGGTCGCTCGCACCTCGCAACCTCCCGGGTTTCTCTGGCAGCAACCCCACCCTGCGCGGCAACCGCCCACGCCTCAATCCCCCACACAGGCCGCACCGATCCGACCGACCATCGCCCCGTACCTGGCCTCCTCCTCCACCCACTCCCGGTGCGCATCGTAGGCGCGCCGCACCGCGCTCGGCCCCAGCCCCGTCCGCTCCTGCACCTCCTTGTAGCTGGCGCATGCGAGGTCCCGCATCAGACCGACGGCCATCGGCGTCCAGACGACAAGCCTCTTCGTCCCTCGCACGAGCAGCCAGTTGGGTTCCGCTGCGGCATGCGTCTCGATGACCTCTTGCACTCTCGCCGGCGACGCGCACGGCAGGCCGGGTCTCGACCCATCCGCGTCCTGCGCTCTCCGGCGGAGCCAGCTCCATACACCTTCGGGTGCTGCTGCAAGAAGGTCATCGAGCGGATCTGGAGCCCGTGAGGGGCATCGCTTCCGCGAGCTGGCCAACGGGGCTCCTGACGAGGAGGTGAAAGTGGTTGGTCATGACCGAGTACGCGTGAACCTCAAGAAGGCCCATGCGCACCGTCCGCGCCAGGCCCGAGAGAAAGAAACGAACACACGGCCTGTCCTCAAAGACCGATCGACGGGCGAGGCCGCGGTTCATGACGTGGTGCCAGGCACCAGGAGAGTCGGATCTCCAATGCTGGGGCATGGAAGTCGGACTGAGGTGCTGGTGGTTCGGTAGCGGCCAAACCGGCGGAAACTGTCCGCACTCGGCACCCTTCCGGGTCCGCAGCGCTAGGATCGAGCTCATGCTTCGCCTGCCGCTCGCCGCCGTCCTCGCCATCGCCCCGCACCTCCCCGCCCAGGACTCGCCCACCGAGCGCGAGGCCTGGCCCGACGGCTCGCGGCGTCTGGAGTGCGAGCACCGGGACGACGGCTCCAGGGGGAGCCTGCGCCACGGGGCCTTCACCAGCTGGCACGAGAACGGTCAGCGCGCCGAGGAGGGCCGCTACGCCGACGGCCACCGCGTCGGCACTTGGAGCTCCTGGCACGACAACGGTCAGAAGGCCGGGGAGGGGGCCTACAAGCAGGGTCTGCGCAACACCAAGTGGCGCTACTGGGACCGGGAGGGGAAGGTCGACCGGGAGCGCAGCGGCACCTACCGGGCGCAGCTCGAGCCCTGGCCCTCCGGGGCGCGGCGCATCGCCGGCGAGCTCAGGGGCAAGCACCGCCACGGGGACTGGACCTTCACCTCCGAGGCGGGCGTGGTCCTCGCCCGGGGCGCCTACGCCCGCCACCGGCGCACGGGGCCGTGGAAGTTCTACTGGCCCGGCGACGGTCGCCTGCGCTACGAGGGCGAGTACCTGCGCGGCGCGCGCACGGGGCGCTGGACCTTCACCTACCCCGGTGGCGCGATCGACCCGACCCTCCTGAGCGGCCTCTACGAGAAGGACGAACGCGCGGGCGACCTGCCCGGGATCCGCTTCGACCTGCCGACGGACCTGCCGGCTCCGCGGCCCCACCCCGGCCTCGACGAGGAGGCTCAGGACGGAATGCGGGACTCGGTGGCGCGCTTCCTCGACCAGCCCGCCCGGCGCGCCGCGCTGCGGGGTGAGCTCCTCGAGCGCGGTCGGGAGGCCCTGCCCGCGGCGGTCGATGCCCTGCTCCGGCTCGACCCGAGCCGGACCGAGGAGGTCGAGCGGGGCTTCGTCCTGACCTACGAGCTGCTCGCGCCCATGCACCGCGGTCACGCCTACGCCTGGGCGCCGGGAACGGAGGAGGAGGCGCAGCAGGCCAACCGACGCGCCGCCGCCCGCTGGTGGGCCCTGTGGGAGACGACCCGCGACCTGCCGGGCTACCTCGCGAGCCTGGAGGAGGTGGAGCCGAGCCCCCAGGACTCGCCGGTGCTCCTGGCCCTGCCCTTCGACCCCTTCGCCGCCCCGGAGCCGCCGCCGGCGGTGGTGCCGACGAGCTCCGCGAGCCGCATCGCCAGCGATCCCAAGCTGCGCCGCAAGGCCCTGCGCAAGTACGGCGGCGCGGGCACGGAGGAGCTCCTGGCCGGCGCTATCGACTGGCTGGTGCGTCACCAGGCCCAGGACGGCCACTGGTCGAGCTCGAACTTCGGCATGCAGTGCGCCGCGGCGGGAGCGACGAAGTTCTGCCCGGGGGCGGGCAAGGCGGGGCACGACGTGGGCGTGACCGGCCTCGCGCTGCTGGCCTTGATGGGGGACGGCAGCGGACCGGTCGGCGGGCCCCATCAGGACGCCGTGGCCCGCGGACTCGACTGGCTGCTCCAACAACAGAGCGACAAGACCGGCCTCTTCGGCGTCAAGAGAAACCACGAGCACGTCTACGGCCACGTGCTGGCGACCCTGGCCGTCTGCCGAGCCCTGCGCAGCGGGGGCTCGCCGCAGCTCGTGCCCGTCCTCGAGGCGGCCCGGGACGAGATCCTGCGACGGCAGCTCAAGGGCGGCGGCTGGCGCTACGACGTGCATGAGGACCGATCCGACAGCTCGGTCACCCCCTGGATGGTGTACGCCCTGGTGGAGCTGGAGGCCTGCGGGTTGAGCGTCCCGGAGGAGGCCGTGCCGAAGGCCCTCAAGTGGTTCGGGACGGTCACCACCGCCGAGACCGGCGCGGTGGGCTACTACGCTTCCGGGAGCCAGAGCGCCCGCGTCCACGGTGAGAACGACCACTTCGGTCAGGTCTGCGAGACCCTCACCGCCGCCTCCCTCTACGCCCACATCGCGGCGGGGCGCACGAGGAAGCAGGCCCCCTGGATGGAGGCCCAGGTGGAACTCGTGCTCTCGAAGCCGCCGACCTGGGGTCAGCACAGCGCCGACTACTACGGCTGGTACCACGGCACCTACGCCCTTTTCCACTGGGGCAAGAGGCCCTGGAAGAGCTGGAACGCGGCCCTGGTCGCGGCCCTGGAGGCGGCCGCGGCGAAGGCCCCGGGGGAACACCACCACGGCTCCTTCTCCACCGACAGCCCCTGGAGCAGTCGGGGGGGGCGGGTCTACAGCACGGCGATCTGCGCGCTGATCCTCGAGGTCTACCTGAGCGGGAGGCCGCTCATCGACTGAGGTACCGAGTGCGGACAATCTCCGCCGGGTTATCGGTCGCTCGCACCTCGCAACCTCCC
The DNA here is from genome assembly GCA_964591315.1 of uncultured Planctomycetaceae bacterium. Taxonomy (GTDB): domain Bacteria; phylum Planctomycetota; class UBA1135; order UBA1135; genus JABACD01. Next base: position 75,536 of record CAZQAT010000007.1, read on the forward strand.
GGGTTTCTCTGGCAGCAACCCCACCCTGCGCGGCAACCGCCCACGCCTCAATCCCCCACACAGGCCGCACCGATCCGACCGACCATCGCCCCGTACCTGGCCTCCTCCTCCACCCACTCCCGGTGCCCATCGTAGGCGCGTCGCACCGCGCTCGGCCCCAGCCCCGTCCGCGCAAGGGGGTCCTCAATCTGAGTGCACGGCCCCAGCCTGAGACACTCGAGAGCAGGTGCACCTCCTCCACCGTCTGCCGTGGCCCAGCCCGCCGCTCTACGTCACGCCACCCGCGAGTCGTGCTTGAGGATCCCTCCCAACCGCTCCGTGCACCGCACCTCCTCCATGTCACTGCACCCGGGGCCCTCGATGCGCTCGTTGCCGAGGCCCTGATGGGCTCGCTCGGCGTGGTAGTGCTCCAGGTACTCGGCCATGGCACCGCGCAATGACCTCTCCCCGAAGATGATCATTCGGTCCAGACACTCGGACTTGATCGAGAGCACGAACCGCTCCGCGAAGGCGTTGAAGTTCGGCGCTTGGCAAGGCGTCAGGATGGGCTCCACATCCGCGCCCCTCAGGGTGCTCTTGAACAGGCCAGTGAACTTGGAGTCGCGGTCGAGGATCAGGAACCGATGGTCTCTCAGGAAGCCGTCCACGCAGTCGGTCAAGTTGCGCGCCGCCTGAATCATGAAGAATTCGTTCGGGCACCTCGTGACCCCCGCCAGGTGGACACGGCGGCTCTTGATGTCGATTACGAAGAGCGCGTAGTAGGTCAATAGCCCCTTGGGCCTCCCCACCTCGACCGAGAAGAAGTCCGTGGCAGCGACCTGCCCCCAGTGGGACCTCGAGAACGACCTCCATGAGGAGGGCCGGTCGGGGGCAGGCTTGATCCCGTGTTCCTTCAGGACGTTAGCGACGGTCGTGCTGGCGGCGGTGTGGCCGACGGCCTTCAACTCACCCTGGATGCGGCAGGAGCCCCACGACGAGTTCTCGAGGGCCATGCGGACGATCAGCTCCTTGATCCTCTTCATGAGACCGGGGCGGCCAACGCGGTTCTTCGCCACGTAGGTCCACTTGAGCGCGATCAGCCGGCGGTGCCTGCGCATCAGGGTGTCGGGCGTCGCGATGGTCGACACCTGGTTCAGGGCCCTCCTTCCCAGGAGCTTGGCCTTCACAGCCAGCCTGCGGCGCTGGTCGTCGGTCAGCCGGAGACGACGGCCCTTCATCTGCTCCTTCAGGACCCGGTTCTCCTCGACGAGGTAGGAGGTGACGTCGGCCTGGTGCCGGTTCACCAGGCCGGAGAGCGTCATCAGGAGCACGCGAAAGGGGTAGGCATCGGCCAGCATCGGCCCATCCTACCCCTCATGAAGTCACCAGGATTACGGGCGATTGGTCACGGCTGAGTTTCTGGATAGGACGTGTTGTTTGAGTTTATCGGCGTGATCGATGCGGATGCCTGAGAACCACGCTCGTGGCGTTCAATAGCGCATGAAAAAGCCCGCGCGGATGCACGGGCCTTCGTTTCCTCTAGTTGGATTTGTAGGGGCTACGCTTACTCGGATTCGATTTCGGTATCTGGAGTTAGTTTGGTGTCGAGATCGGATCCATCCCCAGCGTCCTTGGAATGCAAGACAACGGTCCAGTTGCCGTCCTTATCTCGCGAGAGCGGGAACTTTGCGGTTTCGGACTCGCCGTTGCCCATGGTGAGCGTTGCCTTGACGAGAGCGGTTCCTTTTTCTTCGTCGATTTCTTCGCTATCGATCGTGATCGACTCGAGGCCGCCTTCTTCAGCCATCTTGGCTTTGCTCTCTTCGATACCCTGATCGAATTTCTCATTGCCAAGCACTTGTGGGATGACCGGCGCGATCGCTGCGACGGTTTCGCCATCGCCGGCTTCCATGGCGTAGGCCAGTTCCTTGACGGTGTCGCCGGGGCCCGGTGCGCTGGCGCCGCCACAGCCGATGAGCGAGAGGGTCAGGGCGGTCAGTAGGTGTTTCATGGTGTTCCTTTTGTTTGGTATTGCCAAACGGTTTTGAAACCCGGGCAGTTGGTAAAGTTGCCGGGCAGGACAACCGGGCCATCGACCACCATAGTCGATACCTCGGAGATCAGTACGTCAGGCCAGTCGTATCCCGCTTGCTTGTAGGCGAGGTAGACCAGTTCACTACAATAGATGGCGTCGGGGTCAGCCAAGTCGAACTCGGGGTCAAAGGGGATCGCGGCGTCGGCGTAAGCTTGGGCACTGTGACAGGCGGCGTCGGCCATCTGTTCGCTTTGAGGTGTTGTGGGGCTCAAGCGATGGATGGAGAGCGCGACATAGCCCCGCTCGCTGAGGAAGGTCGCTAGCGGAATGCGGCCGACGCGGTCGCCCACGCCGCCATCGCCTTCGCCGGTTGGTGCCGCATGAATCACATAGGTGTCTTCATCGGTGACTTGAATGATGCCGACGTGCGAGTAGATGTTGTCGTCTGCAAACGAGCGGACCATTCGGCTCTGCAGCGACAAGCCGCCGGCCACGATAATGTCGCCGCTACGCAGCTCGACGGAAGAGGGCAGATGAATCGGATCGACGAGGGTGGCATCGGTTGCCTTGCTGACTTGCCAGCCGCCGAAGGCTGCGCCTGCAACGACCAGGCCGATCAACGCGGTTGCGATCCGCTTGCGTTTGCGGCGTGGCTTGATGTGTTGGCTCCCGTCCCTCATTGGGCATGAGTATACCTGCGCGTTGCCTATCGAGCCTGTGGATTCGCGGTGAGCGGTTCGTATGGCCGGGCATAGTCGGCGTGCATGCGATTGGCGGTAAGCCGGTCGAGTAGGCGTTGTCGGCCGGGTTGGCCGTATTGCCGCTGGGTATAGGTCGCATTGGACAGCAGCAGGTCCACGACCATCACCAGCTTGCTCGCATCACCCCGAGGCACGAGCGTGCCGGTCTTGTCATGTGCGACGACTTCGCTGTTGCCGCAGACATCGGTTGCGACCACCGGCTTGCCCGCGGCCATGGCTTCGAGCAGTGTCACCGACACGCCATCGCTCAGTGAAGTCAGCATGCGCGGAGGACAGGCGTTTCTGGCGGCCTCCGCGAGTTCAACTGCCCCCGCGCCCGAGTCCAGTGCCGGGCCGTGCACACCTCCTGCCGCCCTCTCCGCGCCAGACCTGGGTCGGACAGCAACGGTCTCGGCGCGCCCCCCGCCGATCGAGTCCTCCGGACACACCTCCCCCACCGGCCGAGTCCCAGGCCCTCGCCCCCTTCTCCCTCAGCAGCCCTCGAACCCCAGCTCGAGCTGGGGAGGCGACCTCGGTGGAGTCGGTGAGGGGGCGACGCTCTCCAGGCCCAGGTGCTCCAGGATCCGATGGATCAGGTCGGGCTCAGTGATCGCCGCGAGCCATCGTCGCCGCGAGCCGCACCGCGCACACTTCAAGGCGTCCACGGCGAAGACCCTCTCGAGAAGCTCCGCCCACGTGTGGCGATGACAAGGCTGAACGCGTCCACCTTGCGCATCACATGAGCGTCGGCGAGCTCGTGTGGGAGCGGGCGTCGGCGCGGACCGCTTCCTGCCGATCCTCCCCCAGCGGGTCGAAGTCCGCGCGGGCGAGCCGGCGGAGCTGATCGTCGAGTTGAGCAGGAAGTAGAGCCCGCCAGCGGTGCGGGGACGACCCGCGGGCCCGGTCTCCCCTCAGGCGGGGAGACGCGAACCCGACCCCGCCCAGAGGGTCGCCGCTGCCAGCATGCTGTGCGGGCGGGAGGGGGGCCTCGGGACGCTCAGAAGCCCGGGACGGTCTTGGCCTTGGCGTAGAGGCCGTAGCAGACCACGAAGCTGATCACGAGCACGACCGCGACCGTCGGCAGCACGGGGTAGTTGAACATCATCGGTTGCCCCACGCCGACCATGAACAGCAACAGGGAGATCGACATGTAGGTGTTGTGCTTGGACCGCAGCCCCGCCATCCCCGCGTCCGCGGGGTCGGGGGCATCACCGTTCTTGATCGCCGTGATGATGCGCTTCTGCGCCGGCCAGATCCTCATCCAGACGTTGGCCGCCATGGCCGTGCCGAACAGGCCCGCGACATGGATGTAGGTCGCGCGATCGGAGAAGCCCTGCTGGGAGCTCAAGTACCAGGCGAACCCGACCGCGATCGCGCCCCAAACGACGACGCCAACGGCGTGCTGTTTCGCCAGGGCCTTGAACAGGATGTCGTAGATCGGGAACCCGATGATGATACCGAGGAAAGCGGGGCCCCAGTCTCCAAAGGTCGGCGCGGGGTGTTGGCCTTCGAACAGGTTTGCGCCGTCGTAGCCGTGGTAATAGACCAGGAACAGGAGGATGACGCCCGTGATCCAGGTCAAGGCGGCCCCCCAGCGGAACCAGTAGAGAGCCCGCGGCATGAGCTCGGGAATCACCTTCTTCTTCGTCTCCCCGTCCATGGTGGGAGCGAAGGCAGAGTTGACCCAGTTGAAGAAGTAGAGCAAGCCTATCCAGAGGACGCCCGCGCCGAAGTGGAGCCAGCGGTCAACGAGTTCGATGATATCCATGGGTCTGTTCGAGAGTCTCTCAGGTCTGGGGTCCGGTGTCGCGTCGGCGCAAATCCCGACAACGGGGGGGTCGAGGACGCGACACTATCCGTCAGCCACCGGTGCAAGTCAAAGGAGTTGACGATCGGATTTGCGTGCGGACGGGGCCCTCTCCGGGGCCCTCAATCGAGGACGAACTCGAAAGTCACGCCGGTGG
>CAZQAT010000007.1:80353-103227 GCA_964591315.1 uncultured Planctomycetaceae bacterium
CGGGGCCCTCTCCGGGGCCCTCAATCGAGGACGAACTCGAAAGTCACGCCGGTGGAGACTTTCGGCTCGAGGACGACGCTCCCGTGGAGCGTTCCGAACTCCTCGTGGTGCACCTCGAGCACGTACTCACCGGGAGGCACGTTCGGAATCGAGAAGGCGCCCGCGTCATCGGTGACCGCGAACCACGGGTGATCGCTGACGTGGACCCAGGCGGACATCCACGGGTGGATGTCGCAGCGAACCTTGACGCGATCGGACCGCCTGAACTCGAAGACGAGCGGATCCTGACCCTCCACCATGGCGAGGTTGTGGAGCTTGTTGTTCGCGGGGGCAGAGAGGTTCACGTTGTGGGTCGTGGGGTCGCTGCTCAAGACGTGGAGCTCCTGCCCCACTTGCATCGCGATCACGTGGGGCGTGTAGATGCAACCCCGCTGGTCGAGAAGCGCCGGACTCGTGGGCGGCGGAGGGATCTCCGCTCGCGGGAGCTTGGTGAGCACCCGGACGTAGGCGTACTTCAGCCGGCCCTCGTCCGCGACGACGATGTCGCTCAGGTGCTCGACGTCCTCGAAGCTGCAGCAGTCGCTGACTTTGCGCGCGCCGATGGGGAAGCGCTCGGGGACCTCCCCCGTGACCCGGACGAGGCCGTGCAGGGCTCCGCTGGTCTCCGAGTCGAAGGGAACGGGATCCAGGAGCTCGGCCGGCTCGACGTCATCGAGCTCGATCTCGGAGGACGCGGACCGGGATCCACTGGAAGGGGGCCCGCCAGCCGGGCCCTCATCGCCCTGATTGCAGGCCCAGGTCAACGACAGGAGCACGGCCGCGAGAGGCGCCCAGAGCACTGTTGCAACACGAGCCGACCCAGGCGGGTGGCCCCGAGGGTGAAGCCGAGAGCCAAAAGAGAAGAGTGTCATGATGGATGCGTTGGGCCGGTCGCTGGCGGCACTGCCCCAGGTTGTACGGTACCCTCGAGCTCGATTGCGCCCGAACCGACCGATTTCGCCCGATCCCATTCCGGAGCGCGGACGAGCCGGCGGAGGTGATCGCCGCGCTGCAGCGGAAGTAGAATCCCGTCCGCACAGGTCCCCGCCACCCCGCCCCCCTGAACATGCGGTCCCTCCCCTCCCCCCTGCTGCTCGTGCTCCTCGCCTGCCACTCCATCGCGGGCGGGCAGGAGCCGACCTACGATCCCGAGCGCACCCGGCGGGTGCTCACCGAGCTGATCGAGCGCAAGCTCGACGCGGGGGTCGCCTCGATCTCGATCGCCCTGGTGCGCGGCGACGAGATCGCCTGGACGGCCGCCTTCGGCCACGCGAACGTCCGCATGGAGGTCCCAGCGACCCCCGAGACAATCTACGTGACGGGCTCGACCTTCAAGGCCGTGACGGCGACGGCCCTCCTGCAGCTCGCCGAGCGGGGGCTCGTGGAGCTCGACGACCCCATCAACGAGCACCTCGGCGAGCACCGGGTCGAGGACCTCGAGGACCATCCGGTCACCCTGCGGCACATCTTGAGCCACACCTCCGAATTGACCCCCGGGGCGAACACGAAGGAGGTCTGGAGCCGGACCCTACCCATGAGGCTCGACGAGCTGCCCGGAGCGGTGCGCGCGGTCCGGCCGCCGGAGGAGAAGTACGAGTACAACAACTACGGCCAAGGGGCAGTAGAAGCGACAGAAGCCACGGGCCAGGATGCCGCAAGAGAGTTAGCCGCGCAGCTCGCGCTCGACGTGGAGCGGCAGGCCGGGGCGGGAAGGGTCGGCCTCACCATTCCAGGTGGGCAGGAGGATGGAGATTCGGGGGGAGCTCATCGTCGGACGCCGCGGCAGGTCCGGGAGGAGTCGACCCCGCGCTCCGGAGCCGGACCGGGGAAGAACTCGGGGCTCCTGGGAGAACCCACGCAACCGCACCGATCCCCAGGTATAGAGAACACCACGGGCTGACCACAGCCCCCTGCTCCGTGACGATATCCATCCTGACCACCGCGATCGCGGCGCTCGTGCCTGGAATCCTCCCCGTCGCCGAGGACCCCCTGGCGGAGGCCCTCGTCCGCGAGACGAAGCACTACCGCATCCTCACGGAGCGAGAGGCATTGCTCGAGGACTACGCCCTCCTGGCCGAGGCAGCCCGCAAGGGCTTCCAGAAGGAGCTCAAGCTCAAGGCCAAGATGAAGCGCGGCGAGCGCGTGACCCTGCGCCTGTACGGCAGCCGCCGCGACTGGGAGGCGGGCATGGAGCACGAGCAGGTGTTCCCCCTGCCGGGGACGAACTGGGTCCACTACGAGCCGCGGGTCGAGACGGTCTACGTCCACGGCAAGCTCGACAGCTACTACACCCGGAAGATGCTGCTCTACGGCCTCTTCCGCCAGTACCACCTGCGCTGCAAGTCGAAGAACCGGCACCTGACCAAGGAGTGGTTCATCACCGGCATGGCGGACGTCTTCTCGACCCACGACTGGAACGGGGAGGCCCTCGTGCTCGGCGCCCGGCGCCGGCTGGCCCACGAGCATCGGGCGAGCCTGGCCGTCAGCCGTGGGGCCCTGACCAGGATCGCCGACGGGGAACTCTCCGTGGAGGACCTGGCGGAATGGGACGTGCGCTGGGCCCTGACCGCCTTCCTGATGTTCGGCGAGGACGGCGCGTACCGGAAGGACTTCCAGAAGTTCGCCCTGGGCAGGAAGGGCAGCATGCTGCTCGGCCACGACTTCCTCTCGAACCTGGGCGACCCGGAGGAGATCAACGGGCAGCTGCACGCCTGGCTCGAGGAGGAGGACCAGGCCCTTGTTGCGGAGTACGGGAGCTGGACGGAGGTGCGGGGCACGCTCCAGGGCGCCTCCACCGGCGGCCGGGAGTTCGCCATCGCCCTGGCGAGCCCGCGCTGGACGCGGCTCGAGGCGCGGCCGGACCAGAAGAACAAGATCGCCCGCGGCCTGATCCTCGACTGGAAGGACCCGAAGGAGGTCAAGTTCGCCCTGCGGCAGGACTCGGTGCTGCGGGTCTTGCACCTGACCCGCGGGGAACTGCGCGAGCTCGACGTGTTCGACCTGGCCGGGGGCCGCGCGAACCACGGCCGGCTCGCCGCCGAGCTCGAAGGCGACTCCGTGCACCTGATGCAAGACGGCAGGCCCCTGGGGACCTACGAGGCCCCGAACCGGCGCCTGGGCCTGGCGGTCCAGAGGGGCCTTGCCAGCTTCACGGACGTCGCCTGGGAGTGAGTTCGCGCCCGCTGGGCCGGTCCGCTAGCCTTTGGCGCCCGCCCCCGGCCCGGATCCTCCCCCATGAAGCGCGACCTCACCCCCATCCTCTTCGGCGTCGTCATCACCGCCCTGCTCTCGGCCACCATGGTCGTGGCCGGACTCAAGGCCGGGATCACGCCCGGGGTGAGCCCGCTCGTCATCCTCTGCGCCTGGGGTGCGTTCGCCGCCGCGACCCGCGGCGCGGGCGGGAAGCGCTTCCTGAACATCGCCCAGGTCGCGGGCTCGGCCGGCATGGCCGTCGTCGCGGGGGTGATCTTTCCCGCGCCGCTCCTGCAGCACCTGCACCTCACGAGGGCGCAGGAGAAGCTCGAACAGCTCGGCGTGACGGCCGACCTGCGCGCCATGCCGTGGCAGGACGCCAAGGCCCTGCTCGCCGAGCACGGCCTCTCCATCCCGCCGGTCGACGTCTGGACGATGATCATCGTCTGCATCGCGGGGGCGCTCATCGGCTACGGCTTCGTCGGCCTCGCCACGCGCAAGTTCCTGGCGGACCCCACCCTGCCCGCGCCCGAGGCCAGGGCCTGCGAGACGATGATCGTCACGGCCACCACCGAGTCGAGCGCACGCCCCATGCTCCGGCCCTCCCTGGTCCTCGGGCTCGCGGCCAGCTTCCTCGCCCCGGTCCTCGGCCACCTGGGCGCGGCGAAGGAGAAGGTGATCCTCTACTCGAAGGTCCTCGACGATCGCTCCTTCAAGCTGGAGCTGCCCTTCACGCCCATCTACATCGGGATCGGAGGTCTCCTGACCCTCGCCACGGCGCTGCTCGTCTTCGCCGGATCCTTCCTACGCCTGGTCGGTGACTGGGCCCTGGCCTCGATCGACCCCGCGAGTCCCCTGGCCGGGGACTACCCCTCCAACTCCATGCGCTGGGTCGGCGGCGGGGCGATGACGGTCGCGGTCACCTACTCCCTCGTGAGGTTCATGGGACCGCGGGTGGCCAGCGTCAAGGAGAGCTTCGACGAGTCCCTGCTCGAGATCCCCGACCGCACCAGGCGCCTGCTCGGCATCGCCACGGCGGCGGGCGTGGTCACCCTGGCCACCTGGCTGCTCCTTGCGGACGGCCCCACGGCCTTCTCGTTCTCCATGATCGCCGCGGTCCTCGTCATGGCGCTCCTGATGGTGACCCTGGGTGCCATCCTCTCGCTGCAGATCGGGAGCTCAGCCTCGCCGGTCTCCGGCACCATCTTCGTCACCACACTGGTCCTCTGCCTGGTCGCCCTGGGCGTGGGCCGCCAGTCGGTGGACGACGTGCCCCTGCTCATGGCCCTCTTGGTCGGCGCCTGCGTCGCGGTCTGCACGGCCAACGACTCCAGCCAGGACTACAAGACGCTCCAGCTCTCGGGCGTCGCGCCGCGTGAGGGCTTCAGTGCCCAGCTCATCGGCCTGCTGGTGGGCTGCGTCATCGTGCCCCTCTCCCTGTACGTGGCGCACGAGGCCTACGGGCTGGGGACGAACGAGCTCACCGCGCCCCAGGGCCAGATGTTCGCCACGCTGGTCGACGGGCTCCTGCTGCAGGAGGCGCTCCCGTGGTCCCCCATCGTGCTGGGGCTGCTGGTCGGAGGGGTGGCCGTCGGCATGGAGGTCATCGCCGGGAAGCGGGGGCTCCAGCTCCCCTCCATGGCCCTCGCGGTCGGCATCTACCTCCCGGCCTACCTCGGTATCGGGATCCTGATCGGCTCGATGTTCCGCTACTTCGGCGAGCGCGCGAGAGAGAAGGCCACGGGCAGTCGCAAGCGCACCAACGAGGGCATCCTGGCAGCCGCAGGTCTCATCACGGGCGCCGCCGCGCTGGACCTCCTGCTCGGCGTCGCCGTCCTGTTCGGCTTCGACCTCAGCTCCCTGAGCCTCTTCTCGACCGATGGCAGCGAGGGGACGATCGCCATCCCCGGCACGGTCACGACCGTCACGGCCCTGCTGGGGATCGGCTTCCTCGGCTGGATCCTCTATCGCAACGCCCGCGTGGGCACGACGGGTCAGTCCGAGCAAGGCGCCTCCTGAGCGCGCTGGAGGAGGCGCTCCCACGGCGGAGAGCCAGCCAGACGACCGCGCGCGGCGGCCGGGCCTCAGTCGAGGTCCGGCCCGTGCCGGCAGTCTCCCTGCTGCTGGATGAGGTGCTGCTCGAAGTCCTCCAGGTGGAGGCTGAGCTGCTCCTCGTCCCCCGCCGCCCGGGCCTCGTCGATCCTCAGGTGAAAGATGAACTCGTGGTCCACGGCCTTGGGGATACGCTCGGCGGAGTGGTCACTCGCGCGCAGGAGGAAGACCGCCTCGAGGTAGTACTGCAGCGTGTTCCCGTAGCCGACCGTGCCCTCCCCGTGCACCGTGTGGGCCGTCTCGTGCAGGAGCAGGCTGGCGACCGACTCGGGGCTGTGCCAGTCGCCGTCGAGGGTGCGGAACATGGAGTGGTCGATCTCCGGGTACTCCCCCGGGGGGCGAGTACCGACCACGAAGCCGTCGTCGCGCTCCTGGGCGCGGAAGCCGATGAGGACCACGAGATCCCCCGCGAGGCTGTTGCGGATGCGGTTGGGCCAGATCTTCTCCTCGGTGATGAAGACCAGGTTGCCCCCCACCCCGAAGGCGTAGCGCCCCGCCGGTAGGCTCCGGTTCTGGTCGGAGCGCAGGAAGCGGTTGGCGAGCTCGACGGCCTCCTCGAACAGCGCCCCGGCCCGCTCACGGGTCTCGGGGGGAGCCTCCGACTCCGCGATGGCGCGCGGGGTGACGATGGTCGAGCAGGAGCTCAAACCCGACAGGACTCCGATCATCCAGAGCTTCTTCATGCCTCCCAGTCGCCCGGCAGGGCGGCCTGGCCGAGATCATGCCAGATCCCGGCCCGCGCACAACAGCTCGCCGATCAGGGTCTCCGGCGCTTGCGCGGCCGCCGCGAGGTCAACACGACCCGGACCCCGCTACGACGCAGGGCGCTCCCCTCAAGGGAGCTGGAGCTCGTCGATGAAGCGGTCGGCGTGGCGGGTCAGATCGTTCGGGAGCGCCCACCAGCGGGGGCGCACGGTGTGGACAAGGGCCAGGCGCAAGATGGCCGCCGTCTGGTGGGCCCGCATCTCCTGCAAGACGGCGGGATCGTCGTCGAGCCCGTAGCCCTCGAGCAGGGCGACGCCGCACTCCTCCACCGTAGCGGGGTCGCAGTCGCCCTCCTCCTGCAGTCCGCGCAGGACCATGTGCGAGGTCAGGTTGGCCAGGTCGATCAGAGGAGAGCCCGCGGTCAGCCTGTCGAAGTCGACCAGGCCGACGCGCTGGCCATCGGTCGAGAGTTGCCCGTCGTGCAGATTCCCGTGTACGGCGACCAGCTCGTCGCCCCTCCACTCGTGGCGACTCAGTGCGAGGCGTCGATCCCGCCAGCCGGCGGGCAGGCGCTCGGTGGTCCACAAGACGACCTCCGCCATGCGGTCCAGTTCCTGCAGGGTCTCCTTGGGACAACGGGGTCGCAGCCCCTCGACCGGAACTCGCTCCTGGAAGGAGCGCAGGGCACGTCCCACCTCCTCGAACAAGGAAGCGTTCGTCCGGCGGACTTGCAGGGGCTGGAGGTCTGGGCATTGTGTGCGGATGGCGGCCATGCCGGAGGAGCCGCCCAGGAGCTGCGGCACCTGAAAGTCCCCCGGCCGCCCCAGGGCACGTTCGACCCGCTCGTGAGCGGAGGTCAGCCGAGACCACTCCCGGCCCCTCACGCCCTTCAGGAGCTCCCGGCCGCGTTCTCCCTGGCGGGCCAGGGTGATGCGCCGGCCTGGCTGCCAGGAGAGCACCTCGAGCTCCTCCCTCCTGCCGCGCAGGGAGAGGCAGAGGGGCAAGCCCTCGTCGTCCAGGGGGTGCAGCTCATCGAGCCGGGCTCCTTGACGGAACCAGCGAGGCACTCCCCTCTTCCGTGTCTCCAGCCACACGCAGCCGCTGCCGTCGATGTCCGAGCGCTCGACTTCATCTGGAGTGAGGCCGTAGAACAGCCCGAGGTCCTCCAGGGCGCGGTCCAGGGGGGCGGTCAAGGGAGCACCTCCTGGGACGCGCGCCGGGCCCGATCGATCAGGCTCACGGCCCGCGACTCGGCATCCACTTGCAGGCGTCGGAGGCCGGCGGCGGCACGCCGCACGAGCTCGTCCACCACCAAGCTCAGGAGCAGGCGTCGGTCGAGGCCCGCGGCCCGCGATCCGTAGCCCTCCAGCAGGGGGCCCGCCGCGTCGGCGAGGTCGAGCTCGGGACGAGCCGCCAGGTGATCCGCGATCCAGCTCGCCAGGTCCTCCTCGGGCGTCCCGGGCCGCAGCTCGTCCAGGTCCATCAGGTGCAGACCGTCCTCCCCCCGCAGGTGCTGGTCCGGGTGAAAGTCGCCGTGCACCCAGCAGCGCGGGGTGATGTCCGGTCGCGCCGGAAGGTCGCCGAGGGCTCCGCGGGTGCCCGCCAGGCGCTCCAAGAGGGCCAGGTCCGCGGAGCGTTCGAGGCGACTCTGGGGCCCGTTCCAGCTCTGCTCGTGCAGCTCGGCCAGGAGCGCACCGCACTCCGCCGCCGCTCCGAAGTCGTCCCTGGCGAGGGAGCTACCCTCGAGCCACTCCTCCGCCAAGAGGCCGGTCGCCGCCTCCACGTGCACCAGGCGCGGACGTCTCTCGAAGCGGCAGGCACGGCGGTTGTTCACCAAGGCCTCCACGCGCCGGGGATCGACCACCCGCAGGGCCAGGCGGTGCTCTCCGTCCGGGTGGGTATTGCCCCCCGGGTCCCGGAGCTTGAGCTTCGCGTCCAGGCGCAGGACGGCCCGGCGCTCCGGCTTGTAGCGCAGGAGCTCGAGATGCGAGGACCGGCGCCGCATAACCCGCGGCTCCCACAGGCCGGCCCTGTCGAGGGCTCGCCCGGTGCGCCGCAGATCGATGGCACGGCTCGCCCCGCGCAGGACCCTGTCGGCGGGGAAGACGGTCAGGAAGGCCGAGGTATCGGGCAGGAAGGCCACCGGACGCAGGGGACGTGCCGCCCGCTCAACCCGGGGCTTGACCGTGAAGGAGTGCCGCACGTGATCGGATTTTGCGCCGGCGTAGACCTTGTAGCTCACCCTGCGGCGGCTCCCGTCGTCAAAGCCGACCTCCCAGCTGCCGAGCACCGCGGTAGCGGGCTTCCAGCGAGCGAACAGGAGCTCCGCAGCCAGGGGCGCGGCGTCCCCGAGCCACAGGTGCTGCCGCAGCAAGCTCAGGAACTCCTCGGGACCCGGAAGGCGCAGCTGCCCGTCTCCCAGGCGCACCGACAGCTCCAGGTCCCGGTCGTAGCTCTGCAAGCCCGTCATTGCAGCACTCTTCGGCGAGTGGCCCGGACGCCGTCTAGCACGCGCTCCGCAATCGCCCGCCACGAGCGCGACTCCGCCAGCTCCCGACCTCTCCGACTACGCTCCCTGGTTGCGATGGGATTCTCATGGACCTCCAGCAGCGCCTCCTCCAGGCCCCCCGTGCGCTGCACGTCGTACACCAGGCCGGCGCGTCCTCCTTCGACACAGTCCGCCAGGTCCCACAGGTCCGGCACGACCGCAGGCACCCCCGAGGCGAGGGCCTCCAGCAGCTTCAGCGGGGTGGAGTGGCAGGGCGTCTCCGGGGAGTAGGTCAGGGCCAGGACGTCGAAGGCCGCAACCAGCGCGGGGAGCTCCACCTGCTCGACCCAGGGCAGGTGGGTCCAGCGCCCGGAGGGTAGGACGTCTCCCACGACCGACTCGAAGTCCCCGCGCCCCACCAGCAGGAGGTGGACCGGGACCGAGGCATCGAGCAGCCGGGCCGCCGCCGCCGCCAACCGCTCCAAGCAGTAACAGGGGCGCAGGCGTCCGTGGAAGCCCAGCACGAAGGCGTCCGCGGGGACGCCCGCGCGACGCCGCCCTTCCTCCCGCAGCAACGGGTGGAAGCGGCCGGGGTCGACACCCTTGGGCTCGATCCGGATCCGTTGCGGCGCCGCGCCGCGGGCCCGGGCCCACTCCGCCACGGGGCGCGAGGCGCAGAGCACCAGGCGCGCCGCCGCCAGGGCACTCTGCAGCCGGACCTCGTCGACAGCACGGTGTCTGTCCGAACGGAGGCGCGCCGCCTGCTCGTCGAGTGGCGCATGGACCTCGAGCACGTGCGCCAAGCCGCGCTCCCGGGCAAAGTCGGAGCCCGTGTAAGAGTGCAGGGCGAAACGCTCGTAGAGCAAACCGCCCCCCCCCAGGGGTAGTGCGACTTCGAGCGCTTCGCTTACCTGCACTTGTTCGTCTTCGTCCACGGCCACGACCTCCTCGCCGAGCTCGGCAAAGGCCGCGCGCATGGCCAGGACCTGGACCGTGGCGCCCTCCGCCCGGCCCGGCTGCGTGCCGTGATCGGTGTTCGGATGGATGACCGTCATCGCGCCTTCTCCGCGTAGCGCGCAGCCTCCTCGAACCGAGCCGCCAGGGTCGCACCTGCCTCACTCGCGTCGAGCACGTGCGCCGGGCCGCGCTCCCGGGCAAAGTCGGAGCCCGTGTAAGAGTGCAGGGCGAAACGCTCGTAGAGCAAACCGCCCCCCCCCAGGGGTAGTGCGACTTCGAGCGCTTCGCTTACCTGCACTTGTTCGTCTTCGTCCACGGCCACGACCTCCTCGCCGAGCTCGGCAAAGGCCGCGCGCATGGCCAGGACCTGGACCGTGGCGCCCTCCGCCCGGCCCGGCTGCGTGCCGTGATCGGTGTTCGGATGGATGACCGTCATCGCGCCTTCTCCGCGTAGCGCGCAGCCTCCTGGAACCAAGTCGCCAGGGTCGCACCTACCTCACTCGCGTCGAACAGCTCCTCCGCCCGGCGGCGCCCCTGGCTCGCAAGATGCCGGCGCTCCTCGCTCGAGTCCAGGAGTGCGGTCAGCTCGTGGGCGGTGGCCCGCGCATCCCGCTCGGGGACCAGACGCCCCACGCGGCCGTGGTGAAGGATCTCGGGGATTCCCGCCACCGGCGTCGAGACACAGGGCAGCCCCGCGGCGAGGGCCTCCAGCAGCACCGTCGGCAGGGCGTCACGGTTCCCGTCCCCCCCGACCAAGCAGGGCAGGCAGAACACGGTCGCTCTGGCCAGGAGGCGACGCACCTCCTCCAGGGGCAGGGGCCCGGTGAACTCCAGCACCCCAGGGCTCAGGCCCCGCAGCTTGGCGCGCGCGCGAAGCTCCCGTTCGGCCTCCCCCGCCCCCACCAGGGTGGCCCGGAAGGACCGGCCTGTCTCGCTCAGCTCCGCCAGGGCGTCGATCAGGATATCGAACCCCTTCTTCTCCACCAGTCTGCCCACCGCGAGGATGTGCCCTTCGGCGCGGCCCTCCTGGATGAAGGGGAACTCATCCAGGTCGATGCCGTTGTAGAGGCGCCGCAACCGCTCCCGAGCCCGGCTCGAGACCCGCTCCGCCAGGTAGGCCACGTTGGCGTCGCAGACGGTCACCGTGAAGCTCGAGGAGGCGATGAGCCGGTCCAGGAGCTCGGCGGACACGTTGCTGCCGTAGATGTCCTTGGCGTGCACGGTCATGCTGTAGCTCGGGCCGCCAAGGCGCCACAGGATGTGCGCCACGATCGCGGACTCGGAGGCGAAGTGGACGTGCACGTGGTCCACGCCCAGCTCCAACGTGCGCTGCCGCAGGTAGAGAGCCTCCGCCACGACCCGCGGCAGGCGATCCCGAACGATGTCCCGCAGGTCCAGGGCCAGGGCCTGCAGCTCGAACCAGTCTTCCCCGCTCAGGCCCATGCCGGCTCCGGTCAGGAGCGACTCCCAAGGCGTCAGCGCGCCGTACCTGGGCAAGACCTCGACCGGAGCGCGCAGGAGTTCCACGTCCGCGTGGCGCGGTTCGGCGTCGGGCGCCCGGCGCGAGAACACGCACACCTCGGTCCCTTGTCGCTCCTGGTTCAGAAGCTCCGTCAGGATGAAGGTCTCCGAGAGCCTCGGGAACTTCTTGAGCAGGTAGGCGATCTTCATCGGCTCATGCTCTCCGCCCACCGAGGGGACTCTTCGAGGTGGCCGACCACCAGATCAGTGCCTTCGAAGCGCTCCGCGAGAGCCTCTGCCAGGTTCAAGGTGCGGCGCAGGTGCCCCAGCCCGACGGAGTCGTGGCTGTAGACCAGGACGCGCGGAGCGCGCGGCAGCACCGAGAGGCTCACGGCGACGACACGGACCCGATGGGGAGCAGGATGGGAACGAGGGGCAGGTCCTTGGCGCGCGCCACGAGCGTACCGTGGAGCTCGAGGGCATCGCCAGCGGCCCAACCGCCGGTGGGCGGGGCGACGACGAGTACGTCGTCCACCAGCTGGGCCTCGAGGGGCAGCTCCACCCCCAGGGCATCCACCAGCCGCAGCCCGCGGTCCAAGGACTCCTCCGTGGGGCAGCCCCCCTCGAAGTGCACCAGGAAAGGCTCGCCAGGCTCGATGGCAAGGCCCCACTTGGGCTCGGTCGTCCCGACGCGGAAGGGCTCCCGGGACTGGAACAGCTCGGCGCCGGGCGCGGCCCCGAAGGGACCCCCGTGGGGCCCGGCGTCCACCGACGGACCCGCGGGCGGCTGCAGGCCTGCGCCCACGATGGGCGATCCCGGAGCGGGCCTGTAGTCCTCTTCCACCGAGGCCTCCCCCACGAACTTCACCAGGCTGGTGGGCACGAGCTGCTGCTCCAGTACCGGCTCCAGGTTGATCGTGCTGCCGTCGATCGACGACGCCAGCCTCGCCACGCCGTCCGCGGCCAGCTCGAAGGTCCCCGGACCCGTATCCGTGAGGGGCGCGTCCAGCTGCAGCAAGCTCCCGCTCCCGCCCACGACGCGGCGGTACTCGACGGGCGCGTGCACGAAGGGCGCCCACGGGCTCTCGAGCACGGGAGAGCCGGCGACCCGAGCATCACCGAAGGGCTGTGGCTGCAGGTGAGCGACGCTCGAGACCACCGTGGCCGAGCTCTCGGTGACGCGAACTCCCGCCTCCCCATTGCCGGCCAGCACGCTCTGGCTCAGGGCCACGCCGTAGTTGCCGAGGCTGGCCCGCAGGCCCGCTCCCAGGTTCGCGACCAGGGCGCTGTGTGAGACGGTCAGGAAGCCAGGATAGGACTCGGAGGTGACCGAGATACCGTCCTGCACATTGGCCGTCGAGAGCAGGCGGTGGACCACGACGTCCGCTTGGGCGTCCAGGTCCAGAGCCACACCGTGGGTCCCGTTGGCGCGGGTCTCGCACCCTCGCAACACGAGGGAGGAGGACCACTGGGGGTGCGTCTCGTAGTCCAGGTCGAGCAGGAGCCCGGCGGTGCCGTTGCGCTCGAAGAGCGAGTCCTCGATGGAGACATGGAAACGACCCCCGCCGCCATCGAGCGTCGGTCCCGGCCTCAGGTCCACGTCGAGGCCCTCGTGGGCGTTCCCCGAGAAGCGGCTGTCGCGTACGACAAGCTCGACCACCTCCCCTTCGGGAGCGATCCAGGGACCGAACTCGAATCCCTCCTGGCCGTTGGACTGGAAGATGCAGGCCTCCACCTCGACGTCGTAGGGGCCTTCGAGGGACAGACCCTCGAGGGCGTTGTTCTCCACGCGGCAGGCGAGCAACTCCACGCGCGTCACATCCGCGCTGTGGGGTGCACGCAGGCGCAAGCCGCGGTTGCAGCCGCCGACGACCACCCGTCGCAGGCGGCCCGGCGTCCGGTCCAGGTCGATTCCGAAGCTCGAGGCGCCGAGGCCGTCGATCTCGATGCCGTCGATCACCTGGGGGCCCGCGCCCGCCTCGAGCAGCAGGACGCCGGAGCCGGCCAGGCCCTCGAGCACGGTCGGGTGCAGCACCGGGTCACGCGTCTCGAGGTCGAAGCTGGCGTCGAAGCCGCCGAAGAGGTGCACCCCCTCCAGGACCGGCAGGGAGACGTCCGTGAAGCTGCCCTCGGCGATCCAGACCTGCCCTCCCTGGCCCACGTTGCCGAGGTAGGCCTGGAACACGGCCACGAACAGGCTGGGGTAGGCGGTCTCGGGCGTCTTGCCGTCCGCACCCTCGGGGTCAGCCAGGGGATTGGCGTAGACCGGATAGAGGGTCGTCCCCGAGAGCACCGGCCCCGCGCCGTCGAAGGCACCCGGATCGTCCGGGTCCTCGATGCCCAGGCCGACATGGTAGGTGGTGCCGGGCAGGAGCCCGTCGAACACGTGGTGGCCCGACGCCACCTCCACGTCCAGCGGCGTCCCCGCGAAGAGGTCCTCCACGGAGGTCGAGAGGAACAGGGCCAGGCGCACGTTCTCCGGCTCGAGGCCGTGCACGCGCCAATCCACGCGCACGCGGTCCGGAGCCGGAGTGAGGGACACCAGGCCGGCGGCGGTGCTGTCGCTACCGAGGCTCTCCCCGAAGGAGCCGCCGCCGTAGCCGGTACTGTCGCCGGTGGTGCCACCGCTCGGGCCGCCCCCGCCGGGCGACGAGAGGCGCGAGCAGGCCGACAGCACCAGAGCCGCGCCCATCAGGGCAAGGCCCGCGACAGTCAAGGGAGTCCTACTGACAGAATGCACCGCTGAGCACCGGGGTGTGGGATTTACCGCTGGGCGCGGCCGGATCCACGAGGATCGCTCGGGCGCTCAGGACGGTGCCGTAGGACGGGAAAGAGCCAGGCAACGGGAAGGGGAAGCTCGCGCTACCCGCGCCAGGCAAACCAGGGATCCCCCCGAGCTGCAGGGGCACCACCAGCGCGCGTCCGGCCATCAAGGAGATGTTACCGAACTGCCCGTGGGTGATGCCGACCTGCGGCCCGAAGTGGATCATGACGAAACCAGAGCCCCCCCCGAGGCCACTGGTCACATCAAAGCCCCAGCCTGGGTTACCCAGACGAAGGCTGCCCCCGATTGCGGTGATTTGCGGTACGAGGCCGGCGCTCCCCGCCACTCCGGGACCGCTGGGGGTCCCGCAGTCGCAGAAGGGCAGCACGGCATTGCGAGAGGTTGCCCCATTGACCACCACTCCCGCCTCGACGCTCGATGCCAGGTGAGCGCTGTAGGGAGGGGTGAACACGAGGTCGTACTGACCGTTGGGCACGATGACCTGGTACTGGCCAACACCATTGGTGTTGTCGTCGCAGATGAAGACCGGCAGCTGGGTGGCGGAGTCCACCACGTCCACGTCCGCCCCGCCCACGACCGGGCCGAGGTGCGAGGTGACCGTGCCGGTCAGCGGCACGCCGGCGGCAAGGGTCACGATGCCCAGGTTGGTCGTGGCGTTGATCGGGGTGCTCCCGAACAGGTGCGGCACCAGCCCGAGTACGAACTGGGGGCAGATCTCGATGTCGTAGACTCCCTGGGGCACCACGAAGTCGACGAAGCCGTTGTTGTCCGTGTTGTCCCCCGGGGTGTAGAGCTTCACGCCCGTGAAGGGGTCGCGCACGTCCACGTCCACGTTGACGAGCGGCTGGAAGGAGGGGTCGAACACGGCGGCGGTGACCTTGAAGCCCGGTGCGAGCTGCACGTCCCCGACGTTCGTCGAGACCGCCGGCGCCATGTTGATCTGGTGCGGAGCCAGAAGGGGCGCCAGGATCGGCGTCGTGTCGAACAGCACCTCGATCGGCCCGGGAGGGGTCGCGACGCTGAACTGGCCCGAGAGGTCGGTGATGTCCCCGGGCAGCACGATGTTCTCCCCCGTGGTGAGGTCGATCACGTCCAGATTGACGCCCGCCACCGGGATGCCGCCGGCGCTCACGGTGCGGCCGGAGACGGCGACCGCCTCACCGAGAGCCACGGTCCCCAGGCTGGAATTCCCGGACACTACAACGCCCTCGAGCACCGCGGCCAGGGCCACGGCGGCGGGCGGCGGCGGCGGCTCGAAGGTGAACTCGTAGACCCCGGGGTCGATGGTCACGTCGAAGAAGCCGCTGGCGTCCGTACCTCCATTGGCCAGGTTGCCATTGCCTCCACCCGACTCGCTCTTCGCCGAGATGTTCACGCCGGCCACGGGGAGGCCCTGGGCATCGACGACGAATCCGGAGAGCTGGTCGGCCACGGCACCGGCGGCGGTGACGCCGAGGCCGAGGACAGTCAGAGCCGCCTGGAGGGGGAGATTCCTGTGCATCTAGAGGGGGGTGAGGAGTGGGCCGTTGGGGATTGCAGGAGAATAGGCCCGACGCGCAGGTGTCGGGTGAATCCGCAATCGCAAGGGCCGTGCCAAATCGTTTTGGCCGCGGGCGGCCGGCTCCAGGGCCCTCCAGGGGGCCCGGCCGGCCGCCGACCGGCTCCTCATCCGAAACCTGGACGCATTCCAGATTCAGGACTCTCATCGCAGACTGGGAATTGCCCCCAGCTGAACCCATTCCCCTAAACAGACCAAACTATCTCTTTTAGCTCTCTCCCGCAACCCCCTTCGCTCCACTTCCAGTGATCGCCCCGCGCGGGCGAAAACCGCGGGCTTCAAGAGCTCGAACGGGTTGAGGGCGAGCCCAGGGAGCCAGGCGCCGCTCTGGGGCTCAGAGCTTCTCGCGCCAGCTCGCGGGCCTGGCCGCCCGCTCGAGCTCGAGGAACTCGGCGAAGAGGGCCTCGGCGTCGCCCTCTCGGGTGGGATCGGGAGCGTCTGGATCCATGGGAGATGGGCGGGGATTCGGGGGGAGGCCCGAGTCTGGCCCACCTGCGCCGCGAGCGGCCCTCCCTCAGCGCTCACACACCTCTCGATAGTTGCACTGCCCGCATTCCCGCGCCCCCTCCTCCACCTGGGGGAAGTCCGCCGCGTCGCCCGCCTCCCGGCCCGCGTCGAAGTGCAGGGCCCGCATCTCCCCCAGGGAGGCCTCGATACGCGCCAGGGTGCCGTCGATGTCCGCCTGGGTGAAGGCCACCGAGCGCTGCTCGCCCTCGGTCAGGTAGACGTCGACGCAGGTCACCTCCTCGGGCCGGGCGCCCCAGGTCTCGATGGCGTAGAGGGCGTAGACGCCGAGCTGGAACTCGTCCTGCTCCCGCGGCTTGCCGGACTTCCAGTCGTAGATCCAGTAGCGCTGGCCCGCGCCCTCCTTCGTCCTGCAGGCGAAGTCGGGGATCGCGAAGACGGGGGTGCCGAAGAGGTCGATGGTCGGCAGGTCCCGGTTCTGGCGGTCGCCGGGGGCGCGGCCCTCGACGCACAGCAGCTCGTCCCGCTCGAGCTGGTGCAGGACCGAGAGCTCCGGGGCGCTCATGAAGTGCTGCACGCCGGCCTCGATGCGGGCCACGTACCTCTTCCCGTACTCCCCCGCGGCGGAGGTGCTCTCGTCGACGCAGGACTCCTGGTAGTGGTGCTCCGCCAGGTGCACGCTCTGGCTCGGGCGGGCGCGCCACAGGCCGGCGCCGTCCCGGGACTGCTTGTAGCCCTCGCGCAGCTTGCCGACGGCGAAGGCCACCAGCTCTTCCTCGGACATGGCGCGCCCCTCCGAGCGGCGGTCGAAGAACTCCGCGATCCCCTGGTGCAGGACGTCCCCCGTCAGCATCGGCATGCGGGTCATCTTCTTCAGGCGCCAGGCGAGCTGGCGCTCCTCCGGCGCGTCCTGCAGCCAGCCGTTCCAGGAGTGGTAGTAGTCCAGGAAGTAGCGCCGGCGGCAGGCGCCGAAGGTGCCGGAGCGGGAGACGGACCAGGAGAGGGCGTGTTCGAAGGCCATGTCAGCGGTAGAGCTCGCCCCCTTGATCCTGGAACTCGGCGGCCTTCTCGCGCAACCCCGTCTCCAGGGCCGCGCCCTCCTCGAGCTGCTTCTCCTCGGCGAAGTCGCGCACCTCCTCGGTGATCTTCATCGAGCAGAAGTGCGGGCCGCACATGGAGCAGAAGTGGGCCGTCTTGGCTCCCTCCGCCGGCAGGGTGGCGTCGTGGTAGGCGCGGGCCGTCTCGGGGTCGAGGGAGAGGTGGAACTGGTCCTCCCAGCGGAACTCGAAGCGCGCCTTGGAGAGGGCGTCGTCGCGCTCCTGGGCACGGGCGCTGCCCCGGGCCAGGTCCGCGGCGTGGGCGGCGATCTTGTAGGCGATCACGCCCTGCTTGACGTCCTCGGCGTCGGGCAGGCCCAGGTGCTCCTTCGGGGTCACGTAGCACAGCATGGCGGTCCCCCACCAGCCGATCATGGCCGCGCCGACCGCCGAGGTCATGTGGTCGTAGCCCGGCGCGATGTCCGTCACGAGCGGCCCGAGGGTGTAGAAGGGCGCGTCCTGGCAGATCTCCGACTGCAGGTCGACATTCTCCTTGATCTTGTGCATCGGCACGTGGCCGGGGCCCTCGATCATGGTCTGCACGTCGTGCTCCCAGGCCACCTTCGTCAGCTCGCCGAGGGTCTGCAGCTCGCCGAACTGGGCCTCGTCGTTGGCGTCGTGGATCGAGCCGGGGCGCAGGCCGTCGCCCAGGCTGAACGAGACGTCGTACTCCTTCATCAGCTCGCAGATCGCCTCGAACTCCGTGTAGAGGAAGTTCTCGCGGTGGTGCGCCAGGCACCACTTGGCCATGATCGAGCCGCCCCGGGAGACGATCCCGGTCATGCGCCGGGCGGTCATCGGCACGTAGCGCAGCAGCACGCCGGCGTGGATCGTGAAGTAGTCCACCCCCTGCTCCGCCTGCTCGCGCAGGGTCTCGAGGAAGAGGTCGATGTTCAGCTCCTCGGCCTTCCCGCCCACCTTCTCCAGGCACTGGTAGAGGGGCACGGTCCCGATCGGCACGGCGCTGTTGCGCAGGATCCACTCGCGGGTCTCGTGGATGTCGTCGCCTGTGGAGAGGTCCATGACCGTGTCCGCCCCCCAGCGGGTGGACCACTGCAGCTTCTGGACCTCCTCCTCGATGCTCGAGGAGACGGCGCTGTTGCCGATGTTCGAGTTGATCTTCACGCCGAAGTTCTTGCCGATGATCATCGGCTCGAGCTCCAGGTGGCGCTTGTTGGCGGGGATGATGGCCCGGCCGGCGGCCACCTCGCTGCGCACGAACTCCGGGTCGCAGCGCTCCCGCGCGGCGACGAAGGCCATCTCCTCGGTCACGACGCCCTGGCGTGCGTGGTGCATCTGGCTCCAGTTGCCGTCACAGCTCTCCCCGCGCCGCGCGATCCACTCCGCCCGCAGCTTCGGCAGGCCCTCGCGCGGGGCGAAGCCCTGGGGGCCGGAGGCGTCGTACACGTCGAGGTGGCCGTTGTCCCCCGAGAGGTGGATGCGCCGCTCGGGGACGCGCAGGGTGAAGCCGTCGTGCTCGACCTCCTTGTGCACCTTCTCGGAGCTCGGGAAGCTCTCGGAGAGGGGCCGGTCGGGGGACGGGTCCGCGGCGATCTTGAGGGGCTCTTGCAGGCTCATGCTTCGCTTTCCTACGCCGGTATGATCCGGATCAGGTTCGAGGGGTGCGTCTCAGACGCCGCTCGGCGTCGCCCCCAGCTCCAGGGGCGCGGGCCATCGCCCACGCTGGGTGCCAGCATAGCGAGTCGGGCAGTTGGGGTCCCGAGGCAGGACGCCTGTCGGCTCAGGACTCCTCGACCTCGAGCAGGCGCCAGAGGGTCCAGCTCGCCACGCTGCGCAGGGGCCCCCAGACCTCGCCGCGCTCCTCGAGCTGCGCCGCGCTCGGCCGCTCCCCCAGGCCGTCGAGCCTCCTCATGCCCTCCTGCAGACCCAGGTCCGCCGGAGCCAGCACGTCGAGCCGCCCGAGCTTGAACATCAGGAACATCTGCGCGGTCCAGACGCCGATGCCGCGCACCTGCACCAGCTCCTCGATCACCTCCGCGTCCGGCCTGCGCCCGATCGAGCGCAGCCGCAGGCGCCCGTCCTCGCAGCGCTGCGCCAGGTCGCGCAGGGCCAGGCCCTTGTTGCGCGAGAGGCCCACCGCGCGCAGTGCGCTCTCCTCCAGGCGCAGGAGCTCCGCGGCGCTCGGGAAGCGCCCGCCGGAGCCCAGGCCGCAGGCACGCCCCCAGATGGTCTCGGCCGCCTTCCCCGAGAGCTGCTGGAAGCAGATCGAGCGCGCCAGGGCCTGGTAGTGGGTGCAGCGCGCGTGGGTGCCGCGGGGAAAGTCCGGCAGGGGCGGGACCCGCTTCAGCCAGGCCCCCAGGGCCGGGTCGCGCCGAGCCAGGGCGCGCAGCTCCGCCGGCGGGACCTTCATCTGTCCTGCTCCAGGCGCGCCCGCAGGAGCTCCAGGGCCCGCCGCGCGCGGTCCGTGCCCGCGGCGCCGAAGAGCTCCTCGAGACGCGCCACCCGCGCAGCGTCCAGGCGTCGGCGCGCGAGCAGCTCGAGGATCTCCTGGCGCGCCAGGGGGTCACTCTCCGCCGCGGCGCGCTCCATCAGGAAGTCCACGTCCCGTCCGGCCCCGAGCCCCTGCAGGGCCGCGCGCCGCAGGAGCACCTCGGAGTCGTCCCGGGCCACCACCCGCAGGGCGCCCCGGGCCGCCTCCGAGCCCTCGGCCGCCCGCCGCTCCAGGACCTCGAGGGCCCGCGAGCGCAGGGGCGCCGAGTCGTCGCGCACCTGCCGCAGCCACATCTCCAGGGGCTTGTCCAGCTCCAACTCGCAGAGCACCCGGCAGGGCGCGTCGAAGACGAAGTCCTCGAGCTCCCCCACCACCGGCAGCCGGAACTCGGCCCGCGCGTCGCGCACCCGCAAGGGCACGGCGGTGACCCCGCGCCCGTCGTGCAGGGCGCAGTGCACGGTCACGTCGAAGAGCGGCACCAGCTCGCTCGTCTCCTGCACCTGCCGCACGCTCACCACCAGCTCGCCCACACCGCCCGACTCCTCCAGCTCGAGCTCGACCTCGTACTCGGGGTGCCCGCCCCCCTCGACCCACTGCTCGAGGAAGCCCTCCACGTTGTGGCCGGTGGTGTCGAAGAAGGCCCGGGCGAAGTCCGAGGTCTGCACCAGGCCGTCCGCGTGGCGGCGCAGGTAGGCCCGCACGCCGAGCCAGAAGGCCTCGGCCCCCAGCTCCCCCTCGAGCATGTGCAGCACCCAGGGCCCCTTGACGTACTCGTGGCTGCAGCGACCGCTGGTGACCTGGGCCCGCCAGTCCTCCGACAGGGGCCGGCGGGTGCGCGCGCCGCGGCGCAGGTAGCTGGCCCGGTAGCGCTCGAACCACAGTCCCATGGTCTCCTGGCCCGAGACGTGCCCCTCGTAGAGCAGCTCGAGATACGACGCCCAGGCCTCGTTCAGCCACAGGTGGCTCCAGCCGAAGCAGGTGACGAGGTCCCCGAACCACTGGTGGGCCAGCTCGTGGGCGACCAGCAGGCGCACCTCCCCGTCGAGCAGGGGCAGCTCGGCCTCCTCGACGATCACGTAGTCGTGCTGGATCGTGAGGCTCGCGTTCTCCATGCCTCCGGCGACGAAGTCGGAGACCGCCACCTGGGCGTACTTCGTGTACGGGTAGGGCACCTCCAGGAGCTCGCTGAAGTAGTCGAGCATGTCCGGCGTCTCCCCGAAGGCCCGACGCGCCTTCTCCTCCCCGGTGCCCGGGCCGACCCAGTACTCGACCGGCAGGCCGTTCCAGTCGTCCGCGTAGCGCTCCCAGCGCCCGACCGCCAGGGCGATCAGGTAGGTGGGGATGGCCTGGTCGAGGGACCAGTGGAAGCTGCGCGCGCCGTCAGCGTGCTCCTCGGTCGAGAGCAGGCTGCCGTTCGAGAGGGCCGTGTAGCCGGCGGGCACGCGGAAGCTGCCCGAGAAGGTGGCGCGGTCGTTGGGAAAGTCCCAGGTGGGGATCCAGCGGCGGTTGTCCTCCGCCTGCCCCTGGGACCAGACCTGGGGCGCGGGGCCGCCCGCGTCCTTGGAGGTCTCGCGGAAGTAGAGCCCCCGCTCGGGCGTGGTGGCGTACTCGATGGAGACCGCGCGCTCCTCTCCGCGCAGCAGGGGCGTGGGCCAGCTGACCTCGAGCTGCGGCTCCTCCAGACTCCAGGCGAGGGCCTGGCCCTCTCCATCCCACACGCCCGCGATCTCGAGGCCCACCGCGTGCAAGGTGATCGACTCGACCTCGGGCCGCAGACCGCGCACCACGTTCAGCGCCCGGCCCTCGACGCGCTTGCACTCGAAGTCGACGCCGAGCTCGACCTCCACGTGCAAGAGGTCGCAGTCCCGGTCCCAGCCGTTGTTCTCCAGGCTGTCCGGCCGCAGGGGTCGCAGGGGCGCGGGGCCCGCGGGGGGTGCGGCGCAGGCCGCGCCGAGCAGGGCGGCCAGGAGACAGGACTGTCGGAGCATGCGGGGACCTCGAGCACGGCGGAGGGGGCCGCCCAAGGCTACACGCCGGGCCGCGTTGAATCCCAGCGGGGCGCCCCCGAGAATGCGCCCCCGTCCGCTCTGCCGGTCGGGCGACGATGGAGAGCACCACCCCCTTCCGGCTCCTACGCCACCTGAACACCCCCGAGGGCGCCGCCTGCCTCGGCTACAAGGGGTACACCGACGCCCTCTCCCTGCGCTACTTCCCCGGCGACGGACTGGCGGAGCGCTTCGTGGGCGCCCTGGCCGCGCGCAACGCCGTGCCCGTGAAGGAGGTGCTCGAGTCCTTCGAGCTGTTCGCCGCCGTGCGCCGCGAGCTGCGCGCTCCGCGTATGGCCGATCTCTGCGCAGGGCACGGCCTGGTGGGCGCGCTCTTCGCGCTCTACGAGCGCAAGGTCGAACACGTGCTGCTGGTCGACCGCAGGCCGCCCCCCAACCGGCGCAAGGTCCTGGAGGCGGTCCACGAGGTCGGCCCCTGGACGCGCGACAAGCTCCATGAGCGCGACCTCTCCCTGAGCGCCCTCGAGCTGGCTCCCGGCACCAGCGCCGTCTCGGCCCACGCCTGCGGTGAACGCACCGACCGCGTGATCGAGCTCGGCCTGGCGGCCGGAGGCCCGATCGCCGTCCTCCCCTGCTGCCGGCCCCACCGCCGCTCGTCCTCGTCCCCGGCCGTCGCCCGCGCCGTGGGCCACGACCTGGCGATCGACATCGACCGCACCTACCGCATGGAGCAGGCGGGCTACAAGGTCCGCTGGACCGCGATCCACGAGGGGATCACGCCCATGAACCGGGTGCTCGTCGGCCGCCCGGGAACCTGAACCGCGCCTTGCGGGGCTAGCCCGGCCTATTCATGAGGCTTTGACGCATTGGGACCCAACTGCGTTCCTGGCGGTACTTTGGGTGTCGGACGAACCGGAGGCGACCTGGTGAGGTCGTCGAGGATCGGGCGACACCCAAAGTGCCGCCAGGGGCGGAGAGGCTGCCGAAGGGGTAAGCCCCGGTCCGCGAAGCGGATCCAAGGGGTCCAGTGGACCTCTTGGAAGGGGATCCCGGTTGGGTGCTAATGCGTTGAAGGCTCATGAATAGGCCGGGCTAGTGCCCCACTAAGCGGTCCGGAAGTCCCCGTTCCGTCCCCGGGGAGTGGGCACCCGGAGCGAACGCCCCACGGCCAGGGCGGGGCGGCTCGACCTCTCCCGGGTGCGTCCGGGCCATGCACGAGAACGGGCCGCCGTGGGCTCATCGCCACGGCGGCCCGTCCGTCGGATGGCGCTCCCTAGCGTTCGAAGCTCAGATCGAAGCTCCCGATGCCCGCGTCGGCCGAGAGGCCGAAGCCGTCGGCGAAGTAGCGCAGCTCTTGGCCGTGATGGATCTCCGACTTGGCGACTCCGAAGCTGCCCCCCTTGTCGGTGGCGGTGGCCTCGAGCACCGACATGCGGTACTCGCCCTGCAAGCGGCTGGCGTACTCGAGGCCGAAGACGATCGCCAGGCCGTGGTTCGAGCCCCCGCCGATGACCGCGCCCACCGAGTAGCCGCTCATGCTGATCTCGGCGCCGCGCT
>CAZQAT010000008.1:0-25044 GCA_964591315.1 uncultured Planctomycetaceae bacterium
CCGGTTGGGTGCTAATGCGTTGAAGGCTCATGAATAGGCCGGGCTAGGCGCCTCGGCCCGGCGGCGAGTTCGCCGGCGGCCGCACCCGCGAGGCGAAGAAGCGCCACAGGGAGCGCGGCAGGAGCTGCCCCAGACCCTTCAAGGTCCAGGTGAGCTGCCAGGGAAAGTCCACCACCGACGCCCCCGCCTCGATGCGGTCCAGGATGTGAACCACGGCCCGCTCGGTCTCCCACATGAACGGCATGTGGAAGCGGTTGCCGGCGGTCATCTCGCTCTTCACGAAGCCCGGCTGCACGTCGACGACCGCGATGCCGCTGCCGCGCAGGTCGAGCTCGAGGGTCTCGAGGAAGGTGGAGAGGGCCGCCTTCGAGGCTGAGTAGGCGCCCGAGCCGGGCAGGGCCCGCACGCCGGCCAGGCTGGAGATGCCCACCAGGGTGCCGCGGCCCCGGGGCAGGAGGACGTCCTTGCCAGCCACCAGGGTGGCGAAGGCCCCGGTGACGTTGACCGCCAGGATCTGCTGGACGTCTTCCCAGGCGAGGTACTCGGCGGAGACCACGCTGCCGACGCCGGCGTTGGCGACGACGAGGTCGAGGCCGCCCAGCTCCAGGTCCCAGCGAGCCACGCTGGCGAAGACGGCGGCGGGGTCGCTGACGTCGACCACCTCGGCCTCCGCCCGACCGCCGGCGGCGCGGATCTCGTCCACGAGCTCCTCGAGGCGCTCGGCGCGGCGGGCGGTCACGACCACCCGGGTGCCACGGCGGGCGAGCTCCCGTGCCAGGGCGCGGCCGATGCCGCTCGAGGCTCCGGTCAGGTAGGCGTTCTGGTGGCGGATCATGGGCGGCGCTGCGCAGAGCCTAGTCGAGGGCAGGGCGCCCGAAGCGGCCTTTCTCGGCTGGTCCGGCCGGTCCCTCCGCCCTATCTTGACAGCCCCGGCCCGGGGGTCAGAATCTCTGCCCTCTTCGGCCGCTCGCAGGTCCCCGCCGGGCCTCCGCGGCCGCAGCCCCCAGCGCCTCCCGATGCCCTCTCCCGCCCGAGTTCTGTCCGCGCCGCGTCTGGGAGCCCTCGTGCTCGGACTGGGGCTCGCTGCCGGCTGCGAGCTCGAGTTCAAGGGCGGCCCGACCGAGCTGCAGCTCTCGGCGCGCAGCCGCGAGCTCCTGGGCGAGGGCCCCGCGGCGGAGGACCTCGAACAGCACCTCGTGCACCTCTTCGGGACCGCCGCGGCGCCCCGCGACGGGCTCGCGGACGTGGACGGCGCGCAGCTGGCCGGGATCGAGGGCCCGGAGTCGCTGCTCGAACTCGGCCGCAGCCTCTACGAGCGCAAGTGCCTGCACTGCCACGGCAACGAGGGCGGCGGCGACGGCATCACCTCCCAGACCCTGCGGCCGGTACCGCGGGACTTCCGGCGCGGGGTGTTCAAGTTCGACGACATCAAGCACGGCGCCAAGCCGGAGCTCGCGGACCTGGAGCGGGTCATCGCCGCCGGCATCGACGGCACGGCCATGATCAGCTCCCAGGACCTCTCCGAGCGGGAGCTCGAGGCCCTGGCGCGCTACGTGCGCTGGCTGGCCGCGCGCGGAGAGGTGGAGCTCTTGCTCGCCGCGGAGCACGGGGGCGAGGAGGAGATCACCGCCGGGCAGGCGGCCGAGGTCCTGGCGCTGGTGAGAGAGCGCTGGGCCGACCCGCGGCGCGAGCGCGTCCAGGTCCCGCCGGTTCCCGCGGCCACCCGCGAGAGCGTGCTGCGCGGCCGCGAGCTGTTCCACGACGCCCAGGGCGCCAACTGCGCCAGCTGCCACGGCGAGGGCGGCCGGGCGCCGGGGCCGGCGGTCTTCGGCCCGTCGATGGACAGTCCCGAGGAGCAGGTGCCGCTGCTCTTCGACCTCTGGGGACACCCCGCGCAGCCCACGAACCTCGTGGAGGACCGCTTCCGCCACGGGAGGACCCCCGGGTCGGTCTACACGCGCATCATCCTCGGTATCGACGGCAGCGCCATGCCGGGACTCGGCGAGGCCGCCCGAGAGGACGGGAGTCGTCGCTTCTCGGATGCGGACCTGTGGGCGATCGTCCACTACGTGCTGGCCCTCGACGATCCCGACTGGAGCGCGACCCTGGAGGAGCAACCGTGAGCGTCTCGCAAGCCCCCGGCCGCTGGCCGCACCGCCTCGCGGTGGCCACCTTTCTGGCGGCCATCCCGCTCTTGCTCTTCGGCGGGACGGTAACGACCCTCGAGGCCGGGATGGTGATCGACGGCTGGCTCGTGCTCGAGCCCGGGCGCGGTGACCACTTCCTGCTCTTCTATCCGATCGACAAGTGGTTCCGCGACGACGGGACCTTCGCCGAGCACACCCACCGCCTGTTCGGCGCCCTGGTGGGGATGCTCTCGATCGCGACCCTGGTGGCGACCTGGCGCGCGGTGCGGCGGACCTGGGTGCGCTGGCTCGCGGTCGCCTCCCTCGCGGCGGTCTGCATCCAGGGAGCCCTCGGTGGCTTCCGGGTCCTGGAGAACAGCCCGGAGCTCGCCTTCCTGCACGGGGCCCTGGCGCAGATCGTGTTCGCGATCCTGGGCGTGACAGCCGCGGTCCTCTCGCCCCGCTTCCTCCAGGCGCGGACGGTCACGGACCCCGAGAGCGCCGCCCTGCGGGCCAGCGGCGTGCTCGCCCTCCTGTTGACCTACGTGACGATCTTCGCCGGCGCCTGGCTGCGGCACTCGGTCTCCATGGCGGCCCTCGGCGTGCACGTCTTGCTGGTGATGCTCGCCATCGGCGCGCTCGTGATGTTCGCGGCACGCCTCAAGCGGGCGGGCGGGATGCAGCGACGCCAGGCGCTCGTGCTCCACCTGCTCCTCGGCGTGCAGTTCCTGCTCGGCGCGGCCAGCCTGTGGATCGTCTTCTTCGTGATCGGCAACCGGGCGCCGGAGGTCCACCAGTCGGTCTTCCCGACCCTGCACGTCATGTTCGGAGCCCTGCTCCTGGCCCAGGTGCTGGCGGCGACGGTCTGGAGCGGCCGACGGCTCGGGCAGGGTGTCGCCGCCCCGGAGGACCCCGCCCGCGCTCCCCTGGAGGCCGCCTCTTGAGCCGGGACTCCGCGAGCGACGCGACGGCCGGGGGCGGTCTCTGGCCGCGCCTCGTCGACTGGGCGCAGCTCCTCAAGCTGCGCCTGGCCTCCCTCGTCGTGCTCGGCGCCTTCGTCGGTGCCCTGCTCGGCATCAACGAGACCCGCGGTCTGTGGGCCGCGGTCGAGGCCTCCTTCTGGATCGCCTGCTCGGCGGCCAGCGGCTGCGCCCTCAACCAGGTCATCGAGCAGGAGGTCGACCGGCGGATGGAGCGCACCCGGCAGCGGCCGCTGCTCACCGGACGCATCGAGGTGCGCGACGCGGTGCTGGTCGCCGCCATGCTGGGCGCGGCGGCCACCTTCGGCCTCGCCCTGCGCTTCAACCTGCTCTCCGCCTTCCTGTCCCTCGGAGCGCTCTTCACCTACGTCGCGGTCTACACGCCCCTCAAGAAGGTCAGCGCCCTCAATACTCTGGTCGGCGCCTTTCCCGGTGCGGCGCCCGTGGCCATCGGCCATGCGGCGATGACCGGTCACGTGGGGAGCTGGGGCATCTCGCTCTTCCTGATCGTCTTCGCCTGGCAGTTCCCGCACTTCCTGGCCATCGCGTGGATCCACCGGGAGGACTACAGGCGCGCCGGGCTGCTGATGGTGCCGGTGCTCGAGGGGGGCGAGAAGGCCGCGGGCGTCCAGGCCCTGGGGCACTGCCTCGTGCTGGTCCCCGTGTCCCTCCTCCCGACCCTCTGGGGCGACACGGGGACGATCTACACCGTGGGCGCGGCGGCGACGAGCCTGGCCTTCATGGTCTTCGCGGCACGCTTCGCCCGGGTGCAGGACAAGCCCCGGGCCCGGGCGCTGTTCTGGGTGTCGCTGGTCTATCTGCCGGTGGTCTTCGCCTTCATCTTCGTGGACCGTCTGTGGACGGATGGGAGCCTGTTTTGAGCCGACTGCGGACCGTCTGCGCGCTTCTCCTCGCCTGCCTGCCGCTCACGGGCTGCGGTCGCGCTCCAGTCCAACAGCCGGGCTTCGAGCTGGCCGCGGCCGCGGACTCCGAGGACAGCTTCGGAGAGGTGGGCGCCTTCCGCTTCGAGGAGCGCCGCGGGGGCGAGGTGACCCGGGAGTCCCTGCTCGGCGAACCCTGGCTGGCGGGCTTCGTCTTCACCCGCTGCGCCACGATCTGCCCGGCCATGACCCAGGAGCTGAGCCGGGCCCACGCGCAGCTCGAGGGGCTGGATGTGAAGGTGGTCGCGGTCAGCATCGACCCCGAGCACGACACGGCCGAGGTGCTCACGAGGTACGCCGAGAACTTCGAGGGCGGCACCTCCGAGGACTGGCTCTTCCTGCGCTCCACCGAGGCGGAGACCCACGACTTCATCCGCGAGAGCTTCAAGCTCGGCATCGAGCGCATACCCGAGGAGAACCCGGGGCTCGCCATCAGCCACTCCTCGATGATCTGCACCGTCGACGCGGAGGGGAAGATCCGCGGCTACTACGACGGGACCCGACCTGAGGGCACGCTGGCGGCGGTGCGGCGCATGCGCTTCCTCGCGGGGGCGCCGCCGGTCGCCTCGCCGCTACCGACCCTCAACGCCATCCTGAACGGGACGGCGGCGCTCTTGCTGGTTCTGGGCTGGTTCGCGATCCGCAAGGGCCGGTCCGGCCTGCACGCGGGGCTGATGCGCGCCGCCTTCGTCGTCAGCGCGGCCTTCCTCGCCAGCTACCTCTACTACCACTTCGTGGTCATCCCGGCCCAAGGAGGCCCGGTGCGCTTCCAGGGCGAGGGCGCGGCCAAGGTCGCCTACCTCGCGCTGCTGCTGACCCACGTGGTGGGCGCCGTGGTCAACCTGCCCATGGTGCTGCGCACCTTCTGGCTCGCCCACCGCGAGGATTGGGAGGG
Source organism: uncultured Planctomycetaceae bacterium (assembly GCA_964591315.1). Classification (GTDB taxonomy): domain Bacteria; phylum Planctomycetota; class UBA1135; order UBA1135; genus JABACD01. Next base: position 4,943 of record CAZQAT010000008.1, read on the forward strand.
CCACAAGCGCTGGGCCCGCAGGACCCTGCCCTTGTGGCTCTACGTGTCGGTGACCGGCGTTGCCGTCTACGTGGCGCTCTACGTGCTCTGACCTCTCTCCCTCGGGCCGGCGCCTCAGCTCTCGTCCTGCGCTCCCTCGTCGCGGGCGTCGAACCGGTCGAGCAGGGCCAGGAAGCCCCACAGGAGACCACGCATCAGCGCATCGATCATCCGAGCGGGCAGGCCGCGCAGGTCTCGGTCGAGGAGGCCATTGGCGGTCTGGGGCGGGAAGGCGAGGGTGCTGGTGGAGCTCATGGCGTGGGATCTCGGGCTGTGACTGGCGTCGTTGGGGGCTAGAACCGGGGAGACGGATCCGGTTCCACCCTTTTTGAGATCTGGCCCGGAGGGGCGGCCTCGCACCCCGCGGACCGCCGATCAGCCCCGCAGATCGAGCAGCACCTTTCCGAAGTTCTTGCGGTCGTGCAGGCGCTGGTGGGCGGCGGCGGCCTGCTCCACGGGGAAGGTCTCGTCGAGCACCGGCTCGAGCTTCCCGCTCTTCACGTGGCCGAGGATCGTCTGCAGGTGCTTCGACAGGAGGTCCTGCTCCTGGAAGGTCCCCATGTGCACGCCGAAGATCCCGCGGTTCTCGAGCATCATGCGCGAGAGGCCGAAACCGCGCATGCCCCACAGGGCCTTGAGCGCCGCGAGGGGCTTGAACCTCGAGCCGGGCGCGGCGGAGGAGAGGCCGTAGGCATAGAGCCGGCCGCCGGGGGCCAGGCACTCGTAGCTCTCGCGCAGGTGCGCGCCGCCGATCGGGTCGAGGATGTGGTCCGCGCCGCGGCCCTTGGTCTGACGCATCAGGTCGTTGGCGAAGTCCGTGCGCGCCAGGAGTCGGCCGCGACGCTTGAGGATGCCTTCGGCCTTCGCGGGGCTCGCGGTGCCGAAGACCGGCTCCGCCAGGAAGAGCTTGGCGATCTGCAGGGCCGCCGTGCCGACGCCCCCGGCGATGCCGTGGATCAGGACCGTCTCGTTGGCCTGGACGTTGCCCAGGTGAACGAGCATGTGCCAGGCCGTCAGGTAGGTGACCGGCAGGGCAGCGGCCAGCTCGAGGGCGACGCCCTCCGGCAGGAGCATGGTCTGGGCCGCCGGGGCCAGGACGTGGGTCTGCTGGGCCCCGTCGGGGACCACGGCCACGACCGACGCGCCGACCTCGAAGCCCTCGACGCCCTCCCCCACGGCGTCGACGGTGCCCGACAGCTCGTAGCCGGGCGTGAAGGGCAGCCGCGGCTTCGGGCGGTACAGACCCAGCCGCATCATCAGGTCGGCGAAGTTGATACCCGCGAAGGCGGCGCGGATGCGCAGCTCGCCCGCTCCAGGCTCGCGCACCTCGCAGGGCTGGACCTCGAGGACCCTCGGGGGTCCGTTGCGCGGGATGACGAGGCGCCGGGCGTCAGCCATGGGCTCAGGCGCCGAGGCGCCGGTCGAAGAGGTAGCGGTAGTGCCCCTGGGCCTCCTCGGCCAGGGCCTCGAGCTCGGGGGTGAGCTGGATGTCCTTGGGCTTGTAGGGCGCGAAGCCGGTGGTCTTCAACACGGCGTCGTACCAGTGGTCGGCCCAGACCCCATCGGTCTCGTGCTTGCCCGGGGGCCAGCTCAGCATGGACTCCTGGAACTCGATCCCGAAGGCCTCGCAGAGAGCGGTCAGAGCACCCCGCGGGTCCTCGAGCACCTGGCGCGAGTCGACCACCGGCGGCGCCTCGCCCGTTCGCTCGAGCAGCCAGTCGTAGAGCTCCACCTGCTGGGGGAAGCCCAGGTCCTCGAGGGTCGGTTGCTCGCGCTTGAGCACGTAGCTCGAGAGCATCGCCCGGGGCTCGCGGATCAAGAAGCCGTTGCTCAGGACGCCGATCCAGTCGCGCCCGAACTCCGCCAGCATGTGGTGGGCCATCTGCTTCTGGTAGAAGACCCGCACGCCCTCCGGAACGGGGCCGGTCATGTTCTCGGCCACCGTCTGCCAGTCGTTGGGCTGGGAGGCGAGGATCTCCTCTTGCACCGGGTGCACGAGCCCGCTGCCCTTGAGGAAGGCCGCGTAGAAGGGCTCGTCGACGACGATGGAGTCGTCGCGTCCGCCGAAGGCGCGCATCATCGCGGTGGAGATGTTGCGCGGCCCGGACCAGAGGGCGATGCGAGTGACGTCGGACATGGCCGGCAGACGATAGCGAGTTCGGCCGCGAAGGGGGGCCCCTCCGTGGGACGATCAGCCGCGCTCGAGGCCCGGCAGGGGCGGCTCGGCGGCGATGCGCTCCCTGTAGAGCCCCTGGAGCCGCTCCACCATCGGCCCGGGGTAGGGCCCCGGGAAGCTCCGGCCGTCCACGGACCCCACCGAGACGAGCCCCGCGAAGGTCCCCGTGACGAAGACCTCGTCGGCGCCGTAGACGTCCGAGAGGCTGAAGTTGCGCTCGAAGACCGGGATCCCGGCATCGCGCGCCACGTCGATCACGGTCCCGCGGGTGATGCCGTCCAGGCAGTAGTTGCCCGTGGAGGTCCAGACCTCACCGCCCCGCACGATGAAGAAGTGGGTCGAGTTGCAGGTCGCCACGAAACCCTGGGGGTCGAGCATCAGCCCCTCGTCGGCCCCCGCCTTGGCGGCCTGGATGCAGGCCTGGATGCAGTTGTGCTTGGAGTGGGTGTTGAGGCGCGGGTCCTGCACGTCCGGTCGGCCCCGGCGCACGTGGACCGTGAACAGCGACAGCCCCTTCCCGTAGAGCGCATCGGTCGGCTCCTTGTACTCCGGCAGGATCACGACCGTCGGCGGGGTGACCGTGGCCCGCGGGTCCTGGTAGGGCGTCGACTTGACGCCCCGGGAGACCATCAGGCGCAGGTGCACGTGGTCCCACATCCCGTTGGCCGACAGCACCCGCGCCAGGCGCGCGGTCAGCTCGTCGGGCGTGAGCCCGAGGTCCAGGTCGATCGCTCGCGCGGCGTCGAAGAGGCGCCGCAGGTGACGATCCAGGAAGGCGATACGGCCCTCGTGCAGCCGCAGACCTTCCCAGATGCCGTCGCCCAGGATGAAGCCGCTGTCGAGGATCGAGACGGTGGCCTGGGCCTTGGGCACCAGCTCTCCGTTGAGGTCGACGAGGACCTTGTCGTTGCGGGCGTCGCTCGGGTGTTCGTGGGCTCCGTGAGTCATCGTCGTTCGATCTCGATGCGCTCGGCGCGCAGGCCGCCACCGATGGCGCGGTGCAGGAAGGCGAGAGCGCGGTTGTAGGACGCGAGGGCCTGGACCTCCGCCAGCTGGGCGCGGCCAGGCCCGCCTGGCGTTGGAAGACCAGGTTGAGGGATACGGCGGGCTCGCCGGGGGCGGTGCGGTGGGTGAGTGTGAGGCGGTCCCGCCGCCCGTCAAGGCAGCGGTCGCTCAGAATAGACTCCGCAGGCGAGAGGGTCCCTCGGGGCCACCGAATCGGCCGACTGAGCCAAGAAACTCACCTCCGGGGCGCTCCACCACGGATCAGGGCGGGGTGGGCGGCCCTCCGATTGCGCCCATCCCCGGAGGCGGGAGTCACGCAGCGCTGAGAGGTGCCGCCTCTACCGCACGTCCACCGGCGCGTAGTTCGCGAGGGAGCCGCCGTTCGTCCCGGGATAACGCTGCCAGCCCTGGAAGTAGCCGTAGGTGGTCCCCGAGAGGGTGCCGTCGTTGGGGATCGTGTCGATCAGGCTCGCGAAGCCCGAGGCCGGGATCACGCCCGAGTCGACGCGGGTCCAGGGATCCGCCAGGAAGAACTCGCCCCAGGGGGACAGCCAGCGGTCGTTGCGCAGGCTCGGGCCGAAGACGAGGGCGTAGGCGGCCCCCACCGGGCCCCGGGAAGAGACGGAGTAGCTGCCGCCGGGCACCAGGTTCCCGGACACCTCGATGCGCGGCAGGTTGAGAGCCGCGATGGCCGCCCGCACGTTCGGGCGCGGTCCGATGTAGCCGCCGGAGGTCTGGGGCGTCCCGGTGGCCGTCAGGAGGTTGCGCAGGACGAGCGGGTCGAGGGGCGTGCCGTGCACCGAGAGCTGGATGCCGTTCAGGATCAGCCCCGCGCCGGTCACGATGGGCGTGGCGCTCGAGGTGCCCGAGAAGGAGGCCGTGTACTGCTCGGTCACCGGCCCGCCCTGCAGGTCGCCGTAGGCCGTGGTGGTCACGTCGAACCCCCATCCATGGGCATCGAGACGCGACCCGTAGTTCGAGAACCCCGCCGTCGAGAGGATGACGCCGTTGGAGGCCCCCACAATCACCGCCCCGGAGTCACGTACGTTGCGGTCGAACAGGCCTCCGTAGGCCGACTGGTCGAGGTCGTTGCCGCCGTTCCCGGCGGCCGCGAAGACGTGGATGCCGTTGGCCGTGGCCGCCTCTACCGAAGAGAAGGTGGAGGCCACGTACTCGCAGGGGTAGGGGCTCGGCGGCCCGCCGGAGCACTGCACCTCCATGACCACGGCGTCCCCAGGGCCCACGGCCGCGATGGCGTTCATGGTGGCGGTGGGGATGTTGCTGCTGAAGCCCTGGTGGGTCGACATGAGCACGTCACAGTCGTAGACGATCCCCCGCACGCCCGAGCCGTTGTCCTCGCCCACGAGCTCGCCGAGCACCGCCGTGCCGTGGTCCCAGGGGTAGGGCGCGTTGGGCAGACCGACGAAGTTGCCCTGGGCCTTGTGGGCGATGTCCTCGTGGTTGTCGGTCCAGCCGGTCTCCACGTCCGCGATCGTGATGCCGCGGCCGCTGCCGCCGCTGAAGGTGTTGCCGTAGTCCGCGTCGACCCCAAAGGGGGCGGGACCGCGGTAGCCCTGGAGAAACTCGTAGTCGGGCGTGGCTCCGGCGGCCGCGGGCAGGGGCGCGATGACCGGGTCGTCGACGGTCGGCAGCGGGTAGGCCAGCTCGACCACGCCGAAGGCGTTGAGGGCGTCACAGACCGCGCCCAGGTCGCTCCCGGCCGGCAGGTCGATCCCGTAGAAGAGGGTCAGGTCGTGCAGCGGCTTTCCGCCGCGCGCCTCGCCCTGCAGGCGGAAGCCGGTCAGCCAGGCGTCCGACTGGGAGAAGATCCGCCGGCGCTCGGCGCCGACACCGTCGAGGTAGGCGTCCAGAGCCGCGACCTCGGGAGAACCAGCCACGAACACCCCGTCCACCAGGCGCACGCCGGACCCGTCGGCGAACTTGACCTCCACCCGCGTGGGGTGGCTGTCGTCGGCGAGCCGGGTCACGACGGGCTTGCTGCCGAGGGGCGACAGGCCCTCCAGGCGCTGGGGCGGGGTGAAGACCTCCTGACCGGCGGGGGCGAGGGACGCGAACAGTCCGATGGTGAGGGCGAGCATTCTGTTCCTGGATGGGGCCTGAGGTGCGAGAGGCTTGTTGGACCTCCAGCCTAAGCCAGATGTGCCATCCAGATGGGTAAGATCCGCGAGAGCCCGCCGCCAGGCTCGTCAGGCCTTCCGCCCTGCGACGAAGGCCGTCAACAGCTCACAGAAGCGGTCGGCGGCGATGCGGCCGGCCTCCACGACCTCCGCGTGGTTCAAGGGGGTCTCCGAGATGCCCGCCGCGGGGTTGGTGATGGTCGAGATCGCCGCCACCCGCATGCCCGCCGCCCGCGCCGCGCAGGCCTCCTGGGCGGTGCTCATGCCCACGGCGCTGACGCCGTAGGCACGCAGCATGCGGATCTCCGCCGGGGTCTCGTAGGCCGGGCCGGACAGGGCGGCGTAGACGCCCCGGTGCAGCTCGACGCCGCTGGCGGCGGCGGCGGCGTGCAGCTGAGCGGCCAACCCCTCGTCGTAGACGCCTCCGAGGCGCGCCTCGGCGCGCTTCAGGGCCGTCGTGCCCTGAAAGTTCAGGTGGTCGGTGATGTGCATCAGGGCCGGCACCTCCCAGTCGGGCTCGATGCCGCCGGCCGCGTTGGTCAGCACCAGCTCCTCGACGCCGAGCTCCGCCAGGGCGCGCACGCAGCGCGTGACGGTGCACGCGGAGTGCCCTTCGTAGAGGTGCACGCGGCCCTTCTGGGCCACCACCGTGACGCCCGCCAGCTCCCCCACCACGAGCTCTCCTGCGTGGCCGGGGACGGTGCTCTTCGGCATCCACTCCAACTCCGCGTAGGGAATCACCTGGGCCTCTTCGATGCGCTCGGCGAAGCCACCCAGGCCCGAGCCCAGGACGAAGGCCATTCGCGCGCGGCTCACGTCGCGGGCAGCGAGCTCTGCGACGAGCGCTGCGCGGGCTTCCAGCTCGGCGTCGGGCATGGCGCGGAGTCTACAGGAACATGCCCGCCACCGAGGCGGTCATCCAGGAGGCGAAGGCTCCTCCGACCATGGCCCGCAGGGCGAGACGCGCAATGTCGGCCTTGCGGTCGGGGGCCAGGGGCGTGATGCCACCCATCTGGATCCCGATCGAGGCGAAGTTGGCAAAGCCGCACAGGGCGTAGGCCGCCATCTGGGCCGAGCGCGCGTGCTCGAAGGCGCCCTCGTTCTCGCCGCCGGGCAGGAACTTGACGAGCTGGTCGAAGGCCACGAACTCGTTGACCGCGACCTTGGTGCCCAGGAGCGACCCGAAGAGCTGGCAGTCGTGCCAGCCCTCGACGCCCATGATCCAGGCGATAGGCGCGAAGAGCTGCCCGAAGACCCAGTTCAGGTCCAGGGTCTGCTCCATCCCGAAGTAGTTGCCGAGGGCGCCCAGGGGCCAGTTGACCAGGTTCACCAGGGCGATGAAGGCGATCAGCATGGCGATCACGTTCAACCACAGCTTGAGCCCGTCGCTGGTGCCGTTGGCGGCAGCCTCGATCAGGTTGTTCGCGCTCTTGTCGAAGCGCAGAGGGACGTTGCCCGAGGTCACCGGCGTCCCGGTCTCCGGCAGCATGATCTTGGCCATCACGAAGGCCGCCGGCGCCGACAGGACCGATGCGGTCAGGAGGTGGGACCCATACTCCTCGCCGATGAAGCCCACGTAGACCGCGAGCACCGAGCCGGCGATGGTGGCGAAGCCGCCGGTCATCATCGCGTTCAGCTCCGAGATGCTCATCTCGGGGATGTAGGGCTTGACCACCAGGGGCGCCTCGGTCTGGCCCACGAAGACGTTGGCCGCCATCGACATGGACTCGGCGCCGGAGACGCCGAGCATCCAGGACATCAGCTTGGCCAGAGCCCACACCAGGAGCTGCATCACGCCCAGGTGGTACAGCACGCTCATCAGGGCCGAGAAGAAGATGATCGCAACGAGCCCCGAGCCGGCGAAGGAGAAGATGAAGGCGTGCTCTCCGCCGAGCTTCTCCGCCATGACACTGGGCTTGGCCAGCACGCCGAAGACCATCTCCGCTCCGGGCTCGGCCATGGAGATCAGCTTCGTGACGAGCCGCGCCGCCCCGTCGAAGATCGAGAGGCCCGCGCCCGTGCCCAGGAACACCCCGGCGAACAGGAGCTGGGCCAGGAGGCCTCCGATGACGATGCGCCACGGGAACCGGTTGCGGTGGGACGACATGAGCCACGCCACGAAGCAGAAGAAGGCGAGACCGAGGAGTCCGTGGGCGATTTGCATGGGCGAGGGGGCGAGGACGCGGGCCTACATGGAAGCGAGCGGCCCTCCAGGGCGCAAGGGCGGCCTGATCGAGACCTCCCGGTTGGTGAGGCCGAGCGGGACGATCCGCCGAGATTCTGCGTGGCTTCGGGTCATGCTCCATGCTCGCGGCCCCCTCAGGAGGCCGCAGCTGAGGAGCGGGGTTCAGATGCGAGCCAGCACGAGAGGCGAGGGCGTGTAGTCCGGGGTGATCTCGACACCGCGCTGGAGTCGCGCGAGAGCGGCCTCGAGCCCGCGTCCACCGCGGTGGTGCAGGGTGCAGAGAGGCTGACCGGCCTCGACCGCCTCGCCGGCTTCGACGTGCCACACCAATCCGACCCCGGGGTCGATTCGATCGCTCATGCTGCGCCGCCCGCCGCCAAGGTCGGCCACGGCGTGCCCCACCTCGCGCAGGTCCTCGAAGCGCAGGACGCCGCCGAGATCGGCGCACCACTCGTGGCGCTCAGTGCCCTCGGGGTCGCCGGCCTCGTCGTACCAGGTGCCGGGGCGGGCCCCTTGCTGTTCGCAGATGCGCTCGAAGCAGTCGAGGGCCGAGCCGTCGTCGAGGGCCGACGCGATGCGCGCCTCGCCCGACTCGATACTCGCCTCGACGCCGGCCAGGACGAGCATCTCGCCGCCCAGCACGCAGACGAGCTCGCGCAGGTCCGCCGGCCCGTCTCCACGCAGGCACTCGAGACTCTCGATCACCTCGAGGGTGTGCCCCACCGTGCGGCCCAGGGGGCGGTCCATGGCCGTCTGGACCACGCGCGCTTCGACCCCCATGCCGTGGGCGATCGAGAGCATCGCCTCCGCCAGACGTCGCCCCTCTTGCACGTCCGGCAGGAAAGCTCCGCTGCCGAACTTCACGTCGAGCACCAGCCCTGCCGCCCCCTCCGCCAGCTTCTTCGACATGATCGAGGAGGCGATCAGGGGGATCGACGACACGAGCCCGGTCACGTCCCGCAGGGCGTAGAGCTTGCGGTCCGCGGGCACGAGATCCTCGGTCTGGGCCGCGAGGGCCACACCCGTCGCCTCCAGGGCCGCGCGGAACTCTCCCTCGTCGAGGACCGTGCGGAAGCCGGGGATCGACTCGAGCTTGTCGAGGGTGCCGCCCGTGTGCCCGAGTCCGCGCCCCGAGATCATCGGCACCGCCACCCCGCAGGCCGCCACCGCCGGCGCGAGGGGCAGGGAGGCCTTGTCTCCCACCCCGCCCGTGGAGTGCTTGTCGCAGGTGGGACGGCCCAGGTCACCCAGGTCGATCACCCGGCCCGAGTACAGCATGGCGTGGGTCCAGTGCACCAGCTCCTCGGGCTCCATGCCATGGATGTAGATGGCGCACAGCAGTGCGGCGGCCTGGTACTCCTCGATCTCTCCCGCCACGTAGCCGGAGATGAAGTGCTCGATGCCCTCCTTGGAGAGGACCCCGCCGTCCCGCTTGGCGGCGAGCACGTCGCGGACATCCATCAGACCGCCGCCGCCTCCGCCAGGAAGGACGTGCCGGCGCCGGGGGCGGTTGCCCCCAGGGCCTCGCAGACCGTGGCGCCGATGTCCGCCATGGAGGCCCGCGTACCGAGATCAACCCCCGCCCTCGTCGCAGGCCCCGTCACGATCACCGGCGTGAACTCGCGGGTGTGGTCGGTGGTCACGGCGTGGGTCGGGTCGTTGCCGTGGTCGGCACAGAGGATCACGAGGTCGCGAGGACCGAGTGTCGTCTCGAGCTCGCGCAGGGCCACGTCGAACTCCTCCAGGGCCCGGCGATAGCCCAGCGGGTCACGCCGGTGGCCGTAGAGCATGTCGAAGTCCACCAGGTTGAGGAACAGCAGCCCGCGCTCGAACCCACCGCCCCGCGCCAACTCGATGGTGCGCCGCATGCCGTCCTGGTTGCCCTCGGTGTGGTGATCCTCCGAGAGCCCGCGGCCGGCGAAGATGTCGGAGATCTTCCCCACCCCGAGCACCGGTACGTCCGCGCGTCGCAACAGGTCGAGCGCGGTGTCGCTCGGAGGCTCGAGGGAGTAGTCCTTGCGGTTGTAGGTTCGCTGGAAGCTCCCCGGCTCACCGACGAAGGGCCGGGCGATGACGCGCCCGACGCCGTGGGGCACGAGGATCTCGCGGGCCACGCGGCAGACCTCGTACAGCCGCTCGAGCCCGAAGTGCTCCTCGTGGGCGGCCACCTGGAAGACCGAGTCCGCGCTGGTGTAGACGATCGGCTTGCCGGTCTCGATGTGCTCGACGCCCAGCTCCTCGATCACGGTCGTACCCGAGGCCGGACGGTTGCTGAGCACGCCGGGGAGCCCCGTGCGCTCGAGGAAGGGCTCGAGGATCTCCGGCGGGAAGCCGTCCGGAAAGACGGGGAAGGCCACATCGAGGGGGCAACCCATCATCTCCCAGTGCCCCGTCGAGGTGTCCTTGCCCGGAGAGGCCTCGAGGCAACGTCCGAAGGCCCCGGCGGGCGCCGCGGCGGCAGGGACGGCGCTGACACCCTCGATGTTGCCGAGCCCGAGCTCCAGCAGGCGGGGGGCGTCGAGGCCGCCCGCGGCCTGTACCAGGTGGTCGAGGGTGTGGGCGCCCTCGTCATCGAAGTCGGCCGCATCCGGAAGGGCTCCGACCCCCAGGGAGTCGAGCACGAGCACGAAGAGTCGGTCGATCGAGGCTCCCATCCGAGGGTCGACGTCTATTGGTTGTCGGCGATGGCCCCCTGGATCATCGCCTCGACCTTCTCCTCGAAGTCCTCGACCCAGTCCTCGCCGAAGTCCCGCTCGAGGAGGTCCCTCTCGGCGAACTCCCAGCGGCCCGAACGCGGGTCGAAGTCGAACTGGTAGTCGTGCTCGCTCCCATCAGCCTCGACCACCATGACCATCACGATGTTGTTGGGGGCGTCGAGCTCGAGTCGGAAATCGGCCATGGAGTCGTAGGGGGGCGCCAGCGGATCGGCGCGTCAGGAAATCCGGGTGCAACGAGAGTTGGAGTAGTCCCCCACTGCGGGTCTAGCCCTCTGGGCGGGGTCGTTTATCATATACCCCGGACCGGGCGGAGAACCCCGGCTCCGCCACAATCAAGCGGTCTCGCATGTCCCTCTCTCGCCCCCTCCTCCCCACACTGCTGGCCCTGACTGCCTTCGCGCACACGGGCTGCACCAACTGGCACGTGGCGGAGAAGTACGAGGGCTGGGCCCTCTACGTGCAGTCGAGCGAGCCCGTCGCCAGAGAGGAGTTCGTGGCTGCCCTCGAGCCCGCTTTCTCCGCCGTCGAGGCCTACATGGGCGAGTTCGAGGACGTGGTCAAGGTCCACGCCTGGCACGGCGGGGTCGAGATGCAGGACGGCGCCAAGGGCCGCATCACGACCTCCGAGGACGGGACCATCAACCACGTGCCCGGAATCGGCCCCGCACGGGTGCGCGCCTTCCACGCCCGCGGGGACGGCAGCCTCTTCAGCCCCTCGGGGGTCTTCGTGGGCACCACCGACGTGGGCACCGCCGTGCACGAGCTGGTGCACGCGCGCCTGGCCGAGGAGCCGGACGAGCTGCCCCTCTGGTTCGAGGAGGGCTTCGCCATGATCCTCGGCGACGGCACCCTGCACGGGGACGAGTGGGTGGTGGACGGCTTCGCCTGCTGGCCCTGGCGGGAGCTACGGGAGCAACGCCTCGACGACGTACAGCTGGCGCGCCTGCTCGAGGTCAGCTCGGGCGAGTCCCACTCGGTGCGTGACAACGTCCTCGTTCACTTCGTGGGATGGGCGATCGTCTTCGACCTCTACCGTGAAGTGGGCGAGCTCGACTGGCGCAGGCTCCTGGCCCATTACCAATCAGGAGGCGACACGCTCGCCCAGGCCCGCCGGCGCCTCGACCGTACCCTCGACGACGAGACCCCCGCCGAGTGGCTCCAGCTCCTGAAGGAGGGCGACACCGGCCAGCGCCTGGCCGCCTCCCGCGGAACCTGGAAGCTGCACTCTCGGGATATCCAACGCATCCTCCTGCGCGCCCTGCGCAACGAGGAAGACGCCGAGGTCCAGGCATCCCTGGCCGTCAACGTCCTCGCCACGGCGGGCCAGGTGAACCTCGGCCGGCGCCAGTCGGGCTGGATGTGGCGCGCCATCTTCCCGGTCCTGCGCACGACCAAGCTGGAAGACCCGGACGAGACCTCGGCCCTGCGCACTCTGTACCGCGCCTACCGCTACGGCAACTCCCGCTACGACACCCAGGCGGCGCTGGACCGGCTCTCGCGCTTCTGGGAGGACTAGCCGCCGGGCCGGGGCACGGGGCAGCCCATCACTGCGCCGCGCCGGTTCCTCCGGCAGGACCACGAGGTGGCAGGTTGCGGCGGTCGCCTGTGCTCTGTCCAATGGCCCGCGGAGGTCCAAGGCCATGCTCAGAATCCTGTTCACCGCGCTGCTCGTCTCGATCTGCTCGTCCTTCGCCCAGGAGGCCCAGCCTGAGAAACTGCGCGTACTCATCCTCGACGGGCAGAACAACCACAACTGGAAGGAGACCACCCGGGCCACGCGCGCGACCCTCGAGGCCTGCGGGCGCTTCACCGTGAAGGTCGCCACCTCTCCGGGTAAGCGCGAGGACAAGGCGGCCTGGGACGCCTTCCTGCCGGACTTCGATGCCTTCGACGTGGTCCTCTCCAACTTCAATGACGGGGGCCAGTGCCTGTTCTCGAAGCGCTTCCGCGCGGACTTCGAGGAGTACGTCGCCTCCGGCGGGGGCTTCGTCGTGGTCCACGCGGCAGACAACTCCTCGACGGACTGGCCCGCCTACAACCGCATGATCGCGGTCGGCGGCTGGGGCAGGCGGACCCCGGAGCACGGCAAGCACCTGCGCTTCGCGGAAGGAGCCTGGACCACGGACCCCGCGCCCGACGGGGCGAGCGGTAGCCACGGCCCCGTGCACGCCTTCGCGATCGAGACCCACGAGCCGAAGCACCCGATCCTCGCGGGCCTTCCCGAGCGCTGGATGCACGCCGAGGACGAGCTCTACGACTCCCTGCGCGGCCCCTGCGAGGAGGTCACCGTCCTGGCCTCCGCCTTCTCCGGCAAGACACAGCGCCGGGAGCCCATGGCGATGACGATCGAGTACGAGAAGGGCCGTGTCTTCCACACGCCGATGGGCCACGTGGGCGCCAAGGACGCCGTGCACTGTGTGGGCTTCCAGACGGTCCTCGCCCGTGGGACCGAGTGGGCCGCGACCGGGAAGGTCACGCTCACGCAACCCGAGGGGTTCCCGGGCGAGGCGAAGCCCAGCGTGATCGCGCCCGAGAAGGTGAAGTGGCCGGATCCGTCCGGCGCACGCTGAGCCGCGCCCGCGGTCGCCCCGGCTGAGGTGCTGGACGGCGCCCCTTTCTGGATTCGGGCGGGACGAGGTCGGAGTATGCTGCTCGGTGCAACGCAGCCCCGACCATGAGACGCACGCCATGAGCAAGAACCACTCCCGACGCGAGTTCCTCTTCACCACCGGCGCCGCCGGGCTCGGAATGGCGACCTTCGGCCTGGCGCGCCCGGCCGCCGGGAGGGCCGGGGCCAAGATCGGCGTGCTCTCGATCGGCGTCGTCGGCACGATCGGCGCGCGGGACCGCCGGGAGGTCAACGACCACCCGAACGCGGAGATCGTCGGCCTGTGCGACGTGGACGCGGACTACCTGGCCCGGGCCAAGAACGAGCACCCCGGCGCCTTCACCTGCAAGGACTACCGCGAGGCCTTCGCCAACCACGCGGACGAGTTCGACGCGGTCATCGTCGCCACGCCCGACCACACCCACGGGCCGATCATGCTCACGGCGCTGGCGCACGGGAAGCACGTCTACGGCCAGAAGCCACTGGTGCAGCAGCTCGAGGAGCTCATCCTGATCGAGCGCGCGATCGCGGCCAACCCGCAGCTCGTGACCCAGACCGGCAACCAGCGCATGGTCTTCCCCGGCCGGCGCGCCGCGGTCGAGATCCTGCGCTCGGGCGTGCTCGGTAAGGCGGTCGAGGCCTACGCCTGGACGGGGGCCCCCAACCAGGGCAACTACTTCAACTTCGACGGCGAGGTCAGCGACCCCGTCGACCCGCCCGCGGGGCTGGACTGGAACCTGTGGCTCGGTCCCTGCGAGGAGCAGCCCTACCGCGACATGATCGTGCCCGCGCGCTGGCGCTCCTGGTGGGACTTCGGCACCGGCGGCCTGGGCGACTGGGGCGTGCACGTGCTCGACGTGATCTTTTTCGGCTACGACGAGCTCGCGAACCCGATCGCCGTCGTGACGCACACCCCCAAGGCCGCCGACCGCTTCCACTGGTACCCCTGTCGCGCCACGATCACCTACGCCGTCGACTCCGACAACTTCGCCCGCAAGCACTTCCCGATCCACTACAGCGACCGCAACCAGGCGCCTTCGCGCGCGGCCCTGGGGCTGCCGGCGGGGCAGTGGGGCGACAAGAACATGACCGTCGTCGTCTGCGAGGGCGGCGTCCTGACCCTCACGGCCGGCGGCGACTGCAAGGTCTGGCGCGAGGGCAAGCTCACCCCCGGCCTCGAGATGCCCGGCCTGCCGCCCTTCCCCCAGCTCAACCACTGGCACGCCTGGGTGGACAACATCAACGGCGTGAAGACCGAGCTGCGCACCCCCTTCAAGGACGGCGTGCGCATCACCGAGGCGGCCTTGCTCGGCGCCAAGGCCGCCCGCTTCCCCGGCCAGGAGCTGCGCTGGAACCACGACAAGATGCAGTTCGACGGCAACATGCGGGCGACACGCGAGCTCGTCGGACGCGACTACCGGGAGGGCTTCGGACCGCCGGAGGCCTGAGGGCTCAGCGGGCCTCCACGGGGTCGAAGAGCTCGCCGTTCACGACCTTCACGGGCCGCTTCGCCCCTTCGATGCCCGCGTCGAGCTCGCGGGCCAGGGCCCCCAGCTCCTCGGCGATCGCGGTCTGCTCCCGCGCCAGGTCCCGGTCCTCCCCCGGATCCGCGTCGAGGTCGTAGAGGGCGCCGTCGAGCAGGGAGAGCTTCCAGCTCCCGCGCCGGATGCCCTGCAGGCCACCGCGCCGGCCGTAGTAGAGGTAGGGCCGCTCCGGGCCCGTCTTCCCCGACCACTGCGCGCGCACGTCGTGGCCGTCGAGCTCCCGCGGCGGAAGCTCCGTCCCCGCGAGTGAAGCGACAGTGGGCAGCACGTCCATGGCGGTCAGCAGCTCGTCGCTGACCGTGGCCGCTGGCACGAGCGCCGGGAAGCGCAGCACGGCGGGCACCCGGTGGCCGCCCTCGGTGTCCATGCCCTTGCCGCCGCGCAGGTCGCCGGCGCTTCCCCCCTGGCCCGCCCTCTTCACGTTCGGGCCGTTGTCGGAGAGGAAGAGCACCAGGGTCTCGTCCAGGATCCCGTGCCGCTCGAGGGCGTCAACCACCTCACCGGTGCTCCAGTCGAGCTCCTCGATCACGTCCCCGTAGAGCCCGGCCGCGCTGCGCCCAGCGAAGTCCTCCGAGGCCACCAGCGGCGTGTGCGGCATCGAGTGCGCCAGGTAGAGGAAGAAGCGCTCGCCGTGGTGCGCGTCGATGAACTCCACCGCGGCCTCGGTGTAGCGGCGCGTGAGCTGGCGCTGGTCAGGCTCCCACTCGACCACCTCCCGGTCGCGGATGAGGGGCAGGTGGAAGGCGTAGGGGTCGCCCTCGGACCGGTGAGCGCGCGACATGTCGTTCGAGTAGGGCACGCCAAACCAGGTGTCGAAGCCCTGATCCAGGGGCAGGAGGCCCAGACGGTGCCCGAGGTGCCACTTGCCGACCATCCCCGTCGCGTAGCCGACCTCCTTCAGGACCTCGGCCAGGGTGACCTCCTGGGGGTGCAGCCCGTAGACCGAGGCGGGCTTGACGACGTGGTCCTGCATGCCGACGCGCTTGGGGTAGCAACCCGTCAGCAGCGCAACGCGCGACGGCGAGCAGACCGGCGAGCCCGCATAGAAGGAGGTGAAGCGCGCCCCCTCGGCGGCGAGCCTGTCGACGTGGGGCGTGCGGATCGACGGGTGGCCGTAGCAGCCCAGATCCCCGAAGCCCTGGTCGTCGGTCAGGATGACGACCACGTTGGGCGGATCGACCTGCGCCGGAGGCGGCTCGACACCGGGTCCGGTCACGTCGGGAGCCGCACCGCCCTCCGGCGGACTGCAGCCCACCGAGAGGGCGCTCAACAAGAGGAGGGCATCTCGGGTGCGGATCACGCTCCCAGCATAGGGCCGCGGGCGCCCCCCACGAAGCCCTCCCGGGGACCCCCACCGCCGACCCCGGCGCCACTGACCCCTCCACACCTCCCGCGCCACGGGGTGAGGTGCAGCGTCCCGGAAATCGTGGGCCGGGCGCTATACTGCGGGGCTCACCGCCCTTCCCGAGTCCCCGCGAGGACCCCATGCAGACCTTGAAGACCGCCCCGAGCTACGACGCGCTCTCCCCCCACTTCGACCACTGGAAGAAGACCGGGGACCTCGTCGACCAGTGCATCGACCTGATGCTCAACCTGCGGCAGAGCGGTCACCCCGGGGGCTCGCGCTCGAAGGTGCCCTTCCTGGTGTCCCTGACCCTCGGCGCCATGCGCTGGGACGTGCGGCGGCCGGAGCTGCCCTTCGCCGACCGCTTCGTCCTGGTCGCGGGACACACGAATCCGGCCATCTACGCCCTACTCGCGGTCTACAACGAGGCCCTGCGCATCCGCTACGAGCAGACCGGGGACGAGCGCTACCTGGTGCCGAACGCGGCCGAGCGCCAGCTCACCTGGGAGGACCTCCTGACCCTGCGCCACCGGGGCGGCCTGCCGGGGCACGCGGAGATGGAGGGCAAGACGCTCTTCTTCAAGTTCAACACCGGCCCCTCGGGCCACGGCGCGCCGGCGGCCCTGGGCGAGGCCATGGCACTCAAGCACTCCGGCGCGGGCGACGTGAGGGTCTTCGCCATGGAGGGCGAGGGCGGCCACACGGCGGGCTGCCACCACGAGGTGAAGAACTCCGCCTACGGGCTCGGCCTCGACAACCTGATCTACCTCTTCGACTGGAACGACCACGGCATCGACGGCTTCGCCAACAGCGAGGTCGCCGCCGGTGGCCCGGTGGAGTGGTTCGAGCCCTACGGCTGGCGCACGGCGGGCACCGAGGACGGCGAGAGCTACGGCGAGCTGACCCGCGCCCTGCTCGAGGTGGTCCACGCCGAGAGCACGGACCAGAAACCTGGCATGGTGTGGGCCAAGACCCGCAAGGGCCGCGGCTACTACCTCTTCGACGCCCCCAGCCACGGCAAGTCCCACGGCCGCAACTCCGAGCTGTTCTGGAAGTGCCGCAAGGACTTCCAGGACACCTACGGGGTCGAGTTCGAGGGCTTCGGCGACACGAACGATCCGGGCGAGGACGCCGGGCGCGAGCAGTCGAAGAGCTGGTTCGCGACGGTCTTCCAGGTGTTGCGCGAGGACCAGGCGTTGGTCGAGTACCTGGCCGACAGGCTGGTGGAGCTGGGCGAGTCCGTGCCGACCCAACCCGAGGGCTTCAAGGCCATCGCCAAGCGCAACCTGGCCGAGGACCGCTCCTGGCTCGACCCGGCAGGACTGCCCGAGGAGCTCTTCCTGCCCGCCGGCACCAAGATCGCGAACAAGGACGGGCTCGCCAAGTTCGGAGCCTGGCTCAACAACAAGGCCAAGCAGGAGATGGGGCGCCCCTTGGTGCTCTCCTGCTCCGCGGACCTGGCGGACTCGACCTCGATCAGCGGCTTCGCCAAGGACTTCGGCGGCGAGGCGGGCTTCGGCTGGTACGACCGCAACGCCAACCCCTCAGGCGCCCAGTTGCCCCAGCAGATCACCGAGTTCACGAACTCGGGGCTCGTCGTGGGACTCGCGACGGTCAACCTCTCGAGCGACCCGGAGAACCACTACGACGGTTACTGGGGCGCCTGCTCGACCTACGGCTCCTTCTCGTACCTGAAGTACGGGATGATGCGGCTCTTCAGCCAGCTCGCCCAGGACTGCCCCCTGAAGGTCGGCAAGGTGATCTGGATCGCGGGCCACTCGGGCCCCGAGACCTGCGAGGACAGCCGCACCCACTTCGGCATCTTCGCTCCCGGCGTCACCCAGCTCTTCCCCGAGGGTCAGGTGATCAACCTCTACCCCTGGGAGCACAACGAGGTCGCGCCGACCCTGACGGCGGCCCTCGCCACGGACGTGCCGATCGTCGCCCTGCACCTGACCCGGCCGGGCATCACGATCCCCGACCGCAGGGCCCTGGGCGTGCCCTCGCACCTGGAGGCGGCCAAGGGCGCCTACGTGATCCGCGACTACAACCCGAACCGGCCGAAGGAGGGCACGATCCTGGTCCAGGGCACGAGCGCCACGGACACGATCTTCGAGCTCTTGCCCCAGTTCGAGGACGGCAGCGCACCGAATGTGAAGATCGTCGCCGCCATCTCCTGGGAGCTCTTCCAGCTCCAGGACCGCGAGTACCAGGACCGCGTCCTACCGCGCCACGACTGGCTCGACTCGACCGTGATCACCAACGGGGCCCGGCGCCTGATGCACGACTGGCTGCCCCACAAGATCGCCGAGCACTACGCCCTGAGCTCCGACAAGGACGACCGCTGGCGCACGGGCGGCAACTATCAGGAGGTCAAGGAGGAGGCCGGCCTCGACCCCGAGAGCGTGCTGGCGGGCATTCGGCACTTCGCCGAGAAGCGCCAGGAGCGCCTGCGCCTTCTGGGCCATCCAGGCTAAAGCCCGCAGCTGCAAGGACTTGGGAGGGCCCCCGCGGCGCGCCACGGCGCCCCGCGGGGGCCCTCCCCACACGGCGAGTCCGGTCGACAGAACCCAGATCCTGGAATAGTCTTAGAACGGACCCTGTCCCCGATCCGAGCGGGGCCCGTCCCTCCCTCGTCCTCTTCCACCTGGACTCCCTCCAGAGGACTCCTGCCACATGCCCCCCCAGCTATCTCCCGCCGCCGCCGCCGCTGCTCGTCTCCTCGTCCCCCTGGCCCTCGCCCCTCTGGCCGCGGCCCAGGGCATCACCTTCCAGGAGGTGACCGCCAACTCCGGCCTCGACGTGCCGATGATGGGCATCTCGCCCGGAATCGCCATCGGCGACATCAACGGGGACGGCTGGGACGATGTCTGCATCACCGGCGCCGACTACCGCAAGCCCCAGATCTTCGCCAACCGAGGCGCGATCCTGCAGGCCGGGGGGAGCGGTCCGCTGTTCGTGGAAGTGACCTCCCTCGTCTTCCCCGCCGGCGCGAACGACTCCTCGTCGGCGACCTTCTGCGACATGGACAACGACGGCGACCTGGACCTGGTGTCCGCCCGCCGCTTCCTGGATCCCCTGACGGGCCACGGTCACCCCAAGCACACCGCCGTCGAGTTCTACATGAACGAGCGCGGTGGCCGAGAGTTCGTGCCCCTGGGCGCGCCGGAATCCCTGGGGCAGAGCTTCACGCCCTTCGGCGGTCTGACCGTTGCGGACGCGGACCTGGACGGGGACCTCGACGTCTTCTACGCCCACAACGGCGGCGGCACGGGCGTCGGCGGCCCAGCCTACTACCTGCTCCAAGGCCCGGGCGTCACCTTCACGGACGAGACGGCCAACTTCGGCGCGGACCTGTCGAGCCCCACCCGCTACTTCAGCGTGATCATGGCCGACTTCAGCGGCGACATGATGCCGGACCTGCACTGCGCGGTGGACTTCTTCACCGACCGCCACTTCCGCAGCTCACCGGCGGGTGTCTTCCAGGAGGTCACGGTTCAGGCGGGCACGACCAACCAGGGTGCGGACATGGGCCTGAGCCTGGGCGACCCGGACTTGGACGGGGACTTCGACCTGTACTCGACCAACATCAACGTGGGCGTCTTCTACGAGAACGACGGCAACGGAAACTTCACGGACACTGCCGCCGCCCACGGCATCAAGACCTTCAACCACGGTCTCTCCACCAGCGTCGGCTGGGGAACCCTCTTCGTGGACCTGGACAACGATCGGGACGAGGACCTGGTGACGGTTGCCTCCTCCACGGCGGCCGAGCTCTTCGAGAACGACGGCACGGGCCACTTCTCGAAGGTCGGCTCTGGAGCGGGTATCAACCTCCTGGGCCGCAGCCTGGCGCCGATCGACTTCGACAACGACGGCGACGTGGACCTGATCGTGGGCTACGGGGACGTGACCACCACGACTCGACTCTACGAGAACATCACCCCCAGCGCCGTGGACCGGCACTGGCTCGTGGTCGACCCGGTGGGCAACGCCTCGAACCGCGACGGGATCGGCGCGGTCATCCAGGTCACCACCGGCGGGCGGACCATGCACCGCGTGATCCACGTGGGCGGCTCCTTCAAGACGGGCCTGCCCCTGTGGGCCCACTTCGGTTGCGGGAGCGCCTACGTGCTCGACGAGGTCAAGGTGATCTGGCCCTCGGGAGCCGTGACCGTCAAGAACAACGTCCTGGCCAACCAGGTGCTGACGATCCGCGAGTAGGCGCGGTCACGACCACAGACAGGAGGCGGCGCCCGGCCACCCACCCCGCCCCGCCACCCCCCCAAACGGGGCCCGGCGCCCCCAATGATAGGCCCCCCCCCTCGCAAACGTGGCACAAAAA
>CAZQAT010000008.1:25054-28756 GCA_964591315.1 uncultured Planctomycetaceae bacterium
GGTTCGCCGCCGCCGGGTTGCGCGGGGCCCCCCCCAACCGCGCGGCGGGGCGCGGGGCCACCCCCCGGGCCCCCGCCTCCCGCCTTTCGGGGGCCGGGCGCAGCCTTTGATCGCCCCCGCCGATCGCTATGGTGGCACCATGAAGCCCACCAGGATCCGCAGCCTCGATCTCCTCCCCCTCGCCGCCGCCTCCCTCCTCCTCGGCGCCTGCGCCAGCGCACCGCCGATGAAGGACTTCAATGCCCCCCTGCCCTTGGGGGCGCCGGCCCTGATCCGCGTCACGGACGCCGGGGAGTGGCCCGACCTGCGGGAGGGGTGGGAGAACCGAGCGGACCTCATCCCGGCTCTCGAGCGCTCGATCCAGTGGACAACCCGAGAGTACGCGAAGCAGTTCTTCCCGATCGAGGGCATCAGCCACGGTCGCGCGGTGGAGTCCTTGCTCCTCTTCCGCGAGCTCCTGGAGTCCTCGTCGAGCGCGCAGGCCTTCGAGTCCGCCGTGCGCGATGAGTTCGCCCTCTACAAGAGCGCCGGCTACGACGGCCGCGGGGGTGGAGTGCTCTTCACCGGCTACTACACCCCGATCCTCGAGGGGCGTCTCTCCGGCGATCGCGAGTTCGCCCACCCCCTCTACGCCCTGCCCGGCGACCTGGAGAAGGGGCCCCAGGGAGAAATCCTCGGCCGCCGCACGGCCGTCGGCCTCGAGCCCTACCCCGAGCGCCGCGCCATCGAGGCCTCGGGGATGCTGCGCGGCCAGGGCCTCGAGCTGGTCTGGTTCGCCGACCCCCTCGACGCCTTCATCGCCCACGTCAACGGCTCCGCCTTCGTGCGCCTCGAGGGTGGCTCCATGGCGCGCTTCGGCTACGCGGGTAACAACGGCCGCGAGTACACATCCCTCGCCAAGGAACTCGTGGCCGCCGGTGAGCTGACCTCCAACGAGTCGGGGCTGGCCGCCATCCGCTCCTGGGCGCGCCGCAACCCCCAGCGTGTGCAGGAGTACCTCGACCGCAACGAGCGCTACGTCTTCTTCACGCCCATCACCGGCAACCCCCGTGGCAGCCTGAACCTCGAGGTCGAGCCGGGCCGCACCCTGGCCACGGACAAGGCCCTCTTCCCGCGTGGGGCGGTCACCTTCGTCGAGACCCACACCCCCGGCGCCTACTACATCGACGGCCCCCGCTTCAGCCGCTTCATGCTGGACCAGGACACGGGCGGCGCGATCAGGACCGCCGGCCGCGCGGACATCTACGTGGGCGTGGGCGAAGCCGCCGAAGCGGCCTCAGGAGAACTACGAGCCGAGGGGCAGCTCTACTACCTGTTCGTGCACTGAGCGACCCGCGCCCAGGGGGGCGCCCAGGGCAGCGAGGCCTGGGACCGCTTCGGTGAGGCGGTCGCGATCTGGGGTGACACGATCGCAGTCGCCGCCCTCCAGGAAGACAGCTCGGCCACGGGCGTCGGCGGCGATCCGGCGAACAACTCGGCCCTGACCTCGGGTGCGGTCCATCTAGTTGCGGGGTTGCCGCTCGACCGCCTCCAGGCTCGGCTCGGCGGTGGAGACCACGTCGACCACCTCCTCGAGGGTCCAGACACGCCAGTGGCGGACTCGGCCCTCCCCCTCGGAGAACCAGCCGCAGCTCTCGCGGATGAACCCCAGATAGGGGGAGTCCTCGAGGAGCTCGACCACGGGGACACCCGGGGCGCGCTCGCCGGTGACCTCCTCGTCGACCACCTGCCAGGCGGTGGGGGCCTCGAAGCGCAGGTCGTAGCAGCGGCTGGCCTCGGTGACCTCCAGGGGGTGGGTCTCCACCACGGCGTCCCCCACCATCCAGCCGTCGGTGGTGTCGCTGGGCAGGGCCTCGGCCAGCTGCAGGGTCAGGTGGCCGTCGTAGACGGCGGCTTCGAGGAACCAGATGGCGTCGGCGTCGAGGGTGGTCATGGCGTCGGTGGGGGCCCGGGAGAGCCGAATCCTCTCCGGGTCGCGGGGGCGGGTCAAGCGGGCTAGACTGTCGGCCGCGCCGGACGTCCCGGCACTCCCCCCGAAGTCCTCCGCGAATCCCCCCGCGAACCACCAGGCTGCCCGCATGTCCGAGTACGAAGTCGTGAACTGGAGCTGTCAACGGGTGGAAGGCGACGAGCAGATCGAGCTCGTCATCGAGTCCTCCGACGGCAACAAGTGGGAGTACGGGATCCCCTACAGCCCCGCCAGCGGGCGCTACACCTTCGAGGAGATCGACGTGATCGCCATGGACTTCGGCGACGAGCTGGCAGAGGAGATCACCGAGAAGCTCGACGAGCTGGTCGCGTCGCTGAGCGAGTGAGCCGCGGGGGCGCGGCTCAGCCTGGCCCCTGACCCGCCGAGCCGGGCACGGCCTCTACCGGGAGCCCTGGGGATCCTCCTCGAGCAGCTTCTCGAGTTCCTCCCGACGCGTGGGGTCCTCCTCGATCTCCAGGGCTCGCCCGACGAACTCGCGGGTGCGGACCGAGTCCCCCTCGTCCGCGAAGATCCAGGCCAGGCGCGTCAGAGCCGAGAGGCAACTGGGGTCGGTCTCGACCGCGCGCAGGTAGCTGAGTGTCGCCTCGTCCTGGCGACCCAGGGCCTCGAGGTGCGTCCCGCGCAGGAAGTGGGCCAGGGTGACCTGAGGCTCGACCGCCAGGATCAGGTCGAGCCAAACGAGGGCCTTTTCCCGAGCGGCCGGGTCGGCCTGCACGACGACCTCTTCGTCCGCCACGCCGGCAGCGTCCAGCAGGAAGAGCGGATCCCTCGCACCGAGCTGGATGGCGCTCGTGTACCAACCGTAGGCCCCTACCGGGTCCCCGCGGGTCTGGCGCACCCGAGCCAGGTGCATCTGGGGTTCGAGGCACGCGTGGTCGAGGGCCACCGCCCTGCGTAGGGGCTCCTCGGCGGCACGCTCGAGGTCCAGGTCCATGCGCACCCTGCCGAGCCCGATCAGCCCGTCCAGGTGGTTCGGAGCGATGCGCACGAGCTCGGCGTAGCTGCGCTCGGCGGCGCGGGAGAAGCCGCAGTCCTCGAGGATGTGGCTGTGCAGGTCGTAGAGCGACTCACTCCGGGGGAAGTCTCGCAGTCCACGGCGGATCAGGGCGCAGGCTCCCTCCGAGTCGCCGTTGGCGTGGAAGGCTCGGGCGGCCTCCACGTAGGTCTGCTCGCGCTTGACGCCCTCGGCCAGGTGCAGCCGGTACCAGAGCCCTGCCGCCTCGTCCCAGTCCGCCTGGGCCGTCGCCTGCTCGGCGGACTCGTAGACGTCACCACCGGGAGTGGCCTGGCAGGAGCCCAGGAACAAGAACGCCCCCATCAGGGCGAGGCACCGGTCGAAGAGCTGCACGGGACTATTCTCGGAGCGCGGAGCGAAAGCTCAAGGTCTCAACCTCCTCCGGTTGCGCTCAGAAGCCGATGCGTTCCACCAAGGCCTGGAAGCGTGGGTGCCGACGCAGGACGGGCGGGATCGGGCGCCCGGGCACCAGCCTCGTCGCCGGCTTCGGCCGGGGCCTGGTACCCCGGAGCTCGTCCTGCGGACGTCAACGTCGGGTGACCATGGCCAAGGGCGGACGAGAGGCCTAGCCTGGACGGATTCCACCCTCATGCAGCGCAAGGATCTTCAGCTCGTGGCCGCCCTGGCAGGGATGCTCCTCGTCGGGAGCTCGAGACCGACGTCCTGGGCCGCTTCGAGCTGCGGGTGCCCGAGCAGG
>CAZQAT010000008.1:28856-100104 GCA_964591315.1 uncultured Planctomycetaceae bacterium
CGGGAGCTCGAGACCGACGTCCTGGGCCGCTTCGAGCTGCGGGTGCCCGAGCAGGGCAGGTACTGGTTCACAGTCCAGCGCGACGACCACGACTGGATGATCAGCAAGGACGTCAGCGACCAGGCCATCCAGCTCCTGACCTTCGAGTACCAGGGCAGTCTGGTGAGCGGGCGCGTCGAGGGTCTCGACGGTGTGGGCCTGGACGGGATCCGGGTGCGCCTCAAGTGGTCCTCCAAGGAGCGCGGCGCGCAGATCCCACGCCCCCCCAAGGTCGCCACCACCACCGCCACCGGAGAATTCGAGTTCCACCAGGTGCCCGACGGGGAGTTCACCCTCGAGCTCGACGGGAGGCAGTTGGCAACCCCGGAGCCCGTGGGCGGTCCCCAGCTCACGATCAGCGTGACCGCGGGAGTCGCAACGCCTCCGGTGACTCTGACGGCGGAGCCCCTGACGTCGCCGCACCAACCGAGCGGCGACCCTCCGTAGTTGTGAGCTTCCGGTGCAGCCGGACCGGGGTCACCCGATCCAGCGCACGAAGTCCCGCAGGGCGTCGCCCGGATCCCCGAGCTCGCCGGCGGCGCGCACCCGCAGGCCGTAGGCGTACTGCCCGCTGCGGTCCATGGTGAAGCCGCCCTCGAAGGTGGTCTCGCCGACGGGGCGCAGGACGACCGCGCGGCCACCCTCGAGGTGCTCCCCGCCCGTGCGCACCTGGCCGACCACGAGCTCGACCAGGACCTCCTCGCCGGCGAGGCCTCCGAGCTCGAGCTCGACATGGGCCTCGATCAGGTCTCCCACACGCACCTCGGAGAGATCGGAGACCTCCACCTGCTTCGCCCGCAGGGTGGGGAAGTGCTCCCGCAGGCGCGCCTTGAGCCGCGCTCGCTCCCGGGGGCGCCTGCGGTCCTCGCAGCGCCGGCCCTCCCCCGCCAGGGGTAGGTACCCGGTGCCGGCATACTCGCCCACCATGCGGTCGGTGTCGAAGATCGGGGGCAGGGTCGCGATCGAGTCCCGAGCGCGCTCGAGCCAGCCCGTGGGCAGGTCCTTCGAATCCCGCTCGAAGAACAGCGGCACGACCTGCCCCTCGAGGAGCTGGTAGAGGCCCTCGGCGTCGAGCTGATCCTGCAGGTCCTGGTCCTCGTAGACGCGGTCGTCACCGATGGTCCAGCCGTTCTTGCCGTTGGCGCCCTCGGGCCACCAACCGTCGGCGATCGAGAGGTTGAGGCCCCCGTTGGCGGCGGCCTTCATGCCCGAGGTTCCGCTGGCCTCCAGGTCACGGGTGGGTGTGTTGAGCCAGACGTCGACGCCCTGCACCAAGGCCCGGCCGAGCTCGATGTCGTAGTCCTCGCACAGGACCACGCGCCCGGCGAACTCATCGGAGCGGGCGAGCTGCACGATGTCGCGCAGGATCGCCTGGCCGTGCTCGTCCCGCGGGTGGGCCTTGCCTGCGACCAGGAGGCGCACGGGCCGCTCCTCGTTCGAGAGCAGCGCCCGCAGGCGGTCGCGGTTCGAGAACACCAGGTGGGCCCGCTTGTAGGGCGCGAAGCGCCGCGCGAAGCCGATCCACAGCGCCCCGTCGTCGGCGCCGTCGAGGATGCGGTTCAACAGAGCAGGGCTGTCATTGCGCTCGAGGAAGCTCTTCAGGGTGCGTCCGCGGACCAGCTCCAGGAGTCGGCCCTTCGCATGCCTGCGGGCCTCCCAGAGATCCGCGAGGTCGACGTCCGCGGCCCGGGCCGCGAAGTCCGTCCCGCGCACGGGGCGCGCCTCGGCCCCCACCAGGGCACCGATGCGCGGCGCGACCCAGCTCCCCAGGTGCACCCCGTTGGTGATCGAACCCACGGGCACCTCGTCCTCGAGGAGCGCCGGCCAGTAGATTCCGAGGAGGCGCCGGGAGACGCCACCGTGGATCTCGCTGACGCCGTTGACCCGCGAGGAGAACTGCAGGGCCAGGGCCGTCAGGTTGAAGCGCTCGTCCCCGTCACCGGCCACGCCGAGCTCGAGGAACTCCTCCCAGGGCAGGCCCAGCCACTGCTCCACGTCGGAGAAGTGCTTGCGCAGCAGGTCCTCTCCGAAGCGGTCGTGACCGGCGGGCACCGGCGTGTGAGTGGTGAAGATGGTCGTGGCCCGCACGACCTCGCGGGCCTCGGCGAAGGTCAGGCCCTCCTCGCGCACGAGGCGCCCGGTGCGCTCGAGGCAGGCGAAGGCCGAGTGCCCCTCGTTCAGGTGCCAGACCGACGGCCGGATGCCGAGGGCCCGCAAGAGGCGCGCCCCGCCGCGCCCGAGGACGATCTCCTGGCGGATGCGCATGGCGTCGCCGCCGCCGTAGAGGTTCGTGGTGATCTCGCGGTCTTCCTCGCGGTTGGCGGGCACGTCCGAGTCGAGCAGGTACAGCGGCACGCGCCCCACCTCCGCGCGCCAGGCGCGCAGGACGACCTCGTTGCCCGGCAGCGAGAGGCGCACCTCGAGGGGCTTGCCGTCAGCACCGAGCACCTGCTCGAGGGCCAGGTCGCGGGGATCGTTGATCCGGCCGTCGGCGATCTGCTCGCCCTCGGCGGTCAGGCGCTGGGCCATGTAGCCCTTGTGGTAGAAGAGACCGACGGCCACCAGCGGTAGGCCCAGGTCGCTGGCGGACTTGAGGTGGTCGCCGGCCAGGATGCCGAGGCCGCCGGAGTAGATGCGCAGGGACTCGTGCAGGCCGAACTCGGCCGAGAAGTAGGCGATGGGCCGCTCCGGACTGAAGGCGGCGTCGGCGAGCTCCGGCGCCAGGGCCGGGGGCTCGTCCAGGTAGGCGTCGAGGCGCGCGGCGACGCGCTGCAAGCACTCGACGTACTCGAGGTCCGCGGCGCGGGCCTCCAGGTCCTTGAGAGGGGCGCGCCGCAGGAGTAGCACCGGGTTGTGCTCGCAGGCACTCCAGGTCTGGGGCGAGAGGTCCCGGAAGAGGTCCGCTCCCTCGGGATCCCAGCACCAGGCAAAGTTGCGCGCGATGCGCTGCAGGGGCGCGAGCACCTCCGGCAAGGTGGCGGAGACCTCGAAGCGCGTCAGGCGCGGCGCGCGACCCTCGCCCCGGGGCGACACGGCGCGGCGCGGCTTGCGGCGCAGGGGCACGCCGGCGACCAGGCGCTGCTGCACGGCCTCGAGGGCCAGCTCGAAGGCCTGGTCGTAGTTTGCGATCAGGTCGGTCCAGGCCGTGCGCTGGGCGGTGGCCCGGCAGGCGGCCTCGCTCGCGGGGGAGCCCTTGGCCAGGAAGGCCTCGAGGTCCTGTACCAGCTGGTCGACGCCCTCCTCGTAGGTGCGGCGGGCGCGATTGACCACGGTCACGCCGTCCTTCGGCCCCAGCTTCGTCGCCTGCACCCAGCGCCCGAAGCCCGCGTGGTCGGTGGTGATGGTCGGCACGCCCAGAGCCAGGCTCTCTTGCGGGGTGTAGCCCCAAGGCTCGTAGAAGGAGGGGAAGGCCGTCAGGTCCATGGCCCGCACGACCGCCTCGTAGGAGAAGCCCAGGAGGTCGTCGTGCTCGGAGAGGTAGATGGGCACGAAGACGACCTTGACCCGCGAGCCGGGCTCGTTGGCGAGGCCGAGCTCGGCGCAGCGAGCGACGATCGGGTCGCCCTCCTCGTGGAAGAGGTTGTGAGTCGAGAGCCCCAGGGGCCCGTCGATGCAGGCCTGGTCGGCGGCGTCCCGCGCACGCATCTCCGCCCGCAGGCCCGAGTTACCCGCCGGGACGAGGAAGAAGACCACCGCCCGGCGCTTCTCTCCGTCCGCACCTTCCTCGAGCTTGGCGCAGGCGTCGAGGAGCTGGTCGAGGCCCTTGTTGTGGAACTCGTAGCGGCCGGAGGTGGCGATCAGGCAGGCATCGGACACGTCCTCGCCCACGAGCTGGTGGGCGACGCGCAGCAGCCGCGCGCGCACCTCCTCGCGGGGCGCGTCCCCGGCGATGGTGTCGATGGCGCCCAGGTCGATGCCGTTGGGCAGGACCGGCTCGGGCGCCCGGCGGTGCAGGAGCTCGGCCTCGGCGGCGGTCAGGGTCGAGACGGTGGTGAACACATCCGCCACGCGCGCGCAGGTGCCCTCGATCGAGTGCTTCGCGGTCACCCCGTGCTGGCGCGCCAGGTCCTCGGCGGTGTCCTCGCCCAGGCCGTCCTCGGGCGAGCGGCCGAGGGAGGAGAGGGCGCGGCCGAGCATGGTCGCGTGGGTGGTGAAGATCGTGCCGATGCTCGCGGTGGCTCGATTGAGGTAGAGCAAGCCCGAGCCGGTCATCCACTCGTGGAACTGGGCCACGGCGCGCTTGCGCTGGGGGGCGAGGTGCTCCTCCCACCAGGCCTCGATGATCCGCGCGGCGGCGACGCCGAAGAGCACGGGCTCCACGTAGTCCCAGTCACCCTCGATGGAGTCGACCTGGTACTGCTCCCACAGGTCGGCGAGCACCTCGTCCTTCTCCTCGTACAGGGACGAGAACTCGACCAGGATCGTGCGCGGGCGGCCGGGGATGGTCCAGCGGCCGACCTGGACCGGCAGGCCCATCTCGCGGCAGCTCTCCTCGAAGGACTCGAAGCCCGGCTCCGCCTCGAAGGGCACGGGGCTCTCCTCGGCGTCGTGCAGGAGCCAGGGACCAATGCAGATGTAGTCGTCGCCAAGGCGCTCGGTGAGGGTCGGAGCCTTGGTCGACAGCACCGTGTAGATGCCTCCGACCTTGTTGCAGACCTCGAAACTGACCTCGAACAGGCTGGGGGGAGTCTTCACGGATGCGGTCTCTCAGGGGGGCCCACCGCGGCGGCGAGGCGCGCGGAGAGGTCCTCGACCACGTTCATGTAGGTGATGAACGCGTCGTGGGGGGTGTCGTAGGGGCTGAAATACTCGTGCACGTCTCCATCGGACTCCTCGACGTGCCGGGTGGACATGTAATAGGTGTGATCTGAGGTGGTCAGCTTGCGCCAGGCCTCGTAGAGGGCCGGATTCCCGGATTCGGCAGCCGCCCGGGCCGAGGGGCCGAGCCCGTAGACCGCCTCGTGGGCCGCCCGCTGCATGGGGTTGCCGAGCCAGGCGGAGAGGTCCCGCTCCGCATCGGCCCAGGAGATGGGCCTCGGGAAGGCGATCGGGGCCCGGGGCGGGTGGGCCTCGGCCACCTCGCTGGGCGTGGCGAAGTCAAAGCGCTCGCCCTCCAGCACGTAGCCGGGCAGGGCGCGCATGAAGTCGAGGATCCCCGTGCTCTCGTGCTGGTGCTCGCCGAAGGTCTCGTAGTCCATGAAGAGCCCGACGAAGGCCGCGGCCTCGGGCACCTCCTCCAGGGACCCTGCGAAGACGTCGGCGAAGAGCGGATAGCCCTCCCACTCGTCGTTGCTGAAGCGGAAGGCGATGTCGTCGGAGAAGCTGTAGGCCCGCAGGAGAAGGCTCAGCTCGCGGCAGCCGGTGGGCCGGTAGACGAGGTGCGGCGTGCGCCAGCCGAGCAGCGGCTCGGCCCCCTCCCCCACGACCACGTCGAAGCCCAGGCCCTCGATGCGCTGCAGGAGCTCGGTGTCGAGGATCAGCTCGGTGTTACGAAAGGCCCGCGGCCGCACGCCGAAGAGGCGCTCGAGGGTCGCGCGCTGGAACTCCACCTGGCGCGCGAACTCCTCGGGGTCGGCGAGGCCCGCCAGGGAGTGCTGGCTCGTCTCGCACAGCATCTCGACGGCACCCGTGTCGACGAGATCGCGGAAACTGTCGATGGCCTCGGGCACCCAGGCCTCGAGCTGGGACAGAGCCGTGCCGCTGATCGAGAAGGCGCAGCGGAAGCGACCCTCGGTCTGGTCGATGGCCTCCTTCAGGACCGCGTTCATCGGCAGGTAGCAGCGCTCGGCCACGCGCCTGGCGATCATCTCGTTCAGGCCGTCGTCGAAGTAGTCGTGGGCCTCGCCGATGTCCGAGGAGCCGTAGCGCCGGAGGCGGTACGGCTGGTGCACCTGAAAGTAGAAGGTGATCGAGGTCACGCGCCGATCCTCTGCACCAGGAGCTCCTCGTACACGCCCTCGAGGCGCGCCGCCGCGTCGACCCAGCGCAGGCGCGCCACCTCCGCGTGGCCGGCCCGCACCAGGGACTCGCGCAGGTCCGGCCGTTCGAGCAGCAACAGCACCTTCTGGGCCAGGTCCTCCACGTCGCCGTGGTCGACGCAAGGACAGCTCGGCAGGACCTCGGCCACCCCGCTCGAGCTGGACACGATCACCGGCGTGTCCATGCTGAGGGCCTCGAGGGGCACGAGGCCGAAGGGCTCGGAGACCGACGGCATGACGTACAGGTCCGCCGCGGCAAAGGCCCGCTCGACGCCCTCTGTATCGAGGAAGCCGGTGAACTCGACCCGCTCGGCGAGGCCGAGGCGGGCGGCCTGGGCCACCAGCTCCTGGCGCAGCTCGCCGTCGCCGCCGACCACGAAGCGCACGTCCGCGCGCTGCGCCCCGATGCGCTGGGCGGCCTCGAGGAAGAAGGAGGCCCCCTTCTGGCGCGTCAGGCGGCCGAGGAAGAGCACGGTCGGCGGCCCGTCGCCCGCGACGCTGCGCCGCGCGCGGGCCTCGCGCCGGGTCAGGGCGTTGTGCACCACGTGGGTGCTCTCGTGGGCCACGCCGTAGCGGGTGACGACCGTCTCCTCGGTGAAGTGGCTGACGCACACGACCCTGTCCGCGCGCCGCAGGCCCTCGCCCTCGAAGGCGGCGATGCCCGGGTCCGGCGCATCGCCGGCGCGGTCGAACTCGCTCGAGTGCACGTGGGCCACGAAGGGCGCGCCGGTCACGTGGCGCGCGAGCATCCCCGCCGGGAAGGTCATCCAGTCGTGGGCGTGGATCACGTCCACGGGCTCGTCCCGGGCCAGCTCGGCCACGGCGTGGGCGTAGCGCTCCACCTCATCCGCGAGCTGCGGGCCGTAGCCCCCCTCGAAGGGACGCGCTGCGCCCTCGGTTTGCGGACGCCTGCCCCGCTCACGCTGCAGGCGCGCGACCGAGCGGGCGTAGGCTCCGGCGGACTGGTAGGGCTGCAAGGGACTCTCCAGGAACGCGAGCTGCAGGCGCTCGGGCAGGTCCTCGATCGAGCCGGCGGGGTCGGCCTCGGGCAGGGGCACCTCGCCCGCAGCCACCAGCCGAGCGCCGCCTCCGTCCTCGTCGCCATCGAGCCGCGGCGCCACGAAGAGCACCTCGTGGCCGCGCTCGCTCAAGCCTCCGGCGATGCCTCGGCACGCGACCCCCAGCCCCCCGCAGATGCGGGGCGGGAGCTCCCAGCCGAGCATCAGGATCCTCACCCGGCGCAGCCCTCCTCGAGCATCTTGCGGGCCCGCAACCACTCGGCCGTGTTCCAGGCCTGCGCGAAGCAGCCGGCCGGTCGCTGGGGTTGGTCGCCGTCGAAGACCTCGGAGACGTGGTCGAGGCCGGCATTGTCGAGCTCCGGCTCGAGGCCGCTCCAGTCCGCGGCGAGCTGGGCCCGCAGCTTCTTGGTCGGCTTGCCGGCCCGCAGGCTGGCCTCGGTGAAGAAGCCGAGCAGCCAGGGCCAGACGGTGCCCTGGTGGTAGGCGCCGTCGCGCTCGTCCGGGCCACCCTCGTAGCGGCAGGCGTAGTCGGCGTGGGCCGGGGTCAGCGTGCGCAGGCCCTTGGGGGTCAGGAGCTCCTCCCGCGCGCGGGCGACGATCGCGGCGCGCTTGGATTTCGTGAGCGGCGAGAGCTCGAGGGCCGCGGCCAGCACCATGTTCGGACGCACGGCGGTGTCGCGCTCTCCGTCGCGCCAGATGTCCGCCAGGTAGCCCTCCTCCTCGATCCAGAAGCGCTCGAGGAAGGCCTTCTTGGCCCGCCGCTTCAGACCGGACCAGCCCTCGATGGACTCGTCCAGGTAAGCGATGAGCGAGTAGCCCAGGGCCGCGATCTCCACCGGCGCCCCGTGGCGCGGGGTCACGGGGCCCTGCGAGGTCCTGGCGTCCATCCAGGTCGGGTTCAGCTCGGGCGAGCCCGCGTGGAGGATGCCGTCCTCGTCGAACTTCAGACCCAGCTCGGTGCCGGCCAGGTAGCTCTCGGCGATGGACTCCAGGGCCGGCAGCAGCTTGCGCTCCACCGTTCGCCGCGAGCCGCCCGCCCGGTCGAAGAGCAGGGCCGCCCGCGCAAACCACAGGGCCGCGTCCGCGGAGCCGTAGTGGCTGTCGGCCACGTCCGTGCCGAAGATGTTCGGCAAGAGGCCGTCCTTCAGGAAGGGCAGGGCGCCCAGCAGGACCGCCTCGCACTCCTTGACGTTGCCGCGGGCCAGGGTCAGGCCGGGCAGGGAGAGGAAGGTGTCGCGGCCCCACTCCCCGAACCAGGGGAAGCCCGCCAGGACGCCGGGTCGGCCGGCCTCGTCGGTGTAGAGGAACTGCGTGGCGGCGCGCTCGAGGCGGGCGCCCACGTCGGTCCTGGTGCCGCGCTTCTTGGCCCAGGCCTCGGTGCGCTTCCAGAGGGCATCGGGGTCAGCCGGCGCCTCCTCGATGGTGACGGCGACCGTCAGGGGCTTGCCGTTCTGCAGGGTGGCGCGCAGCACGGCGGGGCTCAGCTCGTCACTGGCGCCCTCGAAGCCGCGGGCCTCGTCGGCCTCGTAGGTCAGGCCCTTGTACCAGGCGGGGTCGCTCTCGAGCTCGAGGGGCGCGCTCGCGGAGAGCAGCACCCGCGGCAGGGCCTCGTAGAGCTTCCAGCCGAAGGCGCCGTCGAGCTCCTCGGTGGTCGTGTCGGCGACGTCGTTCTCGACCGTCAGGGCGTCGGTCTCCCGGAAGGGCAGGAGCGGCCGCAGCTCGATTTCGCGCGGGCCCTCGGCTCCGGAGAGCTCGTAGCGCACGAGCACGGTGCGCTCGCCGGGCAGCATGCGCACCTCGCGGGAGAGTCGAGCGCCCCCCACCTCGTAGGTCGTCCGCGGCCAGGGCGCGGTGGTGAACTCCACCAGGGCCCTGTCGCCCCGGGGCGCCCACTCCTCGCCGTAGCGCGCGCACGAGAGCCCCTCTCCCCCGAGCTTCTCGTCGAAGCGCGACAGGAAGAGGTGGCGCTGCGCCGTGCCCTCGAAGGTGGCGGCGAGCAGGCCGTGGTAGCGGCGCGTCGGGCTCAGGCCCGGCGTGGAGGCGGCGAATCCTCCGCGGCCGTCGGTGAGCAGCCACTCGCGGCCGAGGTCGCGGGGCGGATCGAAGGGCATGGAGGCGTCGGTCTCGGGCCCGGAGGGCACTTCGAGGAGGGACATGGCGGGCAGTCCGGGGGGTCTCGGAGAGGGTTCGAAGGGAGAACTCGAACGGCGCAGTTTAGCCCTCCGCTGCCACCGGGAACACCTCCCACGGCGGGTTCCGCGGCCCCTGTGCTAACCTGGAGCCCGCGCACCCTCCAGGCTCTTCAAGATCCTCCCATGAACCTCCCCCACGAGCTCAAGGACACCCTCACCTTCATCCTGGCCGGCGGGAAGGGGAAGCGCCTCAAGCCCCTCACGCTGGGCCGCGCCAAGCCCGCGGTGCCCTTCGGGGGGGCCTATCGGATCATCGACTTCACCCTGTCGAACTGCATCCACTCGGGGCTGCGGCGGATCTACGTCCTGACCCAGTACCAGGCCTACTCCCTGGAGGAGCACCTGCGGCTGGCCTGGGGCTTCCTGCCCCGCCGCCTGGCCCAGTTCATCGCCCCCCGGCCCCCCCAGCACGAGCACGAGAACCGCTGGTACCGGGGCACGGCCGACGCCATCACCCAGAACCTGACGCTGATGCGTCAGGAGGCCCCCCGGCACGTCCTGATCCTGTCCGGGGACCACATCTACAAGATGGACTACGGGGCCATGCTCCAGCACCACGTGGCCTCCGGCGCCTCCTGCACCATCGGCGCGGTCAAGATCCCCGCCTCGGAGGCCCCCCGCTTCGGCATCCTCGAGACGAATGCGCAGGGCGCGGTCACCGGCTTCCAGGAAAAACCCCAGGTCGGCACCGAGATCCCCGGCGAGCCCGGCACCTGCCTGGGCTCCATGGGCATCTACATCTTCGAGGCCAAGGAGTTCGAGCGGCGCCTGATCGCCGACGCCGAGCTGGAGGGCGAGACCAGCCACGACTTCGGCAAGGACATCCTGCCCCGCATGGTGGCCGACGGCGAGGGCGTCGTGGCCCACGCCTTCGAGAACGCCGGCGACGAGGGGGGCGAGCCCTACTGGCGCGACGTGGGGACGATCGAGTCCTACTTCGACACCAACCTCGACCTCTGCAGCGTCACCCCGGCCTTCAACCTGTACGACCAGAGCTGGCCCATCTACACCCTCTGGCACAACGACCCGCCGGCCAAGACGATCTTCGGCAACGGCGGCGAGGCGGTGCATGCGGAGGTCGTGGACTCTCTCCTCTGCAACGGCTCGATCGTCTCTGGCTCCAAGATCAGCCGCTCGATCCTCTCGAACCGGGTCTACACCGGCGAGAGCGCCTCCGTGGAGGAGTCGATCCTCCTGAGCGGCGTCAGGATCGGCGCGGGGGCCGAGCTGCGGCGCGTGATCGTCGACAAGTGGGCGGAGATCCCGCCGGGGGAACGGATCGGCTTCGACCTCGACCGGGACCGCGAGCGCTACACGGTGACCGAGAGCGGCATCGTGGTCGTGCCGTCGGAGCGTGGGCGGCCCAGTGATTTCTGACCTCGCCCGCCCCGGCCTGGGGTGCTCAGCGATGAAGCCCACGTTCGGACTCGCCCAATGCGTGCACCAGCCCGTGGGCATGGGGAGCGCGCCGGACAGTCAGTCCGGTGTGGAGGTCCAGGGAGCGTGCGGCTGGCCAAGCCCGTCTCTGAGTCTGTGCGCTACCGGCGCGCCAGGGCTCCCGATCCGCGCAGGGACGCGAGCAGCGCCGGGTCCAGTTCTCTGGCATCCGCGGGGATGCTGTGCGCCGCGAGCGTCTGGGTGTCCAGGCCGGTGACGAACACGTCCTGATCCGGAACGCGGGCCAGGAGCCGGGATGCGAGCTCAACGCCCTGCACGCGTATACGCACGAAGCCGTCGTCCCCGAGCAGGGGGACGTCCAGGTCGAGCTCGCCGAAGGTCTTCAGGCGATTGGTGCCCGTGATGAGTGTGAACCAGGCTTCGCCGTCACGGTCCCAACCGTAGAGGGTGTAGCCCTTCGTGGAATTCGGGAAAGAGCTCGGCCAGTCGGGCTCAACGACTTCAGTGCTTCGGCAGGCACCAAGAGCGAGAAGGGTCAGAAAGAGGGGCTTGAAGAGTGCGTTCTTCATGGAGTTCTGGTCCTCCACTCTCACCGCGACTCGTGGCGGCTTGGACTCGGAGTGGGGCGGCGACGGATTCGCAACCCGCGTGCCAGCGTGGGACATGCCGTTCAAGCCAGTCGAGCCCGCCCGAGGTCAGCGATCCGCACAGTTGCCGCCCGGTCGCTGTTGGCAGACCGCACGCCCGCGGTCCGTTCGCCAATCCTCCAATGGAGGGGTTGAATCGCGTATCGAGGGGTCCACGCGACAGCGCGCTGAGGGCAGCGCAGCCCCGACTCTGTCAGCACGCCCCCATGGGCGGCTCCGACCAGTAACCCCTGTCTAGGTGCTGCTCTCCGTCCCCCCCTCTCGGGCGGAGAGCCACTCTCCCAGGAACTCCGGCAACATCCGCCGCCAGGTCGGCCAGTCGTGGTTCCACTCCTCGTCCCACTCGTCGACGCGGTTGGGGATGCCCTTGTCGCCGAGGGCCTTGGCGACGTCCCAGGACTCATTGGGGTCCTCCCACTTGCCCGTGCCATGGGCGAGGAGGATGAAGCGCTCGCGGAGCTTTGTGAGCAGCGGGTGCCCCTCCTCCAGTCCCGGGATGAAGTGCAGGGGCGAGGAGAAGTACCAGGCCTCGTCCATGTCTCCGTCGAGGAACTTGGAGAGCTCGTAGGTGCCGGAGAGGCACATGGCCGTGGAAAAGAGGTCGGGGTGGCGACAGAGGGCGGCCAGGGCGTTGTAGGCGCCGATGGAGGCGCCGGTGGCGATGATCTCGAGCTCCTCGGGGTCGCCGCAGTCCTTCTTGATGGCGGGGACCAGCTCGTTGGCGACGAAGGCGTCGAAGCCCGCCTGGGCACGGGTGGCGACCGGGGGCTTGTTGTTCTCCTTGAGCCAGACCATGCCCGGCACGGAGTCGACCGAGTAGAGCTTGATACGGCCCTCCTCGAGGAGGGGGCTGAGGGCGTCGACGAGCAAGAAGCGCTCGCACTCCTCCGCGTCCCCGGCGGCGGTCGGGAAGAACACCACGGGCGTGCCGACCTCGCCCCAGCGCACGACCTGGACCTCGCGGCCCACGCGCTCCGAGTACCAGCGCTCGCTGTGGCGGCTCATGCGCCGGCTCCCTCGGTGTCGCGCCAGGTCTGGATCGACTGCCAGAAGCGTTCGGTGAACTCGTCGTGCTCGTGCTCGGGGAACAGGGCCTCGACCTTCTGGCGCACGGCGGCCCTGGCGTCGTCGGTGCCGAAGTACTCCCAGGCGATCTCATCCAGGGGGCCGAGGTGCTCGGCGCGGAACTCGTCGAACTCGTCCGCCTGCAGGCGCTGGCGGGCGAGCTTGCCATAGGCCTCGAGCTTCTCGGTGAAGGGTGCGTCCGTGTCCGCGATCTCGAAGAAGGACTGCCAGTCGAGGTCGGTGCGGAACTTGCGCTGCGTCGCCGCGCAGAAGATCGCCCAGCGCATCTTCGCGATCACCAGCCAGGGGAAGTGCAGGTGCAGGGAGTTGACCTGGGAGTCCGGGCAGGGGTTGGCGAAGTCGATCGGGTGCCAGATGCCGTCCTTCGCCAGGCACTCGCAGGAGTTGAAGTCCCAGCCGAAGAAGGCGTTGATCGTCAGGGTCGTGGCGCGCAGGGCCTCGAGGTCCTTCTCCGGCAGGTGGTTGTAATCCGCGGTGTAGCGCTCGTGCAGGGGCGCGCTCGGGTCGTACTCGATCACCCGCACCTGGGGGCCGATGCCCACGCAGCGCACGAAGTTCTTGTAGGGCAGGATGCCCTGCTGCAGGTGCATGATGAACTTGCCCGACTCCTCGTAGGCTGCATTGAGCTCATCGTCGTTGTCGATCTTGGTCACGCCGACCCAGCCGCCGCCGTCGTAGGGCTTCATGAAGATCGGGTAGCCGAGCTTCCGCGCGACATCGGGCAGGTCGAACATCTTCGCGTATTGGGACAGGGTCGGCTCCAGGTCCGGCAGCTCCTCGTACTCCTTCGGCGGCACGAGCACCGTCTCCGGCACGGGCATCCCCAGGCGCATCATCGCGCAGTAGGAGGTCTGCTTCTCCATCGACTGCACGTTCCAGGGGTTGTTGAAGACGTACAGGTCGTCGAGCAGGATCGCCTTCTTGATCCACTCGCGCGTGTTCGCGTACCAGTGGGTCAGGCGGTCCACCACCACGTCGAACTGCACCGGCTTCTTCAGGTCGAAGGGCTCGATCTCGAGGCGGCCGGTCTCGAAGCGCAGCGTCTCGCCGCCCACCTTCATCTCGGGGTTCCAGCGCGCGAGGATGTCCTCGAAGCACTTCGGCCAGCAGATGTCCGCTCCGAGGGAGAGTCCGATCCTGCGTGTCGTCGTCATCGCGTCCTTCCGAGCCGGGGGGCTCACTCGTAGACCATCCAGAGGGGACCAGGGAAGAGCCACGTCAGCCCCTCGCGCAACCGGTCGCGCCAGTTCTCCCAGTTGTGCCCGTCCGGAACCTCCACCAGCTCCGCGTCGGCGCCGGTGCGCTGCAGGACGGGCAGGAGCGAGCGGTTGTAGTAGATCAGCGACTCGTAGGTCCCGCAGGTCAGGAAGATGCGCTCGGCAGGCATCTCCGGCTTGCGGCGGTAGCCGTTGACGAAGTCGACCACGGGGTCGAAGAGCGGGCCGCGGCCGTGGTCACCGATGTCCGTGAAGGCGAAGGAGCCCGACTGCAGGAAGAGCTTTCCGAAGACGCCGGGGCGCTCGAGGGCCGCGTGCATGGAGGCCACGGCGCCGAAGCTGGCGCCGACGAGGGCGCGGTCGCGGGGGTCGTCGAGCAACGGGAACTCGTCCTGCAAGAGCGGCAGCAGCTCCTCGGCCAGGAAGCGCGGGTGCTCCTCGTTCGCCGCGTACTCCTCGAGCCGGTTCGGCGACTGGATCATGCAGGCGATCACCGGCGGGATCTCGAGCCGGTGGATCAGGTTGTCGAGGACCGTCGCCAGATTCGTGAACTTCAGGTAGTCCAGGCCGTCGTGGAAGACGAGCAGCGGGTAGCGCTTGGTCTCCCGAAAGCGCGCCGGCTTGTAGATCGAGAGGGGCCGCACGTCGCCGAAGACCTCGCTCCGCAGGCGGCGCTCGACCACCTCGCCCTTGCGGGCGCGGTCGTCTTCTTCCGCCCACTCGGGCTCGGTGTAGCCGACTCCCTGGATGACGGAGTTCGCGCCGAAGGGGTCGCGGGCCAGGTTCGGGTTGAGGGGGTCCTGGACGAGCTGCTGGTGCTGGCCCTGGACCACCTCGAGCTTGTACTCGACCCGGGCCTGGGGCTGGACCTCCATCTCGAGGGTCCACAGGTCCGTGCCGTTCAGGCGCTCGAAGGGCTGAGCCGAGGGGATGCCGTGGATCCAGTGGTGCAGCTTCACCTCGTCCGCGTGGCCGCGATAGACGAAGAGCGCGCCGTCCCCGACGACGACCGGGAACTCCCGTTCGGCGAGCACGCGCTCGGCGTCGCCGCTCTTGAGCTCCTGGAGGATGGTTCCGACGTCGCTCACGCGGCCACCTCCTCGACGGCGCCGGTGGCGGCCAGCTTCCGTGTCGGGCTGGCGGCCTCCCAGCTGTCGCCGCCGGTCGTGCCGTCGAGCCGCTCTCCCGCATCGAGGGGCACGCAGAGGTCGGGCGCGAAGCGCCGCGCGAAGAGCGCCACCCGCGCCGGGTCGTCGAGCCGCAGCCGGTGCCGCGCGTGGGGCAGGGGCACCACGCCGCGCACGAGGCCGAGGCCCGGGGCGTAGACCTCCGCATCTCCGGGGCCCCTGGGCGGGGAGTCGTGGAAGAGCACGATGCGCTCGCCGAGCACCATGGCGCCACCGGACCAGGCCACCACGGGCTTGTCCGCGGTCAGCTCGAGCACGCCGAACAGGCGCAGGCGGTTGAGCAGGACCCCCACGTGGCCGCCGGCGACCAGGAGCGCCTGGGTCGGCTCGAGCAGGGCACGCAGCTCGTCCCGGTGGCGCTCGACGGCGCCGCGGCCCTCGACGGCCAGGCGCTCGGCGACCTCCAGGTCGAGCTCTGCCGTCCGCGCCAGGTGGTGGGCGTCGAGCCGCCGCAAGCCGTCAATGGCGTCCTCGAGCTCGGGGCCGACCAGGGCGTCCGGCCGAGCAGGGTCCGTGCGCGCGAAGAGCTCGCGGCAGGCGGCCAGCTGGGGCGCGAGGCGCAGGCGGTAGACGCTCGCCAGCTCGCGCAGGCGGTCGTAACGCTCGAAGAGCACCGCGCGCACGCCCGGCGCCTCGCGGAAGACCTCTTCCGCCCGCGGCCACAGGCCGAGGTTCACCGCGCCGCACTCCAGGTGCGCCGCCAGGTCCGCGTCCTCCGCCTCGCGCTCCTCCCAGCCGGCGGTCACGGTGGCTACCGGACCGTCGACACCCAGGTCGTGCACGCCGTCCTTCAAGGTCTGCTTCTCGCCCTGGGGGGCGAGTAGGATCACTCTTCGCTCGCTCAATTCGCTACTCGGTGTCAATCCGCCAGGACGCGGACCTCTTCCGCGATCCGATCGCACCATTGCATGGTGGTCCGCAGGTCGGGGTGGCGCACGCAGATCATGCCGTCGCCGGTCACCTCGCGGGTGTGGTCGCGCCGCGGCGCGCCCACGGACACGAGGTCGACGATGGGCAGGAACTCGCCGATCTCGGCGAGCAACGGCTCGAGACCCTCGATGCGGGAGACGACCTGGCCGTCGCCCTTGGCCCGCTTGAAGACCATCCCGACGTTGAACTTCTTGGTCGTGTCCTGGGACAGGCGCCCCGCCGTCACCGCCTCGGCCCAGCCGGTGAAGAGGTCGATGTCGCAGGAGAGGTTCATGCCGTGGGTCAGCTTGCCCCCCGGAGCGCGTGCGCCGATCTCGCCGAAGACGGCCTCGCCGTCGGGCGTCCGGAACCACTCCATGTGGGTCATGCCCGAACCGAACTCGAGGGCCGAGAGCACCTGGTGGCCCATCTCGACGCCGATCGAGACCTCCTCCATCTCCAGGTCCTTGAAGCAGATCGTGCGCGGCGAGATCCACGGGTAGAGCCGCATGTAGAGGGGCTTGGGCCGGTACCAGGCGACGTTCTGGAACAGGACGCGGCCGTTCGCGCTGATGCAGTCGAAGGTGAACTCGTCCCCCTGGACGAACTCCTCCACCGAGACCTCCTCCACGTGGTCCATGGCGCCGAGCACCTTCTCGAGCTCGTCCCCCGACTCGGCGGGCCAGGTGTCCGCGGAGCCGGCGCCGGCGATGGGCTTGACGATGACCGGGAAGCCGATCTTCTCGGCGGCCTCGCGCACCTCGTCCTTGGTCGAGGCGCGGTAGTGGTGGGGCGTGCGGATGCCGGCCGCGTCGAGGGTGGCCTTCATCGTCTCCTTGTCCCGGAAACGGATGGCCTGCTCGACGGACAGGCCGGGCACGCCCAGGCGCTGGCGGACCTTGGCGGCGAGCACGACACCGGGCTCCCACAGGCACTCGACGAGGTCGACCTCGACGCGGTTCGCGCTGAGCCACTGGGCGATCTCCTCGACGGTGCTGTCCTCGTCCCAGAGCTGCTTGACAGGCAGGTACGCGCTCAGGGCCTCGGCCACGTCGGGCGCCAGGGCTTGCTTGGGCTGGTCGCCGACGCCGAGCACGGTGGCTCCCACGCGCGCCAGGCCACGGGTGAACAGCTGCAGATCCGCCGGATAGCCCGGGGAGATCATCAGGACCTTCATGAATTCGCTCCCAGGTGGACCTTCAAGGTCGAGACGACGCGCCGCAGCCCCTCGGCCACGACCTCGGTCTCGGGGTGGCGCAGGATGACGTAGCCCTCGCCCTCGTAGCTCGAGGCCTTGGGCTGGCCCCTCTGGGGCAGGTTGGCCTCGACGACGAGGTCGCCGAGCTCGCGCTGGATCTCCTCGACGCCCTCGAGGCCGACGACCTGGCCGCGGCCCTGGCCGCGCAGGTAGGCCCCGCCCGCGGCGTACTTCCGGCTCGGGGGCTCGAAGCGCTCGAAGACGCAGACCTCGGCCCAGGCCCGGTAGAAGTCCCGGTCGTGGGCGTAGGAGATCAGGCTGGTGAACTGGGCACCGGGCGGCCGCGCGGCCACCTCGGAGATGGCGATCGAGCCGTCCGCGCGCCGGAACCACTCCATGTGGGTCATGCCGGTCACCATCCCGAGCACGTCGAGGGAGGCGGGGCCCGCCTCTCGAATGGCGTCGAACTCGGGGCCGTCGACGTCCCGCGGCAAGAGCACGGTCCACTGCAGCCAGGGCGCCTCCATCACCTCGAGGGGCGTCGGCGCGTAGCGCGAGATCGAGTGAAAGACGTGCTCGCCGCCCAGGGAGACGCTGTCGAGGGAGTGCTCCTCGCCGCAGATGAACTCCTCGAGCAGGAGCGGCCTGTCCGCGCTGGGCGGCATGCGCCGCAGCCAGGCCTCGAGCTCCCGCAGCTCGTCCACGCGGAAGGTGTCCTTGGCGCCCGCTCCGGCCGGCGGCTTGGCGACCAGCGGCAGCTGGGTCTCGGCGAACTCGAGGGCCTCTCTCGTGTTGGTCGCGAGGCAGTGCCGCGCGCAGGGCAGGCCGTTCGCGCGCAGGGCCTCCTTCATGACGGACTTGTCCCGGAAGCGCTCCGCCTCGCGCACGTCCATGCCACGGATCCCGAGGCGCTCGCGCACGATGGCCACGGGCTCCTGCAGGGGCTCGAGGATCGCGAGCAGGGCGTCGACCCGGCCTCCGAGCTGGGCCGAGGCCTCGCGCAGCGCCCGCTCGAGGTGGTCCGGGTCGTGGGGATCGGCCACGCGCACGCAGCACTGCACGTGCTCGCGGTGCTCGGGGGGCAGCTTGGCGGCCAGCTGCTCGGGGCGCTCCTGGGTCACGAGCCCGAAGCGCGTGTCCGGCAGGGTGGCGGCGGCCTGCACGAAGCGCATCGTGCTGGCGAGTCCGAAGGGGGCGACGAAGACGACCGAGGTCACGGCGGTGGCGGGGGGAAGGCGGCCGCGGAGAGGGGCGCGCGGGCCCCTTAGGATAATGTCCCGGCCCCTGCCGGAGGCTCCGCTCTTGCGGATACACTCCTCCGCCGGAGGATCCCCCAACCCCTCGCCCCCATGGCCGAGAACCGCCCGCTCCGAATTGCCCTCGTATCCGCGGAGGTCGCGCCCTTCGCGAAGACCGGCGGGCTGGCCGACGTGGTCGCCGCCCTGGCCCGCACCCTGTGGCGCCAGGGGCACGACGTACGTGTGTTCCTGCCTCTCTACGGCCGCCTGCGGAGCGTGCCGGAGGTGGAGTTCGACTCGCGGGAGACGTCCGAGGTCGACGTGGAGTTCGGGGGCAAGAGCTACCGCCTGAAGGCACGCACCGCGCCCCTGCCGAACTCCGAGCGGCAGGACGGGACGCCCCTCGAGGTCGAGCTGCTCGACTGCCCGGCCCTCTTCCACCGCGAGGGCTACTACACCAGCGACGCGGACGAGCCCGTGCGCTGGGCGGCCTTCACCCGCGGGGTGCTCGGGACCTTCCAGCAGGGCGCCTGGGCCCCCGACGTGGTGCACTGCAACGACTGGCACACGGGGCTCCTGCCGCTCTACCTGCGCACCACCTACGCCTGGGACCAGCTCTTCGCGGACACGCGCACCCTGCTCTCGATCCACAACCTGGGCTACACGGGCACCTTCGGGGCCGGGGTGATCGATCAGCTGGGCCTCGAGGAGGTGCGCGGGCTCTTCCACCAGGAGCACCTCGAAGAGGGCCAGGTCTCCTTCCTCGAGACAGGCCTCTTGCACGCGAGCTGGCTCTCGACGGTCAGCGAGACCTACGCGCGGGAGATCCAGACGCCCGAGCACGGCATGGGGCTGGATGAGCTCCTGAAGGCCCGCGACGACCACCTGGTGGGCATCGTCAACGGCATCGACCCCGCGGAGTGGAGCCCGGAAGCCGACGCGCTGATCCCGGCGAGCTTCAGCGCGAGCGACCTCTCCGGCAAGAAGACCTGCCGCGACGCGCTGCTCGAGGCCCTCGAGGTCGAGCCCGCGGGCGACGACGTGATCGTGGCCGGCATCGTCTCGCGCATGACGGGCCAGAAGGGCTTCGAGCTCCTGCCCGACGTGCTCTCGGTGCTGCTCCAACGCGAGGACATGCGGCTGGTCGTCCTGGGCAGCGGCGAGGAGCGCCACGAGCGCTACTTCCGCTGGCTGCGGGAGCGCATGCCCCACAAGGTGGGCGTGCACCTCGGCTACTCCGAGGAGCTGGCCCACGGCATCGAGGCCGGGTCGGACCTCTTCCTGATGCCCTCGCGCTACGAGCCCTGCGGCCTGAATCAGATGTACAGCCTGGCCTACGGCTGCGTGCCCCTCGTGCGCCACACCGGCGGGCTGGCGGACACGGTCGAGCGCTGGGACCCCGAGGCCCGCACCGGCACGGGCTTCGTCTTCTACGACTTCACGCCCGACGCCCTCCTGCACACCTTCGAGCACGCCCTCGAGGTCTGGCGCGATCGCGAGGCCTGGGCGAGCCTGGTACGGAACGGCATGGCCCAGGACTTCTCCTGGGAGAGCCAGGCCGCGAAGTACGTGGACCTCTACCGCCGACTCGGGAGCTGACATGCACGTCCTCTTCGTCGAACCCTCCTTCCCCCGCAACCAACGGGACTTCGTGCGGGCCCTGGCGGAGGTCGGGGCCAAGGTGACCGGGATCGGCGAGGCGCCGGTCGAGGGCCTCGACGCCGAGCTCAAGAGCTGGCTCCACGGCTACGAGCAGGTGGGGTCGGTGACCCACACCGAGTCCCTGCTCGAGACGGTCGAGAACATCCAGGGGCGCGAGTGGGTGGACCGCATCGAGGCCACCGTCGAGGCCCACATCATGCCCGTGGCCCACGTGCGCGAGGCCTGCGAGATCCCCGGCACCTCCACCAAGACCGCCTGGCTGTGCCGCGACAAGCCGGCCATGAAGGAGGTCCTGCGGGAGGCGGGCATCCCGACCGCCGCATCGACGGGCGCGTCCACCGTCGCGGAGGCCCACGAGTTCGCCGAGAAGATCGGCTACCCCCTGATCGTCAAGCCCCGCGCCGGCGCCGGCGCCGCGGGGACGACGCGGGTCGACGACCGCGAGCAACTCGACGCCGCCCTGGACGAGGCCCACGTGCCGCAGGGAGCGTCGGTGGCCATCGAGGAGTTCGTCGAGGGCCACGAGGGCTTCTGGGACACGCTCTCGGTGAACGGCGAGGTGGTGCACGAGTTCATCTCCCACTACTACCCCGGCGTGCTCGAGGCCATGCGCACGCGCTGGATCTCGCCCCAGATCGTGACCACCAACCGCGTCGAGGAGGACACCTACGACGAGGTGCGGGAGATGGGCCGCAAGGTGCTCGCGGCCCTCGAGATCGAGACCTCGCCGACCCACATGGAGTGGTTCTTCGGGCCCAAGGGCCTGCGCTTCAGCGAGATCGGCTGCCGCCCGCCGGGCGTGCGCGTGTGGGACATCTACGGGGCGTCCAACGGCCTCGACCTCTACCGCGAGTGGGCCCAGCTACTCTGCCACGGCCACACCGAGGCGCGCGCCTCGCGCCAGTACGCCGGCGCCATGATCACCCTGCGCCCCGACCAGGACGGTCGCATCACTGCCTACGAGGGCATGGAGGAGATCCAGCGCCGCTTCGGCGAGCACATCCTCGACACGCACCTGCCGCCTCCGGGCTCCCCCACCATGGGTGTCGAGGACGGCTACATGGCCAACGCCTGGCTGCGCCTGCGGCACCCGGACCTCGACGCCCTCAAGGGCATCCTGAACGAGATCGGCGACAAGGTGCAGGTCCGAGCCCAGTAGCGCGCGGACTCAGTCCGAGTGACCCGTCCCACTGGGGACAGGCAATCCCGGCGACCCTCAGTCGATGCGCCTTACGGTCGACGGCAACTCGCGGCCGGAGTCGAGCTTCGCGCTCCCGTCGCCGCCGATGCGGTCCAGGTCGCGCACGGTCTGGTCGAAGAGATCACGCGCCCCCTCGGGGGAGTCCCCGATCGCGA
The DNA here is from genome assembly GCA_964591315.1 of uncultured Planctomycetaceae bacterium. GTDB lineage: Bacteria > Planctomycetota > UBA1135 > UBA1135 > JABACD01. The sequence goes on from CAZQAT010000008.1 coordinate 49,983, forward strand.
TCAGCCCCAGCTTCCCGTGCTCCGAGAGCGCGCCGATCATGTGGAACAGCACGCCGGTCTCGGTCGTGGGGTCGAACAGGAGGTGGTCCTCGATCGCCAGGTCGATGAGGTCCTCGGGCAGGAGGCCCCGATAGCGGTCGGAGGTCAGGGCGTCGGTGGCCACGTAGTACCTCTCGTCCCCGCGCGCCGTGCGGAAGAGGCCGTCCTCCTCCGACAGCTCGCCCGAGGTCAGGAACTCGAGGGCCAGGAAGGGGAAGGTCGTGCCCCCCATCCGCAGGTTGATCTCGATGGCGGAGCAACGCCAGCGGCCGTCCTCCTTCCAGGTCAGGAAGTCGACGCCGAAGCGGCTGATGACGCCCTTGTCCCGGAGCACGGCCCCGACCTTCATCGCCTCCCGCTGGAGCACCGACCGGTAAGCCCCGTCGGCGGGGAAGCTGCAGCCCATGTAGCGCTGTCCGGTCGAGCCCCCCAGGAGCTGCTCGTGGGTCGAGACCAGCAGGATCTCCCCCGTGGGGGCGATGCGCAGCTGTGCGCTCGGAGAGCGCATGCCCTCCACCTCCACGAGCTCCTCGACGATGCCGCCGATGCGCTCGATCTTCCAGAAGAAGACCTCGCTGCTCTCGTTCTCCGTACCCCAGTCGAGCTTCTCGAGGGCCTCGTCGATGCTGGCGTCGTCGAGCTCCTCGGGGTAGGTGAAGATCGCGTTACCCGCCCCCGCGAAGCTCTCGTTGAGCTTGATCACCGCTCGCCGTAGCCCGGGCCGCTTCTCGCGCAGGTCTCTCAGGCGTCGGACGACCTCGTCACGGTTGGCCACGCCCTCGAAGCCCTCGGGCAGCTCCACACCCGCGGCGCGGAAGACCTTCCGCGAGCCCGACTTGGTGCCCCAGTCGAGCAGGTCCGGGTCGACTCCGTTGAGGGGGATCCCCAGCTCGATCGAGAGGTCGCGCTCGAGCTCGCTCGAGTTGAACACCGTCAGATAGCCCCGACTCGGCTCGCCGATGAACTCCCGCATGCGCGAGAGCACCCGCGGCCGCTCGAGGATCTTCTCGGTCAGCGGGCGCGGCGACGAGTCGTACAGGCACATCATCTTCAGCCGCTCCCGCGCGTGGGAGGCCGGCACGCCTACGAGCAGCTGCAGGTAGTAGTCGACGATCTCCGACGGCACCGGCTCGCTCGTGACGTAGAGCACCCGAGCCCGAGGGTGGCGCAGCCGCATCAGGATGAAGAGCAGCCGCTCCTCGTAGAACGGCACCCCATGGATCTTGGACAGCTCGTCCTTGTTCAGGCTCAGCGAGGGCACCACGACCGACACGTGCCGGTGGCCGGGCTTCTCCTCGATCGAGCGCCAGAGGTCCGGCAGCCGCTCCTGGAGGGCGTGGAAGGCGGTTCGGGCCTCCTCAGGGGATCGACTCGTCACGTCACCGAGCATAGCGACCCCGGTAGGCACCACCAGAGAATCGAACCGAAGCCGTCCGGCTGCGTTCACGGGGCCGGGGCCGACTGTGGAGATTTGCCGTTGGCGCGGCCCTCCGCGCCTGGGAGAATCCGGGCCCCACCTCCATGAGCCTCGAGACCGACACCGACAAGCGCCTCGCCGAGCTGCGCGCGAGCTACGACCGCCTGGCGGAGGCGGTCGAGGCGCGCTTCCTCGGACATCGAGAGGTGGTGGAGCAGCTGCTCTACTGCGTGCTCGCCGGCGGCCACGCCCTGCTCGAGGGCGCGCCGGGCCTCGGCAAGACGACCCTGGTGCGCACCCTGGCGGCGGTGCTCGGGCTCGATTTCCGGCGTATCCAGTTCACGCCGGACCTGATGCCGCCGGACGTGCTCGGCACGCGCATGCTCGAGGAGGACGAGGGCGGCGCGCGTCACTTCACCTTCCAGCCGGGGCCGATCTTCGCCAACGTGGTCCTCGCCGACGAGGTCAACCGCGCCACCCCGCGCACCCAGTCCGCCCTGCTCGAGGCCATGCAGGAGGGCCAGGTCACCACCTTCGGTGAGACCCGCGCCCTCGAGCCGCCCTTCTTCGTGATCGCGACCCAGAACCCGGTCGAGATGGAGGGCACCTACCCCCTGCCCGAGGCCCAGCTCGACCGCTTCCTGCTCAAGATCATGCTGCCCTCTCCGGACCAGGAGGGGCTGGAGGCGATCCTCGACGCCACCACCGGCCGGGCCGAGGACGAGCCCGGCGCCGTGACCGACGCGCGGCGTATCCTCGACATGCAGGGGCTCGTGCGCGAGGTCCCCGCCAGCTCGGAGGTGGTCGGCCTCGCCGCCCGGCTCGTGCGTTGCACCCATCCCGACCATGAGCGGGCCCCCAAGCGCCTGCGCCAGCTGGTGCGCTTCGGCTCGAGCCCCCGCGGCGGCCAGGGCCTCCTGCTCGCGGCCAAGGCCCGGGCCCTGGTCCAGGGCCGCCTGTTCGTCTCCGCCGATGACCTCGAGGCCCTCGCCGCTCCGGCCCTGCGCCACCGCCTGATCCTCAGCTACGAGGGCGAGGCTGCTCAGGTGGACCCGGACGAGCTGATCGCCGAGGCCTGGAAGGCGGCCCAGGCGGGCTGAGCGCCGGCCCGGCCGCCGAGCTTGCTATCCTCTGCGCGCTGGCCTCCCTTCAGCACAGTGCATCCATGGCCCCCAGCCGAATCCGACTGGCCCAGATCGAACCGACCCTGGGCAACCTCGACGCGAACCTCGCCCTGCACCTGGCCGCCATCGACGAGGCGACCGCGGAGGGGCTGGACGCACTCTTCTTCCCCGAGCTCTCCCTGACGGGGTACTTCCTGAAGGACCAGACGCCCGAGGTGGCCCTGGCCCGCGATGCGGAGCTGCTGGACGCCCTGCGCGAGCGGTCCCGGGACATGACCCTGGGCGTCGGCTTCGTCGAGCGAGCCAGGGACGGCCGGCTCTACAACGCCTACGGGATCTTCGAGGACGGCGAGCTCCTGCACGTGCATCAGAAGGTGCACCTGGTCACCTACGGCATGTTCGAGGAGAGCCGCGACATGGCCGCGGGTGAGCAGTTCGTCGTGGCCGAGAGTCGCCTGGGGCGTATCGGCGTGATGATCTGCGAGGACCTCTGGCACGCGTCGAGCTCCTGGCTCTACTTCCTCGGGGGGGTCGAGATCTTCGTCGTGCCCAGCGCCGGCCCGGCCCGGGGCGTCTCGGCGGAGGAGGAGGGCCTCGGGTCCACGCGCACCTGGCGCACGCTGCTCGCCGGCAGCGCGATCCTGAACCAGAGCTGGAGCCTGTACGTGAACCGCGTCGGCTGTGAGGACGGCGTCACCTTCGGTGGCGGCAGCTGTGCCTTCGCCCCGTCCGGCCACGCCCACGGCGAGATCGATGGCCTCGGCACGGGCGTCCTGGACCTCGAGGTGGACGTGGCCGAGACCGCCCGCGCGCGCCTCAAGACGCCGCTGCGCCGGGACGAGAAGCCCTGGCTCGTGCAGCGCGAGCTGCAGCGCATCGTCGAGGAGCCCTGCTGAGGAGCCCAGCCGTGAAGGAGCCTCACCTCGACGTCCAGCCGGAGCTCGTCGAGCGCCTGCTGGTGCGCTTCCTGCGCTCGGAGACCGGCAAGTTCGGCTTCCAGAAGGCCCTGCTCGGCCTCTCGGGAGGCATCGACTCCGCCGTCTCCGCCGCCCTCTGCGTGCGCGCCTTCGGGCCCGAGAACGTGCTCGGCGTCATGATGCCCTACCGCACCTCGGACCCCGCCTCCGAGGGGGACGCACGCCTCGTGGCCGAGAGCCTCGGCATCCCGACGCGCCTGGTGGACATCAGCGCCATGGCCGACGGCTACCTCGAGGCCGAGGGCGTCGAGGAGCGCATGCGCCGCGGCAACGTCATGGCCCGCTGCCGCATGATCGTGCTGTACGACCTCTCGGTCGAGTGGAGCGGCCTCGTGATCGGCACCAGCAACAAGACCGAGGCCCTGCTCGGCTACTCGACGCAGTTCGGCGACGCGGCCAGCGCCCTCAACCCCGTCGGCGACCTCTACAAGCACCAGATCCGACAGCTCGCCCGCCACCTGGAGCTGCCCGCCGCGGTGATCGACAAGCCCCCCTCCGCCGACCTCTTCGTGGGCCAGACCGACGAGGACGAGCTGGGCTTCACCTACGAAGAGGCCGACCGCCTCCTCTACCTCCTCGTCGACGAGCGCTACGACGTGGACCAGCTCGTGGCAGCGGGCTTCGAGCGCGACTTCGTGCTCGAGATCGTGCGCCGGATCGCCGGCAACCAGTACAAGCGCCTGCCCCCCATCATCGCCAAGCTCTCCAGCCGGACGATCAACCACGACTTCCGGTACCTGCGCTCCTGGGGGCGCTGACTCAGCCTGGCTCTTGCGCGAGGATCGTCCAGCGCTCGTGGTCCCGCCAGTCGCCGTCGATCTTGAGGTAGCGCGGCGAGTAGCCCTCCTTCTGGAAGCCGGCTGACCTGACGAGCCGGATGGAGGGCTCGTTCTCCGGGCGGATGTTGGCCTCGAGGCGGTGCAGGCCGAGCTCGCCGAAGGCGTAGGCGACCGCCTGGGGCAGGGCCTCCCCCATGTAGCCCTGACCGGCAAAGGGTGCGCCGATCCAGTAGCCGAGGTAGGCGCTCTGGAAGCAGCCGCGGACGATCTCGGAGATGTGGATGGCACCTGCGATGCTGTCGTCGGCGCGCAGGCAGACGAAGCGGCGCTCACGACGGGCGGCGGGACCGGTGGAGCGCACGTACTCGAGGAAGCTGGCCCGGGTGTAGAGGTCATGGCCCGCGGGCGGAGCGGGGCTCCAGGGGCGGTGGAACTCCTCGCTGGCTCGCAGCAGCGAGAAGTACTCCTGCTCATCCTCCTCGGCCGGGGGGCGCAGGTAGACGCGCGAGGGTGCGCTCGGATCGCGAGCAGCCATGCAGCGAGTATGGAGGCACCGCCCGAAAGTGTCGAGCCCGCCACCGGTCAGGGTGGCGGGCTCGCTCGCTGGGGTCGTCGGTCGGTTGTGTCTGGCTAGTAGCCCTGCAGCTTGCGCTCCAGGTCGTCGAAGTCGACATCGTCCAGCTCCTTGGGGGCGATCTTCCCCATATGCTGGAACTTCAGCTTCTCGGCGTCCGAGGAGAGCTCGTGCTCAGCGCCGTGCGGCAGGCCAGCGGCCATCGGCGGCACCTGGCTCTCGGTCGCGGGCTCGACGTTCGCGACCTGCGTCAGGGAGCTGGGCAGGTCATCGGGCAGCGGCTCGTGGCGCTCGAGGGCCGTGCGGGCCCGCAGGCAGACGTCGAGGGTGCTCTTGAGGTTGGAGCGGATCTTGGTCAGGCGCTCCACATCCGGATCCGGACCGTTCAGCGAGCGGCGCACACGCGCCATGGCAACCTCGAGCAGGGCGATCAGGCAGTTCAGCTTGCGAGTCAGGCGCTCGCGGTACTCGCTCGAGTTCAGGTTGCCCTCGGAGAAGGGGTCTTGGTCGGATTGATTGGACATTGCGGATTGGGGGGGGTCGCCGTGTGCCGGCCCGTCAGGTGGTTCACTACAAACCTACCCCGTGCATCCGCATGGGGGGGGCTCGACCGGGCCCGGAGGGGCCAGGAAACCCCGTGGCGACCCTCCAGGGCGGAAGACCCGGAAAATCCTTCCGGGGGAGCGGGGTCGCAGGAGCGGAGTCCTCGGTCAGTCGGTCCGGCCCTCCCAGACGCGTCCCGTGCCGGCCTGAACCCGCCGTTCGCGGGTCCTACTCGACCGCCGACTGCAGCATCAGCAGGAGCTCTTCCTGGTCGACCCTGCCGAAGGCGAGCACCTTGCGGGCCCTCACGTGACCCTCGACGATCGACCAGCGCCCGAAGGAGAAGACGCGCACCGAGTCCCCCTCGTGGCCGCCGGCCGAGGCCTGGTAGCCGCCGTTGCCGATGCTTGCAGCCGTGTCCTCGGAGAGGAAGAAGACCTGCTGTAGGCCGTCGCCGTAGATGGAGCGCACCCAGGTCGTGCCGGTGCCGCCGACGTTGAGGGCGAAGGCCAGCTGTTCCGGCTCGTAGCCAGTGGGCGGCGCGCTCGGGATCAGGAGGTCCTCGTTGAGCATGCCCTGGAGCGTGGGCTCATCGACCACGTTCCACATGCTCGAGCCGTCGTTCAACGGCACGCTGCCGAGGTCCGGGTCCAGGTGCAAGGTGCTGAACCAGTTGTGGTGCACCAGCTCCAACCCGTCGAAGGCTCTCTCCTCGAGGACCAACGAAGTCTCGGGGTCGACGGCGACCTCGTAGCGCAGGCCCGTGCCGTCCTCGCGCAGCACGTCGAAGCGCTCGCAAGTGCGGCCGGCGACCACCACGGTCTGACCCACGTGGTGCTGGACGTCGTAGTTCGACCAGAAGGCGTTCAGGTCACGGATGCGGAAGTCACGGAAGCGGTAGAAGAAGCCCTCGCGCGCCTCGTGCTGGTCGAGGATGGAGACCAAGTCCTCCGTGCCCACGGCCGGGCTGATCAGCTGCAGGGGCTTCACCGCGAACTTGCCGGCCCCGTCGGAAGCGACGTCCTCGAGCACCTCGACCTGGACCATCAGATCGAACTCGAGGCTGCGCGTCAGCACGTGCCGATCACCCCGGAAGGCCACCGTGAAGGGGGCCTCGAGCGTGCGGTTGAAGTACTCGGGGCCGAAGCGCGGGAAGCCCACGAGCGGGGCACCGGCGCCGCCCGCAGAGGGGGCCCCCGTGCCTCCCTGGCCGCCTGAGCTGGAGTTCTGGGTGCCGGTGTTGGTCTGCTGGCGGTTCAGTCCGCCCTGGCCGCCACCGAAGGCGGAGCTGCCACCACCGACCGTCCACGAGCCCGGCCGGGCCAAGGGGTCGCCGGCGCGCTCGATCTCGACCCGCTCGACCCCGGGCAGATCCAGGAGCTGGGCGTTGAGCTCGGGGACCAGGGCCGCCCCGAGCTGCTGCGCCATGGGGCTGAGGGCCTCCACGCCCGCGCTGTACTCGACAGCGAATGAGTAGGACGGTCCCTGGGGCTGCTCCGACGTGCCCGGCAGGCCCACCACACCGGCCCACAGCAGGAGGGCGGCGGCAGCGGCCAGGCCGGAGCCCACCAACAGCCGCGGACGGCGGATGCCGGTCCCGGGCGTCGCCACGCCGTCGTCCACCCGTCCCTCCAGCTCGGCGGGCACCGAACGCCTGGACAGCTTCTGCACGGCGGCCCGGGTGATCGTGGTGGGCAGGTCCTGGAGGTCTCCCCGCACACGGGCCTCGAGCTCCTCCGGAGCCTCCACAGGCCCCAGGAGACCCTCCTCACGCAGCATGCCGAGGAGCGCCTCGAAGCGGGCGTCCAGGGCACTGGGGGCGCCGAGAGCGCCGAGCCCGCGGACCTCGGCCACGGCACGGTCCTGCTGATGGCCGTCGTGCAAGGCGGCCACCACGCTCCCCTTCAGCCCCCGCGGCGCCTCGCGACGCGCCAGGCCCGCGACAGCCCCCAGGGCACGGCTCTCGCGGCCGGCGGCGGTCAGGGAGCCCTCGGTCATCGCCTCCAGCTCGGCCGGCACCTCCAGAGAGGGCAAGGCGGCCAGCACCGAGATGCAGCGGGACCAGCGCTCGGCCAGCTCACGGCAGGCCTCACAGGCCGCCAGGTGCCCCTCCAACGACGAGGACCACGGGCGCTCGGAGGCCACTTCGGTGGCCAGCGCCTCGAGGAATCGTTCGCAGCGGGGGGTGGACATGGTTCTGAGAGCAGGGGCTGGGTCCTTCTTCGACGTCAGCCCAGGTAATGCTTGTCGAGCACCGGAGTCAATTCCCGGTCCAGGGCCTGGTGGGCCCGGGCCAGGCGGGACTTCACGGTTCCGATGGAGATCTCGAGGGTCTCGGCGATCTGATCGTAGGAGAGACCCTCGATGTACCGAAGCACCGTGATCGCCCGCATCTTCGGCGAGAGACGCAGGATCGCGTGCTGGACCTCGACCTCGAGCTCGCGCTTGCCGGCCTGACGCAAGGGGCCCTGGCCGTCCTCCTCAGAGGGCTCGAGGCGGTTTCCGTCGTATTCGCGCCCGTCCCCCTCCTTGAGAGCCTCCAGGGAGGCCACCCGGCGGCTGGAGAGCCGGCGCTTGAGGTCGATGCTGGCGTTGACCGCGATGCGGTAGACCCAGCTCGAGAACTTGGACTCGTAGCGGAAGCCCTGGATCTTGCGGAACAGGATCCCGAAGGTCTCCTGGGCGGCGTCCAGGGCGTCGGCGGAGTTGCCGGTGATCCGGTAGCAGACGTTGTAGACCCGGTCCTTGTAGAGCTCGTAGAGCTCCTGGAAGGCGCCCTCGAGGCCCCGCTGGGGGGAGGCCTGGCACCTCTGAATCAGGTCGCGGTCCGGATCGGCATTCATGGCGAGAATCTCCGGACTAGGACGATCCTCAAGAGGGTTGGGTTCCATGCAGGTGGAACTTCCCATTGGCCCAATAAGGCGCTCGAGAGCCCCGTAATGGGCCCTGGACGGAAGCCCGGGGGCCCTGAGAGGGTCCGGGGACAGGGGGCAGGACTGGGGTGACTCGGAGCGCTGGGGGCGGCGAGCCGCGCTCAGCCACCGACCAGCCCCAGGGGATCGAAGGTCTGGAAGACGTCCCCGATCGAGTTGTCGCAGTCCGTCTTGCAGTGGGCATCCCAGCCCGTGATGCAATCGGCACCGGTGACCTCGTGGAAGATGATCCCGTTCTCGGCAGCCACCTGGATGGTGGCCTGGTAGCAGATCTCCCCGGGCGTCCAGGTGTTCGGGACCGAGCCGCCGCCGGTAGGAATCGGCATGTAGATCGAGCCCCCCTGGGGGCCGCTACTGCCGCCGGAGCCGCCGGTCTGCTGGGCGTGGTAGGCCGCCCAGCGGTCATTGGGGCCGGGCCTGGCCAGGAGGACGATGCCGTCCGTGCTGGTCAGGTCGATGCCCGCTGCCGCGTTGATGGCCTGGGAGCCGCCGAGGGTCAGGGTCGTGAAGACCGAGATGTCCCCGAGCAGGTGGACCGTGCTCTCCGGGAAGGGAAAGTCCATCATCAGAACGTCCGCGCCCGCCGTGGAACTCTCGCCGCGGCTGACGGTGACGGGGACCTGGCTCAGGAGGTTCGGGAGGTGCCGCAACTCGCCAGCTGCCAGGATGCCGACCTGATACAGGTAGTCCTGGATGCCACCGTGGGTGGAGTAGGTGAAGATCTGCAGGTGCAGGCCGTCCTGCTCGCCCGTAGCTGACATGGCCAGCCCGAGGCTCCCGGGCAGGGGCACTGAATCGGCGTCCGTGGGGTCCGAACCCCGGGCGTACTCCTCCATGTCCTCGTACCCATCCAGGTCCGAGTCCGGGTAGTACTCGTTGGTCTCCAGGACCGCTTCGACGGAGTTCGGGAGGCCGTCACCGTCCAGGTCGTCGGCGGAGCCGGTGCCCGCGTGCAGGACGCCCGCTCCCAGGCCCTTCAGCACCAGGCCGTCGGCCGGGACAGCCCGCCGCTCGCCCTCAGACGACAAGAGCAAGCTCGTCGCGGCGAGCACCGCAAAGCCGAGCACGCCGAGACTCCGCAGGCCACGACCTGAGGGCCACTCACGGGAGGCTCGGGGATCACCGTCGAACTGGGGGAGAATCACAGTCATGGTGGTTGGAACAGACCGGGGACACGCCGGGCACGCGCAACCTCGGGACGGCCGCGCGGGCGTCGGTGGGGGGGAGTACCCACGCTCACGCTCCCAGGCTACCCGGGAACCCAGCTTTGGGCAAGGAGCCCTCCGAAAGACGGGGTTTCGGGAAACTAGGGCCCTTCGGGGCCCCCGATGAGCCGTTCCCCCATTCCATCTCCGGACCTCGCTCCGTAGGATTGTCGCCCCTCCGAGCGCCCGTAGCTCAGCTGGATAGAGTGTCGGCCTCCGAAGCCGAAGGTCACAGGTTCGAATCCTGTCGGGCGCACCACCCCCCCCGGCGGCCCTCTTGGGAAGCCCCCCGGGCGGGTCGTCAGCTCCAGCGCAGGAGGACCCCCACGGAACGGAGCCGATCCTGGTAGGCCTCCAGGAGCTTCGGTGAGGCTCGCAGGGCCCGGAGCGAGCAGCCCCGCTCGAGGCACTCGACGGCCGCGATTCCGGCCGCCTCTCCGACCCCCCACTCCACCGGATGGAGCCGGTACGAGCCGTTGGTGAGATGGGTCGTCCCCATCGACTTGCCCGCGGAGAGCAGGTTCTCCACCCGCCGCGGCAGGAGCGCGCCGTAGGGCACCTCGAAGGGCAGGCAGTCGAGGTCCACGTAGTTGCGGCCCGCGGTCGAGGGGTGCAGGTCGATCCGGTAGTGGCCGATGCCGCAGGTGTCGTGGAACTGCGCCGCGCGCACGGTGCCGTCCGCCTCCGGCTCTCGCAGGGTGGGCGAGATGTGCCGCTCGGACACCGTGAACTCCGCACGCAGGCGGCGGGCCTCGCGGATGTAAGGGCGCCGCGTGAGCCCGTCGGTGGTGCCGACCACGTCTCCGCGCAGGCGCAGGCCCGGCCAACCCCGACCGCCGTCGGGGCGCGGACAGGCGGTCTGCAGCCAGTGGAAGAGGCCGAGGCTCACCTCACGCGCCTCGCGCAGGGCCGTCGCGCGCTCCGCCGGCCCGACCCCTGGCCCGAACAGGGGCGAGACCATGGCGTCGTTCTGGGGCCAGTTGACCAGGGTCACGGCCGTGCGCTCGGCGCCGTCCTCCCAGACCTCCGGGTTCAGGATCTGGCGGTAGGCGAAGAGGTTGGGGGCCTTCGTGCGCGGCGCGCTGCGGCCCCGTTCGGGGGGGACGAAGCCGTACTGCCGCGGCTCGAGGGTGATCGGGTGGGAGCCCACCAGGGAGAAGAGCGGGCCGGGCCAGGGGGGGGTGAGCGCGGGCTCGAAGGTGCTCCAGCGCTCCCAGCCGGGCGGCGGATCGCCCACGTTGTCCGCTCCGGGCTCGTGGTCCATGGCGAAGCACCAGGTGACGGCCTGCTGGTCGCGGGGGTCCGCGAGCTCCGGGGCGGAGGGCTCGTCGTGCTCGTGCCGGGCCTCCGCGCCGACCACGTGCTCCACGCCCAGGAGCTCGAGCACGTCGCCCTCCTCGCTGGCGTCGAGGAACAGGAGGCCGCGCAGGGTCCGCCGCAGGCCGCCGGGGCCCTCGACCACCACCGCGCGCACCAGGTCTCCGTCGACCTCCCCGGCGACCCACACGTGCTCCCGCAGGAGCGTCAGGCGGCCGGAGGCGATGTGGGGCGCGAGCATCTCCTCGAGGGCGCCCAGGGCGAAGCGGGGCTCGCAGCAGATGCGGGAGACGAAGCCGCCGCCGGGGTTCAGCCGCTCGTTCGCCCGGGCGGCGGCCGTGAGCCCCACCCGGCCGTAGCCGGCGCGGATGCGGGTGCGCAGCTCGCGGTAGCTGCCCGTCGAGCCGCCGGTCTCGATCGCGCCGTTCTCGTCGGCCGGCACGGCCTGGCTGGTGAGCTGCCCGCCGATCCAGGCGTCGGGCTCGACCAGCACGGCTCGGCGCCCCTGGCGACAGACGGCCAGGGCGGCGGCGCAGCCCCCCAGGCCGCCACCCAGGATGACGACCTCGCGCTCGAGCTCTTGCGCGCCGTCCCGGGCCCGCCCCCGGCCCACGCAGGCCGTGAGGGGGAGCCCGGCGACCAGTGCGGAGGCGCCCCGGACGACGTCACGCCGGCGGAGGGGAGCAGTGCTCATGGGGGGAGGATAGCGGCTCCTCGCTCAGCGATAGAGCAGGCTGGCCTGGCGCAGCCGCCGGAAGGAGGCCACGTCGTCCGCCCAGGCCCGGTGGAAGTCGGCGGGGTCCTCGCCGCGCATCATGGCCTCCCAGACCGCGTGGTTCATGAGGCGGTCGTCCACCTCGGCCACCTCGAAGTCCCGCGGATAGAGCCGGTTCAAGGCCCAGGCGATGGTCAGCCCGGCCTGGATGGGCCGGTAGTCCTCCCGGCGGGTGAGCTCCAGGTGGACGCCCCCGCAGGCCTGGCCCTCGTGGGTCGCCGCCTGGGGCGTGAACGACAGGGGGGTGACGCGCAGGCCGGGCAGGCCGAGGCGCTCGAGCTCGGCGGCGAGCTCCGTGCCGTCGATCCAGGGCGCACCCAGGCGCTCGAAGGGCTCGTCGGTGCCGCGCCCCACGCTGACGTTCGTGCCCTCGAGCAGGCCGATCGCCGGGTAGAGGACCGACTGGGCCGGGTTCCTGAGGTTGGGGGACGGAGGGACCCACTCCAGGCCGGTGTCCGGCCAGGACATGTCCCGCCTCCAGCCCTCCATCGTGACCACCTCCACCTCGCAGGCGACCCCGAAGGCGTCCCGCCAGAGGTGCGCCAGCTCTCCCATGGTCAGGCCGTGCACCACGGGGATCGACTGGTAGCAGATGAAGGAGCGGCGCTCGGGGTCCGCCGCGGGACCGTCGACCATCAACCCGCCCAGGGGATTGGGCCGGTCGAGCACGACGACCCCCACCCCGCAGGAGCCGGCGACCTCCATCAGGTATCCGAGGGTCGTCGCGTAGGTGTAGAAGCGAACCCCCACGTCGGGCAGGTCGAAGACGACCAGGTCGAGGCCCTCCAGCATGGCCGGGGTGGGTCGCCGGGTCTCCCCGTACAGGCTGTGGACGGGCAGCCCCGTCTCGGGGTCCACCCCGTCGGGGACGTCCCCCTCCAGGGCCGCCAGGAAGCCGTGCTCGGGGGTGAAGATGCAGCGCAGGTCGACCCCCTCGGCCGAGGCCAGGACGTCGACGAGCCCGCGCCCCTCCCGGGTCCGCCCGGTGTGGTTCGTCAACAGCCCGACCCGCTTGCCGCGGAGCCGGGCCGCCCCCTCCCGCGCCAGGACATCCGCCCCGGTCAGGACGGGCGCCGGGGACTCCTCGACCAGCAGGGCCCGGGCCACCTCCGTCGCGACCCGCGCCCGCAATGCGACGGTCTTGCCCTGCCCATCGGGGTGGACCCGGTTCGTGAGTAGCACGACGAAGACCCCCGAGGCGGGGTCGACCCACACGGACGTCCCCGTGAAGCCCGTGTGGCCGAAGCTCCGCCCGCGGGGAAACAGCGCGCCCCGGGGCGAGGAGTAGCCCGTGTCGACATCCAGTCCGAGGCCGCGCCCTCCCGTGCCACCGGGCAGCCAGGAGGCCCGCGTCATCTCCTCCAGGGCCGCCGCCCCGAGGACATCGGTGCGCAGCCCGAGCATCATCCGGCACCAGCCGGCCACGTCCCGCGCCGAACCGAAGAGGCCCGCGTGGCCGGCGACCCCTCCGAGGGCCCGGGCCCGGGGATCGTGGACCACCCCCCGGAAGGGCCTCCCGTCCGGCCCCACCTCCGTCGGAGCCGCCTCCTCGGGTGGGGCCCCGAAGCCGCAGCTGCCGAGCCCCAGGGGCGCGGCGATCTCCGCCGCGAAGAACTCGTCCAGGGGGCGCCCGTCGATGGCCCGCACCAGCTCCCCGAGGACGATGAAGCCCACGTCGGTGTAGAGGAACTTCTCCCCGGGGGGGTGCACCGGCCGGAGGGCACAGATCCTGTCCCAGGCCAGCTCGGGCCCGTCCAGGTAGTCCGCGAGCGGGTTGTCCGCGATCAGTCCTCCGCGATGCAGGAGCAGCATCCTGGAGGTGATCGCCTCCTTGCCCTCCTGGCCGAAAGCGGGCAGGTAGCCGGCCACGGGCCGGTCCAGGTCGAGCTCGCCGCGCTGGACCAGCAGCATGACCGCGGTGGCGGTCGCGACGGGCTTGGTGAGAGAGGCCAGGTCGAAGACGGTGCCCGCGGTCATGAGTTCCGTCCGGGGGACCTCGCTGCGGTTCCCGAAGGCGCGCAGGGCGAGCTCTTCCTCCCCGCGCCCGACGAGCAGGACCGCCCCGGGAACGTCGCCCCGCTCGACCGCCTCCTCGATGGCCTCGAAGGCGCCGCGAAAGAGGGCCTCGGAGTCGCCGGCCGGTATCGGCCCGTGCGCCTCCCGCGCCCCGACGAGGCCGGTGAGCGCGACGCAGGCCAGGGCAGTCTTCGATCGAATCATGGGCAAATCGTACAGGGGCCCCGGACCGCGGTCCGGGGCCCCCGCCCGTGGTTCAGGATCTGACCCTAATTCCAGGCCTGACTCCACCCATTGGAGAAGTTGAAGCCTCCCCCGCAGGTGTTCGCCGTGTCCCGGTACCAGAACTGGTAGTTCTTGGTCGAGCCCGGGACGGCATTCACGCCGAAGCCGGTGTTGCTGACGGTGCCTGTTCCGTCGAAGAACTGCACGCCGTAGCGGACCACGTTGCCCGTGGCGCAGATGATGCCGTCGCCGATGGGCGTGGCGAGCTGGTTGTCACCCTGGAAGAAGAGGCCCGGCTTGTTCGGGACGCCGCCGGTCACGGTCAGGACCAGGGTATCCGCGGAGACAGTGGCCGCGCCGCTGCCGGCCAGGACCGCCCCGGCGCCAGCGGTGTTCATGCAGCCCTCACCGGCCCCGCCGAAGGCCGCGCAGGGGCAGAAGGCGCCCGTGCCGTCTCCGAAGCAGTAGGCCGTCCCCTCGGCGGCGGACTCGACGATTTGCAGCCCGTTGAAGGCACCGAAGCCCAGCTGGATGATGTCGGCCTCGAGCAGCACGTCGAGGTCACTGCCCGCCGCGACGGTCACGGTGTGACGAACGTAGGTCTCGGTCTCCACGTAAGCTCCGGCCCAGTCGAGGACGCCGCAAGTCTGCTGACCGGTCGTGGCGCCCGGCACCGTGACCAGGGTCTGCCAGGCGAAGCCGCCGTTGCCGGGCAGGTAGTTGTCCGGGCCGAAGCTGTAGGTGTAGATGTCATAGGTCCCCGCCGCGAGCCCCTTGATGGTCACCTGGATGCCGCTGTTGACCGAGGCGAAGCCGCCGCCCACGTCGATGATGTCGTCGAGCAGGGCCTGGTCGTCGCCCGCGGTGTTGGGGTTGTTCCAGTTCCAGGCACCCAGGCCGTTGTAGCCCAGGGGGCCCGTGGCGATCTCCATCGTGACGCCGGTCGCGGCACCGTTCAGGTCGACCAGAGGGGTCGCGGCCAGGGGAACAGAGGGGGAGATCGAGTTCCAGGCCCCCGCCTGCGCGCTGGCGGCTCCGTAGGAGCTGGCGGGGGTGCCGGCCGCGGAGCTCACGTCGATGTTGAACCGTTGAGCATTCGCGTCGGCGGCGATCAGGAGCAGGGTCGAGAGGCTGAGAGTGAGTCGATTCTTCATGGCCGGGGGTCTCGGTTCTCTGCGATGACCTCGACGGGGCCATCTGAAGTCGGTCGATTGGATTCAGGCTGCGCGGGCTCCGGACGGCTGCCAGCGCGAGGAGAGGGGCTGGCTCCAGCCCTTGGAGCAGCTGAGGCGGCTCACGAACAGGCTCGTGCCGGCCGGGGTGCTGGCGCCCGGGGGCAGCATCGAACTCTAGCACGGACCCGCCAGGCTCGCCGGGCTGGTGCCGGGCACGGGAGGGGTCGCGCCTCAGTCTCCGCCGCCCGCCACCCGCGCCAGGGCCCCTTCGACCAACGAGAAGTTCGCCTCCCGGTCGAAATCCATGCGGCGCGCCCTACCGGCGGCGACGTAGCGCTTACAGAGCTCGGGGTCGTCGAGCAGGCGCCCAATGGCCTCCGCCAGGCCCACGGGGTCGTGGGGGTCGACCAGGAGGCCGTTCTTCTCGTGCTCGACCACCTCCGGGTTGCCGCAGACCGCGCTGGCGATCATCGGCGTGTCCAGATGAAGCACCTCGAGCAAGGTGTGCGAGAGGCCCTCGTAGCGAGAGTTGAGCACGAAGACGTCGCTGGCGCGCACGTAGCTGGGGATGCGCGCGTGAGGCACGTTGCCCAGGAAGTGGGCCCTCTCCGCGATGCCGAGCTCCTTCGCGAGCTGCTTCCAGGCCTCCTCCATGTCCCCGTCACCGGCGATCAACAGGTGCACGTCCTCGGGCAGTTTCGCCACGGCCTCGAGGATCCCGGAGACCCCCTTCCAGACCATCAGGCGGCAGATGGTGAGCACGTAGCGCTTGTCCTGAGCGAGCCCGAGCTCCTCTCGGAGGGCGACCTTGTCGCTCGGCACCTCCTCGGGGCTGGGGCCGTGGTAGGCGTTGAAGATGCGCTGCACCTTCTCAGGCGGTACGCCATGGCTCTGGATCAGGATCTGCCGCAGGAACTCCGAGCAGCTGATGATGTGGCTGCACCAGCCCCACCACTTGCGCTGCAGGTAGCGGGTCAGCTTGACCTGCCAGCCGTAGTCCTTGCCCTGGAAGGTGACGATGTCGTCGTCCCCGCACCAGCCCTTGCGGTGGGCGATCTCCCAGGAGCCGTCGACCATGATGCGGATCACGGCCGGCTTGCCCCGCAGCCTGGCGGCCAACACGTGCAGGAGGGCCAGGTGCTCCTGGACGTAGACCACGTCCACGTCCTTCGCCTCCTTCAGGACGGCGAAGAAGGCCTTCAGGTAGCGCACGGGCAGGGGCCCGCGGGAGACCGTGCGGATCGGGAAGGGGAAGCCCTCCGGCTCGGGCTCGGAGCAGAAGGCCACCACCTTCACCTCGTGGCCCCGCTCGAGCAGGAAGCGAGCCAGGCTCGGCACGTAGACCGCCGGCCCGCCCAGGTCGGGGGGGAAGACGGGAGAGGTGATGAGGACGCGCATGGGGTGGCGGGATCTTCAGGAGGATCGCCCGCCGCCACAAGACCGGCCCGTCAGCTTTTTGGCGACCCGGGTGGACCCGAGCACGTTCGGCTCCCTCAGGTCTTGAGGGCCTCGTCCGGCTGCAGGGCCTCGCCGCGGTTCGCGCAGCGGTCCCCCGCAATCGCCCGCAAGCGCTCGACGGTGATGTCGCCCGTGGGGTATTCGCCCGTGAAGCAGGCGTTGCAGAAGTCCTCCACGCGCGGGTTGCCCTCCCGGGCGGCGGCGTTCATGGCCTCGCGGTCCAGGTACATCAGGTGGTCGACTCCGATCTCGGCGGCGATCTGCTCGGTGCTCCTGGAGGAGGCGATGAACTCGGTCTTCGTCGCCATGTCGATGCCGTAGGGGCAGGGCGCGACGAGCGGCGGCGAGGTGGACGCGAGGTAGACCTTGCGGGCGCCCGCGTCGCGGGCCATCTGGACGATGCGCTTGGAGGTGTTGCCGCGCACGATGGAGTCGTCCACCAGCAACACGTCGCGACCTTCGAACTCGAGCTTGATCGGGTTCAGCTTGCGGCGCACCGAGCGGTTGCGGCTGGTCTGGTTGGGCATGATGAAGGTGCGGCCGATGTAGCGGTTCTTCACCAGGCCCTCCCGGTAGGGCAGCTCGAGGCCCTTGGCCATGCCGAGGGCTGCGTCCCGGGAGGAGTCGGGGATCGGGATGACCGAGTCCGGCATCGGCGCCCCCTCGCGCTTCCATTGCTCCGCCAGGGCCTCGCCGAAGCGCACTCGGGTCTTGTAGACCGAGATGTCGTCCAGCATCGAGTCGGGGCGAGCGAAGTAGACCCACTCGAAGACGCAGGGGCGGTGGGGCTTGTCCGCCAGCTTGGCGTGGTGGGCCCGGCGCTCGTGGTCGATGAAGATCGCCTCGCCGGGGCCCACGTCGTAGGTCTTCTTGTAGCCGTTGACGTCGAGCACGACGCTCTCGGAGGCACAGGCGAACCAGGGGCCCTCCTCGGTCTGCTTCTGGCCGAAGATGATCGGCTTGATCCCGTAGGGGTCGCGGAAGACGACCATGCCGACGTCCGGCAGGGTGGCGACCACGGAGTAGGCGCCCTTGACCTGGTCGAAGACCTCGCGGACCGCGTGGAAGATGTCGTCGGGGCGGATCTCGTTCGCCTTGCGGGCGTCCAGGCGCTCGTCGAGGGCCCTGGCGAAGACGAACAGCAGCACCTCCAGGTCACAGGAGGAGTTCAGGCGCGTGCGGCTCCCGCTGAAGAAGCCCTCCACCAGCTCCTTGTAGTTGCTGACGTTCCCGTTGTGGGCCATGGCGATGCCCAGGGGGTAGGTCAGGTGGAAGGGCTGGGCGTCGTCGTTGCGGTTCCCGCCGACGGTGGGGTAGCGCACGTGGCCAACCCCGAGGTTGCCGCGCAGGCGGGCCATGTTCTTCTCGTCGAAGACCTCGAGCACCAGCCCCAGCCCCTTCTTGACGTGGAAGGAGTCGGTGAAGGTGATCATCCCCGCCGCATCCTGGCCGCGGTGCTGCACGGCCAGGAGGCCTTCGTAGATCTCGCCCGCGACGTCGACGCCGTCAGGGCCATAGATACCGATGAATCCGCACATGGAAGGGTCTCTGAGGGGCGCCCCCGGGGGACATTCGAGAGGGGTGGAGAGGGGGCCCCGCACAATCTAGACGATCCTGCGCGGGGGACGGAGATGGGCGCGGGAGAACTCTGCGGATCGTGGCCCCTACCGCGCAGACCGGGCCCGTCGGATAGGATTCAGGGCCCATGGGACGCCCCTCGAGATCCATCCCCATCGAGCGCCTGCAGGCCGTGGACCGCTTCATCGGCCGCGTGGTGTGCCTGGCGCTGCAGCCCTGGCGCTGGCTGCGCGGCCTGCGGCCCCGCCGGGAGCCGGACAGGGTCGGGCGAGTCCTCCTGATCAAGTTCTGGGGCATCGGCTCCCTCCAGCTCCTGACCCCCGCCGTGCGCACCTTGCGGCGCCGGCACCGGGGGGCGGAGCTGGTGCTCCTGACCCTGAGTGACAACGAGCCCTTCGTCCGCGGCCTGGGGGTCTTCGACGGGGTGATCGGCCTCGACATCCGCTCCAACTCCTGGTTCGGCATCGCCGGCCGCATCCTGGGCCTCGTGCACCGCCTCAGGCGGGAGCGCTTCGACCGCATCTACGACTTCGAGTTCTTCACCCGCTTCTCGGCGGTGGTCTCCTTCGTCACGGGGGCTCCGTGCACCGTGGGCTTCGGATCGACCTCCGCCTGGCGCGGCCAGCTGCACACCGAGGAAGTGCCCTTCAATCGGTACTGGCACGTGGCGCGCAATTTCCGAGCCCTGGCCGGGGGAGAGAACGGAGGCCAGGTGGCCACGGAGGAGGTCGACCCCTTCGTCCCGACCGAGCAGGACCGCGCGGGCCTCGCGGCCAAGCTGGCCCGCGGGGGCCTCGAGCTCGGGGAGCCCTACGTGGTCCTCAACCCCAACGCGGGCAGCCTGTCCCTCGAGCGCCGCTGGCCCCAGGCCTCCTTCGCCGAGGTGGCTCAGCGCGTGAACGACGGCACCCGAGCAACCACGATCCTGATCGGATCGGCCAGCGAGCGCGAGTACACCGCGGGGGTGCGCACAGCCATGCGCGAGGAGGGCACACCCCGGCTCCTCGACATGAGCGGAGAGCTCGCGATCGGCGAACTGTGCGCCCTGCTCGAGGGAGCCCAGGCGGTCGTCTCGAACGACTCCGGGCCGATGCACCTCTCGGCGGCCCTCGGCGCGCCGACCCTCGGCCTCTTCGGTCCCGAGACGCCGATGATGTACGAGCCCATCGGCCCTCGGGCGCGTGTGCTGTGGAAGCCGCCGATCTGCAGCCCCTGCATCAACGTGCACCAGGGCAAGGTGGCGAGCTGTATCCACACGCGACCCGAGTGCATGGTGAACATCACCCCCGACGAGGTCTGGTCCTGGGTCGGGGAGCAGCTCGGAGAGCCCCCGGCGCGGCTGCACCTGTTCGGTTCACAGCAACGGGCCCAGGACGCCTGACCATGCGTGTCCTCTTGCTCAACCCGCCCGGGCGAGAGGTGTACATCCGCGACTACTTCTGCTCGAAGACCACCAAGTCGAACTACCTCTTCCACCCGATCGACCTGCTCGGGATGTCGGGCACCCTGGCGGAGGTGCACGAGGTGGCGGTGCTCGACTGCATGGCCGAGGGGCTGGGGCCCGACGCGGCGCGCGCGCGCATCGAGGCCTTCGAACCCGAGGTGATCGTCTCCCTGGTGGGCTCGGTCTCCTGGGAGGAGGACCGGGCCTTTCTGGCCCAGCAGGCGGCGGCAGGGCGGCGGGTGCTCGCCATCGGGGACGTGCTCCACGAGGCCGCGACGGACAGGCTGCGGGACGAGCCCTGGCTGGAGGCCGCCCTCGACGACTTCACGAACCAGGACGTGCTGCACGTGATCGCGCGGGAGTACGAGCGTGTCGAGAACGCCGCCTTGCGCAGCGAGGAAGGCCAGGTCCTGGAGCGGCGCGAGCGCTCGAAGGCGAGGTCCTTCCGCCTGCCCCGGCCGCGCCACGAGCTCTTCCCGGCCCACGGCTACCGCTTCTCCTTTGCCCGCCATCCGCGCTTCGCGACGCTCCTGACCGACTACGGCTGCCCCTACCCCTGCACCTTCTGCGTGATCGGCACCCTCGGCTTCCGGACGCGGCCGGTCGAGGACGTGCTCGAGGAGGTCGACCACCTACGGGCAGCCGGCGTGACGGAGTACTTCGTCATGGACCAGACCTTCGGGATCCAGCGCGAGCGGGCCTTCGAGCTCTGCGAGGCCCTCGCCGAACGGGGCGACACCTCCTGGACGGCCTTCACGCGACCGGACCACGCGGACGCGGAGATGCTCACGGCCATGAAGCGCGGCGGCTGCCACACGGTCATCATGGGGGTCGAGAGCGCCGACGACGTGCTGCTCGACCTCTACCGCAAGGGCTACGACGCCTCCAGCGTGGCCGGCGCCTTCCGACGCGCACAGGAGGCGGGGCTGCGCACGGTGGGGACCTTCGTGATCGGCCTGCCGGAGGAGACCCGCGAGTCCCTCGAGAAGACCCTCGAGCTCG
The DNA here is from genome assembly GCA_964591315.1 of uncultured Planctomycetaceae bacterium. GTDB lineage: Bacteria > Planctomycetota > UBA1135 > UBA1135 > JABACD01. The sequence goes on from CAZQAT010000008.1 coordinate 70,564, forward strand.
CCAAGCAGCTCGACCTGGACTTCATGAGCCTCAACATGGCGGTGCCGCGCTTCGGCACGGACTTCCGCGCCCGCACGGTGGAGGACGGCCTGGCGGACCGGGGCACCCTCGTCATGGACCAGGGCGGCGCCCGGGCCTTCTTCGAGACTCCGGAGATCGGCCGCGAGGAGATGCTGGCCTTCAAGAAGAAGATGGTCCGCAGCTTCTACCTGCGGCCGGGCTACCTCTGGCGGCGGCTGCGGTCGGTGCGCTCCCTGGAGGAGCTGCAGGGGCAGGTGCGCGAGGGGCTGGCGCTGCTGGCGCGGAACGTCTGAACCGACGAGCGGCTAGGCTCGCGGCGGAGACCAGGACCCCGCGCTTCGTCGCCGTCCAGGCGGAGGGCGGTGCGCCCGCGGTGAACGCCTTCCACGGAGGCGCGAGGCACTGCACGCCGGTCGAGGAGCCCCGCACCGGCGCCGGCGTCAGGTGCGGCGACGCCTTCGGGGGCAGAGGGTCAGCGCAGGGAGCGCAGGTACGCGAACAGGTGCTGGACGTCCTCGTCGGAGAGGGTGTCGAGCAGGCCCTCGGGCATGACCGAGAGGCGATCGAAGCGGGCCTCCTCGATCTCGCTGCGGGGCAGGATCAGGTCCTCGCGGTCCTTGCGGCGCAGGGTGATCGAGTCCGCGTCCTCGGAGGCCAGGAAGCCGTCGAGGATCTCGCCGCCCTTGCGGCGCACGATCAGGGTGCGGTAGCCCGACTCGACTCCGGCGCTCGGAGTGAGCACCGCGCGCAGCAGGCCCTCGACGCCCTTGGTGCCGGCGCCGTCGAGGACGGGGCCGATCTGGCCGCCCTCGCCGCCGACGGTGTGGCAGGCGCCGCAGTGCTGGACGAAGAGGGCGCGGCCCGCGTCCGCCTCGCCGCCCTCGGAGGCGAGGGCGCGATAGCGGGCGAAGCGCGCGAGCTCGGCCTCGACCTCGGCGCCGGTCTGCAGGGGCGGCTGGTCGAGGACCTCCTCGACGCGAACGTCGCCGGAGAGAGCTGAGTCGTCCCCGGGGAGCCGCAGGAGCAGCCCCTCGTGCCGCTCCTCGTCGGTGAAGCGGCGGCGGAAGTCGGCGCCGATCTCCGCGGCGCTGCGGGCGCGGTTCCAGATGCGTAGCTCGGCGAGGAAGCCCTCGGTGCCGCCGTTCGGCCCGGTGCGAGCCACGTCGAGGCCTTCCCAGCTCCCCTCGCCAGCGCCCTCGACCGCGAGGTCCAGCTCGCCGTCGATGTAGAGGGCCAGGTCGTTCGCCCCGTCTCGCGTCAGGGCGATGTGGGTCCAGCGCCCCGCCTCGGTCTTGCGCGTTGCGATGATCACGTCGCCGCGGCCCGCGCCGAGGTACAGCCGCACGCGCCCGTCATAGAAGTTCAGGTCGAACTCCGGCGGCGCGCCCAGCAGGCCGTCCTGGTTGCCGATGCCCTCGTCGAGCTGGACCCAGCACTCGATCGTGAAGGGGCCGGCGAGGGTGAGGTCCGTGTCGACGAAGTCCTCCTGGGCCCCGCCGAGGCGCAGGACGGGCAGGGCGGCGCCGGCCACGCGGCCGCGCAGGTCCGCGAGGCGCGGGTCCTCGCCCAGGTGCAGCTCCAGGCGCGAGAGGGTCGCCGCATCGAGGACGTCGAGCTCGATGTCCTCCTCCTCGAGGGCGCCGATCAGGCGTTCGGCCCCCTCGGGGCGGGTGATGAGCGCGGCCACCGCGTCGCGCTGGGCCGGCCGCTCGAGGGAGAGCCAGAGCTCGAGCAGGAGCTCGAAGGCCTCGTCGGTGGAGATGCCCGCCAGAGCCGCGGCGGCCAGGCGCCGGCCCTCGGTGCCGGGCAGGCTCGCGTTGGCCAGGGCGTAGAAGCGCGGCGCGTCGTCGCTGCCCAGCTCCACGAGCGCCCGCACGCAGATGAGCCGGTCGGCGCGGCCCTCGTCGAGGATCGCGAGCACGTCCTCCTCGAGGGTGGCCAGGCGCAGCTCTGTCGCACAGCGCAAGAGCAGCTCGCAGTGCTCGCGGGCAGGGTCCTCGGCGACGATCGCGCGCACGGTCTCTGTGAGGCCGGCCTCGAGGGACCTCGAGTCCCAGCGGTCAGCTGAGTCGATCAGCATCTCGGCGGCGTGACGGCGCACGTCGGGCTCGACCAGCAGGCCCGCGATCGCCTCGCGCACGGCGTCGTTGTCGATGTGCTGGGCGAGCAGGGACAGCTCCTCGCCGTTCGGGGTCCGGCCGAGGCGCGGAAGGGCCCTGGCGACCCGCTCCGCGCCGCCAGAGCCCCCGGCGCTCAGCGCGAGAAAGGCCTGGACCGAGGCGGGGAATTCGTGGTCGTCGTGGAGGGCCAGGGAGACCTCAGGATGGGCCGCCAGCACGCTTCGCGCCCGACTGCGTTCGAAGTCGATGTCCCCCGCGAGACCCACGTGCACGTGCTGGCCGTTCTGCTGGAGGCGGGTGGTCGGGCCCTCGATGGGTTCGCGCAGGACCGTCAGCAGGCTGACCGCGTCCTGTGCCGTGAAGGTCTCCTTGTGGCCGAGAGACTCGATCGCCGCCTGACGTACGCGCGTGTCGGGGTCCTCGGCGATCAGGTCGATCATCGCCGCGTCCGTCGCGACCCGCCCGATGTGCCGCGCCCCCTCGCGTCTCATCTCGGGCCGGGGGTCACGCAAGAGCGCACGGACCTCGGAGATCTTCGTCCACCCCATATCCTCCATGACCCAGGCAGCGAGAACCCTGTCTTCCACCGGCGCGCTGGTGTCCAGCGCGAGCTCCGTGACCGGCGTGCGTAGCTTGTGGAGCCTGCGCTCGCGGATCTGGTTCCAGGCCGCGCGTGCCGTGAGGGTCGAGTCCGACCGAAGGAGATCGACCAGGTCGCTGTCCTTCGCCAACGTCACGTCCACCGGCTTCTCGCACTCCTGGCTCTCGTGTCGGACCCTCCAGATCCGGCTCGAGGTCTTGTCCCGCGCCGGGTGGTCCCGGGGCACCTCGTTGTGGGAGATGATCGGGTTGTACCAGTCGACGATGTACAGGCAGCCGTCGGGTCCGAAGTGGATCGCGATGGGCCGGAAGTTCATGTCCTCGGACACGAGCAGGTCCGGCGCCTGCTCGAGGGTCACGTCGCTCGCGTCCTCCGGGTTGCGGTGAGTCCGGATCGACTGGATCTTGTTGATGATCGGGTTGGCGATGAAGTGGGTCTCGTCCCAGGGCGCGGGAAAGCCCGAGCGGTGGTCCGAACGCGCCTGTCCGCTCATGCCCGTCCCGCCCATGCGGAACTCGGCCAGGGACGGCCGCCAGGGCGAGTAGTCGTGGAACCTGTGGCCGCCGATGCCCGGGTAGCTCATGCCGTGCTCGAAGGGCACGACCGGGTAGCCGTGGTCATTCGCCTCCTGGATCCACTTGTTGCCCCGGCGGTCGAGGACGAAGCCCCAGATGTTGTTGAGGCCGATACCGACCACCTCGAAGGCGCTGCCGTCGGTCTGGAAGCGGCCGACCTTGCACTTGTCGAACTGCACCTCGTCGCCGGACTTCGTGACCACGCGCGAGGAGTTGAAGGCGCCTTGGGCGAGGTAGACCCAGTCCCCCGGCCCGCGCACGAAGCGGTGCGGCAACAGGTGCGAGTCCTGGATGCCGAAGCCGGTCAGGACGACCTCCTCGCGATCCGCCCTCCCGTCCCCGTCCTCGTCCGGCATGAAGAGGATGTTCGGCCCCTCTCCCACCAGGGCGCCGCCCTTGGTGGGCAGGACCGCCATGGGGATGAAGAGGCCATCCGCGAAGACGCGACCCTTGTGCGGGCCCTCCTTCCAGGGCTCGTCGAAGACCAGCACCTGGTCCCGGCCGCCCTGCTCGTACAGGTCCGCCACGCCATCGGACTCGTTGCCGTCGATCGGGTACTCGACGGCCGTGATGGCCCACATGCGCCCGGCGTCGTCGAAGGCGATGTCCACGATCTTCTGGACGTCCGGGTCCGAGACGACCAGTTCGCACTCGAAGCCCTCGGCGACGGTGAACTTCGCCAGCTCCTCGGCGGCCGACAGGACCGGCGCCTCGCCCTGGGGTGGCCGCTGGCCGGAGGCGCTCGCCGCGAGCAGCAGGACTGCCGTCAAGCCGCGGCCCGTGCGTTTCATCCGGCTCCTACGCCTCGAAGTCGAACACCACGACGCGCTCGAGGCGCGGCAGGACGATGTTCTTGACGCGCTCGTGCACGGGGTGCGGCAGGTAGTCGTCCCGGGCCTGGGCGCTGGTGAAGGTCATGATGAAGCCGTGAGTGAACCCGTCGTTCAGCCCCTCGTCGCTCTCGTAGGGGCCGTGAATGACCTCCTCCAGGCCCGGGATCTGGCCGACCATTCCGACGAGCTCCGTGAAGCACTCCTCGATCTGTTCCCCGCTCACCCCGTCCTTGAACTGGAAGAGCCCCATGTGTTTGACGCTGGACATGGCCTGGGTTCTAACGCGGGGGGCGCAGAATTGCGATCCTCGGCGGGGTAAAGGGGCGCGGGGGGGGCCCGGGGGTGGGGCCGCCCGCCCCCCCCCCGGGTGGGGGGGGGGGGGGGGGTTTTTTGGGGGGGGGGGGGGGGGGGTTGGGGGGGGGGGGGGGGGGGGGGGGGGCCGGCGCCCCCCCCCGCGCCTCGTAGGAGAGCGGTGCTCAGTTGTTGAGCCCGTCCTTGTAGCCGGTCTGGTTGGGCGCCACGTCCCACACGTCCGGCCAGCCGTCGTCATCGGAGTCGATGCGGAAGGGCAGGTTCTGGCCGTAGGCCGCGTCCAGGTTCGTGGCGCTGAAGGACCTCACCGTCACGCCATCGGAGTTGACGTAGGGACCCTGGATCTGGACCGGAGTCTGGAACAGCCACTCGGCGTTGAAGCGCTCCTCGCCCGTGTCCATGCCGGCGACCTGGAAGCTCGGTGAGATCATGCCGTCGCCGTCGATGTCGGCGGGCAGGCTCTCGATGTCGTAGAGCTGCAGTCCGCGCAGCAGCGTGAGCACCTGCTCTCGCTTCTCGTCGCTTGTCTGCTCCCACAGGATGCGGGACACCTCGGCCTCCCCGCCGTGGCGCAGGATGACGTCCTCGAGGGTCAGGCTCGCGCCGTCGTGCCCCCAGGGGAAGCCGCTGCCCACACCCCAGAGGGGCGGTGTACGCCAGAGGCTGTTGATGGTGCCACCGAAGTCGACCTCCTGCATCGCCTCACCCATCTTGTGATGGCGCAGATCGCTGAAGAAGCCCTTCACCAGGAACTCGCCACGGTTGGGCGTGTGGATGCCGCCGGACTCGGTGTAGAGGTTCTGCAGACGCCCCTCGAGGCGGCCGGTGCCGTGGTTCATGCGCACGCTCAGGTCGAACAGCCGCCGGTCCCCGTCGAAGTGGTCGTCCTCGGCACGGATCAGCCAGTTCGGCGTGTGGCAGGGGGTGCAGCCCAGCTGCTTCATGGCCCTCACGCCCAGGGCGTACTGGCGGTTGGTGCCGCGGAAGGCCGGACGTGGGATGTTCAGCATGTAGAACTCGGCCAGGTCGAGGTCCCCCTCGCTGATCTCGTTCATGTAGCCGTCCCCGTCCGGATCGTCGAGGCTGAAGCCGTTGGGGTGCTGAGTGAAGCCGCGGTCCGGTGCCTGGTGGGAGACGGGGAACTGGATCGAGCCACAGAGGGTCGGCTCGCTGATGCCGTCCTGGTTCGGGTCGTTGTCCGTGGAGGGATCGCAGGCGTCGAGCCCACCGTGGGCGGTCCACGGATCCCAGAGGAAGGCGCGGTTGGTCGGGTTGAGCGCCTGACGTCCGCGGCCTTGCCCCCAGCCCCAGACGATCATCGAGAAGTTGAAGCCGAAGGTGGTCACGCCGTCGACCTCGTAGGCGCCCTGCACCTCCTTGCCGTTCTGGTCCACGAACCACACGCGGAAGATGTTGTTCAGGCCGGGGATGCCCGTCGTGCCCTGGGTCAGGGAGACGTGGCCGTAGTCGATGAAGTCGCCGCCGCCCGGCACGGCCTCGACCAGGATCGGGTTCGGCGCGTTCTGTGACTCGGGGATGCTGACCCAGCCGTCGCCGTTGGTGTCCACCTGGCGCAGGATCTCGGCCCGAGCCTGGAGCCCGAGCATCTCGACGATGCCCGCGCCGTAGTAGTGCGGCGAGTTGCGCCCGAAGCCCGAGTCCTTCGAGAAGTTCGGGCCGCCTCCCGGATTGCCGCTGGGCTGGTTGTGGCAGCCCAGACAGCTGGTCTGGTTGTTGTTCGTGATCTTGGCGCTCTGGCCGTCGGGCATCAGGCCATCGAGGCCCGCGATGACGGCCTCGAAGACCCCGTCCCGCTCGCGGAACTCACGAAAGTTCAGGTTGCGGCCAAGCTGGAAGGCGAGGAAGGGGTCCCGCCGGATGAAGTAGGCCGTGCTCCCCAGATCATTGGGGTCGTCGGAGTGCACGGCGCGTACACGCTTGTTCTTGACCGACCGTCCGGAGACGTCGACCCCCTTCGAACCGCTGCCGGCGAGAGCACCTCGCTCAGCGTACTGAGCAGAGGCTGGGACGGCGAGGGCCAGGATAGCGCAACAGGTCGCGGTAAGTTGCATTCTGCGCATGGCGAAACTCCAGAGCCTGCGTGAGGGTGATTCAGAGATACGGGGAAATTACCTGGGATAGGGGGGCGACTAATCCTACCCCGATTCCGCAGCGCGTGAGGGGCACTTCATTTTTACAACTATCCCCATTCAGGGCTATGCGCTACACCGCGAGACACCCGAGCTGTCTCCAGAGACTGGCCCGCAAGCTGCCTCAGGTTGTCCAGTCACCGTCATCAGTACGCTGCCATCATGCGCGAGACGAAGACCACCCCAAGAAAGACAGCAGAGGCCAAGGGCGCGCCAACGATGAGGGACTTGATGTCGATCTTCTGCATGCACTCCAAGGCCAACGCCGGGGTGCACGATGACCACCCCCAGGCGCGGGATCGAGGCCTTCACGGTGACCGTGGGTTCAGGCCAGGTGCTCGACGGCTCGGGCGCGGACCTCGGTGCGCAGGCCGGCGGGCACGCGCAAGTCGGCCTCTCGTTCGGCAAGGCTGACTGCGTGCAGGATGCGGCGCCTGCGACGGCTCCTGGACTCGCGCTCGGCGGCACGTTGGGCCCGACGCTGGACACGCGGCGCGCTGCCGAGCATGGCCAGGGCCGGGCCCCGGTCCAGGCCCCGGCTCACGAGTCGCCCGAGGTTGCGCTGGCGCTCCTCGCTGGCGTGGAACTGCTGGGTGAAGCGCAGGGTCTTGGCGCTGGGCTTGATCGAGGTGAAGCCCGCCCGCTCGACCTCGACACCCCAAGGCTCGAGACGGCGCTCCATCGACCGCTCGAGCTGGCTGTCCAATTCCCCGGAGAGGCGCAGGTCCTCGCGCCCCGACCGGCGCACGATCTCCTGGACTGAGATGGCCATCATCTGCTCCATTCCGTTCACCAGATCGTCGATCTCGATCAGGGCCTTACGCACGTCGACGACCCGGTAGACCAGGTTCACGTCCACGAACCACACCAGGCCGTCGGCTGAGGTCACCTTCTGGTGCGGGACGTCCATCGTCCGCGAGCGGGTGGGCACGACCTTGACAGCCTGAAAGAAGGGGATCTTGAACACGAAGCCTGGCCCGAGCACCCGTGTCGCCCGACCGCAGTTGAAGAAGAGCCCCGTGTAGCCGGAGCGCACGGTCGTGCCCAGGGTGCGGAGGGCGCCGATGACCGCGAAGGCGACCACGACCGGGTTCTCCCTGGCGAACTCGACCAGCTGTTCGCGCAGGAAGTGGTAGGTCTTCACCCACCACTCCAGCTCGGCCTCCCCCGCCGGTTCCTGGCCGGCGGCGAGCAGCAGGAGGAGCCCCAGGCAGGTGAGGTTCACAGCTCCTCGTCGTCCTCACCGGAGGAGTCTTGCCCGTCTCCCTCGCCCTCTTCCTCCTTGGGGGGTGCGACGCCACCCTCCAAGAAGGCCGCGCCGGCCTCCTCGCCGGCCAGCGCGGACTCCCCACGCCGCTCCGCCAGGCTCAGGGTGTCTCGGGCCGCGGAGGTGGCGATGACCGCTCCCGTCAGGAGGGCCACGCTCGCCTCAGGGGAGAGACCCTCTCCGCGGAAGCGGCGATAGAGCCCCATACGCTCGTCGGCGAGCAGCTCGAGCTGGGTGATCTCGAGGGTGGCCGGCGAGGGCGAGATGTTGGAGAAGCCGAAGGCAAGGATCCGCACGCCCCACTGCTCCTCCACCTCCCGCATCTGCTCGATGATCTGCTGCACCATGGCGTCGGTGTCGCGCACGGACTCCCGGTCCTGGGCCTGAACGACTCGCTGCACCGCCATCACGACCCGGTTCTCGAGGCCGGTCACCAGGTCGTCGATCTCGATGATCGCCTTCCGCAGGTTGACGATCTGATACATGACCTTGCAGTCGATCTCGTAGACCAGGTCGTCCTTGAGCTGGATCGTCTGGGGCTCGAGGTTGAGCGTCGTGTGCTTGGTCTCCTCGACGGTGTACTTCTGGAAGACCGGAATCTTGAAGTGCACACCCGGCCCGACGACTCCGCCGGCGCGGCCGAGGGTGAACTTGAGAGCGTGTTGGCCGTCGTAGACGACCACGAAGAGGCCGGTGACGGCTCCGAGGATGTCGAGGGACATGGCAAGGTCATTAGGGGTCCGGTCGAGGCCGAGCCTGCGGGCCTCACAGCCTGCATTCTGACGACTTCAGCTCAGAAGGTGAACTTCAGCCCCGCCGCCAGCACGTTCGAGCCCCCGTGCACCCCGTCGAACAGGCCGAAAATCCCTGAGCGGTGGTGGACCCGAATGGAGAGGTCCCAGTCCGGCTGCTCCGGCAGGCCGAGGGTCCATTCGAGCAGCAAGTAGTTGAGCACCTGCGTCGCCCCCTCGTTCGTATGGCTGGCCTGCTCGACCTTCGGCACCTCCGACGCCCAGGACAGGCCGTCGCCGATGGCAAATGTCGTCCGCACGTGCCTGTTCCAGGGAAAGTGCATCCAGCGCAGGATGATCAGGGCGTTCAGCTCCCAGTGGTCCTGCCCGCCCCAGTACTTGCCTGCCTGGACCTCCCACTCCCACTGGGCCTCTCCCCCCCAGAAGCGGTGAAGGGGCTCCGCGTAGGCCGCCACGCCCAGGTAGGCCTCCTCGAACTTGATCTCGCGCAGGGGCAGGATCTCCTCGACCAAGGCGTTGTCGGAGTAGGCGCCCCCGTAGACCGTCAGGCTGCGCTCACCCGGGGCGGCGCAGGAGGCCAGGAGGCTGACCCCGAACAGGGTCGCGGCGAGGCGGGGCCGGAGGTTCAAGGGGGTCCGGGGCTCACGGACGGGGCCGAGGCAGCCGTCGAGGGTTGCATGGCTGGGAAAAGGGCACGCCAGGGAGCTCCAGGGCTCCGAGCGCACTGCTGGGTTCGGTCCGGTTCGTTCGAAGAGTGACCATGGTCTTGGATCGGTGGCGAAAGCGGGCTCAGACCCGCCGGCGGCGGATGGACCCCAATGACGGGCTCCTGGAGCAGCAGAAGCTCTCGACGGCGCTGGTCCTTCTCGCCATGGTCACGATCGCAGGCACCTTTGGGTTCGTCGAGATCGAGGGCTGGGGTGTATGGCAGTCCCTCTACTTCACCCTGATCACGATCACCACCGTGGGGTACGGCGACGAGGGGCTCTCCGACGAGGGCAAGAAGTTCGCCATCCTACTCCTTGTCGGCGGCGTCATCTCCGCTTCCTACACCTTCGCGACCATCGTCTCCTCCTCGGTTGCCTCACAGCTAGCCTGGCGCAAGCGCATGAACAAAGAGATCCTCCGCCTTGAGCACCACACGATCGTCTGCGGCTTCGGTCGCCTCGGGCTCTCGGTCTGCGAGAAGCTGGCCCAGCGCGGCCGGCCGTTCGTCGTGATCGACCGTGACCCCACCCGCTTCGCAAAGGCCACCGAGCTCGGGTACCTGGCAGTCGAGGGTGTCGCCTCCGAGCACGACGCTCTCATCGAAGCCGGCCTCGAACGCGCCGACCACGTCGTCGCCGCAGTGGACTCCTTTGCGGACAACGTCGTCATCACCATGGAGGCGCGAGACTGCCGGCCAGAGGCCGTGGTCATCGCCCGCGCCGAGCGAGAGGCTGACATCCGCCGCCTCGAGCGCGCGGGCGCCACCCGCGTCTTGTGCCCCTTCCAGAGCGGCGGACGCGAGACGGTCGAGCAGATCACCAACCCGCGCGTGGCGGAGTTCCTGGCCCAGGCGAGCCTCGGCGGCCGCGTCACACTGGGAGAGGTCCGCATCCAGGATGGCTCGCCCCTGGTGGGCATGACCTTGGCCGAATTCGGAATGAACCAGGGCGACAGGGTCTCCTTCGTGGCCCTCGAGCGCGAGGACCAGAACGGGGCGATGATCCCGCCGCGGGGCGGCACGCAGCTGGAGGTCGGCGACCACCTGATCGTCGCCGGCGACCCCCAGCAGATCGCGGGCATGACCGATCTCGCCGGCGGCGGCGCCAGGGCCGCCTGATCCTTCACTTCACAACAACCTCCGCCACGGGCAGGAAGCGTCGGTCGAAGCGCTCGGCGAACTCCACCAGAAGCACCTCCGCGGAGGGCTTCGGCCGTGGGCGCAGGCGCTTGCCGTTGAAGAGGACTTCGAGGGACTTCGTCCCCCGCAGGGACCGCTCGGGGAGCAGCATGCGGAAGCTCTCTACCCCCCGGTCGGCCTCAGCCTCGTAGCGCCCCTGCCCCCGGAGCCGGACGGTCAGGTGGCCGGTCTTGGCGTCGGCCACCTCCTGGATGAGGGCCCGCTGCTCGAAGGCGTCCGCCTCCCTCCAGCGCTTGGTCAGGGGGACCTCGAAGCTCTCGCTGACGGGCCGCCTCGTCTCGAGCACTTCGACCCAGAAGGCGCGCCCCTCGCCGGGGCAGGCCACGGCGCGACGCACCGTGCTGGGCAGGGGGTTGCGGCGGGCGGTGGTGAAGAAGGACTCCCAGTCCACCTCACCCAGACGAAAGGAGTGGCCGAGGCCTCGCTGCAGGAACAGCTCCGCGTCCTTCGCCCCCAGGGCCTCGAGGCGCTCGAAGGCGAACTTCAGGTTGAAGATCATGCCCGGGTCGTCCCTCTGCCCCTGCAGGTCGCGGATCGGCAGGTCGACCACGTTCTCGAGGTAGCGCAGGTTGTTCTGCCCCTGGCGCGGCTGAACCCGCGGGCTGCCGATCATCGGCGCGATGCCAGCCAGGGTGCCCGGATAGCGCAGAGCCAGGTCCCAGGCCAGGTGTCCGCCGCGGCTGACGCCCGTGGCGAAGACCCGATCCTCGTCCACGTTGAAGGAGAGTCGCGCCCAGCGCAGGGCCGCGAGAGCGGCCAGACGCTCGCGTTCGGAGAAGGCGTAGCCCTCGTTGGGCCCCGCCTCGCTCGGTGCGACGACCACCATGCCCAGGCGCTCGGCGACCTCCACCCACATCCTCGCCATGTACGCACCGTCCCCGCCGGTGCCGTGGAAGGCGAGCAGGAGGGGCGCGGGCTTCGCGGGGTCGTAGTCCACGGGCACGTGCAGGTGGAGCTCGGTGTCCTCGACCTCGTCGCCCACGGGCAGCTCGACGCGCTCGAGGTGGGTGCCCTGGGCCACCTCGTCGAAGGACCCGAAGGTCCCCATGGCGCGCAACCAGTCCTCGATGCTGACCGACTTGCGCCGGGCCAGCTCCCGGGCTCGCTCCTGGCGCTGCGCGGGGGTCGCGAGCCGGACCAGGCCCTGGAGGTCCGCGGCCAGATCCGGGGCGGCCGGGGGCGACAGCGGAGCGGCGAGGGCGATCACGGCGGCCAGCAGCATGGGTCCAGGCTACCCGCCGAGAGAGAAAAGTAACGGGTCGATCGGCCGCCCGCGGCGCTCAGAGCCCGCGAACCGGCAGCCGCGCCCCGTCGAGCCAGGCCAGGAGCTCCGCCACCACGCGGTCCAGGTCGCTCGTCTCGAAGGTCGCCGCGCAGGTGCGGCCCTCCTCGGAGTGTGCGTAGAGGGGGTCGTAGTAGCGCTCGAGCAGGACCTCGACCAGCTCCGCGTCACGCCGGTCATCGAGCAGGCGAACCAGCTCCCCCCGCCACTTGTGCGGTCCGAGGCGCCCCTCGATGAAGGGCAGCTGGGCCCGTAGCTCGTCCCGGTTCTCCTCCCGGGCCAGGTAGTCCTCGATCAGGACCTGCACGCGGTGCTCGACCGGAGCCTCGAGCTGGAGGTTCACGCCCCCCTGCAGGGCCTCCCACACCGAGCGAGGCAGGATCGTGTCCCCCACCTTGCGGCTCTCGCCCTCCACCACGAGCCGGCCGGGAAAGCCCGCTCGCAGGCGTGCGGCGAGGCGCGAGTCGAAGGTCCTCTGGGGGCAGGGCTCGAGGCCGACCATGCCGAGGATGGAGCTGCGGTGGCCGGCGAGGCCCTCGAGGTCGAGGGTCAGGCCCGGCGCGCGGGCCTCGAGCTCGCGCAGCACGAGGGTCTTGCCCACGCCGGTGCGCCCACGCAGGACGAAGACCGGCGGCGGCCCCCACGCCTCGAGCTCGCCCATCACGTGGCGGCGGTAGCCCTTGTAGCCACCCTCGAGGACGAAGACGTCTCGCCAGCCGAGCTCGCGCAGCAGCACGACCACGCTCGAGGAGCGCAGGCCCCCGCGCCAGCAGCACAGGAGCAGCGCCCGCTCGGGGAGCTCGGCGGCGGGTGCCGTCTCCAGGGCCCGGTTGATGCGGTCCAGGCCGGCGGCGGTGAGGCGCTCGAGCAGGGCCACCAGGTCAGCCTCCGGCGCGGGCCGCCCGGCGCGCTCCGCGATCTCGGCGACCAGGGGCGCGATGCGTGACCGCAGGAGCTCGACGCCCTGGTCGAAGGCGTCCGCGGGCGAGCGGCGCTTGTAGATCGTCCCGACCAGCGCCCGCTCCAGGTCGTCGAAGAGGGGCAGGTTGCAGGCCCCTGGCACGTGGTCCTGCGCGAACTCCGCCGGACTGCGCAGGTCGATCACGCGGGCCCCGTGGCCGCGGAGGAGCTGGTCCACGCGCAGGCTGGGCACGCGCCATGCAGCTTCGGGGCGGGAGGTGGTGTCCTTCATGGGTCCAGTCGCGAATCCGCCGACCCGCGACCGGAGTATACGCCCCCGTGGACGGGGGCTCAGTCGTCGGCGCCCCCCCGCGGGCCCGGGCCCCGTCCGCTCCCCGGCCGCCGGCCGGGGCCGCCGCCCTCGTTGACCACCGCGCGCACCCGGGACACCAGCTCCCGGTCGCTCAGGTCGCCCAGGCGCTCGATCTGCGCTTCGTCGAGCACATCTCGCCTGCGCAGGACGCTCACCACCCGCTCACGGCGCAGGGCACCGATCCTGGAGCGGCGTTCGGCATGGGACAGGTCGCCCATCCCGAGCAGCTCCTCGGGGTCGATGTGCAGGGCCCGGCGCAGGTCCCGCGAGAGGGCGCTCTTGCGGGCCCGTTCAGGGCGCTCACGGGTCCCCACCGGTCTCACGTCCGCGAAGAGCCCCTCCCTTCGCAGGCGCAGGACCTCGATGAAGTACTCCTCCGGCGGTAGGGCCTCGAGGGCGTCCCAGCGGTCGCGGGTCAGTCCCTCGGGCAGCCCGTCCTCGGAGACCTGCTTGTGCATGAGCTCCTTGCGCAGGCGCAGCACGTGCCCCATCCGCTCCTCGATCGGCAGGCGCTCGAGGCGGGCGATCTCCTTCTCCCCCATGCCGAGAGCCATGACCAGCTCCTCGACGGCACGCGCGCTGATCTTCTCGCGGGTCTGACGCCTGAACTGCTCGAGACGCTTGCGGCGCTGCTCAGGGGGCGCGTTGGCGAGCCACTCGCGGGTCTTCGCGGGCAGCTTGGCCTCCAGGCGCAGGCCCGCGTCGCGCTGCTCGTTCCTCACCATCTCGGCGATCAGCTGTTGCCGCTTCTCGGGCGCGTGCCGCATCAGGCGCTTCTGGTCGCGCTCGGAGAGGCGGGCCAGGACGCGCCCCTCCTCGCGCTTCCAACGTTCGGCGCGGCGCGCGAGCCGCTCACGCTCGGTGGAGTCCATGCGCTGCAGCTGCTCGAATCGGCGCTGGACCTGGGTACGCTCCTCGGCGCTCAGGGACTCCCAGCGAGCGCGGGCATCCATCGAGCTCGAGACCGAGCCGCGGGTCTGGGCGTGCACGTCCGGGGGCGCGTCCGGCAGGAAGGCGCCGAGCAGGCTGAGCCAGGCCACCAGGGCCAAGGCCAGGGTCGTGAACCAGGGGGATCGGATCTTCACGGGGCCGGCCTCGGGTTACTCGTCGAGGAAGGCCAGGAGGATCTCGTCTCCCGGCTCGAGGGTGTCGGCCAGGAGCGTGGGCAGGTCCTCGCCCTGGGCCGCCTCTTCCCAGAGGTGGTCGTTCTCCAGCACGTCGAGCATCTCCAGGAGCTGCGGGTCGGGCTCGCTGACCTCGCCGCGGGAGGCGACCTTCTCGCTCGAGGTCCCGCCACCCGGACCCGGTCCCCAGACCGTCCAGCCGAGGGCCGCCAGAACCAGCCCGGCGGCGGCGGCGAAGACGGGCAGGTGGCGCAGGATGCGCAGGCGCGGGACCACCCGCTCGCGGTCCGCGGCGAGGCCGGCGAGCACGCGGTCGGAGAGGCCCGCAGGGGCGGGCACCTGGCCGTCCACCTCGAGCAGGAGGTCCAGGGCCTCCTCCTCGCGGCGCCGGGTGAGGCCGGCGCGCACGCGGGCCGCAAGGTCGGCGGGCACCTCCGGCTCGGGGTCCAGGTCGAGCAGGCGGTCGAGGGCGGCCTCGCCCCGCGCGCCCGCGATCACCCGCGCGCTCATCCCCTCGGGGGCGCGGGCCTGGGCCAGGTCGAGCAGGCTGTCGAGTTCGACCTCCTGACTCGTCATCGACAGCCGCGCGACGATGCGCCGCTTCAGCTCGGGCGGCAGGTTGGGCTCGGGCAGGGTCGCGAGCAGGACCTCGAGGGCCTCCTCGTCCTCGAGCAGCTGGCGGCAGTCTCCACAGGCGAGCAGGTGCTCGTGCCAGGAGAGGGCCGTCAGCGCGGGCGGGACCGGCATCCCCTCCAGGGCCCGCGACAGGGCCTCCCGGAATCCGTGGCAGTCGGGGTTCGTCATCAGACCAGACCTCCGTGCTTCAGGAAGGGTGCGAGGCTCTCCCTCAGGGTCTCGCGCGCGCGGTGGATGAGCGACTTGATCGCCTTCTCGGAGGAGTCGAGGATCGTGGCGATCTCGGCGTAGGGGGTGTCGTGGTACTTGGCGAGGACCAGGGCCGCGCGCTGCTTCTCGGGCAGGGCCTCGATGGCGGCGCGGACGGCGACGACCACGTCGTCACGCTCCAGGCTCGCCGAGGGGTCCTCGACCCGCTCGTCGGTGATCTCGAAGCGCGGCCCGTCCTCGTCGCCGCCCGCCGGAGGCTGGTCGAGGGACAGGCCGCTGTTCGAGGAGGCGCGCTGGGTCTCGTTGACCGCCATGTTGAAGACGATCCGGTAGAGCCAGGTGCTGAAGCGCGCCGTGGGCTGGTAGCGCTCGCGGGCACGGATGACCCGTAGGAAGACGTCCTGGACGAGGTCCTCGCGGTTGGAGCGCCGGCCGAGGAAGCGCGTCAGGAGGGCGTAGACCTGGCCGGAGTAGTCCTCGACCAGCTGGTCGAAGGCGCCCTCGTCGCCGGCCTGGTAGGCCAGCATGAGACGCACGCCGGGGTCTTCGGTGTAGTCGTTAGCCATGGCTGGGTGGGTCCGCGGTTTCGGTCCGGAACAGGGCCCGAGGGGGCGAGTTTCGCACTCCCGGGTCCTTTCGCGCAGGTCCAAGGGCCCGAATCGGCCCGGGAAGGCCACGGACCCGGTCGACCCGCCCGGCGAGGGCCTCCCCCAGCAGGGCCTCAGGGCCCCGGGCTGGACCTGGGGCCGGAGATCCTCTGCTGCCTCGAGGGCGGCCAGAGCACCCCCACCGGCCGCCCGATGACTGCCCGGAGTGGGGTCGGACCCCACTCCCGGCCGTCCAGGCTGTCCCGGGAGTTGTCGCCGAGCACGAAGATCTCCTCTGGCCCCAGGTGCACGGCCTCGTCCACGGCGTAGCGGCCCCGGGGGGTGAAGTGCAGGTCGCGCAGGACCCGCACGCCGGAGAAGACCGCCGAGCCGGCACAGCCTCCCAGGAAGACCCGGTCGGTGGGCGGGGACTTCCCGCGGCGCTCGAGGTCGCTGGCCCAGAGCTCGTTGCCCTCGTAGGCAAGGGTCAGGACGCGCTCGCCGTCCATGGACAGAAAGAGTGTGTCGTTGACGTTTCCGAAGCGCAGGTCATGGCTGCCCGGGGGAAAGGCCAGCTCGAGGCTCTCGAGGATCTCCCGGCCGTGGAGGTTGCGGCGCTCGACCGTGAGCAGCGCGAGCTCCCCGCCGCGGGTGTCCAGGATCGCCTCGAAGCGGTCGCCCTGCTCGATCAGGCCCAAGCGCACGACGAGGCCCGGCTCCACGACCTGGACCGTGAACTCGAGCAGGGCGTCGGCCACGGACTCGTGGCCGATGACGAGGTGCCCTTGGCCGTCCAGGTAGTGGTCCTTCAGCCCCAGACGCATGAACATCAGCCCCGCGTCAGAGCCCTCGTCGACATCACTGGCATCCAGCAGCCAACCCTCCTCGACCCGTGTCCACTGCGGACCGAGGCGGAACGCGGTCTCGAGGTCGTTCAGGTCGCTGTCGAAGATCGGCACCGGCACGGGCAGCGGCGGCTCGGTGCGCAGGATCCGGTCGTCGATCCAGAGGTCGCCTCCGCGCACGGCGACCTTCTCCCCTGGCAGGCCCCCCACCCGCTTGACGAAGGGGTCCTGCTCCCCCTCGGGCACGAGGACCACCAGGTCGAAGCGCTCGGGCTCTCCCCGGCCATAGGCCACGAGGGCCCAGTCGCCTCCTTCCTCGGCCCCGTGCAGGGTGGGCTCCATGGACGGGCTGTCGATGTAGTAGACGCCCAGGAAGAAGGTGCGCACGAGCACCAGGCCGAAGGCGACCAGGACGAGGGCCCAGATGCACTTCCGTCTGCCGTTCATCCGACTCCGACCACGAGGCCCGCGACGCCCAGGTAGAGGGCGGTGCCCGAGATGTCGCTGATGGTGATCAAGAAGGGTCCCGCGACGACCGCCGGATCGATCCCGGCGCGGCGGCAGATCATCGGCACTCCGCAACCGAGGAAGGCCGCCCACGTCACGGCGCTCGTGATGGCGGCGCCGATGGCGATCGAGAAGCGCGTGGCGTCGGCGCCGCCCTCGGTGAAGAACAGCACGCCGGTGGTGGCGAGGCCGCAGATGAGCCCGATGACGAGCCCCACGAAGGTCTCGGAGGCGAGCACCGACTTCTCGCGGCTGGGCTCCACCTCGCCGGTGGCGAAGGCCCGCACCAGGATCGTCGAGGCCTGGATGCCCACATTGCCCGCCAGCCCGATGATGATCGGGATGAAGCGCAGGAGGTCGGCCTCCTTCGTGGTCTCGCCCATCACCTGGCTGATGATCCAGGCGGTCACGAGGCCCCCGATCACGGTCAGGACCTGCAGGGGCAGCCGCGCTCGCACGCGCTTGAGGATCGGCAGGCGGGTCTGCTGCTCGGGCGAGGTGCCGACCATCTTGAGGATGTCCTCGCTGGCCTCGTCCTCGAGGATCTCCTGGGCGTCGTCGGAGGAGACCACCCCGACGAGGACGCCGTCCGGGTCGACGACGGCGATCTCGTTCAGGGCGTAGCGCAGGATCTTGTGGGCCACCTCCTCCTGATCCATGCCGACCGGCACCGACATGGGGTCGCTCATGACCGAGGAGACCGGGTCGTGGATCGTGTGGCGCAGGAGCTCCCGGTCGGGGACGTAACCGACGGGCCTGCCCTGCTCGTCGACCACGAACAGCCCGAGACCCTCCTCCGCCTCCTCGGTCTCCTTCTTGAGCACCTTGATCGCGTCCCCGATGCGGGCGCCCTCGACGACGACGACGAACTCGGTGGTCATCAGGCCGCCGGCCGTGTCCGGGGCGTGCTCGGCCAGCTCGCGCAGCTCCCGGGCCCGGTCGAGATCCACGTTGCGCAGGACCCGCTCGGACACGTCGCGGCCCGGGAGCGCCAGGAGGTCGACCACGTCGTCGGGGGCCATGTTCTCGACAATCGCGGCTATCTGGCGCGGAGTGAGCTGCTCCAGGAGCTGCTCGCGCAGGGAGTCCTCGGCACAGGAGAGGACCTCGGCACGGCGGTGAAGGTCGAGGGAGTCAAACACGACCCAGGCCTCCCGATCCGACAGGTCGAGCAGGGCCTCGGCGACGTCCGCCTCGTGGAGCTCGTCCAAGGCCTCGACCAACTCCTCATGGGAGCTCACGACGGCACCCTGCAGGACCTCGAGGGCGGAGACCTGTTGTTCTTGTTCGGTGAGCTCTCTTTCTGAAGGCCCCATCTCGCAACCCCTGAGATTTGGGCCAGAGTTTACTCTTGGTGGCACTCTTGCCCGAACAGCAATCTCCCCCAGCCATGCCGACCCCCCTCTCCCTGCGAGCCCTGGCCTTGGGCCTGCTCGCCCTCTGCGGCTTCAGCGCCTCCCTCCAGGCCGACACGATCGTCGTCCAGGCCAACGGATTCAACTTCATCCCGGCCCACATCACGATCCAGGAGGGGGACAAGGTGCGCTGGGTCGAGGCGCCCGATTTCTTCGTGCACTCGATCACCGAGGGCAACGACGGGATCATCAACTTCGACGAGGCCTTCCACGGCTGGGTCGGCGGCATCAACCCGACCTTCTACGAGGTGACCTTCGACGCGGCCCTCCTGGCGGCGCACCCCCGCCCCGGCGGGGTCTACGACTACTTCTGTGAGCCCCACTACGGCGTCGGCATGGTCGGCACGGTGCGCGTGGTGGCAGCGCCGAGCGACCCCGGCGCCCCCCTCTGCTTCGGGGACGGCACCGGCGCCCCTTGCCCCTGCAACAACACCGGCACGAGCGGCGCGGGCTGTGCGAACTCGACGGGCCAGGGGGCCCTCCTGACCGCCAGCGGCTCGAGCTCGGTGGCGGCCTCCGATCTCGTGCTGCGCGGCTCGCAGCTCGTGCCGAACACTCCGGGGCTCTACTTTCAAGGCACGATCCTCGGTGGCGGCGGCAACGGAACCGCCTTCGGAGACGGGCTGTTGTGCGCCAACGGCATGATCCAGCGCCTGGAAGTCCGCATCTCGAGCCCCCTTGGCGCCTCCCAGACCACCGTCAACGTCGTGGCCGAGGGCGGCGTCTCCGCGGGGCAGACGCGTTTCTACCAGCTCTGGTACCGCAACACGGTCGGCTCCCCCTGCGGGCAGCAGTTCAACACCTCGAACGCCTACCGGGTCGACTGGCTGTAGTGCGGCCTCAGGAGCGCGCCCGCCACTGCCCGCCAGTGGCACTCGCCCGTGGGGCGGCGCCCTCGAGCAGACCCTCGTGCAGGGCCCGCAGTGCGTCGATGTAGTCCCCGGGGGACAAGAGGAAGAGCCGGCAGCTCCCGGGCGCGCTGAGCTCGGCCCGCATGGGGTGCAGGCCCGCCCGCTCGAGGAGCTCGAGCTCGCCACAGTCCGCGGAGCTCACCTCCCCCACCACCGCAACAGAGCAGCAATCCTCCAGGCGCCGCGCCCGCTCGCCGAGCTCGCGCTCGAGAATCTCGAAGCCCGTGCTGGGGGGCGCATGGACAACCACGCCCTCGGGCAACACCTGCAGGGAGCGTGGGCGCACGCGGTGGGCGTGCAACAGGGCGAAGAGGGCGCCGGGCAACTCGCCCTCCTCGTGGGGCACCTCGATCCCGTACAGGAGCGGGCTACCGGTGATCGCCGCCGGCCCTGACGCGGTCGCACGGTCCACCAGACAGCTCCCGGCGGCGTCGGGTCGGCGAACGTCTCGTACCTCGACCACCAGGTCGCCACCCTGCACCGGTTCGAGGGCCAAGGGATGCAGGATCTCGCCCCCGTGGAAGGCCAGGGCGCGGGCCTCGGCCAGGGACAGGGTCTCGATCACGCGCGCCTCGGGGATGAGCCGCGGATCAGCCGTCATGATCCCGGGCACGCTCTTCCAGAAGACGAGGCGCCCCGCTCCGGCCGCCCGCGCCACGAGGGCCGCCGTCAGGTCCGAGCCGTTGCGGCCCAGGGTCGTGAGCTTGCCGCTGCCGTCCTTGGCCAGGAAGCCCGTCACCACGGGGACGCCGGGGATGTCCGCCAGGGAGCGCCGCAGGCTGGCCTCGACCCCCGACAGGGGCCTGGCGCTGCCGTGGCAGGAGTCGGTGGTCAGCCCCAGATCGAAGGCGTCCACCGGGGTCGCGATGCATCCCCGCGACCGCAGGCAGGCGGCCACGATGCGCGCGCTCATGCGCTCGCCGAAGGAGAGCACGAAGTCGAGCTCCTCGGGTTCCACCGCCCGCCGCCCCGAGATGCTGTACAGCACGTGCCCGAGCTCCGCGAGCAGCTTGTCGAGCAGCTCCGGGTTCAGGTCGAGCTGGCGCAAGAGACCCTTGTGGCGCAGCCGCAGGGGCTCGAGCAGAAGCCGGCCCTCGGCCGCGGCCCGGGCGCAGGCCTCGAGCTCCTCGGTCACTCCAGCGTGGGCGCTGACGACCAGGATGGGCTCCGCGCCCACCTGGGCCTCGACGATGGTGCAGGCGCGGCGCACAGCAGCCCCGTCGCCGAGGCCGACGCCGCCGAATTTCATGACAAGAGGAGCGTTCATCGGGGGTGATTCTAGAGCAAGTGCAACGCACAACCGAGGGGCTCGTTCACGACCCGCCGCCCAATCTGCGTGAGAGCACCGACCCCCAGCGGTGCAGCCGGGTCTCGCCAGGCGGGCGAGACGGGGTCACTAGGGAACAAAGACCAGCGAGAGGCCGCTGGAGGCATTGAAGGCCGGCGAGCCGCCGGCGGGGTCGCGGTACCAGTGCTGGAAGTGCCAGGTGGAGCCTGCGGTGATCTGCCCGGTGGCGGGCAACGTCCCGTAGTCGACCGCGAGGACCGCCGCACTCTGGGTCGAGAAGAAGGCGCTGCCGATGAAGTGCAGCTGACCCGTCACGCAGGCGAAGCCCTGGCCGAAGGGGAGCTGCCCCTGGCCCGTGCCGTAGACGAACAGCCCCGGCGTGTCGGGAACGGCCTGGGAGTGAAGGACCAGGTCGTTGCTGGCGACGCTCGAGCTACCGGAGGCCCACAACACGGCCCCGGTGCCAACCGAGTTCGGCGCCCCGATGCAGAAGCCCTGGCCCAGGTCGGCCGACAGCTCGAAGGAGTTCATCCCGAACAGCTGCTTGTGGACCCCGCTGCCGTCCGCCGCGTCGATGAAGGGCGCGAAGCGCAGGACCACGTCGGAGACCCCGTCCGCGACGAAGGACACCTGCAGGGTCGAGGACAGGTCGTGCGGATCCGGGTTCGATCCGCCGGCCTGCGTGTTCGGGTTGGCCGGGCTCCCTCCAGGAGAGCTGCTCGTCATCTCCATGTCGATGACCGGACCCCAGCTAGCGCCCCCGTCGACCGAGACCTCGACCTGGAAGTCGGCCCAGACGTTCTCCGTGTCGTGATGACAGGACAGCCACTCGTAACCGGCTGCGGGTAGGCCGCTCAGGGTCAAGGTGAAGTAGGTCGGGATACCGCTGACCCGGTCCCAGTCCCCGTGCCCCCCATTGCCCGTCCGCGAGTCGCAGCCGATCCAGTCCGTCAAGAGGTCGATCTCGTTGCCAACCCAGTTGCTGTCGTAGCCCGCGCCACGGTCGATCATCTGCCGGACACGGTTGTCGGTTGTGTTCGGCCAGTCGGGTGTCACGGTCACCTGGTACACACCGAAGCCGAAGTCGGCGGGGAAGACCGTCGGCACGAAGTCGGCGGCGACCTCGTGACCGGCGTCGTAGGGCTGGAACCCGGCCTGCAGGTGGGGGCCGTTGTCCTGGGTCGTGGAGTTGAAGTCCACCCGGAGCTGAGCGGCGGCCGGAGAAGCCCCCCAGACGAGTGCGACGACGAACAGGAGCGTCGTGAGTTCCAGCTTCATGGTGCCTCCCGCATTTCAAGGCCCGGGGGGACGGCCCCGGGCACCCATGGAAGATAGACCCGCCATGCGAATTCGGCCAATCGATGGACTAGAATGCCCCGTTGCCGGCCCGGACCCGAGACGAACATGAGCGAGCGCGAAGACCTGATTCACGACTGGAACCGCCCCTATCCCTCCGTCGAGACGGAGGTGATGTTCGACGACGAGACCCTGCGGGACGGCCTGCAGAGCCCCTCGGTACGGGATCCGGAGCTCGACCAGAAGATCGAGCTGATCCACCTGATGAACGACCTGGGCATCCACACCGCCGACGTGGGCCTGCCCGGAGCGGGGGAGCGGGCACGGACGCACATCACGACTCTCGTCAAGGAGATGGCCTCCCTCGACATCAGCGCCAACGTGGCCTGCCGCACCGTGATCACCGACATCGCACCGGTGGTCGACGTCGTGCAGGAGACCGGGGAGCCGATCGAGGTCTGCGCCTTCATCGGCTCGAGCCCGATCCGGCAGTTCGCGGAGAACTGGGACTTCGAGCACATGCTCGAGCTCTCCAAGGACGCGGTGGAGTTCGGCGTCAAGAACGACCTGGACGTGATGTTCGTCACCGAGGACACGACCCGCGCCACCCCCGACCAGGTGCGGGCCCTCTACTCGACGGCCATCGAGGCGGGCGCGAAGCGCATTTGCGTCTGCGACACCTGCGGGCACTCGACGCCCATGGGCACCAAGGCACTGGTGCGCTTCGTCAAGGACCTCGTGGACGAGCTCGGCGCGGACGTGGGCATCGACTGGCACGGCCACCGTGACCGGGGGCTGGGCCTGATCAACACCTTGGTCGCCCTGGACGCGGGGGCCACGCGCCTGCACGCCACGGCCCTGGGTGTGGGCGAGCGCACGGGCAACACGGAGATGGACCTCCTGCTCGCCAACCTGCGCCTCAACGGGCTGATCGACAACGACCTCTCCGCGCTCGGCGAGTACTGCCAGAAGGCCGCGGAGGCGATCGGCATGCCCTTCCCGGTCAACTACCCGATCTTCGGTAAGGACGCGTTCGAGACCGGCACCGGCGTACACGCCTCGGCGGTGGTGAAGGCTCTGCGCAAGGGCGACACCTGGCTCGCCAACCGTGTCTACTCCGGTGTCCCCGCCGACATGTTCGGCCTCGAGCAGGTGATCCAGGTCGGCCCCATGTCCGGCAAGTCGAACGTCCAATGGTACCTGGAGAAGCGCGGCAAGGACGCTGACGAGGAGGCGGTCAACCGCGTGCTCGAGCTGGCGAAGAAGACGCCCCGCCTGCTGACCGAGGAGGAGATCCTCGGCGCGGCGGGGAGTTGAGGCGCGGGGTCCCAGCCGCGCCAAGCAGGGCTCGCCCCCTCAGGCCTCGGCCTTCAGTGCCGCCGGACGGCCGGTCCTGGCGCGCCGCTCAGGCCGCCGAGTCCGCGGGGGACTCGTCGTCGCCGCCGCGCTTCTTCCGGCGCTCTCGCTCCTCGTCGCGCCCTTCGCCCTTGCCCTTCTGCGACTCCTCGCCCCAGTACTTCCGCCAGGTCTTCTCCAGCCTGGCCGGCTTCAGAGTCGGTCTCTCCTTCGCAATCTCGAAGTCGCCTTCGTTCTCACGCCACCACGCGGTCCAGGCAGCCTCGTCTGTACCGATGGTCTCCCCCGTGAGCACCTGCAAGGAGGTGGCAAACTCCTTCATCCTCGCCTGGGCTGAGCCCTTGCCGCGCTTGCGGCCCTTACCTGTGCGGGCCATCAGGTCCATCAAGGCGGAGATGGACTCCTTGGAGCGGATGTGGCCCAGGCCGTAGATTCGCGCGACCGTGACCCCCTTGGGAGCGGCGGCAAGGGCGTTGTCGGTCAGGACCTCCACCGAGCTGGGGTGACCGTGCTGGCCGATTGCCTTGACGAGGGCCTCGTAGAGAGCGTCATCCTTGACGATGGACCGGTTCTTCTTCAGCGACGTGTGCAGGGCCTCGAGGGCCGCCTCGTTCGGCAGCCAGCGGAGGGCCTCGAGGGCCGCGGCCTGCACCATGCGGTCCTTGTCCTTGGTTCCCTTGGCGAACCAGGCCACGACCCGCTCATCATTGACCCCCGCGTGGCTCTCGATCGCGGCCCGGCGCTCGGGGGCCTTGCCCTTCTTGAAAGCCCTCTCGAGCTCACTCAACGCCTCTTCGACGACGGCAGGGTCGGGGCGGGGAGGCGTATCGTCCTGGGCGAGCGGGGTGAGGAGCGGGGCGATCAGGAGCAGCTGCAACATGGGGTCGAGTCCTTTATCAATGGCGTCGTTTCGATTCAGCGGGAGGGCGACCCGCCTCGGCAGGATGAGACTATTCCGAATCGACGAAAAACCCCGGTGGGCCATGGGGGTTCCGGCGCACCCGGGAAACCCGACCGGGTCCCCTGGTTAGAATCCCACCCCCCCCTCGGAGCCCCTCATGCCGATCGCCAGCATCCACGACCTGTACCGGTTCTTCAAGCAAGGCGAGGAGCGCGTCCCGGTCCTCAAGGGCATCACCCTCGACGTGGAGGAGAACGAGTTCGTCTGCGTCATGGGGCCCAGCGGGTCGGGCAAGTCGACGCTGCTGCACGTGCTCTCGGGGCTCGACAAGGCAGATGGCGGCAAGACCACCCTCCGCGACACCGTCCTGGAGGACGCGTCCGAGGCCCAGCGCACGCGGCTTCGGCGCGACACGATCGGGCACGTGTTCCAGTTCTTCAACCTGTTGCCGAACCTCACGGTGATCGAGAACGTGGGCGTGCCCCTCTCGATCCAGGGACGCCACGCCGCGGGAGAGCGAGAGAAGGTGGTCGCGATCCTCGAGCGGCTCGGCCTGGCGGGCCGCGAGGGGGCCTTCCCCCACGAGCTGTCGGGGGGCGAGATGCAGCGCGTCTCGATCGCCCGCGCCTTGGTCGGCGGTCAACCGCTCCTGCTGTGCGACGAGCCCACGGGCAACCTCGCCCAGCAGGCCGGCCTCGAGGTGATGCAGCTCCTGCGCCAGCTCCGGGACGAGGACGGCCGTTCGGTCCTGCTCGTGACACACAACCCCAGGGACGCCACCTTCGCGGACCGGGTGCTGTTCCTGGTGGACGGCGAGCTGGCCGAGGGCGTCGAACTGAAGGGCCCCGGCATCGCCGTGGAGGACGTGCACGAGACCCTGGCGAAGCTGCACATCTAACCCCATGGGACTCGCCACCACCCTCGCACGGCGCAGCCTCCTACAGCGGCCCGCGCGCACGCTCCTCTCCACCCTGGGCATCGCGGTCGGAATCGCCACGGTGGTCGCCGTCTACACCCTGGACACCAACACGATCCGCGGCATCCAGGAGCGCTACAGCGGTCCCGACGAGGCGGACTGGAAACCTGAGCTCGAGGTCAGCCCCACGCCCGGCCTCGAGGACCCCCGCGGGGCCCTCGGCGAGATTGAAGGCGTGGCCGACGCGGCCGCCTTCTTCCAGAACGAGGTCGAGGTCGGCAGGGCCAGGACAGGAGACGGCGCCCCCGAAGGGCCGAGCTCCCTGCGCGCTCGCATGCTGGCCGTCGACGCCGGCGTGCTGCCGAGCATGGACGCCTACGAGCTGCTCGCCGGGGAGCACCTCGGGGTCGACGGTGACCGTGCGCGCGTTCTGGTCGGTCCGGCCCTCGCCGAGGCCCTCGACCTCGAGCCCGGCATGCCGCTGGAGATCGCGCGTCCCGCGCGGGCCGCGCCGCGGGTCTGCATCGACGGCCGCATGCAGCAGCGACCGGGCGCGCGGCCGCCGGTCCCGCCGCGCTTCACCTTCGAGGTGGCCGGCATCCTCGCGCCGAAGAAGCTCGGCCGCCGGGCGAGCGGAGAGATCGTCGTCGTGCCCTTCGGCTGGGGCCAGCAGCTCTTCGAGGGATCACGCACCGCCCCCCGCTTCTGGGTGCGCCCCGAGCCGGTGGTCAACCTGGAAGAGCTCCAGGCGCGTCTGTCCGGCTCGTTCGCCTACGACATGGCCAAGAGCGGCATCACCGGCCAACAGGCGGACGAGCGCGCCTACCGCAACGGCATCTACATGGCGGGCCTGCTCGCGCTGATGCTCGGCCTGTACGTGATCTTCCACACCCTCTCGATGTCCCTCATCGAGCGCATCCGTGAAGTTGGCGTCCTGCACGCGCTCGGGGCGGGACGGCGGCAGGTCGGGCGCATCTTCCTCTTGGAGGCGGTGATCCTGTCCGGCATGGGTGGGCTGCTCGGGCTGGGAGGCGGCGTCTGGCTCGCGAAGGCCCTCTTCGACGCGGGCATCACCACCCTCGGTACCGGCAGGTTCCTGCCGGGCTTCAGCGTGCCCCTGGGCGTCTTGCCCCTCACGGCGATGGGCGTCGGCGCCGCCCTGCTGGGGTCCGTCTTTCCCCTCCTGCGCGCCCGCGGAGCGAGCACGGTCGAGGCCCTGCGCGGCGAGAAGGCCCTCGAGACGAGCGGCACCACGCACCACTTCCACATCTTCGCCACACTCCTGATCGCGGTGCTCCTGCCCGCCCTCTACTTCACGATCGTCCCGGTGGTCGGCGAGACGAGCGGGCCCCTGGTGGGCTCGATCTTGCTTGCGGTTGGGGTCCTGGGGCTCCTGCTCGCGGTCCCGCTGCTCGTCCCCAGCGCGATCGCGGCCATCTGCCGTCTGTTGGCGAAGCCCCTGACACGCCTGTTCCCTTTCGCGGGCTCGATGGCCTCCCACACGATGATGGCCAACCCGCGGCGCATCGCGGTCTCGGCCGCGGCCATCGCCCTGGTGTGCGCTGCCTTCGTGGGCCTCAAGGGCATGACCGCGAGCCTGCGCGGCGAGGTGGAGACCTGGGCCCAGGAGTCGGTCGACAACAAGATCTGGGTGCGGGACCTGCCCGAGGTGGAGTTCGACGAGCTCAGTGCGGCCCTGCACGAGCTGCCCGAGGTCCTGGGCGTCGAAGCGGGCAGCGCACGCACGTACTCCTCCTTCCTGGTGAT
The DNA here is from genome assembly GCA_964591315.1 of uncultured Planctomycetaceae bacterium. Lineage (GTDB taxonomy): Bacteria > Planctomycetota > UBA1135 > UBA1135 > JABACD01. Next base: position 97,415 of record CAZQAT010000008.1, read on the forward strand.
CGGCCTGCGGTCCGAGGAGCTCCTGCGCTACGGGCCCTTCGCCCGTGACCCCGAACTACTCCAGGCCTTCGAGGAGGGCCACGGCATGATCCTCTCCGAGCGGGTCGCCAAGAACGGCGCCTTCGAGGTGGGGGCGCGCATCCCGGTCAAGATCGGGTCAGGAGAGGTGGTCGACTTCACCGTCATCGCGATCAGCGACGAGTACGGCTACTTTCCCCACCCGGACGAGCGCAGCTACGGCGTCGTCTCGGAGCGCTACATGCAGCGCTACTTCTGTCTCGATATCGTGCACCCCGAGTACGTCTCGGTGCGCACGACCGAGGACGGCGACCCTGACGCCATCGAGGCTGTGGTGCTGGGGGTCCTGGGGGGCAGGGGCGAGCCGAACTTCCTGACCGGCCAGGGCCTGCGCGACGTGCAGATCAAGGACATCCGCCGCGACTTCATGCTGTTCGACCTGATCCTGGGCCTGACGGCCCTGCTGGCCGCCATGGGGGTGCTGAACGGACAGCTGCTCTCGGCCCTCGAGCGGGCGAAGGAGCTCGGTGTGCTGCGGGCCCTGGGGGCGGCCAGATCCCAGATCAGCGGCATGGTGTGGCTCGAGTCCGGCGTGATGGGCCTGTTCGGCGGCCTGCTCGGCCTGGGTCTCGGAGCCCTGCTGGCGCCGATCATCATCAAGGCCCTCGAGACCCTCTCGGGCCTCGAGCTGCCCCTCCGCGGGGCAGGAGTATGGAACGGGATCACCCTCGCTGCGGCGGTCTCGGTCACCTTGGTCGCCGGCGCGTACCCGGTCTGGCGCATGAACCGCACGGACGCGGTGCGAGCGATCCGTACCGGTGGTTGAACCGGCCGCTGTTTCAGAAGGCGGGCTCCTCGAGGACTTCGAGGATTCGGGTCACTGAGGAGGGGCGGCTCAGCCGACCCTCACCACTTCACCCTCGACGACCGGCTCGGCTTCGCGCGGCTCTTCCGCCCGGGCGAGCTCCAAGCCGTGGGCAGGCTCGCCATGGGCCGCGACGTAGTTGTTGTTCCACGCGCATGTGAAGCATTTGTGGTAACGCTCCCGCTGGCGGTCCTGACAGCGCGCCCGATCGACCTTGTGCGCAAAGAGTGCAGGCGAGCCGTCGACACGCGTCGGGCAGATCTGAAGCTTCTGTTCCGGGTCGGGCATGTATCCGTCGGGTTCCGGGCTTGGGGCGCAGCAGGGAAGCTCGAACGTCCCATGAAGGTCCCGAGATTCTCGCCCGGCCGGGGAGGTGGGATCAAGCACGAGGAGCCGTCAGACGGCGTAATTCACCCATGGCCTGCCTGGCCGCTTCCGGCCCCCGGTGGCTGTCTCGGCTCAGCTCGACGGAAGCGACGCCACCGTAACCCACCTCGAGCAATGCGCTTATGGTTCCTTCAAGGTCCAGGTCGCCCGACCCGAAGGGGCCGTGCAGGTGCACCCCCGCCGGGCAGTCGTCCAAATGAACATTCCTGAGATAGGGCGCCGCCTCACGGATCACGTCCCCGACGGGTAGATCGCCGGTGACCACCAGGTGGCCCACGTCGAGGGTCAGCCCCAGCCCCTCTCCCGGGGCCCCCAGGCGCTGCCGGAGCTCGAAGTACTGCCCCGGCCGCTCGAGGAACATGCCGGGCTCGGGCTCGAAGGCCAGGGCGACCCCCGCGTCCCGGGCCCGTGCGAGGGCGACGACCAGGCCGGCGCAGAGCCGGTCCCAGAGGGCCTCGGCCCCGGGCCCCTCCCCCGCGGCAGTCGTGCCGTCCGGCGCCCGGCCGGACCAGATCGAGACCAGGGGCGCTCCGAGCTCCCGGGCGAGGTCCGCGCAGCGAGCCAGGAAGTCCAGGCGCCGCTCCCGGTCGGCGGCTCCCTCCTCGAGCAGCGTCGGGAAGTGCTTGCGACCCGGGTCGAGCAGGAAGCGCGCCCCGGTCTCGACCACCAGCGCCAGGCCCAGGTCCTCAGCCTGGGCGCGCAGGGCGGCGACCTCTCCGGGGGTGCAGCGGAAGGGGTCGAGCTGACCAACGTCCGGGGTCAGGGCCACCGCGCCGTAGCCGAGCTCGGCCAGGAGGGGCAGGGCGTCCTCGAGCCGGTGGTGGGCGAGGCCGTTCGTGTTGTAGCCGAGGGTGAACATCAGCCCTCGCCGGCGCCTGGCCGAGGCTCATCCGCAGGCGCGGGGGCCTCCTCCGTAGGGACCTCGCCCTCCGGCGCCTCGAGGGGATCGCTCGTCTCCGGGTACCAGGGGGGCCGGCGGCTCTGCTCCGCGGCAGGCTCGTCCGCCCGGTCGGCGTCCGGGTCCTCGGTGGACTCGTCGTCGAACCCGGGCTCGGGGTCGGGCGCCCCGACCTCGGGCGGCGCCTCTTCCATCGGCCGGCGTACCTCGCTGTCGATGTCCTGCACCGTGTCCCGCACGAGCTGCTGGGGGCTGAGCCCGCCGAGCTTGGTGGAGCTGACCTCGATCTCCCGCTGGACCTGACGGATCTCGTCGCCGATACCGGACTCGCGCCAGACCTTCTGGAGGGCGCGACGGGCCCGGGCCACGTGGGTCACGACCTGGGCCGCCACGCGGGGCAGGTCGCGCCCGAAGATGACGACCGACAGGGCTGCGATCACGACGACCTCGAGCAGGGAGAGGTTTCCGAAGATCGCGATCACGGGAATGAGGGGCTGCTAGCCCGGCCTATTCATGAGGCTT
>CAZQAT010000009.1:0-17569 GCA_964591315.1 uncultured Planctomycetaceae bacterium
TGAATCGAGGCGAGGGCAGCCCTCGAATCTACAGGTCCCCTCGGGCCGCTCACTTTGTTCGAGGCCTCTACGGCATGAGAAGGCCCCAGTGGGATCTGGGGGAGCCGCTGTCTGAGCCAGAGACCCTGAGGGACCCGGCGCAATGGCGGCTCGCCCTCGCGGCCCTCTCGTCGCCAGCGCGACCGCTGGCGACCGGGCCTCAGGGCAGGGTCGTCAGCTCGATCCCCTGGCTCAGGTTGTAGCCCGAGGAGCAGGGGCCGCCGACCGTGTCCCGGTGCCAGACCTGGAGGGTGCGCGTGGCCCCCGCGGGCCAGGCCGCGGTGGTTGCAAGGCCCGGTCCCCACTGGGCGCTGCCCGCGCCGTCGGGGATGCGCACGTCAAAGCGCTGGATCATTCCGCCGGCGCACAGGAGCCCGTCGCCGAGGATCGTGCCCAGGCCACCGTTCTGCTGCAGGCTGCCGCAGAAGAGCAGGGCCGCCTGACCGGGGATGCCGTTCGAGAGGTCGACCAGCAGGTCGTCGGCCGCCACGCTCGCGGTGCCGACTACGTCGATGCGCGCGCCGCTGCCGGTCGAGTTGACGCAGCCCGTCGCGGTGGCGGAGTAGTTCCCGCAGGGACAGAGGCCGGCGCTGCCGTCCCCGAGGCAGAAGTCGAAGCCGGTCAGGCTGTCGATCGAGAACACCTGCAAGGAACCAGCGGCCGAGCCTCCGCCGTCGGCCAACCCGTCGCCGATCGCGATCTCGGAGCGGCCGTCTCCGTCGATGTCGATGCCCCCGGCGAGGCCGCCACCGTAGTCCTCGTGGTCGGGGCCGGCCTCGATCTGGCCCAGGAGGCTGGAGTCCGCGCCAGAGTAGATGCGCAGCTCGCCGGTGGGGCTCGGCCCACGGGCGGCGGCGAGCACGTCACCGGTGCCGTCCCCGTCCCAGTCCCCGGCCTCGCCCAGCGACCAGCCCAGCTCGTCCGAGGGGCCTCCGGTGAGCGTCTGCAGGAGGGCGCCGGTGGCGCCGGAGTAGATGTACACAGCGCCCGCCTCGAAGCCCGTCGCCGAGGATCGCGGGGCGCCCACGGCCAGCTCCGGCCGCTGGTCCCCGTCCAGGTCGCCGAGGCGCGTGGCGGCCCAGCCGAAGTCGTCCGTGGTCGTGGAGCCGTCCTTCGTGTAGAGCGCGGCCCCGGTGGTGACGTCGAAGGCTCGCAGCTGGCCCAGGAGGCCCGCGCCCCGGTCCGTGGCCGCGGCGTAGTCGGACTGGCCGTCGCCGGTCACGTCGCCCATGTCGACCAGCTGCTGCCCGAAGAGGTCCAGGGCGGCGCCTCCCGGGTGGCTGCGCAGGAACGCGCCGTTCACGCCCGAGCAGACGTGGACCGTGCCCGCGTCCGTGCCGTTGGAGTCCTCGTAGGGCGCGCTGACCACCAGGTCGGGGACCGTGTCGCCGTTGGCATCGCCGGCACCCGCGACGGCGCTGCCGAACAGGCTGAACTGCTCGATGCCGTTGATGTGAAACAGCAGGGAGCCGTCGGCCCCCGAGTGAACGTCCGCCCGGCCCACCTTGGGGGCGCCGGGGGAGGCGAAGGGCGCACCGGCCACCCAGTCGGCGATGCCGTCGCCGTCGAGGTCCGGCAGCGGGGCGATCGCGTGGCCGAAGAGCTCACCGATCGAGCTGCCGTCGACGCGGTAGAGCTCGCTGCCGTCCGAGCCGGACAGGGCGTACACGCTGCCCGCCGTGGAGCCGCCGAAGTCGGTGCGGGGGGCCCCCACGAGCAGGTCGCGGACCCCGTCGCCGTCCAGATCCTCGATCGAGGCGACGGTCCAGCCCAGGTTGTCCCCGGGGTTGTCGCCGCTTCGCTCGTAGACCAGGGACTGCCCGACGGCGGCCAGGGAGAGGGGGCCGACGAGGAGCAGGAGTGAGGAGAGGGGGCGGTGCATGGGGGTCGCCGAGGCGCAGGGGAACCACGGATCTTACGCGGACCGGACGCCGATGGGGACGGCCAAACCGGCTCCGGCAACCCTCCCTGGAAATGCGCGCCGCCTTGGGCGAAGTTGAAGGTCCGGGCTCCGGTGGCTCGGCCGACGATGAGCCCCTTCGAGCACGAGGACCGGCCGCGGGAGACGCTGCCCCTGACGCCCCTGGTGTTCTTGGGTCTGGTCCTGGCCCTGGCTGCCTACGGCCTGCTGCAGCTCCTGGGACTGGGAAGGGGCACGCTGTTCGACGCGGATGCCGGGCCCCGGGAGATCGTGGCTCGCGGTGACCTGGCGGCTGACGAGCAGGCGACCATCGAGCTCTTCCGGGAGGTCTCGTCGAGCGTGGTGCACGTCCGCTCCAGTGAGGTGTCCGGGGGCGGGCGCCTGTGGGGCTCCACCGAGATGCCACGTGGCTCGGGCTCGGGCTTCATGTGGAGCGACCAGGGCTACATCGTCACCAACTTCCACGTCGTGATGGAGGGCAACCGCTGGGATGTGGTCCTGGCGGACCGCTCCATGCACGAGGCGCGGCTGGTGGGCTACGTGGCGCGCTACGACCTGGCGGTGCTCAAGATCGACGCCCCCACGCGCAAGCTGCGGCCCGTGCGCGTCGGGACCTCCCGGGAGCTCCTGGTGGGACAGAAGGTCTTCGCCGTCGGCAGTCCCTTCGGGGTCCAGCTGGACCGGACCCTGACCACGGGCGTGATCAGCGGCCTGGGGCGCCGCATCCAGGGCATCTCCGGGGACATCATCGAGGGCGTGATCCAGACCGACGCGGCGATCAACCCGGGCAACTCCGGCGGCCCGCTGTTCGACAGCTCGGCACGGCTGATCGGCGTCAACACCGCCATCGAGGCGGAGGGCCAGGGCATCGGCTTCGCCGTCCCGGTGGATACGGTCAACGCGGTGGTCCCGATGATCATCAGCGGCGGGGCCTCGAGCGTGACTCCCTCGCGCGCCGGCCTCGGCGTCCTGGTCGCCTCCGACTCCTTCACCGAGCTCCAGGGCCTCGAGGGTGTGGTCGTCGAGGAGGTGCTGAAGGACAGCGCAGCCGAGCGGGCGGGCCTGCGCTCCCTGAGCATGAACCGCGACGGCAGCTACGAGGCGGACGTCCTGCGCAGCATCGACGGGGTCGAGCTGCGCAGCAACCACGACCTCTTCGTGGCCCTCAAGGACCGAGCTCCCGGGGAGCGGGTGGACGTGGAGTTCGAGCGCGAGGGACAGCGCCAGCGCGTGCAGCTGGCGCTGGACGACCTCTCCCGGAGGTGAGCCCTGGCCCCGGGGGTCCCGCCAGCACGGCGGGCTCGCCTCAGGGCTGGTAGGTCACCGTCCAGGCGTTCGAGAAGTTGAAGCCCTGACCCGAGCAGTTGTTGTCCGGGTCCCGGTACCAGAACTGGAAGTGGGTCGGCGCGCCGAGGTTGGCCACCTCTCCGAAGGGCTGGAAGCCGAAGTGGTTGAAGGTCGTCGAGCCGGCCGAGGTGATCTGGATGTGGGAGCGCTGGCTGTTACCGGCCGTGCACAGGACCCCGTCTCCGATCGGATCGACGACCTGGTTGTCTCCCCGCAGCAAGAGGCCGGGCCGCTCGCCGGGTACGCCATCGATCTGGAAGACCAGCGTGTCCTGCACGGAGCAGGGCGTCCCGGTCCCGGTCATCGACGCGCCGCCCTGGCCGCTCGAGTTGGAGCAGCCCTCCCCCGGGCCGCCGAAGCCGAAGCAGGGGCAGGGGACGTCGCTGCCGTCTCCGAAGCAGAAAGGCGAGCCGGGGTCGCTGCAGAACTCGGCCACGAAGGTCGACGGTCCGGAGCTGTCGTCCATGGTCCACGAGCCCCCGGAGGTCGAGAGCCCAGCGACGTTCCACTGCATGATCAGGCCCTGGCCATCGACGGGGCCGACACCGGAGAGCATGTCCCAGCTCGCCAGGACGCCGTCGACGGGGCCGTACAGGTGGCTCCAGCCGGTCAGTCCCGCGCGAGCGAAGCCGACGGCGTGGACGTCGTTGTTCACGTAGGTTCTCGTGCCGGTGAAGACGTCGAAGACCCCCTGCCCCTCGATCGAGACCTGCACCGAGTCGTGATCGATCCACCAGCCAGGACCGAAGGACTGACGGTTCAGCGTGTCGCCCCGGGCCGTGATCGTGAAGGAGGCGTCGTTGAAGGTGACGCCGCCGATGGTCCCGCTCCCGATCCCGTCGTGGAAGAAGGTGATCTCACCAGCCGACGCGAGGGTGGTCGTCAAGCACATCGCAAGGGCGAGGCCGAGCCGGTGTCTCATCGTCGTGCTTCTCATCGAGAGTCTCGTCGGGACTCTTCGAGCCTAGAGGAGCACCCTCGTTCCGACAAGGAGCTGCGGGTCGCGGTGGTCGGCACGTCAGGCTCCAGGCGCTGCCGGAGCCTATTGTCGCCCCCCGAGCCCCTTACCTCGGGGCAAATGGAGGTCGCCCCGCGTCCGCGGGGCGACGTGCGGGGCGGGGCGCGGTGTCGGGGCGCCGTGAAGCTCAGGGTTGCAAGACCATCGCGAGCCCCTGGGTCACGTTGAAGCCCGTGCTGCAGGGAGAGCCGCCCGCGTCCGCGTACCAGACCTGGAAGGCCCGCCTCTGGCCGACGGACCAGTCGGTCGTCAGGAGCTCGGCGCTCGTCCAGCGAGCGACGCCCGCTCCGTCGGCGACCCTGGCGGTGTACCGCTGCAGGGGACCGTCCACGCACCGTAGGCCGTCTCCGAGGAGGAAGGGCGCCCCCGTCCCCACCAACTGGCTGCCGCGGAACAAGATCGCCGTGCTCGACGCGGGCATGCCCGAGGCGGTGAGCTCCAGGTTCCCTGCCGCGAGGCTCGAGAGTCCGTGGGCGTCGAGCTCCGCGCCGCTGCCCGTGGAGTTCGAGCAGGACAGGTCACCGCTCGCATGGTTGCCGCAGGGGCAGTTGCCGGAGTCCGCCGTGCAGAATTCCTGCACGTGGATGAGCAGCTCCACGTCCACGCGCTCGACCTCGATCTGAAGAAGGGTGCCCGAACCCGCGATGTCACAGGTGAGGTAGACCGAGCTGTTCGGAGTGTACGTGCCGACCGTCTCCAGGAGGTCGGTCGAGCTCCAGAGGTCCATGACAGCGCTCCCGAAGCCGAAGTAGATCTCCGTGTTTGCCTGGTCGACGGGAGTGAGGCCCATGCGTAGCCGGTCCCCGTAGGTGGGCGCGTCGTCATGCATCTCCACGGGGACGGCGGGGCTGACGCCATAGGACGTGGTTCCGACGGTGACCTGCGCCGTGCCCGGAATGACCTGGAAGTGAGCGAGCTCACCGGGGGTCACCACGGTTCCCTGATGGTCGACCTGGAGCTGCAGGTGTACGTGTGAGCCCGGGAGTGTCCCCGACAGGGGGCCGGCGCCGAGTGGGCCGAGGTTGCTCCAGACCCTCCCGCGCACGTCGATGCGAATCACCTCCGCCTCCACAGGCGCCGCGAGGCCGAGGGCGGTCAGGGTCAGAGTGGTCAGCGAGAGGGCGAGCTGCGCGGGGCGGTATTGGGTGGACTTCATGTGAGCGGGGTGCGAGTGGCGAGTCGGGACCTGGGGGTCATCGGCCGAGGGCCAGTCGCTGAGAGATCCGTCGGCGCCCTGGCAACAGGTGTGCCAGGGGCTGGATCGTGCCTCTGGCGGATCGTGCGAGCGGAAGCGATCGCCCCGATCCGGGGCGGCGCCACCGATTGCACACCCGGGCCCTCTACAATCCCGCCCATGTTCGACCTCGACTACGCCCGCGCCCAGTTTCCGACCCTCGCCACCCCCTGGGCCCTGATGGACAACGCCGGGGGCAGCGCCCCCGCTCGCCAGGTCGTCGAGCGCATCCGGGAGCACCTGTTGGTCCGGCCGGTGCAGCTGGGGGCGAGCTACTCCCTCTCGCTCGAGGCCCAGGCGTCGGTGGACGCGGGCCGCGCCGCGGCGGCGAAGCTCGTGGGCGCCGACCCCGACGAGGTGGTGCTCGGCGCCTCGACCACGGCCCTGCTCGCCACCCTGGCCCGGGCCCTGCGACCCCAGTGGGCCGAGGGCGACGAGGTGATCGTGAGCGACCTCGACCACGAGGCCAACATCGGCCCCTGGCGACGGCTGGCGGAGAGCGGGATCGTCGTCAAGGAGTGGCCCTTCGACGTCGAGAGCGGCCGGTTGCGCCTCGAGGAGCTCGAGCCCCTGCTCGGTCCGCGCACGCGGCTGGTGGCCTTCACGCACTGCGCCAACGTGATCGGGGACCTGCACGACGCCGCCGCATTTTGCCGGCGCATCCGCGAGGCCGGGGCCCTCTCCTGCGTGGACGGTGTCGCCCTTGCGCCTCACCGGCGGGTGGACGTGCGTGAGCTGGGCTGCGACGTCTACGCGCTCAGTTTCTACAAGGTCTACGGCCCGCACATCGCCGCCCTCTTCGGCCGGCGCGAGGTCCTGCTCGGGGCTCGCGGGCAGAGCCACCACTTCGTGGGGGAGGAGCAGGTGCCGCAGAAGCTGGAGCCGGGCGGCGTCTGCTACGAGCTCGCGGCGGGCCTGCCCGGCATCGTCGAGTACCTGGAGGGCCTCGACGCGCGCCACCGCGAGGATGGAGCCCCCGGGACCCTGGAGGGTGCCTTCGAGCGCATCGCCGCCTACGAGATGGACCTCGCCGCGCCCCTGCTCGGCTTCCTCGAGGAGCACCCGCGGGTGCGCCTGTTCGGCGGCGCGCGGGCCGACGCGGAGACCCGCGTCCCGACGGTGGCCTTCGCGGTCGAGGGCCTCGACGCCTCCGTGCTTCCCGAACAGCTCGAGCAGCGGCAGCTGGCGGTACGCTTCGGCCACTTCTACGCCCCCCGCGCCATCGAGCGCCTGGGGCTCGCCGATCGTGGCGGGATCGTGCGCGTGAGCCTCGTGCACTACAACGCCCACGGAGAGGTCCTGAGGCTGATCGACGCCCTTGACGAGCTGCTCTAGGGCCCACGGGGAGGGGGCGTGGGCGAGAGTTCCCCCCGCCGGGAAGGAGCGGTAGGGCGCCCCTCAGCCCCAGCGCCGGATGGTCGATGGAGCGCCGGGACCTCTCTCGTGTCACCCGATCCGGCACCATGAAGCTCACGCTCCTACGCATCTTCCTCGCCTCTCTCGTCGTCCACACCGGCTGCGGTACAAGCCAGGAGTTGATCGAGATGCGGTACGGCACGATCGGGAGGAAACGCTTCGCCGGGCAGACAGAGAGCCTGCACAACGGGGTCGAACTGGCGACCGGGCACTGGGAGTTCTGGTACTCCAGCGGCCAGCGCCAGGCCAGCGGCGCCTTCGAGGCCGGTGCCTTGCCGACGCCCAGCGACTACATGGCCAGCTTCACCGAGATCCCGCGGGTCGGTCGCGTGGGCAAGTGGACCTTCTGGAACGACGAGGGCGCCGTGGTCGCCGAGGGGGAGTACCTCGACGGCTACAAGGAAGGTACCTGGACGACCTACTGGGACGACGGTTCTCTGAAGTCCATGGGCCGTTTCGAGGCGGGCCGCGAGGTGGGCGAGCACAGCCGCTGGCACCCCAACGGAGTCGTCTCCATGGCGATCCAGTACGAGGACGGCTTGCGCCACGGCATCATCAGTGAGTGGAACGAGAGAGGCGTGCTGGTCCGCACCGGGCCCTACTTCGCGGGTCAGCGCGTGGGCTCGCACATGCTCTGGAGCGAGGAAGGACACCGCAAGGAGGAGGCCAACTACCTGGACGGGCTCCTTCACGGAGTCCGGCGCACCTGGAGCGAGGAGGGCTGCCTGGAGTGGTCCGCGAAGTACGAGATGGGCGTCCAGCACGGGCCGTTCCGCCTCTACCACCCCTCGGGCGCCATACGCCAGCAGGGCGAGTACCGGCGCGGCCTCCAGGAGGGAGTGCTCGGCGCCTACGACGAGAACGGTCTGTGCGAGTGGGAGTTCGAGTTCCGCCGCGGCAGGCAGGAGGGACGCCGGATCTTCTGGTACGCCAACCGCAAGCTGCGGTCGGTGGGCGACTACTCGGGAGGCCTGCCCGAGGGTGAGCACCGGGAGTGGTATCCCGACGGCCAGATCAAGTCCGTCGGACGCTACAAGGGGGGTCGCCCGGTCGGTCGCTGGCACGCCTTCCTGCCCGACGGCAGCCTGGACGAGCGCCTGAGCGGCAGCTACGAGATCGGCCGCTGAGGGCGGCGGCGGGAGAGGCGTTCATGGACCTGGGATCAGCCCCAGGTCTGCCCGAAGGTCCACTCCACGGAGTTGTTGTCGGGGTCGACGACCTCACCCACGAAGCCGACCTTGTCGTCGACCTGGGTCGGTGGGACGAGCACGCGGGCCCCGTGCTCGCGGGCGACCCGCACGCGCTCCTCGACCTCCTCCCGGGAGCCGCAGGCGAAGCCCATGTGCTCGTAGCTGCGGGTCTGACGCGGCACGAGCTTGTGGAGGAGCCACAACAGCCAGCGGACGCGGGTGGGCTGGATCGCCACCAGGGCGAAGCCGGGCTGGCCCTCGGGCTCGAGGAAGGCGATCTCGCTGCGCATCAGGTCCTCGCCGTGGCGGCGGGCGACGACCTTGGCGGGCAGGACGACCTCGTAGAAGCGGACGGTCTTCTCCAGGTCGTGCACCCGGAAGGCGACGTGGTTGCAGCTGGGCATGGGGTTACTTCGAGCGGCCCTCGGCGAGCAGGTCCTCCAGCAGGAGCTCGTAGCGCTCCCGCTGGTGCTCGTGGGCCGCGCCCGTGGCCGGGCCGCTGAAGCCTGTGTGGATGGCGCGGACCTTCCCGTCGCCGTCGAGCAGGATGGCCGTCGGGTACGCGCGTACCCGGTCCAGGGCGGGGAATGCCCTCGATGCTTCCTTCTTGTCGGCGACGCCGGCGATCAGGACCGGGTAGGGGAGAGCGTGGCGCTCGCGGAAGCGCTGCACCTGCCGCACACTCCGCTCGAAGTCGTCGTCGAGCTCGAAGGCCAGGCCGAGGATCGAGAGCCCGCGCTTCGCGTAGCGCTCGTGGAGCCCGCGGAGGAAGCTCGCCTCGTCGTTGCAGTTGGGGCACCAGGTGCCGAAGAGGGTGATGATGCGCGCCCTCCCGCTGAAGGTCTCCTCGGCCAGGCTGCGGGGCTCTCCCAAGAGGTCGGGAAAGCGCAGCTCGGAGAGGGGCACGGCGTCGGTCCAGGTGGTCAGGCCGAAGGGGTCCGGCAGCTCGGCGTCGGGGTCCTTCGTGGCCGTCCAGGTCTCGTGCCAGGAGTCCCGGGACCAGAAGTCCCCCTCCAGGCTGCCGTCGGCCCGCAGGCGCGCGTCGAACAGGAACGCGTGTCCTCCGTCGAAGCAGGAGAGGCGTAGGCGCTCTCCGTCGAAGGCGCCCGCCAGGAAGCGGTAGTCACCGAGGGTGGTCTCGAAGGTGCCCGCGGCGGTGCCGTCGGCGTTGCAGGCGAAGGTGCCTATGGCGAGGGCCTCGTCACTCGAGAAGCGCACGGCCCAGCGGCCCGCGAGCCGAGAGCGCTGTTCGCTGTCGACGGCCACGAGGGGAAAGCGGTGCTCACCTCCCTTGGAACCCCGCAGGGGCAGACGCGCCTGGCGCTCGCCACCCAGGCTCTTCTCCCAGTGTCCGCTGATCAGGGCCCCGTCGTCGCTCACCCGGAACACGAGCCGGGAGTCGTAGGGCTCCAGGTTCAGCAGCCAGTGATCTCCCTTCCGCTCGAGAGGACCGGAGGGGATCCGCTCCTCTCCGTTGTGGATCCAGGCGCTGGTGCGCTCCTCATCGCGGGCGAAGTTCAGGCGGAAGGGCAGCTCGCCTCCCGGGGACTCGAGGACGAGGCGCCACTCGGAGGCCAGGAGGCCGCCGTCCTGGGGGGGTGCGACGGAGAGGGACAGCAGGGCGAGAACCGTCGGGCTCATCGGCTCACTCCTCGGGATGGCGGAACAGGGACACGAAGCGGTCGGGTGGGTGGCGCCTCATCCGCTCCCCCGCGCGGCCGGCGCGGCCGAGCGCGGGTGGGGCCAGGGTCTGACCGCCGCTGCGCCGAGAGCCCATCCGTGGTGCGGGAGGGGGGACTCGAACCCCCACGCCTTGCGGCACGAGAACCTAAATCTCGCGCGTCTGCCAGTTCCGCCACTCCCGCTGGGGTCCCTCCCCAGGGGAGGGGGCGGGATTGTCCCTTCCAGGCGAGGCTCTGGCCCCCCAAAAACGGGGTCGGGACTTGACCGATCGGTCAAGTCCGCCGAGGCTCCCCGCTCTCGACCCCGAGACCAGCCATGACCCCCGGCCCCACCAGGCAGTTCGACCGCGACCAGGTCCTCGAGAAGGCCATGCAGCTCTTCTGGGCCCAGGGCTTCAGGGGCACCGGCATGGCCCTGCTCGTGGAGCACCTGGGGATCGGCCGCCAGAGCCTCTACAACGAGTTCGGGGACAAGCGGGGCCTGTTCCTGGCAGCCCTGCGGCTCCACGCCGACCAGCGGTCGGCCCGGGAGGTCGCCCTGCTCGAGGCCCCGGGCTCGCCCCTCGCCAACCTCCACGGGCTGTGCCGGTCCTGGCTGAGGCTGGTCGAGGAGGGCGGCCGGGCGGGCTGCATGCTCACCAACACCGCGGCCGAGCTCGGGGACGCGGACCCGGAGGTCGAGGAGATCGTCCAGGGCGCCCTGCTCCGGGGCGAGGCCGCCATCCGGGGCACCCTCCAGCGGGCCCTCGACGCCGGTGAGCTGGCCTCCGACGCGGACCCCGGGGAGCTGGCGCGCCTGTTCGTGAGTGTCGGCCAGGGGGTCTCGGTCCTCGCTCGTCTCTCGGGCTCCGGCGAGGTCGCCTCGAGCGCGCTCCGGAGCCTCCTGGGCCTGCTGCCGTCTCCGCCTCCGGTCCACGACCCCTCGACCTCGCCGGAGGTGAGGCGCGCGTCCTCGGCGGAGAGCTCCAGCTAGCCCGCGTACCGTTCCCGCGCTACGCGGGCCTCCTCGACTTCTTGCTGGGCAGCGCGCCGGCCTTGAGGTCGCGCAGGCGCCTGTCGTAGGCGCGGCCGATGTCGTTCCGCTCGAGGATGGCGAGCACCTGGCCCTCGTTCTCCGGGTCCATGATCGGGATCGCGTTGATGTTGTTCAACGTCAGGCGCCGCAGGACCTCGTCCAGGTTCTCGCTGGTCTTCGCGGTGATCACGCCCTCGATCATGAAGTCGCGGGTGATGACCATGTCCTCGACCACCTCCTCGAGGTAGATGCGGCGCAGGTCCGTCAGGGAGAAGATGCCCACGAGCTTGCGCTCGTCGTCGACCACGGGGAAGTAGGACTCCTTGGCGTCGGCGACCTCCTTGAGGACCTTGCGCAGGGTCGTGTCCTGGTGGATCAGGTGCGGCTTGCGGTCCCTCTCGAGGATCTCGGAGACCTGGATGTCGCACAGGACGTCCACCACGAAGTCGCCGGCGTGGGCCGGGGAGTCGAGCATGCCGTCCACCTGGGCCTCGTAGAGGGACCAGCGCGTGGAGAGCATCACGTGCAGGACGGAGACCAGCATCAGCGGGGCGAGGAGCTGGTAGTGCCCGGTCATCTCGCAGACCATGATCACCGCCGCCACGGGGACCTTGGCGACCCCGGCGAAGAAGCCGCCCATGCCGACCAGGGCGAAGGCCGCCGGGCTGACTCCGAGCCCTGGGAACAGGGCGTTGGCGCCCTCGCCGACCAGGGCTCCGAGCAGGGCGCCGATGGCCAGGGAGGGCGCGAAGACGCCGCCGGAGCCGCCCGAGGAGATGCTGAAGGCCGTGGCCAGGATCTTCGCGACCACCAGGAGCGCCAGGATGCCGAGCGAGAGGCTCCCGCCCACGGACTCGATCATCAGGCCGTAGCCGCCGAAGAGCACCCCGTGCTCGCCCGCGAAGGAGGCCAGGAGCAGGGCTGTCGTCCCGAGCAGGAGGCCCCCGATCGCCGGACGCACGAACCTGGGCACTCGCGTCAGCTTGCCGAAGAGCGCGTGGATCCCGTAGAAGAGCCTGACGTGCAGGAAGCCCACCGCCGTGCACGCGATCGCCAGGGCCATGTAGGCCAGGAGGTGCTGCGGCTGGAAGGTCAGGGCCTCCAGGATCTGGCCGTCGATCGCCAGCACCGTGTGCTGGCCCGAGATCGCCGTGAAGGTCGCGAAGGCGAAGATCGAGGCGATGATGCAGGGGATGATCGAGTCTCCCTCGAACTCCGCCTTGCGGTAGAGCACCTCCGGCATGAACAGCGCTCCGCCCAGGGGCGAGCAGAACATGGCGCCGATGCCGCCGCTCGAGCCCGCCAGCAGGAACATGCGCCGGTCCCGCTCCGAGAGCTTGAAGACGCTCGCCAGGGCCGAGCCCACGCCCGCGCCCACCTGAGCCACGGGACCCTCCTGACCCGCCGAGCCGCCGGTGCCGATGGTGATCGCGCTGGTCAGGGACTTGATGGCGATGACGCGCTTGCGCACCACGCCCTTCAGGTTGTGGAAGGAGTGGATGACCGCGTCCGTACCGTGCCCCTCCGCTTCGGGGGCGATCCACTGGACGAGGATGCCGGTCAGCAGGCCGCCAAGGGTCGGCACGAGCAGGATCAGCCAGGCCGCAGCCGAGAGACCGCCGACCCCCTCGGCGGTGGTGCCGACCACACGCCCGAAGGCCTGGTCGCTGGCGACCTCCACCATCCACTTGAACCCCACCGCCGCCAGGCCCGACACGAAGCCGATCAGGGCGGCGAAGAAGACCCACTTCGTGACGCCCCCGACGTCGAGGGTGCGGCTCAGGGCGCGCAGGCGGACGCGCGAGGACCGGAGGCGGGAGGTCATCGGCGGGAGGTTACCACCGCGCCCGGGCGGGGCGTCGCCAAGCCCCCGCGAATTGGGCTCCCTCGGGGCTCAGGACTCCGGCCAGAGGTCGTCGCGCTTGCTCTCCATCTCGTCCTGGACCTTGCGCAGCACGTCGTTCTCCCCGAGCAGGACGATCGCGTCCAGGTTGAGCTGGCAGACGGCGCAGACCGGCCGCAGTCCCCGGTAGCTCATCACGTCCTGCTGCTCGAGCACCACGTCCTCGATGCCGTGCTCCTCCGCCTCCAGGGGGGTGCCGTCCTCGTCGAAGCCGAAGAAGTACTTCACCTCGGCGGGGGTGCGCCGGCAGAGGTAGCAGCGGTCCTCACCGCCAGCCCGGTCGAGGGCCTGGAAGTACTCCTGGAAGTGGTCGTGCAGGGCCATCAGAACAGCTCGCCCTCGGGGACGCGCTCGACCTCGAGCGCCCGCTCGGGGTTGTCGGTGATCCCGTAGGCCAGCTTGACCAGGGCGTCGCCGCGAGCCGCCTCGCCGAAGGACTTCTGGAGCCTCGCCAGCTCCTGCACCAGGAGCGACTCGTCCGGTCGGCCCTCGGGGATCACCACGGCGGCCACCGTGCGGCCCTCGACGGTGCGCCCCACCGCGCGCACGTAGACCCCGTCGAAGGGGCCGTGCTCGACGATCTCCTCGCCCACCAGCTCGGCCGCGTGGCGGCGCAGGTGGTCGAGCACGAACTCGAGGCGCGCCTCGTCGAAGAGGTGGTCGAAGTCCGGCTCCACCGACTCCTCGAGCACCCGCGCGCCGCGCCCGGCGTTGATCAGGGTCACCGACGGCTGCACGTGGCGGAAGTGGAAGGCCACGAAGCGGTCGGAGATGTGGTAGCTGCCGCGCCGGGAGCGCAGGGGGTCGGGGTCGGTGATCGGCACCCGCCGCTCGACCAGGCCCAGGTCGCGCAGCACGCTCAGGTACTTGTTGGCCGTGGTCGAGTCCACGCCCACGGTCAGGGCCACGTCGCCCACCTTGCGGTCGCCCCGGGCCACGGCGGTCAGGATCGAGTTGTAGGTCGTCGGGCTCGAGAGCTCGTTGCGCAGCAGGAACTGGACCTCCTCGAAGAGGTAGCCCTCGGGTCGCAGCACCTCCTGCAAGAGGTTCTCCCGCAGGCTGCGGCCGTCGTCGAAGCGCCGCAGGTAGGCGGGCATGCCCCCCAGGATCGAGAAGGCGAGCAGCCGCTCCTCCACGGACCAGCGCGGGAAGAAGCCCAGGGTGTCCGGCGGGGCCAGGGGCTGCAGGCGCTTCTGGGCCGTGCGGCGGCCAAACAGCGGCGAGCGCTCCGACAGCACCTGGTCCTCCATGAAGGAGACCTGGCTGCCGCACAGGACGAGCATCAGGCTCGAGGCCTTGCCCTTCCTGTCCCAGAAGCGCTGGAGCACCGACGGCAGGCCCTTGTTGGCCTCGCAGAGGTAGGGGAACTCGTCGATGACGACCACCAGCCGCTCGTCCGCCGCCCGCTCGCAGGTGAACTCCAGGGCCGCCTCCCAGTCCGGGAGCTCGACGGCGGCGATGCTCTCCCCGAGGCCGTCCGCCAGGGCGTCACGGTAGGCCCGCAGGTTGTCCTTCTCCCTCAGCTGGGCGGCCTGGAAGTAGACCGCGCGCCGACCCTCGCAGAACTGCTGCAGGAGCTCGGTCTTCCCGACCCGGCGGCGGCCGTAGAGCACGAACAGCTCCGGCCGGCCCCGGTCGGCGAGCTCGGTGAGGACGGCGAGCTCCTGATCACGGCCGATGAACATCGACCTCAGGCTAGCCCTCGGAGCCGGCGAATTCACCCCTCGACTCCCGCCAGACCGCCGCCAATACGGCCCGTGGTGGGTACAATCGGGGCCTCCCATGAGCCCGCTCGACACGCTCCGACGCCCCCTCCGGAACCTGCGCGTCTCCGTCACGGACCGCTGCAATCTGCGCTGCAGCTACTGCATGCCGGAGGACGAGTACGCCTGGCTGCCCCGCACGAGCCTGCTGACCTCCGAGGAGATCGAGCGCCTCGTGCGGGCCTTCACCCTGCTCGGGGTGCACAAGCTGCGCCTGACCGGTGGAGAGCCGCTCCTGCGCAAGGACCTGGCCCGGCTGATCGGGATGATGCGCGAGATCGAGGGGCTCGAGACGATTGCGCTGACGACCAACGGTGTGCTGCTCGCCGACCAGGCCCAGGGGCTCAAGGAGGCCGGCCTCGACCGGGTCACCGTCAGCCTCGACTCCCTGCGCCGCGAGCGGGTCGAGCGCATGACCCGGCGCGACTGCCTGCCGGCGGTGCTGGCGGGCATCGACGCGGCCCGGACCGCGGGCTTCCGCCGCATCAAGCTCGACACGGTGCTGGTCAAGGGCGTCAACGACGACGAGCTCGTCGACCTGGTGGAGTTCGCCAGCTCCACCGAGACCGAGATCCGCTTCATCGAGTACATGGACGTGGGCGGCGCCACGGACTGGCGCGAGGACAAGGTCGTCTCGCGCGCTGAGATCCTCGAGCGCCTGCGGTCCCACTACGGGGGGGCAGAGCAGCTCGGCGAGCGCAACTCCGCGCCGGCGGACCGCTATCGGCTGCCGGACGGCAGCGTGCTCGGGATCATCTCCTCGACCACACAGCCGTTCTGCTCGGCTTGCGACCGCGCCCGATTGACCGCGGACGGCACCCTGTACACCTGCCTCTACGCGACCCAGGGGCGAGACCTGCGCGAGCTCCTGCGGGCAGGAGCTGGGGCCGAGGAGATCGCGCAGCGGGTGGCCGGCATCTGGTGCCAGCGCGAGGACCGCGGGGCGGAGCAGAGGCTCGAAGAGGAGCGGCGCGGGATCCTCGTGCCGCGTGGAGAGCTCGAGCACGATCCGCGCCTCGAGATGCACACGCGCGGCGGTTGAGGCCCCCGCGGCCGCACCACGCTATCATTCCGCCGTTCGATCCGACCGCCACAGTTCGTCCACCGGAGGAGAGACGAAGATGAAGATCCGCGCCGCCGTTCTCGAGAAGTTCGGAGAGCCCCTCGTGGTCCAAGACGTCGACATCGCCCCGCCCAAGGAGGGGGAGGTCTTGGTGAAGGTGCACGCCTGCGGCGTCTGCCACACGGACCTCTACACCGCCAGCGGCGCGGACCCCAGCGGCTACTGCCCCTGCGTGCTCGGCCACGAGGGCGCGGGCATCGTCGAGGAGGTCGGCCCGGGGGTGACGAGCTTGAAGAAGGGCGACCACGTGATCACCCTCTTCAGCCCCGAGTGTGGGGAGTGCGTCAACTGCAAGAGCGGCAAGACGAACATCTGCCTCGCCATCCGCGCCCAGCAGGGCCAGGGGTACCTGCCCGACGGCACGCCGCGCCTCTCCCGCGACGGGGAGCCCCTGCGGCACTTCATGGGCACCAGCACCTTCGCCGAGTACACGGTGATGCCCGAGATCGCCCTCGCGAAGGCCGACCCCGAGGCGAAGATGGAGTCGATCTGCCTCCTGGCCTGCGGGGCGACGACCGGCATCGCCGCCGCGCTGTGGAAGGCCGAGGTCGAGGCGGGCAGCTCGGTGGCCGTCTTCGGCGCCGGCATGGTCGGCCTGGGCGCGGTCGCGGGGGCGAAGCTCCGCGGCGCCGAGCGGATCTTCGTGGTCGACCCGAGTGAGGCGCGGCTCGAGCTGGCCAAGCGCTGGGGTGCGACAGACCTCATCCAGCCCAGCGAGAACACCGTGGACGAGATCGTCGAGGCCACGGGCGGCTTCGGCGCGGACTACACCTTCGAGGCCACCGGCCTGGTGCAGGTCATGGACCAGGCCGTCGAGGCGGCACGCATGGGCTGGGGGCTCTGCACCGTCCTCGGCGTCGCGGGCAAGGGCGAGCAGATGGCGATCACCCCGCGCTTCCTGATCACCGGCCGCAAGGTCCAGGGCGGCAGCTTCGGCGGCGCCAAGGGCCGCACCCACGTGCCGCAGCTGGTGGACATGTACATGCGTGGTGAGCTCGACCTGGACGGGTTCGTGTCCCACCGCATCACGCTCGACGAGGTCAACAAGGGCTTCGACCTGATGCACCACCAGGACGGGATCCGCTCCGTGATCCTCTTCGACTGAGGGAGGCGATGGTGTTCGACGACGTCCGCAACGCTCAAGGCGAGCGCATCGACTGCAGCTTTCACCCCGGCGCCTCCGAGGGCGAGGGCCCCCGGCGCCTGCTCCTGATCGGGCACGGAGTGACCGGCAACAAGGACCGTGAGTGGGCCGTGACCCTGGCGCAGACGGTCTCCGCCGCGGGTTTCGCAGCCCTGCGCTTCTCTTTCTCCGGGAACGGGGAGTCGGAGGGAGACTTCGAGGCCAGCACGCCGACGAAGGAGACCGGAGACCTCGGCGCGGTGCTCGACCACTGTGACGAGTTCCAGGTGGCCTACGCCGGCCACTCGATGGGGGCCGTGGCCGGCGTCCTGCGAGCCGCGAAGGACGAGCGCATCCGGGCGCTGATCTCCCTGGCCGGGATGGTGGAGACCGCCGACTTCGCCCGGCGCAAGTTCGGCGAGCTGACCCCGGGTCAGGACGTCATGTGGGAGAAGCCCGAGTGTCCCCTGAGCCAGGCCTTCCTCGACGACATGAACGCGATCGAGTCCACCATGGACACGGCCGAGGAGGTCGAGGTGCCCTGGCTCTTCGTGCACGGCACGAAGGACGACGTGGTGCCGATCGAGGAGAGCGAGATGATCCTGACCCGCACCGGCGGCTCGGCGGACTTCATCGACATCGCCGGCGCCGACCACGTCTTCTCCGGTGAAGCGGCGCAGGTCATGGCCGACCGCGTGGCGGCCTGGCTGCGGGAGCACTAGCCCGGCCTATTCATGAGCCTTCAACTCCCGAGGTAGCCGGCGGTCAGGAAGCCCAGGTAGGTGCCCACGGCGT
>CAZQAT010000009.1:17669-99775 GCA_964591315.1 uncultured Planctomycetaceae bacterium
CTTCAACTCCCGAGGTAGCCGGCGGTCAGGAAGCCCAGGTAGGTGCCCACGGCGTTGCCGAGGGCGCCGACCAGGATCGCGGGGAGCACGAGGTCGGAGCGGCCCAGGCTGCGGGCCAGGGCCAGGGCGCTCGTGCCCCCGCCCACGTTGGCCTGGGAGGCGACCGAGGCGGTGACCGGATCGATCTTCCCCAGGGCCGCCGCGCCGTAGACGATCGCTCCGTGCACGGCGAGCACCACGCACACGAAGAGGAAGATCCACAGCCCCAGGCTCCCGATGCTGCGTAGGGCCTCCACGTCGCACAGGGCGCCGATCACCGCCAGGAAGAGGTAGACCGCGTACATGCCCAGGGTGCGCGTCCCCCGCAGGCGCGCCACCACCGGGAGCTGGGCCAGGATCAGGGCCAGGGTGGTCAGGATCAGGATCGATGGCAGCGCGATGCCCCAGGCCTCCCTCATCCAGGTGGCGAGGCTGTTCGAGAGGGCCACGCTCAGGCCACCCAGGGCGACGAGCCAGCCCAGGTCGATCGGGTGCAGGGACTCGGTGTCGTCGCCGATCCCGAGGTCGACCTCGGGGGTCTCGAGCGTCTCCGTCTCCCGCGCCCCCGGCCAACGGCGGGCGAGGATCCGCGGCACGACCAGGTTGACCGCCATCCAGACCGTCGTCATCAGGCTGTCCACCGCCGCCGCGCCCGCGTAGAGCGCGCCATCCTTGACCACGTCGTACTCGAGGGCGATGGCGTTGAAGTTGACGCTGCCGCCGGTGTAGGTGCCGACGAACATGCCGCCCAGGGCGTGGTGCATGTCACCAAAGACCTCCGGTCCGTTCACGAGCGACATCCCCAGCAGCACCCCCGTGGAGGTGCCGATCGCGCCCAGGCCGAAGAGCAGGAGCATCGGCCGCCCGGCGGAGACGACGTCCTTCAGGCGCACCCCCAGCAGCAGCCAGAAGATCGCCAGGGGTGCCACGAAGGCGAAGGTCCCGCGGTAGACGGGGATCTCGTCCGAGTAGGTCGGGATCAGGCCGACGTTCGCCACGATCGCCGTGACCACGATCACGAGCAGCGCCGTGCCCAGGTGGCGCAGGAAGGTCTTGCGCACCAGCCACTCGGAGAGTGCAACGTTCAGGCTGAGGACCGCGAGCAGGAAGAGCGGCTCGTCAAGCATCGTCGCGCCCCTCGCGCTTCAGGTCGTTCGGATCGAAGGCGTGGGGCAGGAGGTCGGGCAGGTGACAGCTGTGGTGGTTCCCCTCGCCGTCGCCGAGCAGGATGGAGGTGGCGTCATCCGCGAACTCCGCCAGGAACTGGCGGCAGGCGCCGCACATGGAGGCACCCGGGCCCGAGACCACCGCGAGGCTCGCGACCCGGCGCGCTCCCGCGGCTGCGGCTGCGGCCAGGGCAACGCGCTCGGCGCAGATGGTCAGGCCGTAGGAGGCGTTCTCCACGTTGGCGCCGGTGAAGAGCTCACCCTCCGCGGTCAGCACGGCGGCTCCGACACGGAAGCCGGAGTAGGGGGCGTAGGCGCGCGCGCGGGCGTCGAGGGCGTGGCGGATCAGGTCGTCGGGCTTCACAGGGGAGGGAGCATACGGATCCGGGCCTGGGGCACACCCGGGCTGGGGTCGAGATCGGGTCTCGATGTGCCCAGGTCCTTCATCAGGGGATGAGACTGCAGGGGTTACGGACGGTCCCCATCAGGCCTCCTCCCGAGCCTGGACCCCTCTGAGAGCCCCAGGAAGGCCGGTTATCTCCGGACTGGGAATTCCAGTGTAAGGTGAATGTGGGTTGGGGGAGTTGTCGCCTCGGTCGGCGGCCGTTCTTGGTTCCCACTGCCTCTCTCGAGGATTTCGAGGAATCCCGCGACTCCTCAGGCCCCTGGAGACGTGTTCCTCGCAGCACCTCGCTCGAGTGCCACCGCCCCCTTCTCCTCCACAACTCAACGGCCCGCCCGTGACTCATTCAGGCCTGCTCCTGCTCCGCCGCCTCGGGCTCCTGTCCCTGACCACCTTCGCCGTCTCGTCCGTGGGGGTGGCCCAGGGCATCAACGTGGACTTCCAGGACGCCAGGACGCCCGTCCCCGTGCCGGCTTCGACCTACGCAGCCGCGGGTTCCGCAGGTGTTTGGAACGGGGTCTCCCTGCCCCCCGGCGTGGCGACACCCCTGGTCGACAAGAGCGGTGCCGCCACGGCGGCCACGGTCACCGTCGACCCGAGCCTCTCCCTCGACCTCTGGTTCGACAACGTCAACATGGCTGGCGATGACGCCGCCCTCCTGGAGGACATCCTCCACGGCGGCTCGGCCGGGGCCGTCTACCCGATCACCTTCAACGGGGTCACCCCGGGGACCTACGACGTGGTGACCTACGCGATCGCCCCGGACGACAAGCTGGGGCACGTCACGGACGTGGACGTGCCCGGCGCTCCCGAGGGCGTGCAGGCGGTGGGCGGGGCGCCCTTCACGGGCGTCCACGTCCAGGGCGTCTCCTTTGCGCGGCACACGGTGACGACCTCGGGAACCATCGAGGTGCTGGTGGCCTTCAACGCCGGGGACATCTCCGTGAACGGGATCCAGCTCGAGCCCGTGGACAATACGAGCAGTGACGGCTGCGATTGCACGGGGGGGAACGCGCCCTGCGGTCACGTCTCGGGCGAGGGCCGCGGCTGCCCGAATTCGAATCCGAACGGCCTCGGGGCGCGGCTGACGGCCTCGGGACTTGCGGTCGTGGCGAACGACAGCTTCGCTCTGTCGGTCATCGACGCGGCCCCGAACAAGCCGGGCTTGATCTTGGCCGGGACACAGAGCCTCGGCCCCTTCGGGGTAGGTATTGTGCCGAACACGCCAGGCGTCCTTTGCGTCGGCGGGGTAACCCGCCGCGGCGCAGTGGTGCTGACGGACGCTGCCGGCTCGGCGAGCTTCCCGGACTTTCAAGGGGCGCCCTACGGTCAGTCGGACATCGTCGCCCTGGGCACTCAGATCTCCTACACCCACTGGTTCCGGGATCCCGGCACCGCCGCGGGCTGTCCGAACGACACGGCCGGGAGTGACTTCAACTTCTCGAACGGCTGGACGGTGACCTGGCAGTGAGCAAGGGCTCCTGAGAGGCCGAGAGGAATTGCGCTGCCCCCGCGAGGGGGCCATGCGCTAACCTCTCGGCCATGGTCAAGTCCCTCAACTGCGCGCTGATCGGGCAGGCCTTCATGGGCCGCGCGCACTCGAACGCCTACAGGCAAGTCGCCCGCTTCTTCGATCTCCCGGTCCAGCCCGTGATGCACACCGTCGCCGGGCGCAATGGCGAGACCCTGCCCGGCTTCGCGGCCGCCCAGGGCTGGCAGAACAGCACCACCAGGTGGCGCGACCTCTGCAAGAACCCGGACATCGACCTGGTGGACGTCTCCACGCCCAACGACCTGCACCGGGAGATGTCGATCACCCTGCTCGAGGCCGGCAAGCACGTCGCCTGCGAGAAGCCCCTGGCGAGCACCCTGGCCGAAGCGCGGGAGATGCGCGATGCGGCGAGGAAGCACAAGAAGTCGAAGACCTTCGTCTGGTTCAACTACCGGCGGGCGCCCGCCATCGCCACGGCCTGGCAGCTCATCCGAGAGAAGCGGCTGGGGCAGATCTACCACGTGCGGGCGAGCTACCTGCAGAGCTGGGGCGGTCCCGACACCCCCCTCCTGTGGCGCTTCAAGAAGAAGCACGCCGGCACAGGCGCCCACGGGGACCTGAACGCCCACATCGTCGACCTGGCGCGCTTCCTGGTGGGAGAGGAGATCACCGAGATCCACGGCGCCATCGAGCGCACCTTCGTCAAGCAGCGCACGATCCCCGGCACGAAGAAGAAGGGCCGCAGCGACGTGGACGACGCGGTGCTCTTCCTGGCCAGCTTCAAGGGCGGCGCCACGGCCTCCTTCGAGGCCACGCGCCTGGCCGGCGGCCACCTGAACGACAACACGATCGAGATCAACGGCGAGAAGGGCTCGCTCCGCTGGAACCTCGAGAACTTGAACGAGCTCTGGTTCCACGACAACACCGACCCGGCCCGCGAGCAGGGCTGGCGCCGCATCGTCGCCACCAGCGGCGACAACCACCCCTACTACCACGCCTGGTGGCCCGACGGACACATCGTCGGCTACGAGCACACCTTCACGAACGAGCTGGCGGACATCTGCATGGTGCTCGGCCGCAAGAAGCCCACGATTCCTCTCCCGGACTTCGAGGACGCCTACCAGACCCAGCGCGTGCTCGAGGCGGCCCTGGTCTCCGCGCGCGAGCGCTGCGCGGTGAAGCTCAGCGCTGTCAAGTGACCACGATCCCCGCGCCTCTCCTGTTCCCCGAACCCCCGACAGTCCGATGACCCGCCCCGTCTGCCTCTTCACCGGCCAATGGGCCGACCTGCCCCTCGAGACCATCGCCCAGAAGGCCAAGTCGTTCGGATACGAAGGCCTGGAGCTCGCCGTGTGGGGCGACCACTTCGACGTCGCCGCGGCGGCATCGGACCAGGGCTACAACGAGCAGCACTGGAAGCTCCTCGGCGACGCGGGGGTCGACAGCTACGCGATCTCGACCCACCTGGTGGGGCAGGCGACCTGCGACCGCATCGACGAGCGGCACAAGTCGATCCTCACGGCGGAGATCTGGGGCGACGGTGACCCGGCCGGCGTGCGGGAGCGCGCCGTGGCGGAGCTGCAGAACACGGCCCGTGCCGCGCGCCGCTTCTTCGACAAGGCGCCGCCGAAGGTCAAGGAGCGCCTCGAGGCGACCGGCCGCGTGGTGGTCAACGGCTTCACCGGCAGCCCGATCTGGCACCTGCTCTACAGCTTCCCGCCGGCCTCGCCCTCGCAGATCGAGGCGGGCTACGCGGAGTTCGGCCAGGTCTGGAAGCCGATCCTCGACGTCTTCGAGGAGGAGGGCGTGTACTTCGCCCTGGAGGTGCACCCGACCGAGATCGCCTTCGACACCGAGACCTCCCGAAGGGCCCTCGACGCGATCGACAACCACCCGCACTTCGGGTTCAACTTCGACCCCTCGCACTTCGGGTACCAGGGTGTCGACTACCTGGGCTTCCTGCGGGAGTTCGCCGACCTGATCTTCAACGTCCACGTCAAGGACGTCTGGTGGTCCGACGTGCCGACGCCGGTGGGTGTCTTCGGCGGCCACACGGACTTCGGGGCCGACGGGCGCTTCTGGGACTTCCGCTCCCCGGGCCACGGCTCGATCGACTTCGAGGGCATCGTGCGCCTGCTCAACCACGGCGGCTATGAGGGCCCCCTGACCGTCGAGTGGGAGGACCCGATGATGAACCGTGAGCACGGCGCCCGCGAGGCGGCCGAGTTCGTCAAGAGGATGGACTTCGCCCAGTCCAACGTCGCCTTCGACGCTGCCTTCTCCGAGTGAGCCTGCATCCATGAACTCGAGCACCTCGGAGGCCCCGCGCCTCACCCTGGACCTGGGGGCCAAGCTCTCGGTCATGATGTTCCTCCAGTACGCGATCTGGGGGGCCTGGCTGCCGTTCCTGTGGAGCTTCCTGTCCAC
Organism: uncultured Planctomycetaceae bacterium; assembly: GCA_964591315.1. Classification (GTDB taxonomy): domain Bacteria; phylum Planctomycetota; class UBA1135; order UBA1135; genus JABACD01. The sequence continues at coordinate 23,197 of CAZQAT010000009.1, forward strand.
GCACCGGGGCATGGAGCCGGGCGAGATCGGGGACATGTTCGCCGTGGGCGCGGTCGGCGCGATCATCGGGCCCTTCTTCGCGGGGCAGGTGGCGGACCGCTTCTTCTCGACGGAGAAGTTCCTCGGCATCAGCCACATCATCGGCGCGGTCCTCGTCTGGCAGCTGGCGACCATCGAGAGCTACCGGGGCTTCCTGATCTTCTCGCTGGTCTACGGGCTCGTGTACGCGCCGACCCTCTCGCTCACGAACTCCCTTGCCTTCCACCACCTGCCCGATCGCGACCGAGACTTCGGCGTGGTGCGGCTGTTCGGGACCCTGGGCTGGATCGTCGTGGGCCTGGCCATGGGGCACTGGCTGGCGCTGATGCACAGCCCCGAGGGCGTCGGCGAGAATGAGGCCATCGCTGCCCTCGCCGCGGGCAAGGCGGACGCCTTCCGCCTGAGCGCGATCCTTGGGGTGGCCATGGGCATCTACTGCTTCTTCCTGCCCCACACTCCGCCCTCCAAGGGCGAGCAGAAGAACGCCACCTTCGAGGCTCTGGGCGAGATCCGGTTGCAGCCGTTGATCACGCTCTTCTTCCTCGCCGTGCCCGTGAGCTGCATCCACCAGTTCTACTTCGTGCACACGGAGACCTTCCTCTCCGCGAAGCAGCTCGCCGCACCGGAGTGGACGAAGGTCATCTTCGGTGCCGGCGGCGGCGGATTGATGACCGTCGGGCAGATGTCGGAGATCCTGGTGCTCTTCCTCATCCCCATGGTGGCCAAGGTGATGAGCCGCAAGCTGCTCCTGGCGTTGGGGCTCGTGGCCTACGCCGCGCGGATGGCGCTCTTCGCCTATGTGGACGTGCTACCCCTTCCGGCGACCTTCACCCTGCTCTCGGGCGTCGCCCTGCACGGCCTCTGCTTCGGTTGCTTCATCTTCGTGGCCTTCATGGTCGTCGACGAGGAGACCAGCACTGACGTGCGCGCCAGCGCCCAGAGCCTCTTCAACCTGGTCATCATCGGCATTGGCATCATCGTCGGCAGCAAGCTGGCCGGCGAGGCGGCCGCCATGGCTACGCGCACGACGATCACGGAGCAGGGCGAGATCGAGTCGACCCTCGACTACACCGCCCTGTTCAGCTACCCGATGTGGGCCTCCGTCGCCTGCCTCGTCTTATTGCTGATCTTCTACCCCGCCCGCTCCCCGCGTCGCGGCGACGCCGCCGCCTGAGCACTCCAGCCAACCCCCGACCTCCGACCACCATGCGCCTGTTCACCACCCTCGCCCTGCTCCTGCCCGCCCTGCTCCTCGCCTCCTGCGCCACGAGCTGTTGTGGAGGGTGTGAGACCGACGCGGAGTGCCAGCTTCCCGCTGAAGAGGGCGGCACGGCCTGGCGCTCCCTCTTCGACGGCGAGACCACCACGGGCTGGCGCAACTACGGCAAGGACGACATCTCCGACGGGTGGAAGGTGATCGACGGTGCCCTGACGATGACCGGGGGCGGCGGTGACATCGTGACCGTCGACACCTTCGGGGACTTCGAGTTCGAGCTCGAGTGGCAGATCTCCGAGGCGGGGAACAGCGGCATCTTCTACAACGTCCAGGCCGGTCAGAACGCGGTCTGGGCCACGGGCCCCGAGATGCAGGTGCTCGACAACGCCAAGCACCAGGACGGCAAGAACCCCTTCACGAGCGCCGGCTCCTGCTACGCCCTCTACCAGCCCGCCCGCGACGTCACGCGGCCGATCGGGGAGTGGAACCAGGTGCGCATCCTGCACGCCGACGGCCACGTGGAGCACTGGCTCAACGGCGTCAAGCTGTGCGAGTTCGACCTCGGCAGCGAGGAGTGGAACCGCCTCGTGAAGGCCTCGAAGTTCAGCTCCATGTCGGAGTTCGGCAAGTACCGCACGGGTCACATCGCCCTGCAGGACCACTCGGACTGGGTGGCCTACCGGAACATCCGGATCCGCGAGCTCTAGGGGCCTACCGCCTCGAGGTGCGGGAGCCCGGCAGCACTGCTGAGCTCCGGTTCGAGGGGGCCTGCGATTGATGCAGCTCCTCTCTGACGGGTCCTGCCAGGACCCCACCGGGAACGAAGAACCGCGGCCGTCCCTCGCGAGGAGGAGCGGCCGCGGCCTTGGAATCGAGACGAACGGGATGGAGTTGGGGAAGGAGCCCGTCCGCCCCGGAGGCTCTAGTGGGCGTGGGCGTGGCCGCCGGCGGCCGGGGCCTTTTCCTTCTCAGGCATCTCGCTCACGAGGGCGTCGGTGGTGAGCAGCAGGCTGGCCACCGAGGCGGCGTTCTGCAGGGCCACGCGGACGACCTTCTTGGGGTCGATGACGCCGGACTTGATCAGGTCCTCGTACTCGCCCGTGGCGGCGTTGTAGCCGTGGGACTTGCTCTTGTTGCCGCGCACGTTCTGCAGGATGACGGAGCCGTCCTGGCCGGCGTTGGCGGCGATCTGGCGCATGGGGGCCTCGAGCGCGCGGCGGATGATCTGCGCGCCGACGCGCTCGTCACCGGTGAGGTCGAGCTTCTCGACCGCGTCGATGGCGTTGCAGAGGGCGGTGCCGCCGCCGGGGACGATGCCCTCCTCGACGGCCGCGCGGGTCGCGTGCAGGGCGTCCTCGACGCGGGCCTTCTTCTCCTTCATCTCGGACTCGGTGGCGGCGCCCACGTTGATCTGGGCCACGCCGCCGGCCAGCTTGGCGAGGCGCTCCTGGAGCTTCTCGCGGTCGTAGTCCGACTTGACGGCGTCCATCTCGGCCTTGATCTGGGCGATGCGGCCCTGGATCCCGTCCTTCTTGCCGGCGCCCTCGATGATGAGGGTGTCGTCCTTGGAGATGACGACCTTCTTGGCGGTCCCGAGGTCACCGAGGGTGGTGTTCTCGAGGCTGCCGCCCATGGCCTCCAGGACCGGGTTGGCCGAGGTCAGGATGGCGATGTCCTCCATCATGGCCTTGCGGCGGTCGCCGAAGCCGGGGGCCTTGACGGCGCAGCAGGGGAAAGAGCCGCGCAGGCGGTTCACCACGAGGGTGGCGAGGGCCTCGCCCTCGATGTCCTCGGCGATGATCAGGATCGGGCGGCCCTTCTGGGCGACCTGCTCGAGCAGCGGGATCATCTCCTTGACGGAGGTGATCTTCTTCTCGTGGATGAGGATGTAGGGGTTCTCCAGCACGCACTCCATCGCGGAGGCGTCGGTGATGAAGTGCGGGGACAGGAAGCCCTTGTCGAACTGCATGCCCTCGACCCACTCGACCTCGGTCTCGAGGGCCTTGCCCTCCTCGACGGTGATCACGCCGTCCTTGCCGACGCGATCCATGGCCTTGGCGATCATGTTGCCCACCTCGGCGTCGCTGTTGCTCGCGATGGTGCCGACCTGGGTGATCTCCTCGGAGGTCTTGACCGGCTTGGCGGCCTTGTTGAGGGACTCGACGGCGGCGTTGACGCCGGCGTCGATGCCGCGCTTGAGGGCCACCGGGTTGGCGCCGGCGGTCACGTTCTTGAGGCCCTCGAGGAAGATCGCCTCGGCGAGCACGGTCGCCGTGGTGGTGCCGTCACCGGCCTGGTCGTTGGTCTGGGACGCGACCTGCTTCACGAGCTGAGCGCCCATGTTCTGGTACGGGTCCTCGAGGTCGATCTCCTTGCTGACAGTGACGCCGTCCTTGGTGACGGTCGGGCTGCCGAAGTTCTTCTCGATGATGACGTTGCGGCCGCGGGGGCCGAGGGTCGTCTTGACAGCGCGGGCGAGCTGGGTCACGCCCTGCTTGATGTGCTCGCGCGCGTTGGCGTCGTAGGAAATCTGCTTGGCCATGATTGGTTCTCCTGCAGGTGTGTTTTGTCCGTGGGGGAGAGCCGGCTCAGCCTTCGATCACACCGAGGATGTCGCGCTCCTCCATGATCAGGTACTCCTCGCCCTCGTACTTGACCTCGGTGCCGCCGTAGGAGGTGAACAGGACGCGGTCGCCCTTCTTGACGGACCAGGCGGCGCGCTCGCCGTTGTCGAGCAGCTTGCCGTCGCCGAGGGAGATCACGATGCCCTCCTTGGGCTTCTCCTTGGCGGACTCGGGCAGCAGGATGCCGCCGGCGCTCTTGGTCTCGGCCTCGACGCGCTTCACGAGGAGGCGCTCCCCGAGGGGACGGATGGCGACGGTGTTCTTCTTCTTGGTGGCGGTCTTGGCGGGCATGGTTCTCTTCTTTCTTGAAAGTGGGGTGGTTGAGATGAAGGTGTCCGCCGCGGCCCGCGGCGGTGATCGGTGTGGGCTAGGCCAGGGCGCTCAGCCCCATGCTGGGGGGGAGCTCGAGGGCCCGCACCACCTCGCGCTTGAGGTGCAGGGGCGGGACCGGCTTGGAGAGCACGGCGAAGGCGCCGGCCTGGCGGGCGAGCACGCCCACGTCCCCCTCGGCCTCGGCCGAGCAGAGGATGGCGGGGATGCCCAGGAGCTCGTTCTGGATCGCCTGCAGGACCTCGAGGCCCGTGGCGCCCGGCATACGGTAGTCGAGGACCGCCAGGTGCAGGCCCCCGCCGCGCAGCAGGTGCATGGCCTCGCTGCCGGTCTCGGCCAGGACGACCTCGAGGCCCAGGGGGCCGAGGAGGTCGGCCACGCCCAGGCGGATCTCGGGCTCGTCGTCGGCGATCAGGATGCGTCGGTCCAGGGACATCGTGTAGGAGGGGGCCGCTCAGGGCCCCCCTCGCGCGCCGGAAAGCAAACCCCGTGCCGGGGCTCTCCTGGGGACTGGAGGGGCTCCGTGTCCCCGGCGGCTCCCCGTGGGCTGCCACTCTGGCAGCGGCCCCGGGCGAGACCGGAGGCGACTGTCAAGCTGACAGGCCGCGCCTCGCCCTGACTTGCGGATATCGGGGTATGGAGAGTCCGAGGGGGGTCGCTGAGCCCGCTCCGCGGGTCCAGGGGGGATTCCCGGACCGTGGGGGGTGATAGGGTGGCGCCATGGCGCCAGCCCCCTTCGTCTTCGACGCCCACGTGGACACCCTGCAGCTGGCCCTGGAGCTGGGGGCGGACCTGGCCGAGGGCTCCCCCGGTCAGCTCGACCTGCCGCGGGCCCGCCGCGGGGGGCTGGGGGCGGTGGTCTTCGCCTGCTGGGTCGACCCGCGCTACTGCGCCCCCGAGCGGGGCGGCGCCGGCGCCCGGGCCGACGCCCTGCTCGACGCCCTGCACGGCCTCGTCGAGCGCCACCCGGAGCGGGTCAGCCTCGTGCGCGACCGGCGCGACCTGGCGCAGGCCCGTGACGCCGGGCGCCTCGCGGCCCTGGCCGGGATCGAGGGGGGGCACCCCCTGGAGGGCAGCCTCGAGAGCCTGGAGCGCTTCTTCGAGCGCGGCCTGCGGGTCCTGACGCTCGTCTGGAACAACCACCTGCCCTGGATCCGCTCCTGTGAGCCCGACGCCGGCCCGGAGGTGCCCGCGGGCCTCTCGGAGCTCGGCCGTTCGATCGTGCAGCGCATGGACGAGCTCGGGATCCTGGTGGACCTCTCCCACACCTGCCCGGAGTCCTTCTTCCAGGCCCTGGAGGTCGCCACCCGGCCGGTCATCGCCAGTCACTCGGGCTGCGGGGCCCTGCACGCTCACCGGCGCAACCTCTCCGACGACCAGCTGCGGGCCCTGGCCGAGGCGGGCGGGGTGGTGGGGCTGCCCTTCCTGCCCTCCTTCCTGTGCCCCGAGGCCCAGCGCGCCGCCGCCGACCTGCGGGCGACCGATGCCTACCGCGCCCTGCGGGCCGAGAGCGCCGCGGCCCTGGAGGTCGAGCGCACGCGCTTCATGGCCCGGGAGCTCCCGCCGCTCGCGATCGAGCGGCTCGTCGACCACCTGGAGCACGCGGTGCGCGTGGCCGGGATCGAGCACGTGGGCCTGGGCTCGGACTTCGACGGGATCACGGTCACCGTCGAGGGCCTCGAGGACGCGGCGGGCTACGGCCGGCTGGCGGAGGCCCTGGGCGCCCGGGGCTTCACGCCCCGGGAGGTGGAGCTGGTGATGGGGGGGAACCTCCTGCGCGTGTTCGACGAGGTCCTGCCCGCCTGATCCGAACCTCGGGCGAAACCGATCCGCGCCCCGTTCGTCCGCTCTCCACGCCGCGACCGCGGCTCCGAGGAAGAGAGGACCAGGAACGAATCACGAGGTGCTGATGATGAGGTGGGACTTCACGGACGTGATGGACACGGAGGACTACGCGTCGCTCCCCCAGGGCTGGTACACGGTGCGGGTCGACGAGGTGCGCTCCGGCCGTACCCGCGACGGGGACGAGCGCTGGGGAATGCGTCTGGTGGTGGCCGACGGGCCCTTCGCCGGGCGCACGGCCGCCTGGGACGGCCTGGTCTGGAGCGAGCGCGGCTCGCCGCGGGCCAAGCGGCTGCTGGAGGCCCTGGGCATCGACGCCAAGGGCGTGGTCGAGCTCGAGACCCAGGACCTCCTGGGGCGGGATCTCGACGTGGAGCTCGTCACCGAGGAGTGGGAGAACCCCTCGACCGGCCGCCGCCAGCGGCGCAACCGCGTGCCCTACGAGGGCTTCGCCGCCCGGGGCAGCGCGAACACGCGGATCGGCTCCGAGGGGTCCGAGGAGCCGGCGCCCCTGCGGGAGGGTGCCTGCCCTCAGGAAGCCTGGCCGCCGTAGCGGGCGCCGTTGACCACGTCCGGTCCAGGTTCGATCATGGGCGCCCCCATGGCCGCGACCCCCAAGACCGTCCGCCGCGCCGCCGCGCTCCGCGAGGAGCTGGAGCGGCACAACCGGCTCTACTACACCGACAGCAAGCCGGAGATCTCCGACGCGGAGTACGACCGGCTCTTCCGCGAGCTGCAGGAGCTCGAGGCCGAGCACCCGGAGCTCCTGTCCCCGGAGAGCCCGACCCAGCGGGTCGGCGCACCCCTGCCGGAGGGCTCGAGCTTCGACAAGGTCGAGCACGCCGAGCCCATGATCTCGATCGAGAGCCTCTTCTCGACCGAGGAGGTGCGGGAGTTCGAGGAGAAGATCCAGCGCTTCCTGGGGCTCGCGGAGGACGCGGAGCTCGAGTGGTCCGTGGAGCCCAAGTTCGACGGGGTCAGCGCGGCCCTGATCTACGAGGACGGCCGGCTCGTGCGCGGGCTCACCCGTGGCGATGGCCGGGTGGGGGAGGACGTGACCCAGAACCTGCGCACGGTGCGCAACATCCCCCTGGCTCTGGACACGAGCGTGCGCCCCGCCCCGGCCCTCCTGGAGGTGCGCGGAGAGGTCCTGATCGCCCTGGAGCGCTTCGCCCAGCTCAACGAGGCCCGCGCTCGAGAGGGGCTCGAGCCCTTCGCCAACCCGCGCAACACCACCTCGGGGGCCATCCGGCGCAACGACCCGGGCGAGGTGCGCCGCTACCCGCTCGAGTTCCACACCTACGGCTCTCCGCGCTGCAGCGAGGGGGAGTTCGCCAGCCAGGACGAGCTCAACCGGGTCCTGGTCGAGTGGGGGCTGCCCTTCTCCGGGCTGAACGAGGTGGTCGTGGGGATCGACGCTTGCCTCGACTACCACGCGCGCCTCGAGGGGCAGCGGGACACCCTGCCCTTCGAGGTGGACGGGGTCGTGGCCAAGCTCAACGACCTCGGCCTGCGGGAGCGACTGGGCAAGACGGCCCGGGCCCACCGCTGGCAGTACGCCCAGAAGTTCGCGCCCCGGGAGGCGACCACCGTCCTGCGGGCGATCGAGGTCTCCGTCGGCACCAACGGCCGGCTCACGCCCCGGGCTCACCTGGACCCGGTCGAGGTGGGCGGCGTCACCGTGCGCCACACGACCCTGCACAACGTCGAGCACGTGGAGTCCCTGGGCCTGAAGATCGGGGACCGGGTCTTCGTGCACCGGGCCGGGGATGTCATCCCCCAGATCACCGGCGTGTCCAAGGCCGCCAAGGGGCGCGCGCCCGCGGGTTGGAGAGACGGGATCCCCGGGGCCCTGCGCGATGAGGACGGCGAGCCGCTGCCCGGGGTCTTCGTGGAGTACGCCGAGGTCTTCCACGCTCCCGATCACTGCCCCGCCTGCGGCACGGAGGCCGTCTCCGAGGGCAAGTACTGGCGCTGCCCGAACCTCTTCGGCTGCCGGCCCCAGCTCGTCGGCCGCACCTGGCACCTGGCCGGCCGCAGCGGCTTCGAGATCGACCGCATCGGCGAGAAGCAGATCGCCCAGCTGTACGACGCGGGGCTGCTCGAGGGGCCCGCCGACCTCTTCTTCCTGGGCCGGACCGACGAAGAGCGGGCGGCCCTGGTGGAGCTCGAGCGCTGGGGCGAGAAGAGCGTCGACAACCTCCTGAGCCAGATCGAGGAGCGCCGGAAGGTGCCCTTCGACCGCTTCCTGACCGCCCTCAGCATCCCCGAGGTGGGCTCCGCCACCGGGCGGCTGCTCTCCGAGCGCTTCGACTCCCTCGACGCCCTGCGGGAGGCGCCCACCGAGGAGCTGGTGGAGATCGACGGTGTCGGCCCCGAGGTGGCGGCCCAGATCGAGGGCTGGCTCGAGCGGGAGGAGAACCAGGCCCTGCTCGAGCGGCTCTTCGAGGGGGGGGTCGAGCTCGTCTACGGCGGCAACCAGGCCACTGGCGGGGCCTTTGCCGGCAAGACGGTCGTCTTCACCGGCAGCCTCGAGGGGATGACCCGTCACGAGGCCAAGCACCGGGTCGAGGCCGAGGGGGGCAAGGTGGCCTCCTCGGTCAGTGGCAAGACCGACTACCTGATCGTGGGCGGCAAGCCGGGCAGCAAGGCCAAGAAGGCGGAGGCCCTGGGCGTCGTGGTCCTGCTCGAGGAGGCCTTCCTCGAGCGCCTACCCGGTTGAGCCCCCCCCGGGCGTGGGCATCCCCGAGGCCAGCCCGTATCCTGTCTGGTCCCCCAGCGCGCCATGAGTCCCTCCGAGCGAGACCCCGACGAGATCACCGACGAGACCCAGGCCCTCGTGGAGAAGGCCCAGTCCGGTGACGTGGAGGCGCTGAACAGCCTGTTCGAGCGCTACTACGAGACCATGCTCGACCTGGCCCGCCGCCGCCTCGGGGCCCGCCTGCGCTCCAAGGAGGAGCCCGCCGACCTGGCCCAGACCACCTTCCGGGAGGCCTACCGGGACTTCGGTAGCTACACCTACCGGGGCGAGGGCAGCCTGCTGCGCTGGCTGATCCAGATCCTCCAGAACAAGATCCGCGACCGGGCCGAGTTCTACTCCGCCGGCAAGCGCGACCTCTCCAAGGAGCGCTCCATGGATGTGCCCGCCGAGGACGGCGAGACCAAGGCCATGGAGCCCTCCGCGGACGACCTGACCGTGACCATGCAGGTCCAGCAGGGGGAGGACTTCGAGCTCGTGCGCGAGGCCCTGGCCGAGCTCTCCGACGACCACCGCAAGGCGATCACCCTGGTCTTCTTCCAGGGCATGTCCCTGCGGGAGGCCGGCCAGCAGATGGACGGCCGCAGCGAGGACGCGGTCCGCATGCTGCTGCGCCGGGCCGAGTCCCGCCTGGGCGAGATCCTGCGGGGCTCCCTGGGCCCGGGGACCGGCGGGCCCGCCTGAGGCCCCTGGGAGACCATCCTGGGGACTCCGCACCAGGGGCTTGCGAGCCGCGGGGCCGCGCACTAGAGTCTCCGCCCCGCTGGGCGATTAACTCAATTGGTAGAGTGCCATGTTCACAGCGTGGAGGTTACTGGTTCGAGTCCAGTATCGCCCACCAGCGGGGGCTCGGGGGTCTGAGCCACGGCGAAGCTCGGATCGGACGGGACCGGGCCAACTCCGCCTCGCGGTGAGTCCGTAAGGCCGACTCCGGACGCGCTATTCGCTCGCGTCCGCGATGCGGTCGCGGACGACTCGCGGACTGGCGTCGACGAACCGCTCGAGGCTCAGACGGCGGTCCTTCTGCCCGCAGATCTCCACGAGCAACTCGGCCGCTGCGGGCCCGGACCTGTCATCAGGCGAGGCTGCGAGGAGCCAGTACAGGCACGGCTGGACGGCGCGATGGGCTTTCTTCGCACGCTTCAGGAGGCGTGCGGAGTGACGTCCTTCGACATCTGCTGAGACGTCCTCGAGGAGCCGGATGGCCTCATCGCGCTTGCCCTCCGGCACGTCAGCGAAGTAGCCGACCCCGCGGTAGCCCGTGGCGCAGGTGACGTTCTCCCACTCGACGACTCGCAGCTCGTCCATGCCGAGTCGTGGCCGGCAGACGACCTGGTAGGAGTGATAGCCGAGGGGGAACTCCGCCTTCTCCGGCACCTCTTCTTGCGGGCGGATGGGGAACCACCCGATGCCCGTGATCCAGGCCTCCGCCCAGGCGTGGTCGTTGCCCGCCGGACCCGTGTTGCCCGCGCGCACGCACCAGACACCGCGGGCGGGGATGCCGTTGGCGCGCAGGAGGGCGATGGTGAGCTTGCTGTACTCGCCGCACTGCCCCTTGCGCCACTGGAGCACCTGCGCGGCGGTGTTGGGGCGTTTGACGCGGCCATAGGACACGAGCCCGTAGACGTGCCTCCAGGTTCGCAGCACGAGATCGAGCTCGCCCTCTGCCTCCGACTTCAAGCGCCCGGCGAGGGCGGAGAGCTCCGGGTCCGCGAGCGCCAAGATGGCGTCGTCGGCCGTGAATCGCTCGAGGATCTCGGCGGGGACCTTCGGGCGCTTGGGGCGCTTCTGTTTGACCTGGAGCGACGCCTTGGAGTACAGCACGACGTCACTGACGCTGCCGACGAAGAGCGGGGATTCGCCGGCGATCGCGAGGGGCTCGGGCAGGACCATGGTCTTGTTGCCGTCCTCATCCTCGCGCAGCTCCGCGCCGACCCCCAGGGGGTGCACGCCGCGGACTTCCTGCGAGTCGTAGTCGCATGCGACGGGGAAGACGTACTTGGTGAGGCGCGCCGGCTTGGAGGCGTCCTCCCGCTCGAGCCAGGTGACCCGAATCGCCAGGCCTCCCCGGCCCGTCCCCGCCTGGACCTTGGCCTTGCCCTGGACCGGGGGGGACGCGGACGACGAGGGGACGGTCATGGCGGTCAGCACGAGCGCCAAGGCCGCGGTGATCCCAGTTGCCGCGAGCGCGTGTCCTCTCCAGGGTCTCTCCATCTCTCGAACCTCGAGTGGCTCTTCGCTTGGATGGTAGCCCCGTGGGCGCAACCTGTCCAAGAGGGTGCTCCGTACCCGCTGCCTCGGACGCGGGAGGGCCTTTCTTTCTCAGTTCTGACTTCCCGGGGCGAGGGAATGATGGCCCCTCCTGCGTGCGCGGGAGACACTCGGTGGCTCGCCACTCCGCCGAACCCTCGCCGCAGGACGCGTTCATGACCTCCATCCCTTCACGCCGAGAGCTCCTCACCACGGTCGCTGGCCTGCCGCTCGTGTCGGCGGTCGCCTCCGCCGCGCCGATGACCTGGATGGGATGTGGCGAGGGCAAGCGCCTGCTCGTCCTGGGCGGGACGCGCTTCCTGGGGCCGGCGGTGGTCGACGAGGCCCTGCGTCGGGGCTACGAGGTGACGCTCTTCAATCGCGGCAAGTCGAACCCACACCTCTACCCGGAGCTGGAGAAGCTGGTGGGGGACCGCGACACCCACGACCTGGCCGCCCTCGAGGGGAGGCAGTGGGACTACGTCGTCGACACCTCCTGCTACCTGCCGTCCCACGCGAAGGCCGCCGGAGAGCTCCTCGCGGAGAAGGTCGAGCGCTACGTGGTGATCTCGACCCTGTCGGTCTACGACAACCCGGGCGGCAAGGACATCGACGAGAGCTCGCCCGTGGGCAAGATCAGCGACGAGGACGTCGCCAAGGTGACGAAGATCGGCGACGTGTACCGCGTCGGGCGCGGCGCCTACTACGGCCCCCTCAAGGCCCTCTGCGAGGAGGAGCTCGAACACGCGATGCCCGGGCGGGTGACCAGCTTGCGGCCGGGGGTGATCGCCGGCCGCGACGACCCGTCGGATCGGCTCCCCTACTGGGTGATCCGGGTCGAGCAGGGCGGCGAGATCCTCTCGCCGGGGCGGCCTGACATGGAGCTGCACTTCACGGACGTGCGCGACCTGGGGGCCTTCAGCCTCGACTTCGCCGAGAGAGAGCTCGGCGGCATCTACAACGCCCAGGGCTTCGGCGGGCCGGTCACCATCCAGGAGCTCCTGCACGGCTGCAAGGCGGTGATGGGCAGCGACTGCTCCTTCACCTGGATGGACGAGGCGTGGCTCCTCGAGCAGGGCGTGCGCCCCTTCTCCGAGATGCCCTTCTGGCACCCCTATGACCACCGTCCCCGCTGGAAGAACGACAAGGGCGTGGCCGCGGGCATGCGCTTCCGTCCGATCGCGGAGACGATCCGCGAGACGGCCGACTGGTTCCACGAGACGCGCGACGAGAGCTACGCGTGGCGCTTCTACGGGATGCAGCCGGAGCGCGAGGCGGAGCTGCTCACGAAGTGGCACGCACGGGAGGGCGAGTAGCGGCTCCACGCGCCCGAGACCGGAGGCGGCACGGCGCCAGTCCGTTTTGTAGTCTGTCCCCATGTCCACGCCCGCCACCTGGTTCGAGCAGCTCGCGGCCCTGCACGCCGAGCGTCGCCCGTGCGCCGTCGTCGTGGTCACCGAGGTCAAGGGGTCCACGCCCCGCGAGTCCGGTGCTCGCTTGATCGTCGCGGACGGGGAGCTCGTGTGGGGCACGATCGGGGGTGGGAACCTGGAGCACCAGGCCATCGAACACGCCACCGCCCTCATCGAGCGAGGTGGGCATCGCTCCGAGAGCAAGGACTACCCGCTGGCCGAGTCCACCGGCCAGTGCTGCGGTGGCGCGGTGACCCTCTTCTTCGAGACCTATCCCTGGACCGCGCAGCAGGTGGTGGTCTTCGGGGCCGGCCACGTGGCCCAGGCCCTGGCCGGGCTGCGCGGCTACCTCTCCTGCGAGGTGCAGCTCATCGACGGCCGGGAGGAAGCGGAGATCCGCCCGCCGGTGCCGGCGGAGCGCGAGTGGTCGCTGCTCTGCGTCGACGAGCCCGAGGAGGAGATCGACGTGCTGCCCGCGGGCGCCCTGGTCCTGATCATGACCCACGACCACGCCCTCGACCTGCGGATCCTCGAGAGGGCCCTGGCCCGCGGCGGCTTCCCCTACCTCGGGCTGATCGGCTCCGACCGCAAGTGGACGCGCTTCCGCAAGCGCCTCGAACAGCGGGGCTTCAGCCCGGAGCAGATCGCCGGCGTGCGCTGCCCGATCGGCACCACGAAGTCCTCCAAGGAGCCCGCCGCCATCGCCATCTCCGTGGCCGCGGAGCTGATCGAGGTGATGGCCGGGCTCGGGCGCCCCGCGGACTGAGCCGGGCCAGCGAGGTCGCACCTCTCCCGGGCGACCGGTCGCCCCCGTCCGGGCGGGGCAGGGGAGTCGCCGGTGCGGGAGAATACCGCCCAGCCGCCCCAGCGTCCTTGCATTGGAGCCCGCTACGCCGCGCAATGGCCCCATGGCCTCGACCGAGGACTCCCCGGAGATCCAGGCCCCCGACCGCGGCGGGCCGGTGCGCTTCCTGATGCGCTACTTCGTCCGCGGCCTCCTGCTCGTGGTGCCCGTGGCCGCCACGGCCGCGATCCTCTTCTACGTCTTCGACTGGATCGGCGGTCTCGTCCAACCGCCCGAGGTCGAGCACTGGACGATCCCCTGGATCGACGTCGAGGTCTCCCTGACGGGCATCGCCTGGAAGGCCTTCAGCTTCGTCTTCATCATCGCGGCGGTCATCGGCATCGGGCTCCTGACCTCCAACGTGGTCACCCAGTGGGTGCTGCGGCGGGTGCAGGAGCTGGTCTTCCGGGTGCCGGTGATCAAGCTGATCTACACCTCCATCCGGGACATGGTGGAGGCGGTGGTCAGCGAGAAGAAGAAGTTCGACAAGCCGGTGCTGCTGTCCTTCTCCGAGACGCCGGAGGTGGAGGTGCTCGGCTTCGTCACCCGCCAGGACCTCGCGGAGTTCGGCCGCCCGGGGAAGGTGGCGGTCTACGTGCCCCAGTCCTACAACTTCGCCGCCAACCTGATCCTCGTGCCGAAGGAGCGCGTCACCCCGGTCGATCTGCCGGCGGGGGACGTGATGGCCTTCGTGGTCTCGGGCGGGGTCTCGTCAGCGACCCGCGACTCGGCCTGAGTGGGGAGAGGGGTCCTGGGTAGGCCCGGTCCCCGGGTCTCGCCCGTGCTCAGGAATCCGAGAGGGGCTCGCCCAGCTTCTCGGCCAGGTCGGCCAGCTGGCGCTCGAGGCGTGCCACCCGCTGCTCGAGCTCGGAGCTGCGCTCGGGGGTCGGCGCGACCGGCTCTGGCGCCGCCGCTGCGACCTCCGTGGCGACCGGCGCGGTGACCGGCGCGGCGTCCGGCGCGGTGACCGGCGCGGCGTCCAGGGGGTGCGAGTCGGGGGCCAGGCACTGGACGAAGCGCTCCGCCCGGGACCCCGGTGCCGGGGGCAGGCGCCTGACGAGGCCGCGCTGGATCAGGGGCTCCAGGTTGGCCGCCAGCTCCTCGAGCGTCGGGATGGGCGACATGCGGTTCGCCCGCGTGCGCAGGTCGCCCCGGGACTGGGGGCCGCGCATCATCAGCTCCGCCAGGATCGCGGCCTTGGTCGGGTCCACGTCGAGGCGCTCGCAGAAGTTGTGGCGGAAGCGCTCCACGCGGCTGGTGGCCGGGTGCACGCGGCCCACGAAGCCGGCCACCACGAGCTTGTCGAGCTGCATCTGGACCTCCGTCTCCGAGAGCTGCAGGACCGGGTTGCGGTTCGACTTCTGGTTGCAGCCGGCCGTGGTGGCGTTGAGGGAGAGGGGGTACTGGTCGGGAACCGTGAGCTCCTTCTCGATCAGGACGCCCAGGATGCGTGCCTCGTTGGGCTCGAGGGGGTCGAAGCTGTCCATGGGGGTCATTGGAACCGTCGGCCGCGGGCGCTGCAAGTCGGGGGTTCTCGGTTGCCCGCCTCCGAGGGCCGTCTACGATGGGCCGATGCCCGAGACCCTGACCGATGATCTGATCGAGCTCCTCGACGAGGCTACCCAGGCCGACTGCGTGAAGACCATCACGAGTGGCGTGAAGGATGGCCTCGTCAGGGCCGTCAGCGAGGGTCGGGTACAGCTCTCCGAGGACCTGATGGAGCCCTCCGCCGACGGCTACGGCCGCCGCCTGCTGCACCGGGATCCGGCCGGGCGCTACTCCGTCGTCGCCATGATCTGGGGTGAGGGGCAGGGCACGCCGATCCACGACCACGGGGACAAGTGGTGTGTCGAGTGCGTGTACCGGGGCCAGATCCTCGTCACCACCTACGAGATCGGTCCATCCAGCGATCCGGAGCACGTGAAGATCCAGCTCTGCCACGAGGAGCGGGCCAACCTGGGGGAGGCGGGCGCCCTGATCCCGCCGCACGACTATCACGTGATCGAGAACGAGCAGACCGAGACCGCCGTGACCATCCACGTCTACGGAGGTGACATGGAAGGTTGCAACGTCTTCGAGCCGGTGGACGGAGGCGACCTGTACGCCAGGCGCTGGAAGCCGCTGAGCTTCGACTCGACTCTCTAGGCCCGCCAGGGGGCGCGTTCGCCGCGGTCGGCCGCGCCGCTCCGAGCGCGGCCGACTCCGAGATCGATCACGCGTCGGGCAGGGAGGTGGCCACTCACCGCGGGAGACCGCGGGGGGGAGGCTCCGCTCGGATGGAAAAGCAGAGCGTGCTGTGCCAAAATGGCCCGATCTCAACCCCCTCGGCCCGCCTGATGCCCACCACCGACTCCAAGACGACCTACTGGGACTACCTCGAGATCGAGAAGCTGCTCTCGCTGCAGGACGGCATTCCCGATGGTGAGGAGCCCAGCGCGGACGAGCTGCACTTCATCATCGTTCACCAGGTCTTCGAGCTGTGGTTCAAGCTCGTCTTGCGTGAGCTGCGCCTGGCCCGGGATGCGGTCTCGGCGGAGATGGTGCCCGAGGGGCAGGTGCCCCTGGTCGTTCGCCACCTGCAGCGGGTCTCGAAGATCTTCGAGCACACGATGAGCCAGTGGGCGGTGATGGAGACCCTGACGCCCCAGGACTTCCTCGCCTTCCGGGACAAGCTCGTGCCCGCCAGCGGCTTCCAGTCCTTTCAGATGCGTGAGCTCGAGATCCTGATGGGGCTCGATCCCGCCCAGCGTGAGGCCTCGGGCTTCGGCGATCCGGTCCGGGTCATACGGGACCTGGCAGAGGCCTCCCCAGGTGGTGACCTGGCGAAGGAGAGCGTGCGCCAGGCGATGGAGGAGCGCAGCCTGCTGGAGGCCCTCAACGAGTGGCTCTCGCGCACGCCGATCCAGGGCTCATCCCCCGGTGAGGCGGGGGACCGTGAGGTCGTCGAGCGCTTCATCGCTGACTACCTCGCCGCCCAGGGCGCGCACATCGAGAACCAGGCGCGGATCTACGGCACCCAGGGCACGGTGAGCGAGTCCGAGGCGGCCGCAAAGCTGCAGAAGACCCTGCGCGAGACCGAGGAGTTCCTGCGGGCCGAGGACGTGCCCGAGGGCGCCCGCCACGAGCGCAGCCGCCTGCGCTGCGCGGTCCTCTTCATCGAGTCCTACCGGGAGCTACCGCTGCTGGCCTGGCCGCGGACCCTGCTCGACGTGGTCGTCGACCTGGAGGAGCTGTTGATCCTCTTCCGCACGCGCCACGTGCGCATGGTCGAGCGCATCATCGGGCGCCGCATGGGAACCGGTGGCTCGGCGGGAGTCGACTACCTGGAAGAGACTCTCAAGTACCGTATCTTCACCGATCTCTGGACCGTGCGCACGATCCTGCTGCCGCGCGCTGCCCTTCCGGAGCTCGAGAACGCTGACTACTACGCCTTCCGGGTCCGCGACGACTCGAGGGCCTGAGGAGACCGACGTCCATGAGCGACTCCTGCGACAACCTCCGGTTGGACGGCAAGCACGCCCTCGTCTGCGGGGCGAGCAAGGGCATCGGACGCGCGACTGCGCGGCTGTTGGCGCAGCGCGGGGCACAGGTGACCGCGCTCGCTCGCACCCAGGACGCACTGGCGGAGCTCGTTGCGGAGATCGAAGGTGCCGGTGGTCGAGCCGGGGCCTTGAGCGTCGACCTCGACGATGCTTCAGGCCTGGGCGCTGCCCTCGACAACCTGCTCGGCGAGGCGACCCCCCCGACGGTCCTGATCAACAACACCGGCGGCCCCCCGGGCGGGCCCCTGGTCGAGGCCGGCGTGGACCAGATGGAGGCGGCCCTGCGGCGTCACCTCTTCGCGGCGCACCTGCTCGTGCAGCGACTCCTGCCGGGCATGCGCGACGCGGGCTACGGCCGCATCGTCAACGTGCTCTCCACCTCCGTGCGCGAGCCGATCCCGAACCTGGGGGTGAGCAACCTGACCCGTGCCGCGGTTGCCTCCTGGTCCAAGACCCTCTCGGGCGAGCTGCCGCCGGGAGTGACGATCAACAACGTGCTGCCCGGCTTCACCGACACCGAGCGTCTCGAGTCCCTGGGGCAGGCCACCGCGAGCCGCCTGGGCAAGACCGCCGACGACGTGCGCGCCGGCTGGATCGCCACGATCCCCGAGGGGCGCCTCGCCAGACCGGAGGAGACCGCCGAGGCGATCGCCTTCCTGGCCTCTCCAGCGGCAGCCTACATCCGTGGCCACTCGATCCCCGTGGACGGGGGTCGCCTCAAGTCCATCTGAAAGAGGAGCCTCCCCGAGAGGAACACTCCGTGCAGTACGACGTCTTCTTCAGCATCTGCCACACGCCAGTCGGGGACGTCCTGCCTGACGAGGCGCAGCTGTTCCGCAACTTCTTCGAGCAGGTCGAGCTGGCGGACGAGCTCGGCTTCGGGACTGCCTGGGTCGCGGAGTCGCACCTCTCCTCCGAGGTGCAGAAGCGCAACCGCAAGCCCGTCATTCCCCACTGGAAGGGGGAGGTCGGGCTCAACACGGACATCCTGCAGCTCGCGACCCGCGTGTTCGCTCGAACGAAGCGCATCGAGGTCGGCTCGGCCATCAGCAACGTCATCTGCATGGGCGGTCCGATCGCCCACGCGGAGCGCCTGGCGACCTTCCTGACCCTGCACGGCAACGACCCGGGCGAGACGCGCCGCCTGCACTACGGCTTCGCCTCGGGCCGCTTCGAGTTCATGAACCTGGCGAGCGGCGTGACCCCCCGAGATGCCGTCGAGGAGGCGGCCTGGCCGGCGCTCAAGGGCTTCCTCTTGAAGGAGGCGACCGAGATCCTGCTGCGCCTCCTGGCGGGCGAGACGATCTGCAGCGACGACGTGCCGACGGCCACGATGACCCGTGCGAACTTCCGCAGTGACGAGGACTGGGAGCGCGTCCAGGGGGCGGCCATGGAGCGGGACGGCCTCGAGGCGCCACCTGCGGAGATCGCCGTCGAGAAGCGCTGGGTCTTCGAGCACCTCAAGCTGGTGCCCCAGGAGTTCCGCCGCGACCTGCTCACGCTGGTCATCGGCTCCCACGATCCGGCCCTGCAGGACTTCGCCAACAGCCTGCTGCCCGTGCAGGTGTTCAACCTGTCGATCACGAAGCCGGAGCTGATCGAGGCGACCCACGAGCGCATGCGCTCCAGTTATCACCCGGACGGCGGGCCGTGGCAGCGCACGATGATGCCGCGCACGGTCTTCGTGTTCCTCAACCACGAGGAGGGTCTGTCCGCCGACGAGCGGAGCGCCGCAGCACGGGAGGAGGCCACGGTGGCCCTGGGCGAGTACTGGAAGGCCCTCGAGGGCACCATCGACCCCATGAAGGTCGACGGGGCCGCGAACAACGCCCTGGTGGGCAACGTCGAGGAGGTGGCCCGTCAGATCGTCGAGCGCTTCCACCCCGAGGACCGGCTGATGCTGTGGTTCGACTTCTTCAACCACGACTCAGCGCGGGTCATGCGCAACATGCGCGCCTTCGTGGAGGGGGTGGCGCCGCTGGTGGAGACCAAGCTGGAGGCGGTTCGATGAGTGCGCCCACGCCCCCTGAAGAGCTGCACTCGGCCGTGGCCCCCGGCCGCCCCGGCAGTGGCGTCTTCCCCAAGACCGCCCTGGGGGAGAAGCACGCGGGCATCCCCACCGGCCGTGACGTGGACTGGGAGCCACTGGTGGACTATCGCCGCCACGACGTGAGTGAGACCACCGTCCACGGGGCCATCGCCTGGGCTTCGGGGGACGAGATCGTCCACTCCTTCGGGGGCAACGTGCTCTGCTATGGCCGCAGCATGATGAAGCCCTTCATGATGAAGGGCATCGCGCCCGAGCTCGACGAGGCTCTGGACTGGAAGCAGAAGGCCATCGCCTGCGCTTCCCACAACGGCGATACGGAGCACGTGGCCGCGGCCCAGTCGATCCTGAGCCCGTCGGAGCACGGGCTGATGCTGACGCCCCTCGATGTGCCCCTGGTGCAGTTCGGCCGCCAGGTGCGGCGTGCCCGGCGCTGGTACCACTGCTGCTCGGGCGAGCACGCGGCCCTGCTGCGCGGCTGCCGCATCAAGGGCTGGAGCCGGGCCGGCTACACCCTGCCCCAGCACCCGCTCTTCGATGCCTACCTCGGGGTCCTGCGCCGAACCCTCGGGCCGGACTGGGAGCCCCTGCGCGTCGCGCGCGACGGCTGCGGTCTGCCGACGACCTCGAACACGGTCAACGAGCTCGCGCGCCTCTACGCCAGCCTCGTCACCGAGCGCCACGAGGACTGGACCTGGGAGGCGATGGTCAAGCACCCCGACCTGATCGGGGGCTTCAACCGCCTCGACAGCTCGATCCTCAAGGCCTGTGACGGGAAGGTCATCGCCAAGGAAGGCGCCGACGGTCTGCTGGGGTTGGCGATCGAGCACCCCGACTACCCCAAGGGCCTCGGCATCGTGGTCAAGATCGCCCACGGCTGGAACGCCCAGGCGACCTGGTACGTGGCCCGGGCGGTGCTCGGCGTGCTCGGCTTCGAGCTGCGCAACCCCTACTCGCTGCACCGCCAGAAGGCCTTCATCGTCCCGGGCGTGGTGCCCGAGCGGTACGTGGGAGCGCTCGAGGAGCACCCGACCTGGGACGAGTGGGACCCGGACGACGACCGCTGGTACTACGACTACACGGACTACCGCGAGAGCGGCTTCGGGAGGATGCCTTGAGCGAGCTGGGCCTCTTGCCCCACGCCACGGGTGATCAGGTGCCGAACCTGGTGGGTGGGGAGTTCGTCCCCGCCGGGAGCGGCGAGTGGCTCGAGGACCGCGACCCCGCGCGCAACCGGGTGATCGCCCGCATCCCGCGCTCGAGCGCGGAGGATGTGGAGCGTGCCGTGAGTGCGGCGCGCGCGGCGCGGGAGGGAGCCTGGGGCGCGACGACGAGTGCGGAGCGGGCGGACCTGCTCGACGCGGTCGCCGACGCCATCGAGGCGCGCCTCGATGACCTCGCGCGCCTCGAGTCCCTGGACACGGGCAAGCCCGTCTCCCTGGCGAAGGGCGTCGACATCCCGCGCGCCGTGGCGAACTTCCGCTTCTTCGCGGGGGCGGTCCGGCACCAGGAGACGGGCTGCCACCCGATGGACGGGGCGCTCAACTACACCCTGCGGCGTCCCGTGGGGACCTTCGGGCTGATCACGCCCTGGAACCTGCCGCTCTACCTGCTCTCGTGGAAGACCGCTCCGGCCCTGGCCATGGGCAACGCGGTGGTGGCGAAGCCCAGCGAGCTGACGCCGCTGACCGCGAGCGCCCTGGGGGAGGTCCTGACCGAGGTCGGGGCGCCCGCAGGCGCCTTCAACCTGGTGCACGGCCTCGGCGCCGAAGCGGGGCAGGCGATCGTGGAGCACCCGGAGGTGGCCGGGATCTCCTTCACGGGGGGCACGGCCACGGGGGCGCGGGTCGCGGCCTCCGCGGCGCCGCTCTTCAAGAAGCTCTCCCTGGAGCTGGGCGGCAAGAACCCCACCGTGGTCTTCGCCGACTGCGACTTCGACGCCGCCGTCGAGGGTGCGGTGCGCGCCTCCTTCGCGAACCAGGGCCAGGTCTGCCTGTGCGGCTCGCGCTTGCTCGTCGAGCGCAGCATCTACGACCGCTTCACCGATGCCTTCGTGGAGCGGGTTGCGTCCCTGGCTCCCGGCGATCCCCTGGACCCTGCCACGAACTTCGGCGCCCTGATCAGCCTGGCGCACCGGGACAAGGTCGAGGGCTATGCCGCGCTCGCGCGCGAGGAGGGCGGAGAGGTCCTCTGCGGCGGCGGCCGCCCCGACCTCGGCGGCGAGCTTGCGGGTGGCGCCTTCTTTCAGCCCACCGTCATCGCCGGCCTCTCCCCCGAGAGCCGTTGCGCCACGGAGGAGATCTTCGGTCCGGTCGTCACCCTGCACGCCTTCGACAGCGAGGAGGAGGCCCTCGCGATCGCCAACGGCGTGCGCTACGGCCTGGCAGCCTCGGTCTGGACCTCGAACCTCACCCGCGCCCACCGCGTCTCCGCCGCCCTCGAGAGCGGGATGGTGTGGGTCAACACCTGGCTCCTGCGCGACCTGCGGGTCCCGTTCGGGGGGATGAAGGACAGCGGCGTCGGCCGCGAGGGGGGCCGCCACTCCCTCGAGTTCTTCAGCGAGAGCCGCAACGTCTGCATCCAGCTCTGAGCCCTCCGGCTCCGTCATCAGAACCGCCATGTCCGAAGGACGAATCGTCGCCGGCGCCCTCGCGCCCCACCCGCCGCACCTGCTCTACGCGGAGAACCCGCCCGAGAACGAGCCCACCGCCGAGTGCGGCTGGGAGAACCTGCGCTGGGGCTACGAGCGCATGCGCAAGGACATCGCCGCCCACGAGCCGGACGTCCTGATCGTGCACTCGCCCCACTGGCAGACCTACGTGGGCACGCACCTGCTCGGCGTGCCGCACTTCAAGTCCCTCTCGGTCGACCCGATCTTCCCCAACCTCTTCCGCTTCCACTACGAGATGGACGTGGACGTGGACCTGGCCGAGGCGATCCACGAGGAGGCCGTGGCCGAGGGGCTCGAGATGAAGATGATGCGGAACCCGGACTTCCGCGTGGACTACGGGACGATCGTCTCCTGCCACCTGACGCGCCCGAGCTGGGACCTGCCCATCGTCTCGATCTCCTCCAACCGCTCGGCCTCCTACTACTGTGTCGAGGTCATGCAGGAGATGGCGACCGCCCTGGGGCGCGCCACGCGCAAGGCCGTCGAGGCCTCGGGGAAGCGGGCCGTACTGCTCAGCTCCTGCTCGCTCTCTCACCGCCACTTCACGACTGAGGCGGAGATTCCCGAGGACATGAGCCGCGAGCACATCACGAGCCATGCGCTCTACCTGTGGGACATGCAGCTGATCGAGATGATGCGCAAGGGCCAGACGCGCCAGATGGTGGACGTCATGCCCGAGTTCATCACCCAGGCCATCAGCGAGATGGATGCGGGCAGCTTCGCCTGGCTCATGTCGGCCCTCGGCTACCCGACGGACCCGGCGGAGATCTACGCCTACGGCACCGTGATCGGCACCGGCAACACCGTCGCCGCCTGGTACCCCGAGGAGGTCACGGTCGGATGAGCAACCCCATCCTGAAGGGCTTCGTCGTCCCCGGACTGCCCCAGCCGCTCCTGACACCGGAGGCCAACGAGGGCTACGCGCAGCTCCGCGGCGCCTTCGAGGAGGCCCGCGCCGAGATCGAGGCCTCGGATGCTGACGTGCTGATCGTCTACTCGACCATGTGGCCCTCGATCATCGGCCACCAGATCCAGGCGCGTCCGGAGCCCGAGTGGGTGCACGTGGACGAGCTGTTCCACGACCTGGGCTCGATCCCCTACAAGTTCAGGATCGACGCCGAGCTTGCGAGGGGCATCTGCGACGCCGCCCACGGCCGCAACCTGACCGCGCGCACCGTGGACTACCACGGCTTCCCGATCGACACCGGCTCGGTCGTCGCGCTCAAGCTGCTCAACCCGAACAACGAGCGCCCGGCGGTGATCCTGTCGAGCAACGTCTACGCGGACCGCTCGGAGTCGGTGGTCTTCGGCAAGGCCGTCGCCGACGCCCTCGAGGCCCAGGGTAAGACGGCTGTCGCCGTGGTGGTGATGACCCTCTCCAACCGCCTCTTCACCGAGTTCATCGACCCCGCCGACGACCACATCCACTCGGACAAGGACGACGAGTGGAACCGCAAGCTGCTGGAGTTCCTGGGGGAGGGACGCCTGGAGGACGTGGCCCAGCTCTCGCGCGAGATCCACAAGCAGATCCGCATTCCGAAGGTGGTCAACTTCAAGTCGATGTGGTGGCTCTCGGCGGCCATGGGGGCTCACAACAACTACCGCGGCCGCGTGTTCGCCTACGCGCCCCTGTTCGGGGCCGGCGGTGCCGTCGTCTCCCTGACGCCGGCAGCCAGCGGGGTGGGGGACAAGGAGTACGACGAGGGAGACGTGGACGTCTTCGGAGGAGACCGCAGCGTCCTCGGCGGGGCCGGGGCTCCGAGCCCCCCCGAACCCGCGGGTGAGAGCCCCGCCGGTTCGCCGACGCCCGCGGTCGAGCGGGCGGGTGCCGCCGCGGTCCACACCGTCCCCGAGGGCGAACCCGACAGCGCCATGCGCACCGACACGGCGCCCAAGCCGGTGGGCGCATACCCCCACGCTCGCAAGGTGGGTGACCTGCTCTTCCTCTCCGGCGTGGGTCCGCGCCAGGCCGGTGACGACTCGATCCCCGGCGGGCCGATTCACGACAGGGACGGCGCGTCCCTGGACTACGACGTCTATGCCCAGACGAAGGCGGTGATCGGGAACGTGAAGAGCATCCTCGAGTCCTCGGGGGCGTCCCTGGACGACGTGCTCGACGTGACCGTGTTCCTGGTGGACATGGACCGGGACTTCGAGGAGTTCAACCGCGCCTACACCGAGGCCTTCGCGGGCATCGGCGCGACCCGCACGACGATCGCCGTGCGCGCGCTCCCCACGCCGATCGCGGTCGAGTTCAAGGTGCTGGCTGCTGCGCCGGGCGCCGCGCGCTGAAATGGGGCGGCTGATCGACATCACACCGCTCATCTCCGAGCGCATCGCGGTGTGGCCCGGGGACACTCCCTACACCTACACGCCCAACCTGCGCATCGCCGACGGGGCGAACATCGACCTGGGCGAGATCCGCTCCACGGTCCACCTCGGCGCCCACGCTGACTCCTCGAGCCACTATCACGGCGAGGGCAAGGGCATCGAGGCCCGAGACCTGGACGCCTACTACGGCCCCTGCGACGTGCTCGAGGTGCGCGTCCCGCGGGGCGAGCGGGTCCTGCCCGAGCACCTGGTCGGCGAACCGACCACCGAGCGGGTGCTGTTCAAGACGGGGACCTTCCCCGACCCCGAGGCCTTCAACGAGGACTTCGCGGCCTTCTCGCCCGAGCTGCTCGAGTGGGTCGCGGACCGGGGCGTGCGCCTGGTGGGCATCGATACGCCCTCCTCGGACCTCTTCACCAGCAAGACCCTCGTGGCGCACCAGGTCCTCTACGAACGGGACCTGGCGGTCCTCGAGGGTCTCGTCCTCGAACACGTGGTCCCCGGCCGCTACACCCTGATCGCCTTGCCCCTCAAGCTCGAAGGGGCCGACGGTTCGCCCGTGCGGGCGGCCCTCGTTCCTGAAGACGACTCCCTGCCCGCCTATCTGCCGTGAGCCTCACCGACGCCCAACCCCTCCTCCTGCACAACCCGAAGTGTTCCAAGAGCCGCGCCGCGAAGGTCTGGCTCGAGCAGAGCGGGGTCGATTTCACCGAGCGCCTCTACCTCGAAGATCCGCTCGACGCCGCGGAGCTTGCGGAGCTGCGGGAGCTGCTCGGTGCCCCGCCGCGGGACTGGGTACGCACGGGCCAGGACGAATACGCGGCGGCGGGCCTGACGGCCAACTCGAGCGAGGTGGAGCACTTCGCCGCCATGGCCGCCGCTCCGATCCTGATCGAGCGACCGATCTTCGTGCACGGTGGCGAGGCGGCCATCGGGCGACCCCTGGAGCGGATCACGGAGCTCCTGGAGCCCGCTTAGAATCCAGCCTGGCCACTCCCAGCCGCTCCCATGTTCCGCAACCTCCTCCCGCTCGCCCTGCTCGTTCTGCCCGCTTGCTCCGGCTCCCGGGAAGCGCGGCCGGTGGACCTCGAGCTCGCCGAGCTCGACGGCGGCCTGCATCGGCCGCTGGAGCTAGCGCCGGAGGCCTTGAGGGTGGTCGTGTTCATCACCCACGACTGCCCGATCGCGAACGCCTACGCCCCCGAGATCAACCGCATCGTCGAGGAGTACGGCTCCCAGGGTGTGGACTTCGACCTCGTGCACGTGGAGCCGGAGATCGACCACGAGCTGGTGAGCGGCCACGCGCGGGACCACGGCTTCGAGTGTGACGTGCTGCTCGACCCCGAGCACGGCCTGGTGGACGCGCTCGGCGCCGAGGTCACCCCGGAGGCCTTCGTGTTGCAGGGGCTCGACGGTGGGTATGTCCTGCGCTACTCGGGGCGCATCGACGATCGCAATGTGGCCTTCGGCAAGAAGCGGGTGGCGGCTGGAGAGCACGAGCTGCGTGACGCCCTGGACGCCCTGCTCGCCGGAGAGCTGCCCGCGGTCGAGCGCACCAAGGCCGTGGGCTGCTACATCGAGTGAAGCGCGCGGCCCTGGCACTCACCGCCTTGCTCGGCGCCTGCTCGGAGCCGTCAACGCAGGGGGTCGGCGTGCCCACCTGGAACGAGGAGGTCGGGCCCCTCGTGCACAGCCACTGCCTGCCCTGTCACCTGCCCGACGGAGCGGCGCCCTTCGCCCTCGTCTCGAGCCGAGACGTGCGCAAGCGCGGCCGACAGGTGCTGGAGGTGACGCACAGCGGCTTCATGCCGCCCTGGCTGCCCGACGCGGACGGGCCCCGCTTCAAGGGCCAGCGCGGGCTCTCGGAGGAGGGGCTCGCGCTCCTGACCGCCTGGGTGGAGGGCGGCGGTCCCGTCGGCGACGGGCCGGAGCCGACCGCACCGGCCGCCGAGGCCTGGCCCCTGGGACCGCCGGACAAAGTCCTCGAGACCGGGGGCTGGGTGGACATCCCGGCCGAGGGCGACGGCGTCCTGCACACGGTCGTCCTCCCGACGAGCCTCGAGGTCGAGCGCGATCTCGTCGCGGTGCAGTTCCTGCCGAGCACACCCCGTGCCCTGCACGGCGTGGGCTGGCTCTGGGACCTCACCGGCTACGGTCTGCGCGCCGACGAGTCGTACCCCGGCCCCGGCTTTCGAGAGATGGGCGGTGCGGGCATGAACACCATCGGGGCCCTCGGCGCCTGGGCCCCCGGTCGCACGGCGATACCCCTGCCGGCGGGCTACGGCATGCCGGTCGAGGGGGACGGGGCCTTCATGGTCCAGCTCCACTTCAACGGCACGGGCAAGCCCGAGCAGGAGAGCTCGAAGCTCGGCCTCTACTTCGCCGACAGCCCGCGTGAGAAGACCGTGATGGACTTCATCATGGGCTCCCTGCGGGTGGACATCGCCCCCGGCGACTCGGCCTACCTCGTCACCGACGAGATCACCCTCGCGGCGGACGCCGAGCTGCTCGGCCTCTACCCGAAGGCCCGCTACGTCTGCAGCCGCCTGCGCGTCACGGCCGTGCCACCCGGTGGGGGCTTCGAGACGCTGCTCTCGATCAGCGACTATGACTTCAACTGGCTCGAGCCCCTGTGGTACGTGGAGCCGCGTGCGCTCGAGGCGGGCACGAGGATCTCGCTGGAGTACATCTACGACAACAGCGCCGCCAATCTGCGCAACCCCCAGCATCCGCCCCAGCGCGTGGGCCTCGGCCGCAACGCGGAGGACGAGATGGCCTTCCTGATGCTCTACCTCGCCACGGACGATCAGGAGGACCTGGAGGCCCTCGAGGCCCAGCACCGACAGGGGTTCCTCGACCGCATCCAGGACCGCCGGGACTGGCACGCCGGCCGCTGACTCCCCGCGCTCCGGAGTCGGGACTCCGCGCTGCGACGGCTCCCGCCACGAAACACACGCGCGCGACGGGGCGCGCCCCCCACGCGGACGGTTAGGATGCGGCTCCCAGCCCGGCTCCCCGGGCGCCGTCCCGTGCGCTACACCGACCTGCCCTTTCCGCCCTACGCCTTCGTCCCCGGCGAGGCCCCGCACCCGACCCGGGATCCCCGCGGGCACTCCTACTCCGAGGAGCCCGAGGCTCCGGTGGAGAGCGTGTCTCCGGAGGCCTGGCGCCGCTCGCAGGACTACCTGTTCGGCGTGGACCTCTACAACGCCGGCTACCTGTGGGAGGCCCACGAGGCCTGGGAAGGACTGTGGCACGTCTCCAAGCACGACCCCGTCCAGGCCCAGTTCATCCAGGGTCTGATCCAGTGCGCCGCCGGCTGCCTGAAGATCCGCATGGGACAGCCGCGGGGCATGGTGAAGCTCTTCGAGCAGGGGCTCGGGCGGCTCGAGGGTGTCCTGCGGGAGGCGGGGAGCGAGTACATGGGCCTCGACCTGGCGGGCTTCATCGTCGCGGTGCGCGACTTCGGCGCCGGTGAGCCGAGCTCGAACGAGGGGCGGCCCCTCATCGAGCTCGACGCGGAGGAGTGAATCCGGAGGGCGCCCCGCGCGACCTCGCCCCGCACTCCCGGCCCCTCAGGCGTGGTCGGAATGCGAGCGCGAGCTGGTCTGCGCGTAGACGCTGGCCAGCACCTCCGGCAGCTCCCGCACCTCGTGGTCCAGCTCGCGCTGGGCCTTGGAGGAGTCCGCGTAGCCGAACCAGCCCCAGATGCGGTAGCGCTCGGGGGCCCACCGAGGCCGGGAGAGGCCGATGCCGTCGAGCGCCATGGCGCCGGTGGCGAGCAGCCTGCCCAGGGAGTCGGGCCAGTTGGGGTGTCGGCGGTCGATGCCGTGGTGCCGGGCCGCGGCCTCGTAGAACTCGGACCAGGTGGCGTTGGCGCCGCCGAGGACGTAGCGCTCTCCGACCCGGCCCACCTCCAGGGCGCGCACGACGCTCCTCGCGACGTCCGTCACCAGGGCGAAGGAGGCGCCTCCGCGCATCAGGCGGTGAGGCTTGCCCTCTCGGGCGGCGACGCAGAGGCCGCGTAGCTCTCCACCCTCGGCCGGGAGCCCGAGCATCGCCGCGGGGTTGACGACGATGGTGGGCAGGCCGTTGCGCAAGGCGTGCAGGCAGCGCTCCTCGGCCTCGCGCTTGGTCTTGGCGTAGTGCAGCATCGGCCGCTCGTCCCAGCTCCAGACCTCATCCTCGTCCATGGGCCGGGGCGTCCGGGAGGCGCCGATGGCGGCGATGGAGGAGACGTGCACCACGCGCGCGAGCTTGCGCTCGAGGGCCACGCGCATCAGGGAGGCGGTGCCGTCCACGTTGACGTGGTACTGGTGGGTGTTCTGTCGGGACCAGTTGCCCAGCGTGGCGGCGGAGTGGATGAGGCCCTGCACGTCGCGGCAGGCCGCGCGCAGCGCCTTCGTGGAGCGCAGGTCGCCCTCGACGACCTCGGCGCCCTGCTCCTCCAGCCAGGCACGCTTGCGCTCGCGGTCGGGAGAGTCCGCCCGCAGGAGGGCGCGCACCTGCTTGCCCGAGGACACGAGCTCCCGCAGCACGTGGCCGCCGAGGAGCCCGGTGGCGCCGGTCAGGAGCACGCGCTCCACGGGAGTTGTGCCTTCAGCCACCGAGGCCCTCCACCTCTCGAGGGTGCGCCCGGGACCACTCCACCAGACGACGGATCGCGCGGGTGGTGTCCCGCATCTCTCGCGTACCCAGGGCCGGATCGACCCGCAGGGCCACTGCCTGGCGTGCGAGCTCCGCGGCCACGGGGAAGGCGCGCTCCTCGCCGAACAGGGCGTGCTCGTTGAGGGGCAGGTTCGAGAGCAGGCGGAAGTCGATACGCTCCCGCGCCATCCCGGCGAGGAGCTGGCCGCGGCCGAGCCCGGCCTCGGGGCCGAGGCGTACCGGGAAGCAGTAGAAGCAGGGGTCGTCGCCCTGCTCCACGCGCTGCACGCTGACGCCGGGCACCTCTTTCAGCTCCGCGCTCAGCACCGCCGCGTTGCCCCGGCGCCGGTCTTGGATGCTGTCGAAGCGCGCCAGCTGCCCGAGACCCAGGGCCGCCTGGGCCACGCTCATGCGGTAGTTCCAGCCCACCCGAACGTAGTCGAGGCGCAGCTCGGGATTGAAGAAGTCGAGCTCCATGGTCGGCGAGCCGTCCGGAGCGCACTCGCCGAGGTTCATGGCGATGCGCGCGCGCTCAGCGAGTCGCGAGTCGTTCGTGAAGACGGCGCCGCCCTCGCCGGTCGTCAGGGACTTGGGGCTCCCGAAGCTGAAGCAGCCCAGGTCCCCGAGGGTGCCGCAGAACTGTCCCCGGTGGGTCGATCCGTGGGCGTGTGCTGCGTCCTCGATCACCAGCAGGTCGTGGCGGTCGGCGACGGCCTGGATGGCGGGCATGTCGCAGGGGACGCCGCCGATGTGCACGGGGATGATCGCCTTCGTGGCGGAGGTGACGGCCTCCTCCAGCTTCGAGGGGTTCAGGTTCCAGGTCACCGGGTCCACGTCGACAAAGCGCGGCGTCGCGCCCGCGTGCAGGACGGCCATGGCGGTCGCCACGTAGGTCAGGACCGGTACGATGACCTCGTCGCCGGGCCCCACGTCCGCAGCCATCAGGGCCACGTGCAGGGCCGCCGTGCCCGAGGAGGTGGCGAGCACGTGCTCACAGCCCCAGCGCGCACCGAGCTCCTGCTCGAAGCGACGGACGCTGTCGCCGTCGAAGAAGGAGGTGCTCTGGCCCCGTGCCATGCGGGCCAGCTCTCGCCGCTCCGGCCCGGTGATCGGGCGCGGCGGCGGCAGGGGCAAGCACCGGAGCGGTCGCCCGCCGAACAAGGCCGGCCGGCCGTCGCGGTCGAGGGCTCCACGAACGACGCCATAACCCACCTGGACCAGGTCGAGTCCTTGGCGTGCACCCGGCCAGTGTTGGCGGGCACCGATCCAGGACTTCAGGCCGATGGCGGGGAGCCTCGCTGTTGTGGGACCGAGGGCGGTCTCAACCGACGCCGATCACATCCGCCATGGTGCCCGAGCCGCGCTTGGCGCGCTCCACCATGGGGTCCGGAGCCAGCCAGGCGTTGCGCTCGGCCGTGTAGCCGTTGCGCTCCTTGAGCCGCTGCGAGCGCACGTAGTGCTCGTGCCGGTTCTCGTAGTAGGTGCCGGTGCAGTTCTCGCAGGTGGAGTGGTCCCGGAAGTCGAAGTTCAGGTGCGCCCGACGGAGGGCGTTCATGGCCTCGGAGTTCCAGAGCTCCATGATGTTCATGTCACCATAGCGCCCCACCGTGACCCGCGCGTCGAAGTCGAAGCGGCAGACCGACATGGTCCCGTCGCTCAGGAGGAACATCCCGTCCCAGGGGTAGTGGCACGCGGTGCGCAGCTTGGAGTACATCCAGCGGCGGAATCTCTGGGGCAAGACCCCGTGGTCCTGGAACATCGGCTCCTCCGAATAGCCGGCGTGGTTGTTCGGCCAGTGGAAGAAGGTGTCGTCGACCAGCGGCCCGTAGGTCTCGAACCAGCGGCGCTCCTCCTCCCGGTCGAAGAAGCGGGTGATGACACAGGTGGCGGTGAGGGTCGGGAGCGGCACGTTGCCCCAGGGGGACTCCTCGGGGACGCCGCGCTCGTCTCGAACCTGGCGGAGGCGTCGCAGGCCGGCCTGCACCTCCCGCGCGTCGATACCCTCGCGGATGCGCTCGAAGGTCTCCGGGGTCGCTGCGTCGAGGGAGACGCTCAGGATGTGCGGCGCCGCGTCTACCAGTGCCTCGCAGTACTCCTGGGTCAGGCGTGTGCCGTTGGTGCTCAGGGTGACGATCAGGCCGTGGGCTCGGGCGAGCTTCACGAGCAGGGGAAGCTCCGGGTGCATGGTCGGCTCGCCGATCGTGTGCAGGGTGATGCGCGGGATCCCCAGCTCGCTCATCTCGTCCAGGAGCTGCCGGTAGAGATCAACGTCGAGGAAGGACCACTTGCGCAGCATGTTCGCGTTGCCGCAGAAGCCGCACTTCAGGTTGCAGGCGTTGGTGGGCTCCACGATGATGCGCTTGGGCACCGTCGGTACGTCTCCGAGAGGGTTGCGGCGGCGGTCGCGGATCACGCGCATGCGATCCAGGCTGCGCTGAACGATGAGCTGAGTTCGAGCCCAGTTGCGGAGTCCCATTGATGTTCCCTGGCGATACCTGGTAGGAGGGGGCTGGTTGAGGCGCGGCCTCGACTACAGCAGCCTAGGTGGACCTCGCCAATCGCGCAATCGAAAGCGGCCCGGCTGGCGCTTCGCACCGGCCGGGCCGCTCCGGGGATCGGAACTCGAGGTCAGGCGGTCGCCATGACCTCCTTGATGGCCGCGGTCAGGGCCGGGACCACCTCGAAGGCGTCGCCGACGATGCCGTAGTCCGCGAGTTTGAAGATCGGCGCATCCGCATCCTTGTTGATGGCCACGATCACGCCGGAGGTCTTCATGCCCGCGATGTGCTGGATCGCGCCGGAGATGCCGACGGCGACGTACAGACCGGGAGAGACGACCTTGCCGGTCTGACCCACCTGCTCGGCGTGGGGGCGCCACCCGGCGTCGACCACGGCGCGGCTGGCGCCGACGGCGGCGTTGCCCAGTGCGTCGGCCAGGTCCTCGATGATCTTGAAGCCCTCTGCGTCCTTCAGGCCACGTCCACCCGAGACCACGGTGGGGGCCTCGGCCACATCGAGCTTGCCGCCTTCCTTGGCCGCAATGCCGGTCACGGTGACCTTGCCGTCGGTGGAGGCAGCGCGCTCGCTGACCTCGGCGCTGCCGCCGGTCTCCGTCACGGGGAAGGCGTTGGCCCGGGTGGTGGCGCAGAAGACAGGGCCGCTGCTCGAGCAGTGGGCGATGGCCTTGCCCGCCAGCCAGGGGCGCGTGCACTTGTAGGAGTCGCCGGCTGCCTCGAGGCCGGTGCAGTCGCTGAAGAGCACGGAGTCGAGCAGCATGGCGACGCGCGGAGCGAGGTCCTTGCCCGTGCTGGTGGCGGCGGAGAGGAAGCCCTTGGCCCCGAGCTCGTTCGCCACGGCGGCCAGGTCGCGGGCGGTGGCGTCGGGGCTGTAGGCCTCTGCGCCCGTCAGGCAGACGGCCTTGGCGGCGCCGTGGGCGCCGAGGGAGGCGGCGGCGTCAGCGGCCCCGGAGCCGGTGAGGATGGCGACCACCTCGGAGCCCGTGGCGTGGGCCGCTCCGAGGCACTCGAGGGAGGCGCGGCGGACCGTGCCGGCGTTGTGTTCGACGAAGACGAGGATCGTGGACATGGTGCGTGCTCCTGGCGGCTCAGAGGACCTTGGCTTCGTTGCGGAGGGCGTCGATCAGGGCGGTGACCGCCTCGGGGCCTTCGCCGACGATGCGCCCCTCCTTGCGGGGGGCGGGCAGATCGAGGCCCTCGACCTGGGCCTGACCGGCCACGTCCTCGAAGGACTCTTCTTCCAGGGGCTTCTTCTTGGCGGCCATGATGCCCTTGAGGCCGGCGTAGCGCGGCTCGTTGAGGCCCTTGTCGCAGGTCAGGATGGCCGGGAGGCTGAAGGAGACGGTCTCGACGCCGCCCTCGGTCTCGCGCTTGGCCGTCCCGCCCTCGGCGGTCAGCTCGAGGTCTGTCACGTCCGTGACGCAGGCCCAGCCGAGCTTGGTGGCGGTCATGGCGCCCACCGCGTTGTTGTCGCGGTCGGTGGCGACCTTGCCGAAGAAGGCCAGCTCGGCGCCCATCTCGGTCAGCTTGGCCGCCAGGACCTTGGCGGTGGAGAGGTTGTCCCGCTGGCTCCAGTCCGCGTCGGTCAGGATCACCCCGCCGTCGGCGCCCTTGGCGATGCACTCGCGGACCTCCTTGGAGGCCTCGCTCGGGCCGAGGGTCAACACGGTGACCTCGCCGCCGAGGGCCTCCTTGGTCTGGATCGCCTGTTCGACGGCGATCTCGTCGTAGAAGGAGGTCATGTACTGGAAACCGGCCGCGTCCAGGCTCTTGCCGTCGGCGCCGATCTTGGCCTGGGCGTCGGTGGTGGGGACGCGCTTGATGCAGGCGACGATCTTCATGGGAGATCCGGAGTGGTGGGAGGGTGGTGGCTCGCCCCGGTGGGCGAGGCGGTGCGGGTCCGAAGGGGCGACCAACGGACCATGCAGGTCTGAATTTCGGCCAGCACGATAGCTCTGCCCCGCGCCTGCGGCAATCCCCCCGTGGCCGATCCGACCCGGGATCCGGGCGGATCCGGGCGGATCCGGGCGACGCCCTACTCCTCGTAGAGTCCGGCCTCTTCCTGCATGGTGACCTTGTTGACCGCCACCTCGAAGCTCTCGCCCAGGTAGACCTTGCGGACCTCCGGATCGGTCACCAGTTCGTCCCCCGTGCCCTCCCGGAGGATGTGGCCCTGGTGGATGATGTAGGAGCGGTCGGTGCTCTGGAGGGTCTCGCGGACGTTGTGGTCGGTGATCAGGATGCCGATGCCCTGCTCCCTGAGCTGGTGGATCAGGACCTGGATCTCCTGGACGTTGATGGGATCGACGCCCGCGAAGGGTTCGTCCAAGAGCAGGACCGACGGCCGTGTGGCGAGGGCCCGGGCCAGCTCCAGGCGCCGCCTCTCGCCCCCGGAGAGGGTCACGGCGGCGTTCTTGCACAGGTGGTCGAGCTCCAGGTTCTCCAGCAGGCGGTGCATCTCCCGCTTTCGCTCCGCCCGCGAGATCTTCATCGTCTCGAGCACCGCCAGGACGTTGTCCTCCACGTTCATGCGCCGGAAGATGCTCGTGTCCTGGGGCAAGTAGCCCATCCCCAGGCGCGCCCGGCGGAACATGGGCAACCGGGCGCAGTCCTCGCCCCGCAACTCCACGGTCCCCGCGTCGGGCCGGATCAGGCCCACCACCATCCGAAAGCTGGTGCTCTTGCCGGCCCCATTGGGACCCAGGAGGCCGACGATCTCCCCGGCATGGACCCGGAAGTGCACGTCGTCCACCACGAGGCGCCCCTTGAAGGACTTGCGCAGGCCCTCGACGTCGAGCAGCAGTTCGCCCGCGGCGATGTCTTCGGTCGACTTCACGCGCTGATCCTATTCAGTTCTGGGACAGGGGGTAAGGACCGATGGACAACGCCGTCCTGGGCGCCTGGGGTGCCCTTCGGAGGCGGGTTCGAGCACTTCTCGAGTGTCCCTGGCACGCGGTCAGGAACGGGAAAAAAGCGACCTACAAGGCTCAAGAGGAGAATTCCTGATGTGGATAGTCTGGGGACAGAAGGGGCGGGGGGGCCGCAGATAGGAAAGCCATCGATGCCCGTGTGTTTACACGACTTAGGGAGACGCAGCCCCGCGCCAGCGCCACGAGAATCCCCAAGTGATTGCAGCCCATGGACTTGAGGTAGGGAGTTGCAAAGTGGGGCGTGGTGGGGGGTGTGCGGCTCTCTCTTGCTGTTCCTGAGGGGGGGGGGCTTCCCCACAAACCAGATCGACTCCTACTGGGGGTACTGGTCCATGTGGAAAACCCGGACCCTCCCGGGTCTGGGGCGCCGATCCGGACATCATCTGGCCGCGAAAAGGCGGTGATCATGGGGTTTTTCGACTCCCGGGGTCTCTGCGGAGCGTCTAGTGGATCCACTGCAGGCGCCAGAGCTTGAAGCTGGGCTTGAAGGGCCAGAAGACGACCACGGCTCGGCCCGTGATCAGCTCGCGGGGGACGAAGGAGACGTCCACCGGGGACAGGCGGTCGGACTCGGCGGCACGCCAGTTGTGCAGCTCACCGAACTCGTCCCGGAACCACTCCATCGCGCCGCCGGGCATGCCGGGGACGACCCTGGGGTTCTCATTGTTGCCCCGGTGGTTGCCGCGGTGGATCGGGCCCGTGCCCGCGGGGTACTGGATGCGGTTGAGGGTCCACTCCCGGGCGTCGCTCGAGTCCTGGGTGTTGTCTCCGAGCATCACGTACTGGTCCTCGGGGATGGACCAGCGGTCGCGCTTCATGCTGTCACCCACGTAGTGGATGTCCCGGTAGACCATCAGGTCCTCGAAGTCGGCCCCCTCACCCTCCACGTGCAGGAAGATGGCGGAGCTCTGGTCCGTGGCGGCGGGGATCTCGAGCTCCAGGTCCTCCAGCCCCTCGATCTCGAGGGTCAGGAGGTCGTCCATGTTCTGCAGGGAGAACTCGATCGCGTCCCCGGCCTCGAGGCGCCAGCCCCCCTCACCGAGGGCCTCGCGGGCCTGGGCCAGGGGAGAGCCGAAGCTCGTCACCAGCTCCTCGGCCTCGATGCCGAGGGAGGTGCCCTCCTGCGCGGCGGGGCCTGGCAGGGTGAACATGTACCGTCGAGAGCCCTCACGCAGCTCGATCTTCACGCTCTCGCAGCCGGCCAGGGCCTCGACTCGGCCGGCGACCCGCAGGTCGCCCACCGGGCGCTGGGAGGAGAGGTGGTTGGTGCGGATCGCCTTGCGCACGGTCAGGGGATAGCCGTGCCGGTAGTCGTCCATCACCGAGCCGGAGGGGGGATACCGCAGGCTGCCGTCGCCGCGGGCGACGACGGTACTCCCCTCGACGCCCCAACTCCTGGCGCCGCCGAGCGCCTTCCAGCCGGGCAGGCCGTCCTGGCCGGGGAAGAGCGCCTTCCAGATCTCACGCTGCACGGGCAGGGGCCGGCGCAGGATGGTCCAGGGCTCCCCGGACTCCTCGCCGTTCGAGAAGGGCCGCGTCCAGAGGTCCCCGTTCTCGATCTTCAGATCCTCGGGGCCCACGCCGCACATGCGCTTGATGAAGTTCTTGGAGAGGTCGAGGGGGTACTTGAAGACCGTGACCTCCCAGCGCTCCGGCTCGCGGAAGTGGTAGGAGAGCTTGTCGACCAGGATGCGGTCCTTGATGCCCGTCTCGTCGTTGCCCATCAGGGTGGGCTGCATCGACCCGGTCGGGATCTTGTAGGCCTCGACGATGAAGTACTTGAGCATCACCGCCATGATCACGGCCATCGTGATCGCCTCGATGTTGTCCCGCCAGGCGTGGCCGCCCTTCTTCACCTTCCCGCCCCCCTGCTTGGTCATCTGCTTCGTCATGGTCGAGCTCACTTCTCGTCGCCGCCGAGCACGGCCAGGAAGGCCTTCTGGGGGATGTCGACGCTGCCGACCTGGCGCATGCGCCGCTTGCCAGCCTTCTGCTTCTCGAGCAGCTTGCGCTTGCGGGTGATGTCGCCACCGTAGCACTTGGCGGTCACGTCCTTGCGCAGGGCGGCGATGCTCTCGCGGGCGATGATCTTGCTGCCGATGGCAGCCTGCAGCCGCACCTCGAACATGTGGCGAGGGATCTCCTTGCGCAGCTTCTTGAGGACCGCGCGGCCGCGCTGCTGGGCCTGGGTCGAGTGGCAGATCGAGGAGAGAGCGTCCACGTCCTCGCCGTTCACCAGCAGCCGCATCTTGACCAGGTCGTCGGCCTTGTAGTCGACGATCTCGTAATTGAGTGTCCCGTAGCCGCGGGTGGCGGACTTCAGCTTGTCGTAGAAGTCGTAGATGATCTCGGCCAGGGGGATGTCGTAGACGAGCTGCACCCGGGTCTGGGAGACGTGCTCCTGGCGGATGAAGATGCCTCGGTGGTCGTTGGAGATCTGCATCACCACGCCGATGAACTCCGCGGGCACCATCATCGAGGCGCGCACGATGGGCTCGAGCAGGTCCTCGAACTTGTCGCGCTCCGGCAGCGCTCCGGGAGAGCGGATGTCCTCCTCCGTGCCGTCCTTGAGGCGGATCTTGTAGGTGACCGAGGGCGCCGTCTGGATCATGTCCAGGTCGTGCTCTCGCTCGAGCCGCTGCTCGATGATCTCCATGTGCAGCAGCCCGAGGAAGCCGCAGCGGAACCCGAAGCCCAGGGCGTCGCTGGTCTCCGGGAAGAAGGACAGCGACGAGTCCGACAGGGAGAGGGTCTCCAGGGCGTCGCGCAGCGTCTCGTAGTCGCCGGGGTTCGTCGGGTAGAAATCCGCGTAGACCATGTGCAGGGGCTCTTCGTAGCCCTCGAGCATCTCGACCTCGGGTCCCTTCGCGTGGGTCAGCGTGTCGCCGACCCGCACGTCGCCCAGCTGCTTGATGTTGGAGACGAGGTAGCCCACCTCCCCGGCGGTCAGCTCGTCGGTCTTGGTCATCTTGGGCGAGAAGCGACCGATCTCGAGGGCCTCGTAGTCGGTGCCCGTGCCGAGCATGCGGATCAGGTCGCGGCGCTTGAGGGTGCCGTCGAACATCCGCAGGTAGACGATGACCCCGCGGTACTCGTCGTAGACCGCGTCGAAGATCAGGGCCCGCAGGGGTGCGGCGGGGTCGCCGGTGGGGGGCGGGATGCGCTCCACGACGCGGTCGAGTACAGCGTCCACTCCGGTGCCGGTCTTGGCGGAGATGGGCAGGGCGTCGGTGGCCTCGATGGCGAGGCTGTTCTCGATCTCCTCGGAGACCTCGTCCGGCCGCGCGTGGGCCAGGTCGACCTTGTTGAGGATCGGCAGGATCTCCATGTCCTGCTCGATGGCGAGGTAGGCGTTGGCCACGGTCTGGGCCTCGACGCCCTGGGAGGCGTCCACGAGCAGCAGGGCGCCCTCGCAGGCCTGCAGGCTCTTCTCGACCTCGTAGTTGAAGTCCACGTGGCCCGGGGTGTCGATCAGGTTGAGCTGGTAGCGCTCCCCGTCCTTCTCGTGGTAGATCGTCACCGCGCGGGCCTTGATCGTGATGCCGCGCTCGCGCTCGAGCTCCATGTCGTCGAGCAGCTGGGCGCGCATGTCGCGCTTCTGCACGGAGCCGGTGGCCTCGAGCATGCGGTCCGCGAGCGTCGACTTGCCGTGGTCGATGTGCGCGATGATCGAGAAGTTGCGGATGTGCTGCGTGTCCACGGTGGAATCTCAGGCGTTCGACGAGAGGAGCTCGCTCCAGCGGGCCGCGAGCTCGCGCAGGGCGCGACCGCGGTGGCTGACCTCCGACTTCTCCTCGGTGGTGAGCTCGGCGAAGGAGCGGCCGGTCACCGCGAAGCCCGGCTCTGTGAATTCGAAGAGGGGATCGTAGCCGAAGTCCCCGTCACCCCGCGGGGCCTCGAGGATGCGACCGCGGGCGGTGCCCACGATCTCAGCGGCGATGCTACCGTCCGCTCGGGCGAGGGCCAGGGCGCTGACGAAGCGCGCGCCGCGTTCCTCGGTCGGGACCCCCGCCAGCTCCCGCAGGAGCTTGGCGTTGTTGGCCCCGTCGTCCCCGTGGGTGCCGGCGTAGCGCGCGGAGATGACGCCCGGGGCG
Source organism: uncultured Planctomycetaceae bacterium (assembly GCA_964591315.1). Classification (GTDB taxonomy): domain Bacteria; phylum Planctomycetota; class UBA1135; order UBA1135; genus JABACD01. The sequence goes on from CAZQAT010000009.1 coordinate 61,290, forward strand.
CCGCCCAGGTGGTCGACCTCGAGCCCGGAGTCGTCCGCCAGGGCCCAGCAGCCGGTCGCCATGGCCGCGCTGCGGGCCTTCTTGACCGCGTTGCCCACGAAGTCCGGCCGGTCCTCCTCGACCTCCGGCAGGCCGCCCACGTCCGTCGGCCGCAGGAGCTCCACGCCCAGGGGCCGCAGGAGCGCGTCGATCTCGACGAGCTTCTTGCGGTTGCCGCTCGCCAGCAGGAGTCTCACGGTCTCGGTCCTCACAGGTTCACTCGATCCCCAGGACGGTCTTCTGGGCCGCGAAGATCTGCTGGCAGCCCGCCGCGCCCAGCTCGAGCATGGAGTCCAGGGCGTCCCGGGAGAAGGGGGCGCCCTCGGCGGAGCCCTGGACCTCGATGAACTCCCCTGCGCCGGTCATGACCAGGTTGAAGTCCACCTCGGCCTTGTGGTCCTCGGAGTAGTCCAGATCGCACAGCTCGGTCCCGTCGACGCGCCCGACCGAGACCGCGCCCACCTGGCCCACCAGGGGCCAGCCGCGCAGGATGCGCTTGGCGTCCATGGCCATCAGGAGGTCGTGCAGGGCCACCCAGGCCCCGCTGATCGCGGTCGTGCGGGTCCCGCCGTCGGCCTGGATCACGTCGCAGTCGAGCCAGATCGTGCGCTCGCTCATCTGCTTGAAGTCCATCACGGCCCGCAGGCTGCGGCCGATCAGGCGCTGGATCTCCACCGAGCGCCCGTCCACGCGCCCGGCCCGGTCCCGGGACTTTCGGGTGTTGGTGGAGGAGGGCAGCATGGCGTATTCCGCCGTCATCCAGCCCTGTCCCTTGCCCTGCAGGAAGGGCGGCACGCCGTCCGTGTAGGTCGCCGTGCACAGCACGCGGGTGTCGCCGAAGCTGGCCATCACCGAGCCCGGGGCGCTCTTCGTGAAGCCGCGCTCGAAGCTGATGGGCCGCATGTCCGCGGGGGATCGTCCGTCGTTCCTGGTCATCGTGGAGGAGGTGTCTCGGGGGGCTGGAAGGGCGAGCATTATAGGGAGGGCCCCGGGCTGGAGGCAGGGGCGGGGCCGGAGTTCGTGAGCCCGTTCCGTCGGGAAGGTGGTGGAGCCAGGGTGAGGGGCTCGGCAGGCGGGGGCTCGGCAGGCGGGGGGCTCGACAGGCGGGGGGCTCGACAGGCGAGGGCAGGCGTGAGGCCTGGATCCGTGCGCCGGCCATGAGGTGGCAGCGACGGTCGAGCCGGGCTTCCCGGCCCTGTCGGTCAGGGCTCCTTCCCCGCGCTGCCGCGACCGGCCGCCGTGTCCCCCCGTCCTTCCGGCGCACATCGACCGCGAGCCCCGGGCCAGCTCTCCTGCGGTGTCCTCGCCCATGGCTTCTGCCGCTCTCACTGCCTTGCCTGCGGCGCGGACCTCCTGCTGCCCTTCTCCTTCAAGGGCCAGGGCTCCTGCCCCTCCTGTGGAGGGCTTGAAGGAGCGCGGTCGTGCTGGAGGGCCACGGGGGGGGGAGGAGGCGCCCAGTCCCGGAGGGTCCCGGTGGGTGGGGGGCCGGGCACGGGACGGAGAGGGTCGCTGACCTTCGAGTCTCCCACGCCGATCCCGGCCAGAGAGACGTGAAGCCGCGGGCGCATCGTCACGGCCGAGTGTCTGCATGGTCCGCGGGCAATTGCGCCCTACACACCCGGGGCAGTCGAGTGCCGAGTGGCTGGGCGCCCCTGGCTCTAGTCAGCTCCGAAGAGGCTCTTGATGTCGAAGAGCTGCAGCAGGGACGCTTGCAATGCCTCGTACTCGGCCTCCCCTTCAACACATCGCAGGGGATCGAGGAACAACGGCAAGACCTCGACGTCCAGTCGGCGACGGGTGAGTTGAACGGCCTGCCGCTTCTCCATCCACTTCTCCCAGTCACCAAGGACATCCTGCAAGGCGACCAGGTCGGCCATGGCCATGCGGTCCAGTGGCAGAGCCCGTCGCGATGATCGCCGGTGCGGACGGAGGGACTCGATCCTGAGCGCCTTGAACTCTGGTTGCTTGGCCTGAATCCACAGGCGACGAACCCCGAGGGCCAGCAGCGTAGGCAAGACTGCGCGCAAGGCCTCGTCACCGAGGTTCTTGATGCAGGTCAGGATGGCGTTGCGGATCTGCAGAAGGCGAACCGACTCTCTCGGGAAGGAGGCCGACGTGGAGGAGCGGGCGTGATGGCAGATAGCCGTGGGCACGTAGTGGACTTCATATCCGTACAACCAGAGCCGCCAGCCCAGGTCGATGTCGTCGTAGTAAGCGAAGTAGTCCATGTCGAAGCCGCCAACCCCTCGGAAGATGGCCGCGTCAATCGCCATGGCTCCGCCACAGGCGAAGAGGGTCTTTCGGGGCCGGTCGAGATCCGCGGCTCGCGCCAGGTCTTCGGGTCCACCGAAGGCGAAGCCCTGGAAGGTGCCCGCCCCACCAAAGTACTCGGGCTCTCCATCTGGCAGGATCATCCGGGCGGCGGTCGCTGCGCACTCTCCATCAAAGATGGGCTGCACCAACTGCTCGACGAAACCCGGCGCCACCTCCGCATCGTCGTTGAGGAAGATGATGACCGGAGCCTCGCCCACGCGGTGCGCACCCAGGTTCGCCGCTGGGGTGAATCCGACGTTGTCCCCGGCGTACACATGGGTCACGTTCGGATGGTGGCGCGCCAACCAGTTGCGTGTCTCTCGCGGGTAGCCATTGTCGACGACAACGACCTGGAGGAGGTCCCCTGGGTAGGTGCTAGCTTGTAGTGCAGGCAGGCACTGCTTGAGCTTGGGGATGCCGTCCAGAGTCACGATCACCACGGCGACTTCACCGCGGCCAGGGTTCGGCGTCGCTGAAGATGGTTCGACAAAGAGCCACGAGTCCGACTGGCATGGCTCGCCCCGGCTGAGAGTCACTGACCGGACTCGGCAGATGGAGCGTGAACCCGCCGGCGTGAGGTTGGTGATCGTCAGCCGGCCACCTTCAGGCGGAACCTGGAGTTCGATCTTCTTGGTGAGCGTGCGCGGGGCGGACTCCACTGCGAGCTCACCCACGAGCGCCACCTCGCGACCCTCGAAGGCAACAACAGCGCAGCGAGTCTCGTTCCGGTCCTGTTCAAGGATGTCGAGCTCCACGGCAAGCTCGTTCACGTCAGGTCCCAGGGGCGGAATCTCGAAGGCGACTTCCGCAGGCCCAGCACCCAAGGTCGCGAGCACTTCCCCCTCGCGGCGCACCTCGCCACGAAACTGATCCGCCTCGAACCCCCAGCGCTGGTAGGCGACTGTCGAGCGGGACATGCACAAGAGCTGCCGATAACGGAAGGCCCAGCGGGCCGCAGCTATTCTGGGGGGCTCGTCTAGAGGGTGCAGATGGACGGGAACCTGAAGCTCGGCTCGCGCGTGTGCTCCGTGCGGCGCTGGCAGGTAGCCGAAGGGGAACAAACGCCAGCCACCGGGCTCAGGAACGATGCAAGGGGTTCCCCTGAGCAATGGCACACTCCGGCATGGCGTGCTGGTCTTCGAGGCCAAGGCATGCACCACGTCGACCTTGGGATGGGCTTCGTCGAGTTCCGTCGTGCAGAGGCTGTGAACCACGATGCCCGCCTGTTCCAGCGCGGCCCGAAAGCTCTGAGCCTGGTCGTGCTGGGAGTCGTCGTGTAGGAGGCCGACCACAACCTTCGAGTTGGCAAGCACCGTCGTGGGCCATCGCCTCCCTGAAGCTGTGGCGATGCCTGCGCTGCCCCCCTCGGCGAAGGAGGCGTAGCGTTCGCGCAATATGGACCGCTGCTCTTCGAGCACCTCCGAGTCGCGCAAGACCTCGGAGAGTTTGTGTTGGTTCCTTTCGAAGAGTAGCGACCCGCCCTCGCTGCTATCACCCGTCTGCGAGGGCAGCACGATCTCCAGGCCGAAGGCCTCCATGTTGAAGCGTCCGTCGAGAGCAGCGCGACGCCGCATTTGCTCGGAGTCGTATAGATGGACATGTTCGACCGGTGCGCTGTCCAGCTTGCGGACCACGAAGCGTGCCTCCCTCAGGGCGCGGGCGAGCAGCATGTCTTCCCCCGCGCTCGCTCGCGGGTAGGGGTGGCGTTCGAGTAGGTCGCGGGAGAGGGCACTGGCCGTGTCGCAGTAGAGTGCTTCGACACGCCTGGATGTCGGAGTGGGTGCCTCACTCTCATGCCCGACCACTCTGGGATCACCTTCGACGTACACCAGATCGCTCGCGCTGAGGGTCACGGCCCACGCTGGCGTGTCCGCGGGCAGGACGTTCCTGCAGAAGAGAGCATCGGCGCCGCCGTCCTCGAGCTCCCTGACCACGGTTGCGAGCCATGACCTGCCTACGGGGCGCGAATCGTCCGTCAGGAAGATGAGGAGCTCGCCGCTCGTGACAGCAGCTCCGAAGTTGCGAGTGTCGCCATGATCGAAGCTCTCCGGTCCCAGCTCGTGGGTGTGCAAGGGGACAGGGAAGGTCCGAGCTTCGGCTTCCAGCCACTCGCGGGTGCCGTCCGAGCTCCCCGAGTCAACGAAGGTGAGGTCCCAGGGGAAGCTGCACTCCTGGCTCGCGAGGATGTCGAGTAGCTGCTCCACACGGCCCCTGGCGTTGAACACCGGGACAACGATGGAGGCGAGTGGCGAGCTACCTGACGGGCGCTCGATGGTCATAGCTCCTGCCCCGTGAGTCGCGCTACCGCAGCGCGTGTCGACGCCGCAGCTCTCGGTCGCTCTACGAGGACCTTCACGAGTCCCTCGAGATCCGATCCCTCGTCCACATCGAGTTCTGGCGGGAGCTCCGTTACGGTCAAGCCGGCTTCCCTGGCACGCTGCAAGGTGATCTCGTGGACCGTCTCTGTGCTCCAGGGAACATCAATGAAGAGGCGCTGGTCCTCGCGGTGCACTCCGATGAGGTAGTACCCGCCGTCCTCGGCCGGTCCCAGGCAGACGTCTGTGGAGCCAAGTGCCTCGAAGGCGGCCTGAAGCGTCTCTGGCTGTAGATGAGGCGTGTCTGTTCCGATCAACACGCAACGTCTCGCCCCGCGCAGGAACGCCTCGCGGATCGCGGAGTGGATCCGAACCTCGAAGGGGCCCTCGGGCTGGAGATACAACTCGGCGCCGATGGCGTGGCGCTTGAACCAGGACTCGCCTTCGGAGGGCGAGTAGGCAACGAGCACCTGGAGCTCCCCGAGCTCTCTGCTGAGCGCCAGGGTGTCCAGGACGAAGGCCTCCGCCAGTGCTCGCGCCGGCTCGTCTCCGATGTCCCGGGCCAGTCGAGTCTTCGCGTGGCCTGCGATGGGCTGTTTGGCGAGCACGACGATCCAGTCACCTGACGCCTTCTGCCGAGTGGGACTGGGGCCGATGTCCATCCGGCGGGTCATTCGCGCGTTCCTGCAGTGGGGGGCCCGTCAACGGAGGTCCTGCCTCGCTGGGCAGGGTTTGCCCCGCAGGAAGTCCGGTGCTTCCCGCCGACCAAACGCTTCAGTGCCGCGCCGGTCCGGTGCTGTCCGAGCTCCCGCTCCAAGGGTTCGATGTGCTCCTGCATTTGCGGACGTCCGGGTTCCATTCTAGCGATGGGGACGAGTATGTCAGGGCGCTCCAGTCTGAGATTGGTGGGTGGGTCGCGTGGGGCATCCCGCTCACGCGGGCTCTCGGTCACGAACCTGACGAGCCCCGCTCATTCGGCTGTATCCAACATGGCCGCTCGGTTCGAGGCCGCAGCACGGGATCTCCGTGAGCGATCCAAGGCCGGCACGAGACCGGTCGACCCCGAAGCCGGCCGAGTGAGCCGCGCGGGGAGGGCGCGGGGGCCCTCGGCGCCTGGCTGCGGGGCATCGCGACCACAACCTGCACGAGGCCAGCCGCCGCCGAGGCGATCGCGCGCCGGGGGCTCGGCAGCGGGAAGGCCACCCCGCTTCCCAGGGCGGGAGGCTCACACCCCACGTGGGGCAGAATCCCCGTGGAGTCCCGGAATCAGGTGCAACCCCCTGGGCTCGGGTGAATACTCGGGGTGCCTGCGCTCTCCAGCCCGGACTTGCTCATGTGCGATCTCCTGCGTGCCCTCTCCCTCGTGACCTGCGCCGCCGTGCTCCTCGGTCACTCCGCGGCCCTGCCGCTCCACGCCTCGCCCGCCGCGGAGGATCCCCTGGCCGGCGTCCGGCCGTGCGAGACGGAGCACTACCGCGTGCTGCTGGCTGGCGACGCGGAGCGCGTCCAGGACTACGCTCGCCTGGTGGAGGCGGCTCGGCGGGGCTTCGAGAAGGAGCTCGGCCGGAGGGCCCGCTTCGAGCCCGGCCGGAAGATCACCCTGAGGCTCTACCCCGACCGCGATGCCTGGGAGCAGGGCATGACCCACGAGCAGGTGTTCGCCCTGCCCGTGGCCGACTACGTCCACTACGAGCCGCGCAACGAGACCGTCTACGCGTACGGCGAGCCCGAGCAGCACTTCACGCGCAAGATGCTGCTCTACGGCCTCTTTCAGCAGTTCCACCTGCGCTGCAAGCCCAAGCACCAAGACCTGACGCAGGAGTGGTACCTGACCGGCATGGCCGACGTCCTCTCCACGCACACCTGGAACGGCGAGGATCTGGTGCTCGGGGCGCGCCGGCTGCTCAGCCACGAGGATCGCGCCAGCACGGCCGTGGGCCGGGAGGTCCTGCCCAAGCTGGCAGGCAACGAGCTGTCGGTCGAGAGCCTCTCGGACTGGGACCTGCGCTGGGCCCTGACCGCCTTCCTGATGTACGGCGAGGACGGCGCCTACCGCAAGGGCTTCGAGAAGCTCGCCCTGGGCAAGCGCGGCAGCATGCTGCTCGGTCGGGACTACCTCTCCAATCTCGGCGACCCGCAGATCATCACTGCGCAGCTCCACACCTGGCTCGAGGCCCAGGCCGGCGCCCTCACGCCGGAGATGGGCTCGTGGCGCCAGGTGGGAGGCGTCCTGCACGCCGCCGTGGACCCCGGGAGCGCCTTCGCCGTCGCCCTGGCTCCCCCCGACTCGAAACGGATCGAGGCGCAGCACGGTGATCGGGGCCCGTCGGCCTGCGGCCTGGTCCTGGACTGGTTCGGCCCCAAGGACTGCCTGCTCGCCCTGCGTCACGACGACATCCTGCGCGTGCTGCACGTCCAGGGACGCGAGGTGCTCGAGATCGGTGTCTTCGACCTGGCCGGCAAGCGCGCGGGACGGACCCTGCTGTCCGCGGAACTCGAGGGCGAGGAGGTGCACCTGCGCCTGGGCGACGAGCGGCTCCACACCTACGACTCCCACAGCCGGCGGCTGGGGCTCGCGGTCCAGACGCTCGAGGCCAGCTTCGAGCGCGTGGGCTGGGAGTGAGGCGAGCCCGCGCGGGCGCCCGCTCCCGGCTCCGGAGCCGCCACAGCTGAAGCCCTGGGGGGAGAGGACCTGAAGGGAGCGCCGCCGTGCTCGAAGGACACGGCGGGGGGCGGGATCTGTGAGGCGTGAGGCCAGATCGCGGGTGGGGGCGACGAGCGTGTGGGAGGCCTCGCGGGGGTGGGCGACACAGGTGGCGGCCGGGGCACGGGAGTGTCGGGGCCGTCAGGATCGCTTATTCTCCGGAACACGACCGCGGAGAAGCCCCATGCTCCAGTTCCTGATCGCTCTCACCGCACTCCTCGCCCTCGGCGCGATCGGCCACTGGTCGTCGAAGCGGACGGGGTACACCGTGCGGGAGTCCTTTGAGGGCCACGAGCGCTGGCTCTACAGAGGGATCGCCGTCCTCTCCATGATGCTGAGCGCGGCCCTCCTCTACGTCTACTACCGGGAATCGAGCTCGGCCGTCGAGCCGGGCGGGTTCGCTGCCACGACCTCCTGGCGTGGGCACGGCATCTTCGGCTTCCTGCTCTGGCTTTGCCTCAGCGGCTTGTTCTGCTTCGTGGCCACGAACCTCGTCATGGGCGGTTACGTGGCCACCACGCCCTCGCGCTCAAGGGGCATCACCCTGCAGCAACGGGCCTCACTCGAGGCCGCGAGAGTGGCGAGCCAGGCCGCCAAGGGAAACCCGCTCGTCCCGCTATGGGGCTTCGTGACCATCGGATTGCCCTGCCTGATGGGCCTTGGCCTCATGCAAGCGCGGTACGTGCGATCCAGCGATCAAGGCATCGAGCACAAGGGTGTCTTCGACCTGAGCACCGGGATTCTTCCCTGGGAGCGCATCGGCGAGCTCTCCGTCGTGCGCGTCAAGGATCCTGACGCCGGGCCCTACGTCCGCTGGAACCTCCACTGGATCGATACCGAGGGGGAGGAGGTGATGGTCATCGAGAACAGGAACGTCTGGAGCCTCATGCCGGCGACCATCGACGCGGCCATCGCCCGTCACGAGCAGCAGGGGATCTCCGTGAGCGATCCAAGGCCGGCACGAGACCGGTCGACCCCGAAGCCGGCCGAGTGAGCCGCGCGGGGAGGGCGCCGGAACCGTGACCGACTCTCAGTCGATCGCTGGTGTCCCCGGCATCTCGTGGGTGCGGTCACTGGAGGCGTTACCCGCAAGATCGCCCAGGACGATGTCCTTGGCGAAGTCGACCCGGTTCCCGACGAGTGTGTTGGAGATCCCGCTCCGTACGTCGAGCCCGTCTTCTGTGACATCTGAACTCGCGCTCACAGGCGCAGGCCGCTCTCGGCTGCTCTCGGTTCATACGACCAGGCGGCGCACTCCTTCGGAGCATGCCGCCTGGTCGCATCTTCGAGACCGGACTCACGCTGGCGGGCGCGGCGTCCGTCGGGTCGATCAGTTACTGGACCAACCACTGTCCTTGGAAGTCTCCATAGATCGGAAAGAGAGACACACGATCAATCTCCGCCGCGTCTTGGAAGCGCCCGGAGATGGAGCCCACGAGCTCGCGGGGCCCTCCTGAGCCCGCGCCGGGAGCTGTGATGTAGGCGTGGAAGGAACCATCACCATCCTCGTCGATGGCGTAGGAGCCCCAGAACTCAAGGTCGGGAAGGGACGCTGCATCGAGCGGAACGAGCACTCCCTCGATCGTGCCGGTAGGAGAGTAGCCGGTCCAAGGGCCAACGCCGTCGTGATTGGGGCTGAGGGTTCCGAGGCACTCGTAGGGAGCGCCGGACCCGTCAGACAGGCGTCCTCGAACCTGTCCGATGCTGGAGAAGGATGGTCCGTGGAGTTGGCCGTAGGCTGAGCCTCCCTGGGCGCTGACAGACGCGACCGCTCCTCTCGCAAGGGCGGGGAAGATCGATGTGGTCAGGAGGGCAAGGGATGCGAGACCTGCGAAGACCAGCTTTCTTGAGTGGATCATGACTTGAATGGGTGCGTGGACTTGGATGCGAGCGAAAGTCTTGCCTGCCTTCGCAAGACGTGTGCCAATTCAGTGGCAGGCCTCTTGAGTGGGTGCTGAGCTTGGCCAGAAGGCTGACTCCAGTGATGGGCCCCGCTCTCTTGAAACGCACGCTGGCCCCCCCAACCCGACAGGGCCTCGGGGGAAGTTCTCTTCATGAGCGCTTGTGCTCGCTCTGCCTGGGTCGACCGAGCGTTCTTGGTTGCGCTGCAGAGGAGGAAGCAGGTGACCATGCTTGGGAGGTACCTGGCCCCTTCCCTCCTGATGGGAGCGCCGTCGTGCTCGAAGGCCACGGCGGGTGGGGGCGACGAGCGTGTGGGAGGCCTCGTGGGTGGGGGCGACACAGGTGGCGGCCGGGGCACGGGAGTGTCGGGGCCGTCAGGATCGCCTGTCCTCCCGGCGGGTCGTCCGGTTGCGTCGTGGGACCCGGAATTGCAGATTCCTCACCCCGACCGGGCCCCCTGGCCCGGGTCCGACAGGTTTTTGTGCGGTTCTGCGTGAGAATTGGGCATGGGCTGCGCCATTGGAGTGACGGGCCCGAGCTGCGGGCCGCCCGAGACCTGGAACCAATCCGACAAGCACCCATGCTCTCCAATCTCTCCAACACGACCAAACTGCTCCTGCTCGCCTTCCCCCTGCTGTTCTCCTCCTGCCTCTTCGGGGTCGAGACCGACGTCTCCTCCAGTGGGCGCTACGTCAGCGTGGAGACCCTGGCGAGGATCCAGCCGGGTGAGAGCGCCGAGTTCGTCGTGGGCTTGCTCGGGGACCCGAGCGAGACGCTCACCTCGGCCAGCGGCAACAAGGTCTGGCGCTGGGACTACAGCTCGACGACCACGGAGAGTGGCGGTGTCTTCCTGATTGCCCGGACGAAGAAGCGCACCTCCGAGAGCAACTCGACCTACGTCGAGTTCTCGGAGGGGGTCGTGGTCAACAGCTGGCGCGACTGAGGAGTGAGCTCGGGCAGGGGGCAAGCGACCCTGCCGGCCCCGGCACTCCTGCCCGACCGGTTCTGGTCCGGGGCGGTCACACGGCTCGAGCCGGTCGTGCTGCCCCTCGAGTGTTATCGGGCGGCTCCATGTACAGGGTCAGGAAGCTCTAGCTGGGTGGGGCTGTTCAGCCCTGCTCAGGGGCCCGCTTGCTCTTGTCGCGTGAGAGCCAGGCGAGCGCGAGCAGCAAGAGCGCTTGGGCGCTGAAGCGGATGATGTGCCCGGTCTGGCTGAGCCGCATGCCGTCAAACTCGAGGTCGTTCCACCACATGTTGATGTTCGCGAGGGACATGAGGACCACGAGCCAGAAGAGGAGCCCCGCAGAGGTCGGGCGGGCACGGGCGATGCACAGCCCGAGGCCGAGGAGGACCTCGAGCGCGCCGCTGGACAGGGTCCAGAGGCGGGGCCAGCCCAGGTAGCTCGGCACGATCGCGTCGAAGACCTCCGGGCGCGTGAAGTGCTGGACGCCGATCACCACGAAGGCGAGGCCCAGGGAGACGGCGAGCAGGCCTCGGAGGAGGTCCCTGCCGCGGTGAGTGGCGTTCGCGCTGCACTCTTGCATGGCCCTGATTCTCCTCGCCTGCCGGTCCCGCTGGCAAGGCGGGGGCTCTTCGAATGTGGCCGTCGTGGTGAACCCCTTGGTGTTCGCCTCCTCTGCGCTTCGGGGGCGCCGCGACTACAATCTTCCCTGATTTCGAAGTGAGCCCTCCGACCACTCCCGAACAGCACCCGCGCATCCCCATGCAAGCACCCAAGAGACGAGTCCTCCTCGGAGGGATCACCCTGGCGCTCGCGGTCCTCGCGCAGGCCTCGTCCGAGAGCGAGCTGACGCTCCGGCCGCGCCTCAAGCTCAGCTCGGACGCCCCCGAGGGGATGTGCGCGCTGGGGGAGACGGTGACCTTTATCGCTGAGGTGCGGAACTCCTCTCGGGAAGAGCTCAAGGGGGAGCTGCGCTGGGAGCTGGAGACGGTCGCGTTCGTGCCAGAGGAGCAGGAGCCGATCGAGGTTGAGCTCGAGGGGCGGGAGACGCAGACCTTCGAGTTCGCGTTGGAGATGAAGGTGCCGGGCTTCGTGAAGGTGACGTGCATCGTTGCCGAGGAGGGGGAGCGTGAGGTGACCCGCAGGGAGCGCGTCGGCTGTGAGCCGACCGGGGTCCTCTCGGAGCTCACCAGGGAAGACGACTTCGACGAGTTCTGGGCCCGTTCGCTCGAGGAGCTGGCCCAGGTCGATCCGGAGTACGAGCTGATCGAGGTGTCTCGAGACGAGGACTCAGGCGCCCTGCTCCATGAGCTCATCATGCGCAGCCACGGCGGGGTCCGGGTCCGCGGCTGGCTCCAGGTTCCCGGGGGAGAGGGGCCTCACCCCGCGCTCCTCCGGGTCCCGGGCTACACGCAGAACATGCGCCCGGTCGATGACGCCAGGAGCGCAGTCGTCCTCTCCCTCAACATCCGCGGGCACGGCAACAGCACGGATGACGTCCCGGGGACCCCGGTCGACTACTGGGTGCGCGGCTTGGATGACAAGGATACCTACTACTATCGCGGCGCCTACCTCGACTGCGTGCGCGCGATGGACTACCTCTGCTCGCGCGACGACGTGGACCAGGACCGGATCGCCGTCTGGGGCGCGAGCCAAGGGGGCGGGCTGGCCTTCGCAACCGCCTCGCTGGACCAGCGCGTTGACCTCTGCGTCTCGGACATTCCCTGGCTCTGTGACTGGAAGAACTACATGGCCCTCGCCGGCAAGACCGACGACGAGGAGATCCAGGCATGGCTGAACGCGAAGGAGAGCCGCACCCCGGAGTCCACGCTGAAGACCCTGAGCTACTTCGACACCATGAACATGGTCGACAGGATCCAGTGCCCCACCCTCATGGGGGTCGGGCTGCAGGACTCGATCTGTCCGCCTTCGACGAGCTTCGGGACCTTCAACCGCATCACGGCCGAACGCGACTTCCGCATCTATCAGAAGAGCGGTCACATGCTGGCCGCGCCTCATTACGAGTGGATCTTGGGGGAGATGGCCACGCGCTTCGGCCGCTGAGGTTGCGAGCCGTGAGGATGGGGGTTGGAGGAGGATCTGTGGTCCGGCTCGAGAGCCGCCGCAGCTCGCGCTCTGGTGGGAGAGGGCCGGAGAGGGGCTTCGTCGGGATCGCACCTCCTCCGTCGATATGATGTGCACTCCCCCGAGCGGGGTAGAGGGCGTGCCGGATGGTGTCGAGCGATGGCTCGTTAGCTGGGTGGAGGTCAGGACGGTGAGAGGTAGTCGCCATGGATGAAGAGAGTGTCTACGACGAGGCACGGAGACGGACGAGTCCCGCGGATCGAATCGCCTGGGTCAACCAGGCATGTGGAGGGGATAGGCAGCTCGAGCTGAGGATCCTCCAGCGGCTCGGCTTGCGCGAAGATGGGCCGCCCGATCAGGCGATGGAGTTAGAGGCTGGTTACGGCAAGGGCCAGGCGGTGGTCCAGTCGCGCGCTGCTGGAGACCAAGCTGCCGGTGATGTGGTGGTGAGTGGAGAAGCCAGCGCGAAAGAACTGCAGTCTTTTGAAGCGGTCATGGATGAGCCTCGCGTGACCTTGCGCAGCCTTGCGACGGAGGGTGCCGATCCGCTCACGCAGCCACAGTCGGCTGAGATGCCCACCTTTGATCCAGAGAGTCGGTATCGACTGGATGGCGAGATCGCCCGCGGCGGCATGGGCGCGATCCTCTTAGGTCGTGACTCTCAGCTCGGGCGTGACCTCGCAGTCAAGGTCCTGCTCGAGTCGAACAGGGAAAGAGAAGAGGTAATCCACCGGTTCGTCGAAGAGGCGCAGATTGCGGGCCAGCTGCAGCACCCGGGGATCACGCCTGTCTACGACCTGGGGCAGTTCTCGGACGGCCGGCCGTTCATCGCCATGAAGTTGGTCAAGGGCGAGACGCTCTCGCGGCTGCTGTCCGAGCGACAGGATCCGTCGGTCGATCGCGGCAAGTTCATTGGCATCTTCGAGCAGATCTGCCAGACGATGGCCTACGTGCATGCGCGCGGCGTGATCCACCGCGACCTGAAGACTGCCAACATCATGGTCGGCGCATTTGGCGAGGTGCAGGTGATGGACTGGGGCCTCGCCAAGGTGATGCCGCGGGGCGGCGTCGCCGATGAGGAGCAGGCGCAAGTCGATCGCTACGGCAAGAGCATCATCCAGACCTTGCGGAGCGGGAGCGGTAGCGGCGCGACGGGAACAGATGGTGGCGGTGGGTCGAAAACGCTGGTGGGTAGCGTCATGGGGACGCCGTCGTACATGCCCCCTGAGCAGGCGATGGGCAAGGTCGATCAGATGGACGAGCGTGCCGATGTCTTCGCGTTGGGGGCGATCCTCTGTGAGATTCTCACTGGCGAGCCTCCCTACACGGGACCGGATGCGCTGCGCGACGCTCTACAAGGCAAGCTCGATAGCTGCATGGCGCGGCTGGATGCCTGCAAGGCCGAGGCTGAATTGATCGGGCTCGCCAAAGCCTGCCTGAACCTCGAGACGGTCGATCGCCCTCGCGATGCGACGGTATTGGCAGAGCAGGTCACCGCCTATTTGGGGTCGGTCGAGGCCCGGTTGCGCAAGACCGAGCTGGACAAGGTGGAGGCGCAGGCGCGCACGGAGGAGTTCGTGCGTCGACGTAAGCTCTATTACGCGATCGCCGGACTCTTGCTCGTGGGCCTCGTCACGGCTGGGTTGACCGCAGCCCACTTCCGCACGTTGGAGCAGGCACAACGGACGTTGACACGGGAGAAGTCGGATCTGGCAGAGAGCAACTTGAAGTTGGCTCAGGACCGGACCGCGGAGCGCGACAGGGCCGAGCGGGGGACCTACTGGGCGACAATCAGACATGCCGAGTCGATGCTTCAGGGTGACGGCAAAGCAAGGCATCAGGTCGCCGATCTGCTGTGGGGGACGCGCCCCGACTTACGTGGCTGGGAATGGGGCTACCTGATGGCCCGTTGTCCGCTCGAGGAGTGGAGTATCCACACGGAGCATGGGGAATTGAGCGCGATGACCTCCTCAGCGGATGGCCACTACCTGGCGACGGCGGGGATCGACGGCGCGGTTGCGCTATGGGATACGCGGAACCGCCGAGAGTTGTGGCGGCAGAAAGTTGATCCCGTGGCGCAATTGCGCATCGATCCTCAGGGCAAGTTTCTCGCCGTCGCCTTTGCCGGCAAGTCGCCATTCTCCTTCACGGTCCTGAGTCTGTTGGATGGTCGTCGGGTTGCCCGAGAAGAGGGCGGAGTACCGGCTCAGGTAGCCTTCCACCCCAGCGGTGACGCGCTCTACGTGAAGAGCAATGCGTTCCTCACCCGCTACGAGACTCAGGGGTGGCGGAAGGCTCCGGCGGCTTCGGCGGAGCTTCGTGCGGGCGGAAGCACCATCTTTGTGGACCGGGCCGGTGCTGTAGTCGGGGTGCAGGCCAACTTCGTGCCGCGTAGGTCACTTGACGAGGTTCCGAGCCAGATCCAGTTCTTCGATGCCACGACGCTAGAGCCCGAAACCGCCTTTGCCGGTTACGAGATCGAGTCTCAGCCACTCCACCTTCATGTCGTTCCAATCCTCGATACGGATCGCGGGGCGCTGATTCGTGCGTCTGGCAACAACGGCATCTTTCTACGCTCGCGCACAGACTCGGGCATGCAGGAGGCGTTGGTCGCCGAGGGATTGCCCGGCAAGGTCACGGGCTTGCTCTCCGATGCCCAGACCGGCTCTATCGTCGCCGTGAGTGATGAGGGGTCGGTCCAGGTGATTGACGCAGATGGCGAGGTCCGAGATCTGTATCACGGGACCCCGGTTCAGGCAGTCGCTGACCTTGGTGGCGACCTGTTCGTCACGGGGGGTTCTGACGGCCTGCTCAAGTGCTGGACTTTGGCGCGTAGAGCCGTGCCGCCGGTGAACCAGACCTTGGACGGGCCGGCCGACACTGGCGCCTTGGCGGCGTTCCTTGACGATCAGCGCCTGTTCTTCAAGACATGGAGAAGGGACTACTTCTGGCTGGTGGATACGGAGTCCATGCAGCCTGAGAAGGTTGATACTGCAGGCCTGGGGATCGCCAATGCCTTTCGGCCACGGCCAGGTGAAGTGGTCGTGCGCGGCGATGAATCACTCTCTCTGTATTCCGTCGAGTCGCTGCGGCAAGGGCAGCAAGTTGGGCGGTCTACGCCGGTCGCCCGCCCGGCCATTGTCCGATTCGATGCTCATGGTCGCGTGATGGCTGCGAGTCGCAGGGAGAACGGGATCGCTGTGTTTGACCTGGAGGCAAATCAGTCACTACCGGACCCTCAGTTGGCGGACTTCGGTGCAGGCAGGTTGCGATTGGGGCTCAGCCCTTCTGGGACGAGAGGGGCCGTCTATTCGTCCACCGGAATACAGGTCTGGGATGTCTCATCGGGACAACAGCTTGATGCGTTCGACTTTGATGTGCCGTCGGTGGCCCTCGGGGCTCCTGGAGGTTATGAGCCGGTGTTCCATCCGGACGACGTGACCATGGCGGTCATCGATGGCGAGTCTAGAGTGATCATCCGCGACACCGATGAGGAACGAGATCGTCATGTGATCGCTCCGATCCCCGGGGTGGCATTCTGGCAGTGCTTGTTCACCCCCGATGGTGAGCGCCTCCTGGTGCAGTGCTCGGACTCTCGCACCCGCCTGTTCGACTGGCGAGATGGAAGGGAGCTGCTCTCGTTGTCGGGGACAAGTCTGACCCGTCACCATTGTCCTCTGGCGATCAGTCCCGATGGCCGAACCATCGCCTACGGCGGCCACAACCCGACGATGCGGGTCGCCAAGGCGCTGCCGTGGGACATGGGCTCTCGGCCGAGCGCTGCGTTCTATCGCGCCGTTGCTGAGTTGCGCCGGCGATAGGCGTGCATCGACTGGAGCTCACTCCCTGGCGCAAAGCCTCCACGAGACGAGAGCTAGCTTCATCTCACCACGCTCATTGCAAGGTGATCTCCAGGTAGCACCTGATCGGACCTCGAGGGGCCGACGATGTGAGTGATGAGACCACCCGCGGTTTGTGAGGGAGAGGGTCTCATGGGGAGGCGGCCGTGCTGGAATGGCGCGGCGGATGAGGGGAATGAGTGGGTAAAGGGCCCCTTGGTAAGGGGCGATGGAGGTGGGCGCCGGGGCACGGGGGTATCGGAGCCGCCAGGATCGCTTATCCTCCAGAAGATCTAGCGGGAACGCAGGCCGGCGGCTGGCGCTAACATGGTCGGGCCTGAACCGGAGTGGCGGACGACACCATGGCCGAAGACGATGACAAGCGCGCCAGGGCCGAGGTCCTGTTCGACCAGTGGCTGGCGGAGGGCGGGGCGGAGTCCTCGGTTCCTCGCGAGCACCTGACCCGCGAGCACCCGGAGCTGAGCGACGAGTTTCTCGAGCTCTTCAAGGAGCTGGACCTGGCCGACCTGGCGCTCGGCACGGTCTCGACGCAGTCCGCGGGCGCGGATGACCTCGAGCGCCTGGACGACTTCGAGCTGCTGCGCGAGGTCGGCCGAGGAGGCATGGGGGTCGTCTTCGAGGCGCGGCAGGTCTCGCTCAACCGGATCGTGGCCCTGAAGGTCCTGCCGCGCAGCCTGCTGACGTCCGCCTCGGCCGTGGACCGCTTCCAGCGCGAGGCATCGACGGTGGCCGGACTGCAGCACCCGGGCATCGTCCCGGTGCACGTCGTGGGCGAGTCGGAGGGCACGCACTTCTTCGCCATGGACCTGGTGGACGGGGTCTCCCTCGATCACGTGGTGGCCAACCTCAAGGGCCTCGAGCCCACCCGGCTGACCACCGACGACCTGACCCGGGCCCTCGAGGCCAGCGGGATGGAACCCGACCGCTGGGCGCCGAAGGGCTCGTCCGGGTGGGTGCGGCTGGCGGTGGAGCTGACCGCACAGGTGGCCGATGCGCTCGACTTCGCCCACGGCACGGGAGTGCTGCACCGCGACGTGAAGCCCGCCAACATCCTGCTGCGCAGAGACGGCCGGGCCATGCTGACGGACTTCGGCCTGAGCTACACCGCGGACTCGCCCTCGATGTCCCAGACCGGCGAGTTCAGGGGCACCCCCTACTACGTGTCGCCCGAGCAGGCCATGAGCGGACGCGCCCGCATGGACCGACGCTCGGACGTGTACTCGTTGGGAGTCACCCTGTTCGAGCTGTTGACGCTGCAGCGACCCTTCGAGGGCAAGTCGGCGCTCGAGGTCTTCAGCCGCATCATCCACAAGGCGCCTCCGGACCCGGGCGACCTGAACACCGCGCTGCCGTCGGACCTGGGGAACGTGGTGCTGAAGGCCATCGACCGGGATCCCGATCGCCGCTATGAGACCGCGGCCGCCTTCGCGACGGACCTGCGGGCCTTCCTCTCCCACCGTCCCGTGCAGGCCGCCCGGGCGCCCCTGTGGCTGCGGGTCCGGCGCTGGGGCGAGCGGAGCCCCTACCGCGCTGGACTGGTGGCGACCCTGGCGATGTTCGTTCCGCTGGGGAGCTGGATGGCGTACTCGAACCACGTCAACGCGACGATGGCCGAGCGCGCGGCTCTCTTCGACCGTGAGGGGCGCGCCGAGCAGCTCGCGGAAGAGGGCTACCTGGTGCTCAACGACGGCCGCACCGAGGATGCCCGACGCGCGTTCCTCTCGTCCCTCGAGAACCGGCCCACCGCCGCGGCCCTCGCCGGCCTGGTGCTCGCCGAGCTCGGTTCCGGCGAGGCCGAGCGCGCTCTGTTGGTGCTGGATGGCGAGCAGGCCGCGGTGCTGAGTGACGGATCGCGCCTGCGCCTGCGCGCGGACGCACTCTCGGTCCTGGGGCGCACGGAGGAGGCGGACCGTGCTGAGGCCGAGGCGCCCGCTGCGCAGGAGCCCGTGGACTGGTTCCTGATCTCGCAGCGTCGAGAGCGGCTGGGGGACGCGGATCGGGCCACGACCTACGAGCCGGCGCTGGCCGCCGCCCGGCGTGCGGTCCTGCTCGCTCCGCCGCGACCCCTGTTCCACTACCAGCTCTTGAACTGTGCCATGCGCGTCGGGGACCGGGCGCAGGTCGAGGAGCTGTGTGAGGTGGTGGCCCAGCTCTGGCCCGACTCGCCCAGCTCGCTGCACATGCGGGCCAGGGCCCTGGCCGGGGTCGGTGACGAGCGCGGGTTCGAGCTGTACTCGCGCTATCTGGAGGGTCACGACGACGACTACCTGGCGCACTACAACCTCGCCATCGCCCTGCGCGAGGCGGGGCGCAACGAGGAGGCGATCGAGCACTATCTGCGGGCGGGAGAGCTCGAGCCCGACGAGACCCGAGTGCACCGCGGACTCTCCATGGCCTATCGCGCCAACGGGGACCTGGAGCTGGCCCGGGACGAGGCAGAGGAGTACGCCGAGGCGACCCCCGAGGACGCGGTCGCCGCGCTGGTCCACGGCAACAGCCTGATCTCCCTCGGGGACCTGGGTGGCGCAGAGCAGGCCTACCGGCGGGCGATAGCCCTACGGGGCGACTACCACCTGGCCCACGGGAACCTGGGCGTGGTGCTCGAGCAGCAGGGCGACCTGGAGGGAGCCCGGCAGGCCTACCGCGACTGCCTTGACCTCGACGAGGAGTACGTCGACGCGCACCATGGACTCGTGAGATGCCTGGGCGATGACCGCCTCGGCCTCCATCAGGAGTACATTCGCCGGGCACGGGCCGTGCCCGAAGACGTGGATGCCTGGCGCAACGTCGCCGCCGGCTACCTGGACCCGGCCATCCCTGACGAGGCCAGGGATCCCGCGCAGGCACTCGCCGCCGCCCGGCGGTGGCGAGCCCTGGCGCCGGGCGACCCGCTGGCGCTGACCTGTCTGGGCGAAGCCTTGCTCGAGATGGAGATGAAGGAGGAAGGCGTGGAGGTGCTCGAGCAAGCGCTCGAGGCCCTGGAGACCCACGACGGGGACACGGGCGACCTGTACGAGTACACGCGCGAGCTCTTGACCAAGCACCAGGGCTGATCCGCGCGCCCGGCGCTCCGGACCCGGGGCGGGTCAGGCGCACAGGCTACAGGTAGCCCATCTCGCGCAGCTTCTGGGTCGTTCCGCCGTCGTACGCGGTGCATTGCTTCTCTCGCTTCTGGCGCCTGCGCTGAAGCCGCACTTCCACGCGCTGGTCCTGGAGGGGGTCTACAGCTCGCCGGACGCCTTGGGGCCACCGATCTTCCACAGCGCGCGGGGGATCAAGGGGGCGGAGGTTGCGGCGGTTGTGCCGCAGCTTCCGGCACTGCGGCGGGCCCCCGAGTACCCCTCCAGAGGGTCTCCAGGGGGTCCGTGGGGGGGGAGGCGCTTTTCTCGGGGATCCCTGTCGGGCAGGTCCCGCGACCTTCGTTCGGAGGGGTGGCGAGCAATGACCTCGCACTCTCCGTTTCCCAGCCTACGACAGAGCCCTCCCCATGAAGCCCATCCTCCAATCGACCCTGCTCGTGGCCCTCTCGGCCCTCACGCTCTCGAGTCCCGCCCACTCCGATCTGTTGATCGTCCCGGACGACAGCATCACCATCCAGGGCGCTATCCTCGCCGCGCAGCCCGGCGACACCGTGGCCGTGCGTGGGGATGGACGGATGTACGGTGAGAACCTGATCATGCGGGCCGGCGTCTCCGTCGTCGGCATCGGTGACGAGCGACCCTTGATCATGGCCGTCGTCGGGGGTCAGCCGACGGTGGACTTCCCCGACGCGAACACGGGTCGGGACACCCTCCTGAGCCGCGTCACGCTCATCAACGGCACCAGCGACAGGGGCGCGGGCATCCGCATCAGCGCCGGGGCCTCGCCCTCGATCACCCGAAACGTGATCAGCTATCAGGAGTCCCAGTACGGCGCCGGGATCTTCGCCTATCCCAACTCCAACCCGCTGATCGAGAAGAACTCCATTCGCGACTGCATCGCCACTGGAGGGGGCGGGGGGATATTCCTGCTCGTGCCCGGGCCGCAGACCCGGGTCAGCAAGAACGACATCCAGTACTGCTCGGCGGGCTCCTACGGGGGCGGCCTGGTCACCTTCGGCGGCGCGGTCGAGGCCTCCTCGAACCGCCTGGAGGACAACAGCGCCGGCGGCCACGCGGGCGGCTTCCTGGCGTACCTGACCGAGCTGGTCGCCACCAAGAACGTCTTCGAGCGCAACCAGGCGGGCGGCCGGGGCGGCGGGGCGTACCTCCTCGCCGTGGACGAGCCGACCTTCCAGGGCGGCGCCTTCCGGCACAACTCGGCCGACGAGGGCGGAGGGCTCTACATCCGGTCCGGCGACGTGGAGATTGGCTCGGTGGAGCTCACCGACAACCTGGCCCTGCAACGGGGCGGGGGGGTGTTCGCCTCCAGCGGCTCGGGAGTGGTGTCCCTCTCCGCCTGCGACCTACGGCGCAACGCGGCCGGTCTCGACTGGACGGCCGGGGAGGGCGGCGGCGTCTTCTGCGACGATGCGGCCAAGCTCGAGGTCGTCAACTGCGTGCTCCACCAGAACTCCGCGAGCTACAGCTGGAACAGCGGGGCCGGGATCCGCGTTCGCTCCGCCGGCACCGTGCTGGCGGTCAACAACACCCTCGTCGAGAACCGTCTCAACGGCTTCCCCATCCCCAGGTCGGGCCTGTCCATCGGCGACGTGGACGAGGCGCGGGTCACCAACAACTGGTTCGTCGACCACGACGTTCACGTCCTGCGGGACCTGGTTGCCACCCCCGTGATCCTGCGCACGAACCTGTACAACTCGAACAGCCTGGGGCAGCTCGTGCTGGACCCCTCCGACGGGATCGCGGTCCCGCAATTCGTCAACCCGGGGGTGGACTTCCACGTGCTGTTCTTCGATCCGGGCGTCGGCCAGGGCAGCCTCTGGCAGCCGGGAGTCCCCACGGTGGACATGGACGGCCAGCCGCGCCAGCTGCCCTCCATCGACATCGGCGCCGACGAGTTCCACCCCTGGTAGGGGCTCCGGATCACTCGGCGTAGCCCAGGAAGCGCTGGACCTCGAGGGTCACCCGGGACTCCGGTCCCAGCTCGACCCGGAAGTAGTCGAGCGCTTCCCGCAAGGGGGCGGAGGCCTCCTGCTTCCGATCGAGGACGACCAGGCACTTGCCCTCGAGCATCTGCGCACTGGCCATCAGGTAGGGGTCGGCGTCGGCTCGGCCCTCGAGGAGGCTCCTGACCAGCAGCGCCTTCTCCAGGGCCTTCCCGGGTTGACCGTGGCGGCCGTAGTCGTCGCCGACGTCGATCTGCATCGAGAGGATGTCCGGGTGGTCGGCGCCGAAGATCTCCTGCCCGATCTCCAGGCTCTCCTCCAGGTACTCGAAGCCCGCGTCCAACTCGCCCGCCCGCAGCAGCGCCTGGCCGAGGCCGGCCAGGAAGGGCAGGAGCTTGGGGGAACGCTCGCCGAGGGTGGCGCGGGCTTCGACCAGGGTCTCGCGCCGCAGCTTCAGGGCGAACTCGGCCTCGCCGCAGGCCTCGAGGGCGCGGGCCAGGATGCTCCGGGCCTTGAGGGTCTCGTGGTGCACCGGGCCCCAGACCTCCGCCATCAGCTCCTGGATGGGCTGGAGCAGTTCGAGGGCTCCCTCGGCCTGGTCCGCCTCCAGAAGAAACTGGGCCAGGGCCGCGGTGGTTCTCAGCCGCATGGGGTGACGCTCGACCAGGTCCCGGGAGAGCATCTCGTACAGGGACTCCGCCAGGGCTAGGGCCTCCTCGTGGTGCCCGATGGCGGCCAGGGCCGTGGCCTCGTCGAGGCCGAACAGGATGGTCTGGAAGTCACTGGGCCCGCGGGTACGGACCAGGATCTCGCGCACCCGGGCGTGCAGGGCCAGGCTCTCCTCGCTGCGGCCCTGCATGGAGAGGCAATTGGCCAGCTTGCTCTCAACGTTCAGCACGGCCAGGGACTCCTCCCCGAGGCTTGGGGCCAGCACCTCCAGGGCCTGCAGCAGGAGTCGCTCGCCGCTCACGAGGTCGCCTTGGACGCTCACTCGCAGGTCACCCAGCATGGCCCGGGCCTGGGCCGTGGCGACGTGCTCCTTGCCGACGGTGTCCAGCATCCTCTCGAGGAGCTCCTCGGAGAGGCGCAGGGCCTCCTCGTCCTTGCCCTGGCTGTAGAGGGCCGTGGACACCTGAGTGCGGAGCTTCACCAGCCGCGGGTCGTGGGGCTCGAGGGTCTCCTTGGCGATCTGGAGCGCTCGCCGCGCCTCCTCCTCCGCCAGTTCGAACAGGCCCAGGCCGAGATAGGTGGAGGTGATGGCCGTCCGGCACTCGATCTCGCCCAGGGAGTCCCCCGCGAAGCTCTGGCCGGCGCTCTCGCTGGCGCTCTCCAGCATCATGTCCACCCGCACCTGTGTCCCCTCCTCCGGGCTCAGGCTCCGGATCGAGGTCAGGAGCGAGGCCTGTGCGGCCTCCCGGTGTTGCTCCTCCAGCTCTCGCCGCACGCGCTCCTCGCCGGAGCGGATGTACATGTGGAGGACCGCGGCCGCGCCCACCGAGAGGCCCACGACCAGGAGGATCGACGCGCCCACCGCTAAGGGGTTGCGGAGGACGAACTTCCTGAGGCGGTAGACCGTGCTGGGGGGGCCCGCGCTGAGGGGCTTGTGGTCCAGGTAGCGACTCAGGTCCTCGGCCAGGGCCGCCGCCGTCGGATAGCGCCGCTCCGGCTCCTTCTCCAGGGCCCTCATCAGGACCCATTCCAGGTCTCCCCGCACGGCCGGATTGAGCACGCCGGGCCGCAGCGGCTGGACTCCGAGGATCGCCACGGCTATGGAGGCCAGGTCCTGCCGCGTCGTCGGGTAGGGGAGCTGGTCGCAGAGGAACTCGTAGAGGACCACGCCCAGGGTGTACACGTCGCTCCGGGCGTCCAGGGGGAGACCCTGAACCTGCTCGGGGCTCATGTAGCGGATCGTCCCAAGCACCTCTCCGGTGCGGGTCAGGTCCGCGGTGAGGGTCTCCTCCAGGTTCATCGCCCGGGCCACCCCGTAGTCGATCACCTTGGGGTTGCCGTCCTCTCCCACCAGGATGTTGCCGGGCTTGAGGTCCCGGTGGAGGATGCCCTTGGTGTGGCCGTGGTGGACGGCCTCGCAGACCCTGACGAACAGGGCGACGCGGTCCCGCAGGGAGAGCTCCCTCTCCAGGCCGTACTGGTTCAGGGTCCGGGCGCCCGGGACGAACTCCATGGCGAAGTAGGGCGTCGCGTTGCCGCTCGAGTCTGTCCAGATGCCCGCGTCGTACACCTGGGCGATGCCGGGGTGCTGGAGCCGGGCGAGGAAGCGGGCCTCCTCTCGGAAGCGGGCCACGTGTCGCTCCGTGACCATGCTCGGAGCCAGGACCTTGAGGGCCACGACCCGCTCGGGGTTGGCCTGCAGGGCCTCGTAGACCTGCCCCATTCCGCCGGCGCCGAGCTCCCGCTCGATGCGATAGCCTGCCTGCTCGGCGCCGGGTCGGGGGCCCTCGCCGTGGACGAAGAGGCGCTGGAAGGCCGTGTCCCCCAGGACCTCGGCCTGCTGGTTGCTCTCCAGCTCCTCCTCCATGAGGAGGAGCCGCCGGACCTCCCCGGCGAGCTCCTCGTCCCGGCCGCAGAGTTCGGCCAGGCGGCGTTCGCGCTCCTCGGGGGAGAGTTCGAGGAGCTCCTCGAGGATCGGGCGGACCCGGGTCCAGTCGGGATTGCTCACGGACTCTCTCTCTCGGAGAGGTCGTCCAGGATCCACAGCCTGGCCGCGCGCCACCGGCGCTCGATCGTACGTACGCTGACGCCCTGCTGATCGGCGATCTCCTCGTGGGTCAGGCCGGCGAAGAAGCGCAGCTGGACCAGCTCCGCGAGGCTCGCGTCCACGTCCTCGAGGCGGCTCAGGGAGCCGTCGAGCTGCAGGACCGACTCCGCGTTCTCCGACCGGTAGTGCAGGGCCTCGTCCAGGGGGATCGGCTTCTCGCCGCCGCCGCGCTTGGCCGCCAGCTGCCCGCGTGCGTGGTCCACGAGCACCGAGCGTATGGCCAGGACGGCGGCGCGGAAGAAGTGCCGGCGGTCCGACCAGGAATGGTCCCCCGACTCCGGCTGGATCCTCATCCAGACCTCGTTCACCAGGGCCGTCGGCTGCAGGGTGTGGTCCTCTCGTTGGCGCGACATCTGCGCCTGGGCCATGCGCTTGAGCTCGCCGTAGAGGAGAGAGACGAACTCCTCGGGCACGCGACCCTCGCCCTCGCCCATGGAGTTGAGGAGGGTCGTGACCTGGCTTTGGAGGGGATCCTGCATGGTTGGGACGCCCAGGAATGTAGCCGCGGATCGACCTCGCTCGCCACGCGGGCAGCAAGGAGGCGTGGAGGAGCTGAGTTCGGAGAGCGCTCGACCCGACCAGGATAACCGACTCCGGTGCGGTATCCCCAGGCGGCGGGCCCGCGGCCGTCCCGGCCTCAGGCGGGCCGCTTGGCCAGGAGCAGGGCGCGGATTCGGTTGAGGAACACCCCCAGGCCCGAGTCCATCAGGCCTGCACCCAGGACCATCACGAGGGTGGAGACGATGAGAGTGTAGGCGGCCTCGTGGTGAGAGCGATGGAGGTGGTGACCGAGGCACTGGCGATCGCCATTCTGCGCGAGCGCCTCGAGGCCCTCGAGGTGGCCAGCGAGGGGCAGGAGACCTGGGGGGCGCGCTTCCTCGCCCGCTGGCGGGAGCTTGGGGGCCCCATCTCCTTCCTGCGCTACGACCAGATCCAACGCCTCAAGGCAGCCGACCGAGAGGAGGCCGCACGCATCTTCAAGCCCAGCATCACGCTCGGCGGCTACTCGATGGCACAGCGGGTCAAGACAGGGGAGCCGGAAGAGGTCGCAGAGCTGGTCCTGCAGAACCTGCACCTACGCCAGTTGGCGAGCATCTTTGCCTGGTCGACCCTCTACTGAGGCGCACCGGACACCCCGCCCCTCAGGGGCAGAAGGTGAAGGCCGAGTCATTGCTGAGGATGAAGCCAGAGCCACCAGAGACGGGGCCCCGGAACCGGTACTGGGAGTAGCACGTGCTGCCGGCCACGACACTGCCCGCCCCTCCGCCCAGGAGAGGCTGGCTGGAGTCCAGCGCCTGAGCAGCGGCATTCCGGGGGTACAAGGGTAGCGGCCCCCCTCGCGCGATGCGCGAGGAGGGCCGCCGACTGCATCTGTACCCTTTCCTAGAGTTCAGTCGTTTTCGAGGGAGAGCTCGTCGGCGGGCGCTCCGGTGGTGCTGAAGGGGTCCCACTTCGCGTCGACGAAGGTCCCCAGCTGGAGCGCGTCGAAGAAGGCCTGCTGCGTCATCGGGGAGTCGTCGAAGTCGCGGTAGACGGTCAACCCGTCGCCGCGCACCGTCGTGCCCAGGATGTCGACGCGGAAGGTGGCGACATCGTCCAGCGAGGTCACCGGGCCCCGCAGGCGGGCGTCCGACTGCGGGTCGTCGCGCTCCAGGCGCACGGCCACGGGCGTCGAGCCGTCCATGTAGCCGCGGACCTGCAGCAGGTCGCCCAGCGCGAGGTCACTGAGCCCCAGCGGGTCGACCTCCGCGTCACTGTCGTCCTCCAGCTCGGTCTCCGGCCGGACCTCCCAGGTCACGCCGAGCACCGTGACGGTCGAGGCGACCGTGTCGACGCCCTCGACCTCCCACTCGGTGCGCACCGAGTTGGTGGTCTGGATCTCGCAGGTCGCTGCTTCGAGGACGCCGTCCCCGGCCACCGTGCCCTTGACCTGGACCTTCACGTTGTTCGCAAGGCTGGCGCTGGTGCCGTTGATGAAGGTCGTCGAGCCAGTGGTCCGCACCGGGAAGCCGAGCACGCGGAAGTCCGCCGGGCTCACGAAGTCCGTGATGTAGCCCTCCAGCTCGAGGGGGGTGCCGGCGCCTCCGCTCAGCTGCGTGACCGGCTCGATCTTGCTGGCGAGGAGGTCCGAGGGCGCGCTGAAGTCCGCGGGGAACCCCTTCACCTCGATGAGGTCTCCGTTTGCCGGGTCGCCGCCCGGCACGTCGCTCGTGTCGGCAGTGGAGTAGTCCACGTCGAGCCCGCCGATGCGGAGGGTGTCCGCACCCGGGTTCGCGTTCGTGACAACCCCGACCACCTTGTACTCGTCGAGGGTCGCCTTGCTCTCGATGAAGGTCGCCACGACGGCGCCCGCGGCGTCGCGGGGCCCGCTCACCTCGAGCAGATCTCCCTGCACGAGCGTCGAGAGCGAGGTCCCGTCGAAGATGGTCTCGGCGTTCACCCGCACGGTCTGGCCGAGCACGACCAGGACCCCCGTCCCCAGCTCCGCGTCCGTGACCGAGACGCTCGTCGCCGGTCCCTTGACCTCGGCGCGATAGGTGATCGAGGTCGCCACCCCCGTGGTGAAGTCACCCCGGAGCTCGATCATCATGCCGACCCGCAGCGCGCTCTCGGGCGCGGCGACCCCGTCCTTGGTGATCGTGGCGGAGTTCGAGTTGAAGTGCACGCCGTTGACGATCACGCTCCCGAAGCCGTCGATCGGCCCCGCGGACGTTCCGGGCGGGACACCGCCGCTACCGCTGATGCCGCCGGAGCCGCAGCCGGTGACGAGGAGGAGGAGCAGGGCGAAGAGGCCCTGGAGGAGGTTGCGCTGCTGTCGGGTGAGTCTCATGACGCTCATTCGGTGGAGTCGGCGCCGCCCTGCTGGGCCGCGTTGGTCTGCGGGCTGTCGCCCAGGATCTGGTGGATGCCCAGGCCGAGGCTGAACATGCTCTCGCCGTCCGCGGTCTGCTCCTCACGGCTCCGCTCGGCCAGCCAGCGGTCGAGCTCTTCCAGCAGCGCCTGAGCGCGCACGCCGGAGTAGTGCAGGAACTCGCGGACGTGCTCCTCCGGCACGCTGTCGTACTTCACCTTGCTCTGGTACCTGCGCTGCTCGGGAGGCGAGCTCAGGTTGTGGTCGATGGTATCGATCAGCTCCGAGGTGTCGGTGCCGAGGATGCGCAGGAGCTCGACCGAGTCCTCGCTGGGGATGTAGCCCCGGGCGGTCATGCGCAGGTGCCCGTCCTCCTCGACCAGCGCGCCGGAGGCGACGAGCTCGTCCGCGATCGAGCGCGGCTTCATGTCGCCGCTGTGGCGCTGGCAGAGCTCGGCGAAGCCGCCGGGGCCCTGGAGGGGGAGGGGGCGGGGCTCTCCGGCCTCGTCCTGGAAGTCGGGGTCACGCAGCCAGGCACCGAGCACGGCGGCCGCCCGATTGCGGCGGTCCTCGGCGGGCGGGAGCACCGACTCGCGCTGGGCGCGCAGCCGGGCGACCTCCTTGCGGTTCAGGCCCGTCAGGACCGAGACGCGCGACTGGGTCTGGCGCTTGCCCTCGAGCGTGAACTCCTCGAAGGCGACGTCGACGTAGACCCGCCGGACGAGCTCGGTGATGGCATCGCTGGCCAACCCGTTGCGCAGGAGGATGCGCACCAGGGGGCGGAGGATGCGAGCCGTGGCGGCGAGGAGAGGCTGGTCGGTCATGGGTGCTGGGTGTGCGGGCTCGTCGGCCCGGAGGGATCTTCGTCTATCCGCGGCGGTTTAGGGGAAAAAAATCCCCCAAAATTGACCACGGGCAGAAATCGGCCTCTCAGGGCCCTTCAGGCGGGGTCTCGGGGCTCCGGCGGGCCCCAAGCGGCCTCAGGTGGCGACCGCTGAGGGCCCGGCCAAGGGGCGGACCGGCCCCTGGAGGCCGCGGTGCCAGAGCCGGTAGCCGAGCTCGGGCCCCCCGCCTCCTCGTCGGTGGGAGAGGGCCCGAGGGGAGCGCCGTGGCGCCCGATGACCCCGACGGTGTGGCCCCCAGTGACACCGACGGCGTGGCACCCAATGACAGCCCCTGGTCCGGCGTCATCGATCAAGAAGACGAGCGCACGGCCGGTGCGCAGGCCGTCCTGGACGCCTACGTGGCGAACGATCCGGAGTCCGTTGCCGCCTGGTTCGCGGACGACGCGAACATCGGCTTCAACAAGGAGAGGGTCGACAAGGCGACCTTCATCGCCAACATCTCCAAGGACCACACCCACTTCAAGGACATCGAGGTCTCGTCGGTCATCACCACCCTGCGCTACAACAACGGTTCGGTCTTCACAAACCTCTGGGCCTGCTGGGAGGGCACCGTGCGGGAGACCGGAGAGGAGCTCTCCGTGCCGGTCTACATGTGGATGACCTGGAAGGACGGCAAGGTGACGAACTTCGTGCACATGTTCGACCCCGCGCCCTTCGTGGCCGCTCTGGAGTCCATCGGGGTCGAGCCCTACTGAGCACGAGCGGCAGCGCTTCTGACAGGCTCGAGGTCTGCCGGGCTCCTGGCGCCGGGAACACGAACCAACGCCAGGAGCCCATCGCACCGCCCCCGGCTCCCAGGCGCGCCCGTTGCAGCTCGGACGGCCCGGGGGTGTCCGGGCCGTCAGGAGCGCCTGTCCTCAGGGGAGCAGCGCCGGGCCTGGCTGCTCGACTTCAAGCGCATGTGCGAGGAGGGCACGTCCCTGCTCCAGGCCTGCCGGGCTCAGGAGCAGGGCGGCCACGTCGACCGGGACGTGTGGTCCCGGCAATCCTGTGGCGCGGCGGCGGAGCGACTCAGAGGTTCAGGGGTTCCAGGTGACCGCCCAGGCGTTGGAGAAGTTGAAGTCCGCGCCCGGCCCGTCGTTGAGGCAGCCCGCGGCGGTCCCGGGGTCTCGGAACCAGTGGCTGTAGGTGACCGTCAGGCCGGGCCCCGCGAGGGAGGACTGGCCGTAGGGCTGGCCCTGGAAGAGCGGGAAGCTCGCCGCCCCGGTCGCGTCCGTGAAGACCACCGCACCCCGGGCGGTGGTGCCGCCGATGCAGAAGACGCCGGCGTTGTCGGGCACCGTGCTGATGCCCCACGGGCCGAGGTGCGCCGTCCCCGCGAGGATCAAACCGGGCTTGCCGGGCGCCGCGTCGACGACGGACAGGGAGAAGGTGTCGTTCGCGATCGAGATGTTGCCGAGGCCGATCAGGCTCGCCCCCAGGCCGTTGGGGTTCGAGTTCGGGCAACCGCGCATGGGGCCGCTGACGTTGCCGCAGGGAGAGTTGCCGCCGGTGCAGTCGCAGACCGAGGCCCCGAAACTGCCGCCACCCGAGGCCTCTCCTTGCAGCTGGAGGTAGAAGCCCGACCAGGGGTTCGACCCCGGCCCCGCGAGGCCGTTGGCCCCCGAGTAGCCCCCGAACCAGTAGCAGCCGCTCGGGAGGGTGGTGCTCGCCAGCTCGTACTGGTCGATGTTCCCCAGGCCGGTCCCTGGCAGGCCGGGGTTGAACCCGGGGAAGGTCGTCCCGTCGCCGACGCCACCACAGGCGGTGTTAGCCACGGCCTGGGGGTCCCCCGCGATCATCGGCCCCGACTGTCCACCGGGCGTGCTGTAGGCCCAGCCGAAGCTGTCCAGCGTGCCGACGTTGTCGAAGGCCCCGTCGCAGTCCCCGTTCAGGTTGAAGGTGAGGGTCGTGTTCGCCAGGTCGATGGTCACCACCCAGCAGCCGGGGGAGGCGGGGCCGGCCCCGGGGAGCCCCGTCAGGGACAAGGCCGCCACCGGCGGGGTGCCGGTCAGGACCGGGCCGGAGTTGCAGACCTCGTAGCAGTCCCACCAGGCCATCACGACCGGGGCCGGCGCCGGAGCAAGAGTGCAGTAGGCGAGGTTGAAGCCGTTGATCACGTACGAGTCCCCGGTCCCGCCGCTCGACGTGCTCGGGATGCGCCCGGAGTCGGCCGCGACGTCCAGGGGATTCAGCTCTATGTAGAATCCCGTGGTGCAGGTGTTGTCGTAGAGCACCTCGGGCCCCGCCTGGGCCGTGGAGGTGCTGGCGCGGGTCCAGGTCCCCGTGGCCACGTGGTAGGTCCCCGCGTCGCGAACGGGAGAGGTGACCGGCTGGGGCGTGCCGGTGGATTGCAGCGCGCCAGCGGGGAGGGCCAGCAGGGAGAGGGCGAGGGCGCAGCGAAGGGGCATCTTGACCTCTTGGGCTGAGGTTGCGAGGAAGTGGAGCGCCGAGGACGGGCGGGGGAGCGCGCGGCGTCGGCTCTGTCGAGGGCTCTTCAGATCTGTTCTAACCCGGGGCGGCGTTCTTGGCTACGAGCCATTGCGTAAAAAAGACTCCGAGAGGTACTCTTTTTTCTACTAGCTCAGAGGGGCAGGTCATCCCGTCCGGCTGGCACTCAGGCCGAGGCGGTCGTGCGAGTCCTGAAGCACCTGGGCCGGGAGAGCCGTGCGGCGCCCCGGGACTCATAGACTGACTCCATGAAGATGCTCCACCGCACCATCGCTGTCTCGCTCTCACTCCTCACTCTCTCGCTCCTCTCTGTGGCTGCGTCAAGGTGGGCGCCGCCCCAGGACTCGGGGGCAGAGGATGCTGGCCAGGTGGCGGAGTTCACGCCGCTCGACCCCGGCCTGACCGAGGGTGAGCTCGCCGAGATGGGGGCCGAAGCCCTCGCGCTTGTCAAGGAGGGCTACGAGACCGAACTGGAGTCCACGGCCTTTCGCTTCGCAACCGCGGAGGAGCTCGCGGACATCCTCACGGAGAGCAACCTTGGAGTCTTCGCGCGGACCCTCCCTGAGGGGACCAAGCAGGAGGAGGTCGAGGCGGCCTCGAGGCGGTTCGCGAACGGGATCTCGGGCGGGCTGCTCGCGAAGTTCAGTTTCGGTGCGAACGAGGTCCTGGTGAATCTAGATGTGTTCTTCGCGCTGCAAGATGAGTTCGGGCTGGAGGGATTCGCGAGCTACGAGGTCTTGGAGGCGGTCCTGGTCCACGAGGCTGTCCACGCGATCGATGATGTGGAGTTCTCCCTGTCGAAGCTCCAGGACCTCATCGTGGATACGGACAGCGCACAGGCGATCAACGCGGTGATGGAAGGTCACGCGCAGTTCAGGTCTCGCCGCGTCTGTGCAGAGAACGGGCTGACGGCGGCGTTTGAGCGCTACAGCGAGGTGATCGCCTGGGCTCCGGAGAAAGACGACCCGGCGGAGGCCCTTCTCCTGGCGACCCAGGCCGCGCAGATGGAATTCTGGTACGAGGAGGGCGAGCGCTTCTTCTCCGCTGTTCATGCAGTCAGGGGAGCAGAGGGGCTCCGTGAGGTCTTTCGGGCGCCTCCGACGGAGTCCGTCCTGATCTCGGAGCCGGATTGGTATCTCGACCCTTCGACGCGGCCAGAGGCAGACTTTGATCTCGAGGCGCGCCTCGACGTGATCATCGAGCTCATGGAGAGGGAAGGTCGGGACATGCTCAAGATGAAGCTCTTGAAGCCCCAGGTCGCTGCAGCCTTCGCGCTCCTCCCGGAACTTGATGTGGAGACCGTACTGGAGGAGCTGGATGACAACCATGTGGCCATTCACCAGGGGGCTGAGGACCTCTCAAGTGTCGGCATCTTCTCGATGTCCAGCGCGGTCTGGAGCAGGACCTTGTTCGAGCTGCAGGGGGAGCTCCTCCACGCCAAGGACGACGCGATGAAAGAAGGGAGCGTCAGGATCGTTAGCTCTGAGTACGAGGAGTTTCAGGCGGGGCATGAGTTCGGCGCTGCCATCGTGGGGGACTTTGAAGGCATCCTCAGTAAGAAGCTGATGGATGTGGGCTCCATTGAGGTGGGAGTCGCCTCCTTGGTCGCCGTGCAAGGCAGGACCGTCATTGAGATCTCAGTCATGGAGGGGGGCGAGGCCGGTAGCCAGGAGCGGTTGGTCTTCCTCGCAAACCTCCTGCTCGATCCAGACATGGCGGAGAGCATGCTGGTCGAGATCAATGAGAGGTATGAAGAGCGCATTGAAGCAGAGCTTCACATCCGCCTGCCAGAGGCCAGGAACGCGGAGCCTGACATCCCACGGGAAGGTCAGCAGCGCCCTGCGATCGAGATCCCCCAAGGTGTCGACCAGGTCGGTGCAGACGGAGCTGTGAAGGGTGCTCCGCCGAGAGCCTATGGAGTCGAGACAGCGTGGAGGTACTCACTGGGGCAGGTCCCAGAGGAGTGCATGGAGGAGCTGGAGAGTGGCGAGCGGGAGTTCATTGAGCGACCTCTCTACTCGACGCGAGGGGTGGGCGAGGTGGGTGCCGGCGACCGTTCAGTCCTCCAGGGGTACCTCCGCAACGTCGCGTCTCGGATGGGGCGCTCCGCTGACTCCAGCGCAGGGGAGGGACTTGGACTTGCCAACGACCCCCTCTTCATCCGGGCCGATGGGCACAGCCTCTTCAAGTACACACAGATCGTCATGGAGGAGTGCGCTGCTCCGGATGTGCGCATATGGAAGATCCAGATGGCGATCGCGGGAGGGCGAGCACTCACCCTCCACCTCTCGCAGGATCCGGCCGCTGCTGAGCCGTTGTCGAGCCAGCCGGAGCCGGCCGAGATCGTTCTCTCTGTCGTGCAGGAAGGGAGCCTGGTCGACGTGACAGGGGAGCGGTCGTATGACATCGCCAGTGACGACTTCTACACGTACGACGAGACACGCGAGCTGTCCTATCGTGTGGGCTCGCGGGAGTACAAGGTGGCCAGGCGTCTGCGCGCTCGCATGAAGTCGCGGCTACGGAAGGAGGAGGACCTGGCCGTGGTGCTCAAGCCAGGGCCTGGAGTCCTCACCCAAGAGGTCCTCGAGGTCTACGACGCGCTCTTGGATGCAGGGGTGCCAACGATCTACTTCGCGAAGGCCGAGGAGGAGTGAGCTCCTCGCTCGCCTGACTACCCAGGGCGATCTCGAAGCCGACAGGGTCGCTTGTCCTCTCGGCCCCCTCGTCGGCTTCTGCATCTCCCGGGACCTCGGGAAGACCCGGTCGGAGGAGGCGAACGATCCGACGCGGCTCCTCTTCGGCGAAGAGGCTCCGGACGAGGACGGCGAGCTCAACTGGATGCCGGTCCGCATCGGCGCGCCCTGCTCCGTGGACCTCGGCAAGAACAGGGCGCGCTTCTGCCAGCGGGCCTACTTGGTGAACCTCCCATCCAGGTTCCTCGGCGCTGGGGCGCCCACCGCCTGGCTCTGTGACTCGGGGAGCTTCAACCTCTGGCGCCTCTCCGGACCTCGAGTCCAACCCACCGGGGAGCCGCTACGGGAAGACGCTCCAGGATGTCGGGTTCGGGGTAGAATCGAAGGCTGACCAGGACGGACAGTGATGCCATGACCCGCTTGCCACCCCTCGCCATTGGAGCGCTGCGATCGCTCCACCGGACTCTCGCAGCGCTGGTGTACTCCTGCCTCCTGCTCGGCGCCGGAGAGGCCCGGGGCCAGGCCTCCTTGATGGTCTACGACTTCGAGCTCGGCCCGGACCCGGTGGCAAACGTGGATCAGGTGCGTGCCCTGGGCTTCAGCGGGATCGTCACCCGCTGTAGCTTCCCCCAGGACCTCCCCAAGCTGCAGCAGTACTCGAACCACGTGGCGACAATCCAGGACTTCCAGCTCCTGGCCTACGTGAACTACGACTTCCAGGACACCGGCAGCGCCTCGGTCTGGAGGGACGCACTCCCGCTCCTCGCCAGCCACGGCGCGCCCCTCTGGGTGATCGTCAAGAACGCGCCCTCGCCCGTGGCGGTCCATCTGCTCCTCCTGCGCATGGCCCAGGAGTCCCAGGCGGCCGGAGTCCGGACGGTGCTCTATCCCCACTGGGACACGGACGTCGAGAGCGCGGCCGAGGCGGCGGCCGTCATCGCCCAGGTCGGCCACCCCAACCTGCGCAACTCCCTGCACACCTGCCACGAGATCCGGGCCGGCAATCAGTACGCCCTGGCGAGCGTGGTCGCGGCCCACGCCCCCGCCACCCAGCTCGTGACGATCGCCGGCGCCCTCGACGGCGCCTACGCCGGCTCACCTCCCGTCAGGGGATATCCCTGGGACGACGCGATCCGGCCCCTGGACTCGGGGACCTTCAGCCTGACGCCGTACCTGCAGGCCCTCGAGGACGCGGGCTACAACGGGCCGGTGATCCTGCACACCTTCGGGATCACCGACCAGCCGGGGCACCTGAGCCGGTCACTCGCGGCCTGGGTGAAGTACCAGGCACAGGTGTACTGAAGTTCGCCGGGCCGCGTTCGGCCCGTGCCCTGCTCGCAGGCCTCCGCCGAAGTTGCGAAGGGCGAGGAGGTCGAGCAGATGAGGGAGGAGCAGGGGCGGAGGGCCTCGCATCTCGAGGTTCGGTCATGACAGGTTCGCTCCCATGGCGTGAGAGCTGCGAGTGCATCGGCAACGCTCGAGCGGGCCGGCCGCGAGCGCTCGCGCCAGCTCCTCGGGATCCACCCCGCCGGCTTCTACGACGGCGAGGATCAGCCCGGCTCACAGCTCGGCGCTCGTGGGAGCCCATGCCCGAACGAGGCGTCACACCGGAACCCTGCGCTCGCCGTCGCGAGTCCAAGCTCAACTCCGAAGCAACCCCGATCCGGTCAGGCACCATCGCGACAGCCGGAGGTCTGGCGCCAGTGCTTCGGGGTGGGAGGGGTCGCGAAGTAGCCCGGCCTCAGGCCGCCCGACGCAGGTCCAGCCAGCCGATGGCCCCCTCCGGCCCCGTGCTGACGGCGCAGCCGGAGAGCTCGCCCGGATCCAGCTGAGAGGTCAGGGCGGCCATCTCCTGGGGCGTGCGGTAGATCAGCCACCAGTCCATGAATGCCTCCATGTAGCCGCGCATCGGGATCGGCAGGAAGTTGGCGATCATGAGCCGGCCACCCGGCCGCAGGTGCTGGAAGAGGACCGAGGTCAGGCGCGCCGCGGTGCGCTCTTCCAGGTAGTCGAACAGCCCCAGGCTGTAGATCAGATCGAAGCGGCCGAGGTCCACGTCCCCGCGCAACAGGGTCCGCACCGAGCGCTCGACGGTGACGACGGGGTGGCCCTCGAGGGAGCGGCGGACCTCCGAGAGGCTCTCGCCGTCCTGGTCGAGCGCGACCAGCCGCGTCAGGCTGCGAGGGCTGCGGAAGGCGGTCTCGGCCTCGCGCAGGTGTCCACAGGCGACGGAGAGGACCTCGGCGGAGCCGGGTCCTTGCGCCAGGTCCGCGAGGACCCGGCCCATGCTGCGCCGCCGTTCGCGCACGCCGGCCGCGGGGGTCTGATCCAGCAGGAGGCGGGAGAGGCGCTGACCCGGATCGCGCGGGGGCGCGGCTCCGTCGGCAGCCGGACCCCGATAGAGCATGTCCATGGTGACCGCGTCGCCCGCATAGCCCCGGGGCTTGTCGAAGGCGCGTCGGGTCACGGGCTCCGTCTGGGCTTGCGCGAACAGATCGTGTCCGCGCAGGCCCTCCGCCAGCCCGCGCCATTCGTCGGCGGGGAGCCCCTCGCGGGCAGCGTCGAGGGCTTGGAAGACGCCCCTCCAGCGCTGCTCCAGAGTGTCACCCCCGGCAGGGGAATCGAGGCAACGGTCGAGGGAGGCGTGAACTCGAGAGTGAAGCGTGTCGTGCATGGTGAGGAGGGGGTGCTTGAGCCCGGCACGGGACAGCCGGTCTCGTCTCCCTCCTCCAGACGGGGGGCGGGACCGGATGTAACCGGCCGCCAGAAATTCCCATCACGGGGCACCAGTGCGGGGCCTCCCCCGTTGCTCTAGTCGACGAGCGAGTGCCAGTCGGCGAGCAGCTTGCCCAGCCGCCGGCGTGCGCGCACCAGGCGCATGCGCAGGGCCTCGGGCTTGATATCGAGGGCCTCGGCGGCCTCGGCCCCCTTCTTCCCCTCGAGGTAGGTCAGCTCGATCACCCGGCGATCCTCCTCGGACAGCAGGTTGAGGGCCACCTCCAGCGCATCGAGCTGCTCCCCGGCTTCGAGGGAGTCCTGGCCACCGCTGAGCGCCAGCAGGTCCCGACGGACGGGGGCATCGGTCGAGTCCAGTCGGATGGTGTCACCGCGGCGCGCCCGCAGGTGATCGGTGAGCAGGTTGCGCGCGGCCCGGAACAGGTAGGCGCGCAGGGAGGACGGCGCATCGAAGCGCGGCGCGGGGTCCTGGCGCAGGTACCGGAAGACTGCCTCCGCGGCGAAGTCGGACGCTCCCATGCTGGCGCGGTCCATGTTCTTCGCCCGCAGCAGGGCTCTCAGCTGACGCACCTGGGCGCGCAGCAGCTCGTCGAGCGCTTCCTTGTCACCGGCATCCTGCCAGCGCTTCAGGAGGGCCGTCTCGTGATCGGGATCCAGAAGAGGCTCGTCCAAGGGAGTGCCAAGCTAGCACATCCGACCGGCCTGGGCGCCCGACGAGCTTCCGCAGCGTGCGGCTGCCCATCTCGAATGAGCGACCGTCGCTCTCCCGGAATGGCGTGATTTTGCTCGCCCTGCGCACGCCACTCCGGGCTGGGACAGCGCACTTCGTATTCACTCCGCTCGCTCTCGTCGAGTGGCTGACGGCCTGGGCCTCACCTCCGCGCATGGACCAGCTGACCGTCCACGGGGACCAGCAGGGAGCGCCGCCGCAACTCGAGCTCTGGTGGGGGGGGGCCTGAAGGGAGTGCCGTCGTGCTCCAAGGGCACGGCGGTTGGGGGTGGGCTATATCGTGATGTCGAGGTGGGAAAGTTGGCGGGCGCGCGGCTTCGTGGTGGGGGGGCGATAGAGGCCGTGTCCGGAGTAGGGATAGCAAGGAGAGCAGAGGCAGCAAAGAACAGCAGGGAGCCGTCTGGGTCGCTTATCATCAGGGCAAACGCACCCGAGCATCGGCCCACGCCGACGGCACCGATTCAGCTTCTGGTCTCCGTTCCGGGCCACGCGCGCAGTCCTCCTTCGCAGCCTAGGTACGAACTACATACCCAATGGATATCTTCTCCGTCGGGACAGGCATCGTCCTGTTTCTGATAGCACTCGCCTTGCTATGGAAGACGTATCGCCTTGCTGACCTTGCCAGTCTGCGCTCACTCTGGGCTGCGCTGGGAGTACTCATCGTCTTCTTCCTCACTGGCTACGCTGTTTTCTTCGTGACCCTTGTGAAGGGCAATGAGGTCACCGCATTGCGCCCGCTGATTGCCCAGATCTTCCTCTGGGGGAGCATCTTCGTTCTCTTGTGCGCATGGATCTTCCTGGCGACCGTTCGGCAACGCCTGAGTATCGAGCAGAGCCTCCGCACCGCGAATGAGAAGCTCGAGCGGTCACAGCGCATGGAGGCGATGGGGCTGGTTGCAGGGGGTATTGCGCACGACTTCAACAACTTCCTGACCGCGATCACGGGGATTGCAGAGATTGGCATGGCCTCCAAGTCCAACGATCCCAGCGCGAGGGAGGACTTCCAGAGTATCCTGGAGGCAGGAAGCAAGGCGTCAGTGCTCACTCGTCAGTTGCTCGCCTTCAGCGGCGGCCAGATCCTGGACAGGGTCGCGATCCCCATGGCCGACCTCCTGGAGACCCAGAGGGGTCTACTCCAGAGTGTTGTTGGCGAGGACGTCGAGCTCAAGGTCACGTCGCGGACAGGCGCGTCCGCGAGGATCGACATCAGTCAATGGGAACGGGTCCTGTTGAACTTGGCCTTGAACGCCAGGGATGCCATGCCGAACGGCGGATCGTTGACCTTCGATCTCGATGAGACCATGGTCGACGGTGAGCCGCACCTGCAGCTGACTGTCGAAGACACTGGCCACGGCATCCCGCGGGAGCATGCCGAGAAGATCTTTGATCCGTTCTTCACCACGAAACAGGGAGGCGAGAACTACGGGCTTGGCCTTGCGAGCGTCCACGGGATCCTGCTGCAGCACTCCGGTTCGATTCGAATTGACCCCACGTACACAGCGGGGGCAAGAGTCCTCATTACTGTCCCAGTGCATGTCGCTGACGTGTCTGCTGACACCTCGCCACGGCCGTCGCAGGGCCAGCGCCCGGGCGCCAATGCAGGACACGGCGATGTGCTGATCGTGGACGATGACCCCATGGTTCAAGCACTGGTCGCACGCATGCTCGAGGCGGAAGGGTACTCGACAGTGACCGCTTCGAGTTTCGAGGACGCAGTCACTGCCGCGGAGGCCAGGCGGGGCTCTCTCAGGCTCGTCATCACGGACGTTGTGATGCCGGGCAAGTCAGGGGGCGACCTTGCTCAGTGGCTGAAGAGTGTGTTCCCAGCTGTCCCGGTCCTGTTTGTCACTGGCTACTCGACCGATTCCGAGAAGCTCGCTCATCTCCATCCGTCGAGTCAGGTCTGCCACAAGCCGTTCAGGCGAGAGGCTCTGATTCGACACGTGAGCGCCATCCTGAGGCCGGAGTGGCGCGTTGCGTCACGAGGTGGCAGGAGTCCCGGGGAGCACAGGTCCCTTCAGATGGGCTACTCACCTTCTTCCAGCGTTGGGAGCGTGGGCTGAGCAGGCCACCTCTGGGCCACCGCGAGGGCTAGCCCGGCCTATTCATGAGGCTTTGACGCATTGGGACCCAACTGCGTTC
>CAZQAT010000010.1:0-2040 GCA_964591315.1 uncultured Planctomycetaceae bacterium
GTGGCCTTCTTCTTGGCCTTCTTGCGAGTGGCCTTCTTCTTAGCCTTCTTGCGAGTAGCTTTCTTGGCCGCTTTGCGGCGGGTAGCTTTCTTCGCCATGGTGGGGAGTCTCCTTGGACAGGTGAGTCCGAATTCGGTGTGTGTCAAGGAACACACATGCCACGACATCAAGCGGACTATCGGTGGGCACAGGCGTCGCCTTGCCCCGCTTCCTTCAAACTTTCTTCTGTGGCGAAGCGCTAGATGGCGGCTCATCTGGGCCCCTGCAGCACTCCATTTGCCTTGGAATCGTCGCGAGGTGAAGGAGCGCGCGGGGCACACGAGCGCCCCGGAGTGCACACCAAGACCCCCCTACCGGAGGCGTGACCGGAGCGCGATCACCTCGCGGGTCGCCGACCTAAGCCTTTGTTTACTAGCCGCTTAGACTGCGAGCGGGCCATCGCGAGGGACTTCCCATGCGATGGAACAGCGACGCACCGCGAACCCGCCATCGGGGTCGGGGGCACACGATATTCAGAGTTCGAATCGCTCGACGCGCGCGAGCCGGTCGTCTCCCGAACACGCCCTGTCCCATCTCCTCGACTTTCCCGCCGATATTCCCACATCAGGCACAGCCCAGGGGCCCGCATGGGCAGCCGGAAGGACTCGAGGCGTGCACCGGCCGGCGGCCACGACACCTGCCATCGATGGGGAGAGCCCAGGTCCCGAAGGCTCCTGGGCTCCCGTCGGCGGGGTCGCGCGGCCCCCGCTGTGGTCTGTTCGGCCGCTTCCTACGCCGGCTTCTTGATCTTGCCGCTCTTCAGGCAGCGGGTGCAGACCTTGACCCGCTTCACGACCCCGTCGACCACGGCCCGCACGCGCTGGACGTTCGGCTTGAAGGTGCGCTTGCTACGCCCGGTGATGCGCAGGCCGACGCCGCCCTTCTTCTTGGGTAGACCCCGCCGCGCGATGGTGCCGCCGACCTGGGTTCCCTTGCCGCAATAGTCGCAAGTCCGTGACATGTCTCTATCTCTGATGCTCGGATCCCGTGCTCCGCGGGACCGTCCGGTGGAGGTTCTGGGCCACCAGGGCCGGGGTGGAAGGGCGAAGAAGCTACCCCGGCGCGACCCCCGGCGCAAGGGTAGGTCGGGATTGCCAGCCCCCTCCCCGGCCCCGGGAAGCCCCCACGGCCCCTCCTGAGGGGCCTGAGAATGCCCGCAGGGGCCCCCGCCGGCCTGCGGCGGGGGCCCCTGCGGGTGGAGCGGGGCCGGAGCCGGGCCCGGTCCTCAGAACAGCTCGTCAAGAGCCGCCGAGGCGTTGGACGAGAAGTCGTCCGAGAGCCCGGCCTCGGCGACCG
This sequence comes from uncultured Planctomycetaceae bacterium, assembly GCA_964591315.1. GTDB lineage: Bacteria > Planctomycetota > UBA1135 > UBA1135 > JABACD01. The sequence goes on from CAZQAT010000010.1 coordinate 1,336, forward strand.
GCTGGCGCTGGGCCATGCGGTCGAAGATCGCGCGCAGGCGCCCGGTGCTCTCCTCGGCGTAGAAGCGGACCAGCCCCAGGTTGCTGTGGTCGTCGAAGACCGTCACGAAGAGGGAGCGGTCGCCGATGGCGGAGATCTGGATGCTCTCGCGGGTGCCCTGGTGGAAGAGAGTGTTGAACTCCCCCTCCCCCAGGAGCCGGGCCATCTCGCGGGTGGCGGAGAAGGAGCCGGCCGCCAGTGCGGCGACGGACTCGAGGGAGCCGTCCATGGAGGTCCCTCGACGGGTCACCATGTGGCCGCTGCGGTCGACGAGCATGGCGCAACGGGCGCCGGACAGCTCGAGGAAGCCGTCGAGCTCCTGGTCGATCTCCTCCACGTCCTCACCGTAGAAGCACAGGTGCTGCGTGCGCAGCTCTTGGTCGCGGGTCATGGGAATTCCTCCTACAGAAGGGAGAGCACGAAGCCGCCGAGGGCAGCGCCGACACCGACGGAGACCACGATGATCAGGCCGGTGACGAGGGCGCCGCGGTCCGCCTTGGGCGTCGCACGCGGCTCGGGCATGGCCGGCTTCGTGGGGAAGGAGCGCGAGGCGGGGGCGCGCCGCTGGGGCGCGCGGGTGCCCTGCTCGACGCCCATCACGGAGCTCGGAGACGTCGCCGCCTGTGCGGGCTGCGGAGCGGCGGGCTGCGGAGCGGCGGGCTGCGG
>CAZQAT010000010.1:2140-55399 GCA_964591315.1 uncultured Planctomycetaceae bacterium
GCGGGCTGCGGAGCGGCGGGCTGCGGAGCGGCGGGCTGCGGCGCGGCGGACTGCGGCGCAACTGGCTGCGGCGCGGCCGCGACCGGCGCCGGTTGGGCCTGCATCTGCAGGTTGGACGGAGCGGGCTCGGGCGGCGAGGCCTCCGCATCCGGGAGGCTCGAGGGCCGCGGTGCCATGCGCAGCTCCGGGGCGGGCGCAGGCGCGGGAGCCTGGGCCTCGACCGGCTCCGGAGGGGTTGGCGCGGCGGGAGGCGTGCTCGCCGAAGCCGCCAGGGGCACGGAGGGGGCCTTGTGGAAGCCGGTCTGGCTCATGGGCGCGGTCGGCCGCGCGGGGGGCGCGGCGGCGACGGGCGGTAGATCTCCCTGGGCCGCGGTCGGGGCCGGCGGGACCGAGAGCGGTGCGGCCGACGGCGTGGCGCTGGGGGCCGGGGGCGGCGGAACTCCGGGCGCCTCCACACCGGGGGCCTCGGGCATCGCCGCCGGAGCCGCCTCGGCCTCGGGCGCCTGAGGGGCGCTGGCGCTGGTTCCGCTGGCGTCCGACTGCTGCTTGTGCAGGGAGTCGAGCACGCTGGCGGCCACGGCCTTGAGGGTCGGAAAGACGCCCTTGCCCGTGTTGGCGATGGCCTCGAAGGCGGGCACGCCCGTGGGATTGAGCTGCTCCTCGAGCTCCTCGATGGACAGGGCCCCGGGGATGTCGCGCTTGTTGTACTGGATCACCAGCGGCATGTCGGCGATCGAGCGTCCGTACTCCGCCAGGTTCTCCGCCAGGTTGCGCAGGGACTCGAGGTTCTCCTCCATCATGTTCGGGGAGGAGTCGGCCACGAAGATCACACCGTCCACGCCCTGCAGCACGAGCTTGCGGGTCGAGTTGTAGTAGACCTGACCGGGCACGGTGTAGATCTGGAAACAAGTGCGCATGCCCGAGACGGTGCCGAGGTCCAGGGGCATGAAGTCGAAGAACAGGGTGCGGTCGCCTTCGGTGCTGATGCTCGTCAGGTCGCCGCGGTTGTTCTCGGGTGCCCGCTGGTGGATGATCTCCAGGTTGGTCGTCTTCCCGGACATGCCCGGGCCGTAGTAGACGATCTTTGCGTTGACCTGCTTCTGGGCGAAGTTGATCTGGACCATTGTTCAGTGCTCAGTGGTGGTTTCGGGGACCTCGGTCCCGGTGGACGTGTCGGTGGCCGGCGGGTCGTCGGGCTCGGGGTCCTGCGCCGGCAGCGGCGCGGGAGGCTCCTCGCCCTCGCGCTCTCCCTCGAAGTGCGGCTCTTCGGGCCGAGCGCTCTTGCGCGCCAGGCTGCGGCGCAGGCGGTCGAGGACGGACTCCATCGGCAGGCGCAGCTCCTCGGGAGCCATGCCGCGCTCGAGCTCGACCGCCAGGGTCACGCGCTCGGTGACGTGCAAGACCAGGGTGCCCCGGGCCCCGCGCAGCACGAGGCGCTCCGGGTCCTCCCAGGACATGGGGTCCACGGAGCGGTGGACCTCCGTCAAGAGGCCGGTGGCCATGCCCGCGAAGGCGCTCAGATCGTCGGCGGTGTCCCGGTGGACCTCCCCCGACCGCTCGCCCGCCTGGGCGGACTGGATGTGGGTGATCGGCACGCCGTCCTTCGAGATCAGGACCGCGCGGCGGATGCCGGGCACGTGGGCCAGGGGGTCGAGCACGCGCTTCATCACGACGTCACCTCTTCTTCGTTGCCCACGAGGGCCGCCAGGGCCTCGTCGGTGGTCAGGTTCGGGCGGCCCTCACCCCACAGGGCCGCGGCGCCCAGGGCCCCGGGCCGGATCGAGAGGGAGCCGAAGCGGCCCTCGAGCTGGACCTCCAACAGCTGCCCGAGGCCCAGGCGCCGGCAGGAGGCGCGGGTCGAACCCAGCAGCTCGCGCACGCCCCGGGCGTAGCGCTCGGCGCTGGCGCCCCGCGGGCCCTGCACGAGGGCCGTTCCACCTCGCACGTAGAACGCCCCCTGCACGCCTGGCCGGCCGGCGAGCTCCTGCAGCAGCGGGCGGATCGCCTGGGAGGGGGCGCTGCGGTCCGACTCCGGTTCGTCGTCGACGAAGCTGCCGCTGCGCTCGACCTCGCGCAGGGCCTGGTCCAGGCTCGGCGCGCCCTCCGCCATGGCCGCCACGGAGCGGAAGCGGGCCTCGAGGGAGGGGTCTCCCGGGCACAGCTCCAGCAGGCGCGCCAGGAGGGTGCGCGCCTCGTTCCATGCGCCGCAACGGCTCGTGATCGAGAGGGAGAGGCGCAGGGCTTCGTCTTGGCCCGGGTCCGCCTGCAGTACCGCCTCGAGGAGATCGAGGGCGGCCCGGGCGTCGTCCCGGCGGCGGTCAGCGAAGAAGCGCTCCGCGCGCGCCCGGGCTCGAAAGAACTGGGCCTCCGCCTCGCCGCTCTGCTCGAACCACTCCACGGCGACCTTCTCGGCCCGCGCCAGGCGGCCGGCGGCGAGCTGCACCTCGCACAGCTCGCGCCACAGGGCGGGCCGCGGCGAGCGCTTGAGCTCACGCTGAAGATCCCGCACGCGGTCCTCGCGGATCAGGGCCGTGGCGCGCTCCCGCAGGCGCTCGAGGTCGGGCTGGCGCGGGTGCAGGGCAAGGCCCTCGATGCAGACCTTGATCACGTCCTGCAGCTCGCCGGCGCTGGCGTGGGCCTGGGCCAGGGCCACATAGTTTCCGGGCGACGGGTCGGAGGCCACGCGCCTGGCGGCAGTCCGCACCCGCCCGCGGCTCAGGAGGCTCTTGAACTTCACTTGCGGCGCTCGAGGAGGTCCTGGATGGCCTCGATGTTGGCCGCGACGCGCTCGCGGCGCGGCCAGGACTCGGGTGCGGCGGAAAGGGCTTGCTCGAAGTCCGCAAGAGCCGCTCCCAGCTCTCCCGCGGTGACCTTCTCGATGGCGCTCAGGCGCAGGGACTCCGCCTGGGCCTGCTTCTGGTACTCGCGCTCCTCGGCCAGGCGCAGGCTCTCCGCGGACCTGGCCGCCAGGTGATCGCGGCGCCTCTGCAGCTCGCTGCGCTCCTTGCTGGCCCCGAACATGCCGAGCCAGAAGCGGTGGCCGGCGATCATGCCGTCGATACCCTCCAGCCGCGCCTCCAGCGCGTCGGGGTTCCCCTCTGTGGCCGGGGGCAGGCCGGCGTACTCCCTGGCGATGTTGCGCTCCCGGAAGGCGAGCGAGGCCAGGGCCGCCAGGACCACGAAGACCGCCGCCGCGAGGCGCATGCGGCGCTTGCTACGGGCCAGGTTCTCCATCTCCTGGTAGCGCAGATCACGAATCATGCGCGCCACGTCACGGCGCGTCTGATCGTGCAGGAGCACCTCCTGGAGCCAGGAGATCGCCTCCATCGGCCGGCCCTTGCGCACCTCCTCGTCGGCGCGCTCGAGGCAGCGCTCCACCAGCTCGTCCACGTCGCCGGCGCGGCGCATGAAGCTCGCCAGGTCCTGCTGCAGCTCGCGCTCATCCGGCAGCCGCTGGGCCAGGACCTCGAGCAGGCCCCGGGCGCGGGCCAGCTCACCCTGGTTCTCCAGCAGCACGCACAGGCGGCGCCCTTCGGCGGCCAGGGAGACCTTGTACTTCTCGAGGATGGAGGGATGCGCCAGGCCGAGGATCAGGAGCGCCTCCAGGCGACGAACGTCGCCGGGATCCTCGCACAGGCTGTCCACGAGCGCCCGGGCGAAGGCCTCGGCCGTGCGCCGGTCAAACTCCTCGGCGGCGCGCTCCATCTGCTCGCAGAGGTCTCTCGACCCCTCCTGCGGCGGGCTCGTCAACGCGTCCACGACGTCGTCCACGAGCAGGCGATCCTCGGTCAGTGTCGAACTCAAAGGCGGGTTCCTCGTAGCGGATTCGGAGTGCGCAGACGGTGGCTCCGCGCAGAGTCCAGTCCCGCTATCGGGCCCGGGAGGGGCGCTCCTGAAAGGCGAACGGCGGAAGTTCGCGAGGCCCGCCTCCCCCATGCAGGGGTGGCGGGCCTCGCTTCAGGTGCCTGGCGCTTCTACTCGGTGACGACCACGGGGGTGGCGGCTCCGGTCACGTTCCCCGCCAGGTCCGGCAGGCCAGCGATGATCTCGAGCTCTTGCCCGACGCCCAGGGCGCCCGACAGGGCCACACGGTACTCGTCCTCGTCGATGCGGGTGACGCCCAGGACCACCTGGAGGCCGCCGCCGGTCACGTTCCAGTTGAAGGGATTCGTGACGAAGGCCTCGTCAGGAGCCTCGTCGAAGAGCACGTCCACCAGGAGCCCGAAGGAGTTCTCCCGGAAGTTGGTGAAGGCCGCGGACACGCCGGGGGGCGTCGTGGTGTCCCCGCTCACGGACCCGAAGAGGGCCACCGGAGCGGGCATGATGTTGCCGCTGTGGTCGGACACGTTCGAGACGGTCACCTGGATCAACTCGTCAGAGTCGAACTCGTTGCCGGCGGCCAGGTAGAGGTTGGCAGCGAAGCCCGTGCTGTCGTACCAGGCCCCCGCGGAGGTCAAGGTCAGCGGGTTACCGCCGTTGGTCACGGAGAAGTTGCCCGCGAGCAGTCCCGAGATCGAGTCCACGGGCTCATCGAAGGTCACGGTGATGTAGTCGCCGCCCTCGCCGGGCACAGAGGTTCCAGCCACGCTCATCAGAGCCGGCGGGATGTTCTCGCCGCCCAGGAGGTTCTGGAAGGAGGCGCCACTCTCATTGCCCGCGAGGTCGCGGACGTTGAAGTTGACGGGGTTGCCGGCCGACGGAGGCGTCACGAAGGTCAGGCGCACGGTGGTCGGATCCACCAGGTCGGCCACGGTGGGCAGGGTACCGCCGTTGTAGTCCCAGCGCGTCTCGTCCTCGGCCGTGGTCGGGTCGAGGGCCTCGTCGCTGAACACCAGGACGGCGTTCGGGAAGGCGCGGTCGATGCGGATGTCGGAGGGGCCGATCGAGGGCGGGGTCACCGTATCACCACTGACCGTGTTGCCGGGCAGGGCCGAGGCTCCGCTCATCTCGACGCCCTGCTCGCTCTGCAGGTCGTCGACCGTGAAGCTGTAGGTGTCCGCGGCCTGCAGGGAGTCGGCCGTGGCACCGTTGAGGGTGATGACAACCGTGTCGTCCCCGTCGAAGTCGAACTCCGCGTTCGAGAGGTCGAGGTCCGCACTACCGTCGTTGATCGTGTAGTTGTTGTGGTCCTCGGCGCCCCAGGGGCTGATCTCACGGTCCATGACCAGGGTGATCACGTCGTTGCGCTCTCCGGAGACAGCCAGCAGCGGGGTCACCTGCGCGCCCCAGTCGGGCTCGCTGGCATCCTCGGCGTCCAGGGGCAGCGCCAGGGCCGGGTACATGTAGTTGCCCACCAGGTCGGTGGTCCCCATCACGTCCAGGGTGTCCGAGGCGTTGATCACGAAGCCGAAGTTCAGGCGCACGCCCAGACCGTCGTCCAGGACGGTGGCCGAGGTCGGGTAGCCGCGCATGTTGGCGAGGCTGTCACGGACCAGATAGCGCGCGCCGTCGAAATTGTTCGAGGCGTCGTACAGGTCCGTCAGGTAGTCCATGTGCTCGCTGAAACGCACCACCACCTCGGTGCTCACCGCGGAGTCCCACCAGGCGGTGTCCGCGTAGGGGTGAGTGTTCTCGAAGCTGATCGCGCCGTCGTAAGTCGCGGCGGTGATCGTGTTGGCCGAGATGTCCGTAACGCTCGAGAGCGAGACGCGGTAGCCGTCACCGAGCTTGAAGAACACGCTGTTGCCCGCATCGAAGGTGAACACGGCACTGCGCGTGGCGCTGGTGTACACGACCGTCGAGCCGGCGGTGTCGAGGGGCGTTCCGATGGGCGACTCGATCGTCCAGTTGAGGGGATCCTCGACCTGGGCCTCGACCATGTCGTCGTCGAAGAAGACCGTCACGGTGTCGTTGTTGGCCCCCTCGGGCGCGGCACCGCTGGAGGAGCTGATGTTCGGCGGGGAGGAGTCGGTCGAGGTGATCACGACGCCGGAGGCCGGGGCCATGGCGTTGCCGGCCAGGTCCGTCTGGTTGATGACGTCCACAGTCTGGATGCCGGGCACCGCAGCGCCGCCGGTGAGGGTCAGGCGAACGATGTTCGGGGTACCGAGCAGGCTGGCGTTGGCGACCGTCAGGGCACCCACGGTCCAGTTCGTGAGAGTGCCGACGGCGGCGCTATGGATGTCCTCCGAGAAGGTCACATCGACGGTCTGGCCGGTCGGGTCCTGGGTCCGGTTCTGCACCGCGCTGGACACGGTCGGCAGGGCGACGTCACCGCTGACCACGCCGGCGTCGGCCAGGCTGAAGGTCTGGCCGTCGACCTCCTGCACCGCAACCCCCGTCAGAGTGAAGGCCGTGCCGTTGACCATGTCGAAGTCCAGGTCAATGCGCAGGGTCTTGTTGAGGAAGTCGTAGGTCAGAGTCTGGTTCGACATCGAGATGTTGATGCCGTCGACGACGAGTGTCCAGTTCGTGTCGTCCTCACCCTCAGCCTGCGTGAAGGCCTGCTGGAAGACGGCCTCGATGTAGTCACCGCCCACGTTCGCCACGGTCACGGCGTCGTTGCTCGTGAAGACGTTCGAGACAGGAGCGGGCTGGGTCACGGCCTGGGCGCCGAGCGACACCGCATTGCCGTGCACGTCCATCATGTTCGAGGGCGTGACCGTGTGGACTCCGGGCACCACCGGGCTGTTGAAGGTGACCCGCAAGGTGCCGGGGGTGGTCTGGCTCACCGAGGTCGCCGAGTTGTTGCCCGAGGGCGCGAAGTTGGCGATCGACTGGCTGAAGACCGGGTCCATGGGCTCGGAGAAGTTGAAGTCGATCACTCGACCGAACTCGTCCTCGACGAGGTTCTGCACGACGCTGTCGAGGGTCGGCACCACGGCGTCACCCGAGGAGGTACCGCCGACGGGCGTCGTCGACAGGCTCGTGTCCGCAACGCTGACCAGGTCCGAGGAGGACAGCGTGAAGGTCGAGTGCAAGTTGGCGTCCGGCCCCAGGGTGATGTCCAGCACCTGAGTCGCAACGTCGAGGCTGAAGGTCGAACCCGCCAGGTCCATGTTCGAGCCGTTCACGTTGAGTGTCCAGCTCGTGATGTCCTCGGCGTCCGCCTCGTCCACCCGCGGCCCCGAGAAGGTCACCTCGATGGTGTCCCCGCCCAGACCGGCGACCATGGCGCTGTCGGTGATCGTGAATGTCGGCGCCGAGGCGTCCGTGGTGGTCGGCACGGTGGCCCCGTCGTTGATGCCAGGCATCCCCACGACGCTGATCGTGTGGCTCGGGGACACTCGCGTGTCCCAGGTGACCGTCACCAGGTTGTCCGTCGCGCTCGCGGTCTGGGCGTTCTGGCCGCCGTCCGCACTGAAGTAGGACGGGTCGACCGCCAGCGGAGCCTGAGAGAGGGTCACGACGGTGGTCGTGCCGTTCGGGTCCAGGGTCAGGTCCTGCGAGCTGCTCTGGACGGTTCCCGGGGTGTGGCCCCCATCGCTCCCACTGGAGCAGCTCGCGGCCACGAGGCTCAGGGCGGTGACAAATGTCCAACAGGTGCTCTTCCAGAGGTTCATAGAGGAAGTCCTCATACTCGTTGCGTAGGGGACGCTCCTACGACGCACAGAGTCGGTGGGGAGCGAAGACAGGAAATTGGTAGACCGCACGCACCGGGAAGGGTGACGGCGGTGATGGGCCCCTCATCGGCGACCCCGGACACCGTCTTGAAGCGATCTGCCCATTCCCTGGGGCCTTTCGGTCAGAGCCGCGGAGCACGGAGCGGCTCGCTGGGGCTCCCGCGGCCCCGGACGGCGCGATCTGCGCCGCGCCTCCTCCTAATAGAAGAGAGGGTCGGCCACGCTCGAGCTCAGGACCCAGCTGCCCCCCACCCGGTTCGCCGCCTGCAGCGCGTAGGGCACCCCTGCCAGGGCCGGGAGGGCCGGGATGGCCAGGCTCAGGTCGGCACGGCCCGCGTCGTCCGGCAGGGCCGGGAAGAGCCGCAGGCGCTGATCGCGGTCCAAGGCGAGGAGGCCGCTGGCCCCCCCCACCGGGGCCGGCACCACGGCCCGCGGCCCCACCAGGAAGAGGGTCGTCTGGGCTCCGGGCAGGAGAGAGGCGGCCCTGAGCTCACCTCCCAGGCGTGCCGGCTGAAGGAGCTCCAGGTCCCGCTCTCCCGTGTCGTAGAGGCGCACCTCGCCGGTCGAGCCCACCTGGTTGGCATGCAGATTCTTGGTCACCACCGCCACGCGGCGGCCTCCCGAGTCCAGGTCCACGCCCAGGGCGCTGCCGGGCAGGTCCACCTCGAGCACGGGGGCCGCCTGGCCGCGCTGCAGGAGGACCACCTCCGGGGCTCCATCGCCCTTGCCCCAGGCGGCGAAGGCGATGCGCTCTCCGTCGGCGGTCATGACCAGGCCCGCGGGCGCGTTCTGTGGGCCGCCAGCCTGGCCGGGCTGGCTGAGCAGATTGAGGAGGCCGTGGGTCGCACCGTCGTAGACCTCGCAGCGCAGGGCGTCCGGGTCGAGGAACCGCCACCAGGAGCAGGCGTAGGTGCCGCCGTCCGCGTCGGTCGCCACCAGCGAGGCCAGCTCAGCGCTGCCCCCGGTGTGCACCGCGACCGGTGCGTAGACGCTCCCCATCTGGTCGTAGACCTGCAGGGCCCCGACGGACCCCGCGACCAGGCGCGAGCCGTCGTGGTCGAGGGCCAGGTCGCCGATCGTCCCCCCCAGCACCTCGTCGTGGAGGGGGACCCCCTGTTCGTCGAACACCACCAGGCGGGCTCCGATCCCCACAGCGAGGCGCCTCCCGTCCGCCGAGAGGGACAGGGCCTCGAGCCCCGTGCCTGCCAGATTCGTGCTGAAGAGGACGGTCCCGGTCGGAGTATCGACCAGCTCCACGCGCACGACCCCGGCCCCGTCGTTCACAGCGGCCAGCGCGGCGCGCTCTCCGAGCGCATCGATCCCCAGCAGGGCGCCGCCGTTGGCGAGGAAGTCGAGGGAGTGGGTCCAGACCGGCGCGAAGGGCGACCCGCCCCCGGCGGCCAGGGCGTCGTGGCGGGTCAGGAGCGTGCGACGGTTGAACAGGTCGGGCTCAGGAACTTGCTGCAGGGCGAACAGGCGGTCCGCGCGCGGTCCGGCCTCCACGGCCAGGATGTCCGAGGCCCCCGCCACGCTGGTGTCGAGCAGCGAGGGCTGCACCACGCCCGAACCGGAGCCGTCGATGAGCATCAGGCGCGGATTGGCCACCTCCCCCGCGGCCCAGACCAGCTCACCGCGAGCGGCGAAGCGCACGCGGGTGGGGATGAAGGGAGTCTGGAGTCCGGCCGCGTGGACCCAGCGCTGTCCCCCCTGAAAGGGGCCCACCAGGCCCTGGGGAGCGGGAGAAGCGGGAGAGCCCGCCGCGAGGGCGCCCACGGCTCCGAGCGCCAGGAGAGGGCGGAGAACGGGTCGAATCATGAGAGGTAGGCGGAGGTGGAGGAGAGGCCCCGCGGCCCCGTACAGGGACCTCCGCACCCGAACCCTACCCCCGGATCCCCAACCCGGTCGGCGGGGGCCCCGACGAGACGCTTTTTGCTCTCCCCCACGCCCCGCATGGACTATCCTCTCGCCCGGAACACCGCAGACCTGCGGGAGAGCTCCGGGGGACCCGTCCCGCCGGACGCCGAAGGGGCAAGCCCGGACCCAGAGCGGCCGGGCGAAACTCTCAGGCAAAAGGACCCAGGTCTGATCCACTCCTGAACAACCGCCCTCGGGCGGGAAACTCGAACAGGGGCGCCACGAGCCGAGCAGGCTGGGGCGCCCCCTCTTCATAGATATCCTCCCGCGCGACCCCCATGGCGACATCGCTGAAACAGACCCCGCTCCATCCGGTTCACGTCGAGGCCGGCGCCAAGATGGTCGACTTCGGTGGCTGGCACATGCCGGTGCAGTACGGCCCGATCCTCGAGGAGGCGCGGCGCGTGCGCGGGGCCGCGGGCCTCTTCGACCTGGGCCACATGGGCCGCCTGGCCGTGCGCGGCCCGGACGCGGTGGACTACCTGGACCGCATGGCCACGAACCACGTGGCCCGCATCCCCCTGGGGTCGATCCGCTACACCCTCTTCTGCCGGGAGGACGGCAACCCGATCGACGACCTGCTCGTGTACCGGGACGAGGAGGAGGTCTACCTGGTCGTCAACGCCTCCAACACCGACGCGGTGCTCGAGTGGATGGGCGCCCACACCGACGGCTTCGAGGTGGAGATCGACCACCGCACCGAGCGCGAGACGATGATCGCGCTGCAGGGCCCGCGAGCCCTGGAGGTCCTCTCGAAGGTCACCACCGACTGCGAGCTCGACAAGCTCGGCTACTACAAGTTCCTGTTCGGGACGGTCTGCGGCCTGGAGAACACCCGCATCAGCCGCACCGGCTACACCGGGGAGAACGGCTTCGAGATCTACTTCCCCAACGCCGAGGCCGCGCGCCTCTGGAGCGGGATCATGGAGGCCGGCGCCGACGCCGACGTGCAGCCGATCGGCCTCGGCGCCCGCGATACCCTGCGGCTAGAGGCGGGCATGCCGCTCTACGGCCACGAGATCGACGCCAAGCACAACCCGGTCGAGGCCGACCTGGGCTTCGCCATCTCCTTTGCCGAGGGCAAGGGCGACTGGATCGGCCGTGACGCGCTCGAGCGCGTACGGAAGAGTCCCACCCGCAAGTTGGCCGGCCTGACCACCGACGGCAAGCGCGTCCCGCGCCAGGGCTACCCCCTGTTCCATGGCGCGCGCCAGGTGGGCGAGGTCTGCTCCGGCGCCGTCTCCCCCACACTCGAGACGAACATCGGCACGGCCTACGTGCCGGTGGACCTGGCCCAGCCGGGTGTCGAGCTCGAGATGGAGATCCGAGGCAAGCGCCAGGGCGTGAAGCTCTGCGCCCTGCCCTTCTACTCCCGCACCCGCAAGTAGCGGCCCTGCGGCCCCGCATCCAATACCGCTTCCACCACGAACCCCTCACCCCAGCGGGCACCCGCTCGCCTACGACCATGCGACCCGACGACCGCAAGTACCTGGAGTCCCACGAGTGGATCAAGATCAACGGCGACATCGGCATCGTCGGCATCACCGACTTCGCCGTGGAGGAGCTCTCCAGCGGCAACGAGGGCGACCTCGTCTACTGCGACCTGCCCGAGGTGGGTCGCCAGCTCGAGACCGGTGAGACCTTCGGCGAGATCGAGTCCGTCAAGGCCGTGGCCGACCTCAACTCGCCCCTGGGGGGCGAGGTGATCGAGGTCAACACCGCCATCGAGGACCACCTGGAGATCGTGGCCGAGGACCCCTGGGAGCGGGGCTGGATGGTGAAGATCAAGCTCTCCCACAAGACCAGCGACGCGCTCATCGACGCCGCCGCTTACGAGGAGCTCTTGGCCAAGCAAGGCTGACCCCTACCGAATCGACAGACCATGCCCTGGATCCAGAACACCGACGCGGACCGGGCCGAGATGCTCTCGGCCATCGGCGTGAGGTCGATGGAGGACCTCTTCGAGGGGATCCCCGCCGAGCTGCGCCTCTCCGAGCTCCTGCCCATCGACGCCGGTCTCTCCGAGGACGAGCTGCGCAGGGAGATGGCCGAGCTCTCCTCCTGGAACTCGACCCTCGAGGGGGGCTCCTTCCTCGGCGCGGGGCTCTACCGGCACTTCGTGCCGAACGTGGTCGACTCCCTGCAGAACCGCCACGAGTTCGTCACCGCCTACACCCCCTACCAGCCGGAGGGCAGCCAGGGCACCCTGACCGCCTTCTTCGAGTTCCAGACCATGGTCGCGGAGCTCTACGGCCTCGAGGTGGCCAACGCGTCGATGTACGACGGCTGCAGCGCGGCGGTCGAGGCGGTCATCATGGCCTCGAACATGGTGCGCAAGCGAGACAAGGTGGTGGTGTCGCGTGGAGTGCACCCCCACACCCGCAGGAGCCTCGAGACCTACCTGCGCTGGACCGAGCTCGAGGTGGTCGAGGCGCCGCTGGGCGCGGACGGCCGGACGGACCTGGGCTCCCTGGCCGACGACAGGACCTGCGCGGTCCTGGTCCAGAGCCCCAACACCCTCGGCGTGATCGAGGACGGCAAGGCCCTGGCGACCACCGCCAAGGACGCCGGTGCGGTGGCCATCTGCAGCGCCTACCCGACCTCGCTCGGCCTGCTCGAGAGCCCGGGCGCCCAGGGCTTCGACATCGCCGTGGGCGAGGGCCAGTGCCTGGGCACCCCCCCCTGCTTCGGCGGCCCCTCCTTCGGCCTCTTCGCCTGCGCCCAGAAGGACGTGCGGCGCATGCCCGGGCGCATCGTCGGCCAGACCGTCGACGAGCAGGGCCGGCGCGGCTTCGCCCTGACCTTCCAGACCCGCGAACAGCACATCCGGCGTGCCAAGGCCACGAGCAACATCTGCACCAACAACGCCCTGATCGCGCTGCGAGGGGCGATCTACATGGCCGCCGCGGGTCCCGAGGGCCTGGCGGAGGTGGCCCGCCACTCCCTGGCCAAGGCCCAGTACGCCGCCGCGCAGCTCGGCGGCCTCGAGGGCTACAGCCTGCCCTTCGGAGACAGCGGCTTCTTCAACGAGTTCGTGTTGCGCTGCCCGGTGCCCGCCGCGGAGGTCAACAAGGCCATCGACAGGAGCGGCATGATCGGCGGCCTGGCCCTGGCGCGCTGGTATCCCGAGCTCGGCGAGGACGCGCTCTTGCTCGCCTTCACCGAGACCACCACCCGGGCCCAGATCGACCGCCTGGTGAACACCCTCGCGACCCTCTCGAGCGCGGCTCCGGTCGCCTAGGTCTTTCTGCCATGAACAAGGACACCCTGCTGTTCGAGAAGAGCCGCCCCGGCAACCGCACCCTACGCCTGGGGAAGCTGGACGTCCCCGAGGCCGACCTCTCCAAGCTGCCCGCGGGCGCCCTGCGCAGCACGCCCCCGGCCCTGCCGGAGATCGGCGAGCTCGACCTCCTGCGCCACTACGTGCTGCTGTCGAAGAAGAACATCTCGATCGCCGACAGCTTCTACCCGCTGGGTTCGTGCACGATGAAGTACAACCCGGTCACCAACGACGCGATGGCCGCCCTGCCTGGCATGGCGGACATCCACCCGGAGGTGGACCCGGGCCGGGCGCAGGGTGCCCTGCGCCTGATGAAGAGCCTCGAGCGCGGACTGGGAGCGATCACGGGCCTGCCCGGCGTCACCCTGCACCCCGCCGCCGGTGCGCAGGGAGAGCTGAGTGCCCTGCTCGTTGCCAACGCCCACTTCGCGAAGCTGGGCCAGACGGGCCGCAACAAGGTCCTGATCCCCGACTCGGCCCACGGCACGAACCCGGCCTCCGCCGCGACGGCCGGCCTGACCGCCGTGGAGATCAAGTCCGGCGAGGACGGGCTGGTGGACCTGGCCGACCTGGAGGCCAAGGTCGGGGACGACACCGCCGTGCTGATGATCACGAACCCCAGCACGCTGGGCCTGTTCGAGACCAACATCCAGCGCATCAGCGAGCTCGTTCACGCCGCGGGTGGCCTGGTCTACATGGACGGCGCCAACCTGAACGCGATCATGGGCGTGGCTCGCCCCGCCGACTTCGGCGTGGACATGATGCACATCAACCTGCACAAGACCTTCTCGACGCCCCACGGCGGCGGGGGTCCGGGGGCGGGGCCGATCTGCGTCACCCAGGAGCTGGCCTGCTTCCTGCCCGCGCCCTGGGTGGTCGAGGAGGACGAGGGCCTGCGCCTCGACTACGAAGCCCCCGACTCGATCGGCATGCTGCGGGGCTGGCCCGGCAACTTCGGCGTCCTCGTGCGGGCCTACTCCTACCTGCGCCGCCTCGGCGCGGAGGGCGTGCGGCGCGTGGCCGAGAACGCGGTGCTCAACGCCAACTACCTGCGGGTCAAGCTCAACGGCACCTACCACGTCCCCTTCGACCGCATGTGCATGCACGAGTTCGTGTGCAACACGCGCAAGCAGAAGGAGCACGGCATCCACGCCATCGACGTGGCCAAGCGACTGATCGACCTGGGCTACCACCCGATGACGATCTACTTCCCGCTGGTGGTCTCCGAGGCGATGATGATCGAGCCCACCGAGACCGAGACCAAGGCCACCCTCGACGCCTTCGTCGAGGACATGCTCTTGATCGCCGAGGAGGCGCAGGACGACCCGGACAAGCTCCACGCGGCCCCGGTCACGACGCCCGTCGGCCGCCTCGACGAGGGGCGGGCGGTCAAGCAGCCGATCCTGCGCCACGCCTGCCACAAGGGCTGAGCCGAAGATGGAGGTCTGGCGCACCATCACGACCTGGGGTGCGCCGCCCTCGTTCAACATGGGCCTCGACGAGGCCCTGTTGCTCTCCCCGGAGGCGCCGCCGACCCTGCGCTTCTACTCCTGGAAGCCGGACACCCTGTCCCTGGGCTACTTCCAGCGCTACCAGGAGGTCGCGGGCACCTCGAGCGCCGGGGCCGTGGTACGCCGCATCACCGGCGGCGGGGCGATCCACCACGTCAACGAGCTGACCTTCTCGCTGACCGCGCCCCTGGACCATCCCCTCTACGCGGTCCCCATCGGCGACTCCTACACCCGCGTGCACGCCGCCATCGCCTCGGCCCTGGCGCACTTCGGCGTCGAGGCCACGGCCCGCGGCCGCGGAGTCGAGCTCGAGTCCGAGCGCCCCGAGACCGGCATGTGCTTCCACAAGTCGAGCTGCGAGGACCTGGTCTGGGGCGCCCGCAAGGGCGTGGGCTCCGCGCAGCGCCGCAAGGACGGGCGCGTGCTGCACCACGGCTCGATCAAGCTCGGCAGCTCGCCCCTGGAGGGCGACATCGCAACCGTGGGCGCTGTGGACCCCGCAGCGGTCGCGGAGAAGCTGCGCCACGCCCTCGCGGACCAGCTGGACATGGCCTTCGAGATCGGCGTGCCGACCCCCGACGAGCGCCAGGCGGCGCAGTCCCTGGGCACCCGCTATCTGGACCCGGCCTTCCTGCGCCGGCGCTGAGGACGCGCAGCCGAGGTCAGCAGGAGGCCGAGTGTGATCACCTGCCTGGCGTTCTCCTCGGCCCCCCTCTTGGTGATCAGGGGATAAAGCTCACCTGCACCCCGTTCGACAGGTTGAACTCGGCGCCGCCCGCCGGGGGATCACGGAACCAGTACTGGAAGTTCCAGGTCGAGCCGGGGGTGATCTGGTTGGCGCCCGAGCCGGCGGGGAAGACGGTGAAGTCCACCGGTCGAGTGGCGACGCCCGTGGAGTCCGTGATGATCGGAGGGTTGAGGCGCACCACGGGGCTGATGCAGAGCTTGCCGTTCCCCAGGGGAATGTCGACCTGGTTCGGCCCGTAGAAGTAGAGGCCCACCTTGTTGGGGATGGCGCCGGTGGTGATCAGGGTGAAGTCGTTGGCATCGATCGACTGCACGCCCGCAACGCGGATCTCGGCGCCGGAACCCGCGGAGTTGGGGGTGACGTCGCAGTAGTTCGAGCCCAGACAGTCGTCGAGGGTGAAGGTGTAGGCGCTGCCACCGATGCTGGCCGCCGTGTCGCTGAAGCGCGAGGTGATGACCGCCGTGTTCCCGATCACGTGCACACCGTTCTCGTGCCCCACCTGGTCGCCCGTGACCGTGTCATTGCCCAGGAGCTTGGCAGTCTCGAAGAAACCCAGGTTGGTGCGGGTGAAGACGTAGGTGGCGCCGGTCTCGGCGACGCCGGCGTCGTGGCCCTTGCTGCCCACGAGGATCGTGGTCCCGTCGATCGAGACGCCGGTGCCGAAGGCGTCGCCCGCCTGGCCGTCGCTGGGGGTGAGCTTCTGGACCTCGATCCACGCCCCGCCCGAGCGGAAGAACACGTAGACCGCGCCGGTGTCCACGCCGCTGCCGTTCAGTCCCGCGTCGGCGCCGACCACGAGCAGGTTGCCCGAGAGGTCCACGCAACGGCCGAATTGGATGCCGGGGGCCGTGTCCGAGGGCACCAGGGCCGCGGCCTCGGGCCAGGAGTCGTCGGCGGGGTCCGCCGGAGTGCCGCCATCGTCGCGCTCGTAGACGTAGGCCGAGCCCGAGTCGCCCCCCACACCGTCGTGACGGTGGCTGCCGATGGCGATGAAGTCGCCCTGGATGTCGCAGCTCCGGCCGTAGCGGTCCCCCGCACCGGCGTCACTGGCGGTCAGGTAGTCCTGCTCGATCCAGACGCCGTTCTGAAGAGTGAAGACGTAGGCCGAGCCCGTCTCCTCGCCCTGGTGGTCGTCCCGCATGGTGCCGACGACGATGGTCTCCCCGTCGATGGAGACCGAGTGGCCGAAGTGGAAGTGCATCTGGGTGCCGCTGCCGGTGAGCTTCTGCTCCTGGACCCAGGCCCCGCTGGCCCGGCTCCAGACGTAGGCGGCCCCGGCACCCTTCATGTGGGCCCCGGAGACGACCCGCTCCCCGTAGACCGCCACGTCCTGGCCGAGCTCGTCGCCGATGGCGCCGTCCGAGTGGAAGAGCTTGGCCTCCTCCGCCCACAGCCCGGCAGTCCGGCGGAAGACGTAGATCGTGCCCGAGTTGCACTCGGGGTTACTCACACAGGCGTCGTCCCCGCGCAGGGAGCCGAGGACCATCAGGTCGCCGTGCAGGTCGACGGACCAGCCGAAGAGGTCCACGTCGGCCGCGTCGCTGGCCAGCAGTTGTTGTTCGAAGCACTGGGCCGTGGCGGGTGCCGTGCTGGCCGCAAGGAGGATGACTAGGGTGCAGATACGCTTCATGAGGAGTTCCCGGACGAGCCTAGAGAGAGAACGGGTCGATCCACCGTATCAGGCCCGCGGACATCCTGGGGTGCCGCGGACCCCCGCCGGCGTTTCACGATTCCCCGCGATATCGATCATCGAGCCCCACGCGGCTGTTGCGCGGCCGTCCTGCCGATCGCGGTACGGTCGAAGACGCGCGCCCCAGTCGCCCTTCTACGCCGGCCCGTCGGCCGGGCTCTCGGTCCGAACCTCCACCCGACCCCAGGGTCGCGAGAGGCTCTGCTTCTGCTTACCGTCCGCGAAGACGGTACGGTCCTTCGGCAGGCGCAGGCCCTCGACCACGACCGTCTCCGTGACGACCTCCTCGACCTCGCGCATCACCCCCGACCCCGCCCGGCCACGCCAGCTGAGGCCGACGATCTCGGCGCTCTCGGGATCCAGGTGCCAGGTCGTCTCCAGCCCGGCGTGACGCACCAGGAGGTTCTCGACGGCCTGCTCCCGGAAGGTCCCCGCCCCGTCGTAGGCGGCCAGGAAGTCCGCGCCGTCCCTGGCCCAGAAAGAGGATCAGGGATTCGCGCAGGGTGAGACCTCCAGGTAGCGCTCGGGGGTCTTGAGGAAGCCGTTCTGGCACTCCCTCGAGGAGAAGATGTAGATGCGCCCCTCGTACACGATCCAGCGGTCCGGGTCCGCGATACCGCTCAAGGGCCCCATCCGCGCGCAGGCACCGTCCCGCTGGATCGCGTAGCGCTCTGGATCGGCGCGGAAGGTCTCCAGCCGCTCCGCGTCGACGAAGCGGTAGGTGTAGCGGCCGAAGTCGAACCTGAGAGCCTCCTTGCCGGCCAGCTCCACGCCCGCGCAGAGCGCGACGGGGTCGTTTCCTTTCGGCGCCAGCTGGGTCTCACCGGGGCCGGTGAGGGTCGCGAGGGCGATGGGAGTCCACAGGCCCTCGATTCCAGTCAGGCCGGCTCGCTTGTGGCCAGGACACACCGAAGGGCCTCGAAGTCCGCCGGCCGCGGGGCCTCGAAGCTCAGGGCCTCGCCGCTCGTGGGGTGCCGCAGCTCCAGGCGCGCGGCGTGCAGCATCTGGCGCCGCGGGGCCGGGGCACCCTCCGGTAGGGCGGGGCGCCGACCCTTCCGCACCCGGTAGACCTTGTCCCCCAGGACCTCCAGCTCGATCGAGGAGAGGTGCACCCGGATCTGGTGTGTGCGGCCGGTCTTCGGGAGGGCCCGCAGGTGGGCGAAGTCCCCCCAGCGCTCGATCACCTCGTAGAAGGTCGCCGCCGGCCGCCCGCCCTCCCCCTCGGGCAGGACGCCCATGCGTTCGGGGTGCCGCGGGTGGCGCCCGATCGGCGCCTCGAGCCAGTCCGAGGCGAAGCGCGGCCGACCGGCCACCAGCACCTCGTAGGTCTTCCTCACCTCCCGAGCCTGGAACTGGGCCAGGAGCCCCGCCAGGGCCGCCTCTGTCTTGCCGAGGGCGATCGCGCCGCTCGTCTCGCGGTCCAGACGATGGACGATCCCCGGCCTGTCCTCGCCCTGGGGCGAGGGCAAGGGGCCGCAGCGGGCCACCGCCAGCTCCGCCAGGCTGACCTCGGGGGAGGCCTCGCGCCGGTGGGTCAAGAGCCCCGCGGGCTTGTCGACCACGAGCAGGTGCTCGTCCTCGAAGAGCACCGCCAGCTCACGGGCCCGGGCCGGGTCCGCGGCCGGCCGGCTCTCCGGCAGGCGGGCGGCGACCCGCTCCCCGGCCCCGAGGGGCGCGCCGCTCTTGCGCTGGGGGCGGCCCGCCACCTCGACCAGGCCTTCCTTGATGAAGGCCTGCAGCTTGGAGCGCGACCAGTCCGGCACCCTGGCCGCCAGGAAGCGGTCCAGGCGCTCTCCCTCCGCCTCGCTCGGCACGGTCCACTCTTGCAGCTCGGGGTCACCTTCCATGGGCCCCAGGATAGCGCCCGCTCGCCCCGCGTCGCGCTTCCACCGCCCCTCCCCGGTTGGTACAAGGTGCCGCGTCCCCGTCCGCCACGCCTTCCTCCCGGAGCCATGAGCCGACAGCACCCCCAAGTCCTCCTCGTCGACGACGAGCGCAAGACCATCGAGCTGATGGGCGCCGTGCTCGAGACCCAGGGCTTCCAGGTCCACCTCTGCCACCAGCCGGCGGAGGCACTGAAGCTGCTCGAGACCCTCGAGTTCGACGCTGTGGTCACGGACGTGGTCTTCGAGGGCCACAGCGCGGGAGACGATATCCTGGCCGCCACCCGGCAGCTCCAGCCCCGGGCCGTCGTGGTGCTGATGACCGGCTACCCGGCCATCGACAGCGCTGTCTCCGCCATCAAGGGCGGGGCCATGGACTACCTCCAGAAGCCCGTGGACCCGATCGTGCTGGGCGCCATGGTCCACAAGGCCCTGCGCGAGCGGCAGCTCCGCACGGACCCGGACTCCCTGCGCTTCGCCGACATGGTGGACATCCTGTCGGAGATGGTCGCCAACACCATCGAGCGGGTGGACCCCTACACCGCCGGCCACGCGGAGCGCACCCGCCGCTACAGCCGCATCCTGGGCCTGAAGTTCGGCCTCGACCAGCCGACCCTCGAGCGCCTCGAGCTGGGAGCCATCGCCCACGACTACGGCAAGATCTACCTGGACGACCTGGGCTTCCTGACCAAGAAGGGTCGCCTGACCGCCGCGGAGTACAAGGAGGTCCAGCGCCACCCCGCACTCGGGGCCGAGAAGCTCGGGGCTCACCCCCAGCTGCGCGAGGTCTGCACCTACGTGGCCGAGCACCACGAGCGCTGGGACGGCATGGGCTACCCGGAGGGCGTCGAGGGCGAGGAGATCAGCCTGCCCGGGCGCATCCTGGGGGTCGTGGAGGTCTTCGACAGCCTCTCCACGCGACGCTCCTACAAGCCCGCCTGGGAGCTCGACCGCTGCCAGGAGTTCTTCCTCACCAACCGCGCCAAAGCCTTCGATCCGGACGTCGTGGACGAGTTCGGGAAGCTCCTGGATGTCCACGGGGAGGAGTGGATCGCCCAGCCCCAGAAGGACCTGGAGGCTGCCGGCGTCAGACTGGAGTAAGCCTCAGGCTTCACCCCTCGCGGCCCCGCCCCCGTCGGCCCATTTTGTGCCAGCGGGCCGGGCGTACCTGGCGTAACATCTCTGCCCCTCAGGACTAGAGGTGGGCCTGGGCCCGGTCCCCCCGGCCCCCCCTCCCCGCAGCGCCTCCAGGGCGCTCCGCCGACCCGGAACCCGACCGATTCCATGCACTCGCTGACGTCGACCACCCTGGCCCTCGCGGCCATCTTCTTCATCTCCCCGGGGGTCACCCCCGGGGCCTCCGCGAATGCGGGCACTGCAGCCCCGATCTCCGAGACCAAGGACGCCCCCCAGAACCCGCCGGGGCTGGTGCTGGTCAATGGCGGCCGTACGAAGATCGGGACCTCGCTGAAGGACATGAAGAAGTTCATCGAGGAGCACAAGGAGGCCCAGGAGAAGGCCGCCGGCTTCCTGGGCGAGACGCCCCAGCACACCGTCAACGTCGACGACTACTACATGATGGTGACCGAGACGACTCACGAGCAGTTCCACGAGTACGTCAAGGCCACCGGGGCCATGCCCCCCTACCTCTGGGGCGACGGCGCGATCCAGGACGCCATCAAGGCCCAGCAGGACGAGTACGGCGCGAAGGTCCGCGAGGCTCGCGCCAACAACACCGCGATGCCGGAGCGCCCCGAGCCCATCGACAAGCCGTATTGGTGGGAGCAGAACTGGAAGAACTCCGAGTGGGAGATGCCCGAGGCCATCGCCAAGAAGCCCGTGGTGTTCGTCGACTACCAGGACGCACGGGGCTACTCCGAGTGGGCCGGCCTGCGCCTGATGACCGAGTTCGAGTTCGAGCGGGCCGTGCGCGGCAACAGCGACCGCGACTGGGCCTGGGGCGAGGACTGGAAGGAGAACGCCTGTGCCACCACGGAGCTGCGCAAGATCAGTGACTGCGTCGACGTCGGCAGCTTCCCCGAGGGAGCGAGCCCGGAGGGCATCCAGGACCTCAACGGCAACGTCTGGGAGTGGACCAGCTCACGCTACGACCCCTACCCGAAGTTCAAGCACGATCGCTTCAAGGTGGGCAAGGGCTCCCTCCAGAAGGAGATCGACAAGATGCCCAAGTTCAGCGCCGACCGCAGGGTCGTGCGCTCCGGCGGCCAGCAGGTGAGCAAGCTGTTCGCCCGCGCCTCCACCCGCGGCGGCTTCGACCGCTACCAGAAGGCCAGCGTGCTCGGCTTCCGCTGCGCGGCCTCGGTCAAGCCCGGCGTCGACTTCGCCCGCGACCGCATGAAGAACATCCCCAACGAGATCCGCCCCCAGGACTCGAAGGGCCCGGTCACCTACCTGCCGGAGGCCGTGACCGCCATGGACCGCTGGCACTCCACCGACGGGGCCTCCGAGACCCCCGGCTACGCGGTCATCACCGGCTACGACTACATCCTGTTCACCCCCACCGAGCAGATCCAGACCAACGGGGTCAACGACATCCGCAAGGGCAGCCAGAAGGACGAGATCACCTTCGTGGGCTTCCTCTCCACCAACCAGGACATGGTCGAGCCCGCCCTGCGCGCCGGCACCTACCTGGTCGCCATCCGCGGCGCGGGCAAGTACCCCGACCGCGAGGCCCCGCAGGACGCCGAGGGTGAGGGCGACGAGGCCGCCCCGGTCGAGGCCGGCTCCAAGGAAGACGACGGCGACGGCCCCACCACCCTGCGGGTGGACGAGCACCTCGAGATCGACCCGGAGGTCGACAACTACATCTTCCTCGACATGGAGGGCACTCCGGTGGCCGCCATGGCCACCCCCGAGCTCCAGTACGGCAACGTGACCAGCGCCACCAAGCTGGGCGCCTTCGTGGTCGAGAAGACCGTCACGCTCGAGATCCCCGGCCAGGAAGAGGGCGAGGTCGAGGAGATCGAGGTCCAGCAGCAGTGGCTCGACCTGAAGTACTTCGTGAAGGGCCGCTCCCGCAAGGGGCTCAAGGGCACCCTGGCCCTGCGCTTCGACGAGGGTCTGCTCGACGGAGAGTGGCGCCGCTAGCCACGGCCGAAAGAGGAACGACGGAGAGGAGCCGATGAGCCGCAGGACGCGCATCGGCTGCTCTCTCCTGGCTCTGGCCCTGGGCGCGCCCCTCGCGTCCGGCCAGGACACCTCCCCCCTGCCCCCCGGCAAGCTGGGGGAGGACCGCCTGGAGGGCGAGCTGCGCCACGTGGATCCGGGCCTCGAGGGCTGGAACACCGAGGTCCTCTCCAGCCAGGCCCAGGGTCGGTTGAAGGAGCTGGCCCGTAGAGGCCTCGCGGGCCAGGAGCTCCCCGACTGGATCGATGCGGGCGTCGTCTCGAGCGCCCTGAGGCCGGCGGAGCTGGTGGTCCTGCCCGACACCGGGCGCCTGCGCATCGCCCGCGGCCCGATCCCGCCCGAGCGCGCGCGAGGGCCGGAGGCCCTCGCGGCCCACTTCGCACCCCTGGCCGAGCTCCTCGGTGGCCGGGAGCCCCACGTCAAGTTCAAGGTCGTGCGCGTCCAGGGCCTGGAGGCCGATGTGGCCCTCACGCAGGGGCTCTTCCGCGCCTGGACCGACCCCGCGGACTCCTCCGAGAGCGAGGGAGTCGTGCAGAGCGACGCCATCTGGACCGCCACCTGGAGACAGGTCGAGGGTGCGTGGCGCCTGGTGGCCCTCTCCGCCGAGGCCTACAGCGAGAGCGCCGCTCAGGCGCCCCTCTTCACGGACTGCACGGCCTCGGTGCTGGGCGCCAACACGGCCTGGGGAGAGCAACTCCTGCGCGGCACCGACGACTGGTGCTCGCGCATCGAGCGCGCCGCGGGCATGGACCAGTACGCCCACTGCGGCCTGACCGTGGGCGACTTCGACGGGGACGGCCGCGAGGACCTCTACGTCTGTCAGCCCGGGGGCCTGCCCAACCGTCTCTTCCTGCAGCAGCCCGACGGCAGCGCCGTGGATCGCTCCGCCGACCTCGGCCTCGACTGGCTCGACAACAGCCGCACGGCCCTGCTGGCGGACCTGGACGGGGACCGGCGCGCGGAGCTCGCCCTGGCCACGGACGCGGGCCTGCTCCTCCTGCGCCGCAGCGACGAAGGTCCCTACGAGGTCGCCGCCGAGCTGCCCTCCGCCGGGGGCTACTCCCTGACAGCCGCGGACGCGGACGGCGACGGCCTGATCGACCTCTACGTCTGCCACTACGCCACCTCCGAGAAGCGCAGCGGCCTGCCGTCTCCCTACCACGACGCCAACAACGGCCCCCCCAACACCTTCTTCAGGAACAGGGGCAACCTCGAGTTCGAGGAGGCCACCGCCGCGGTGGGGCTCGACCGGAACAACACCCGCTTCAGCTTCGCCGCCAGCTGGGCGGACTACGACCGGGACGGAGACCCCGACCTCTACGTGGCCAACGACTTCGGCCGCAACAACCTCTACCGCAACGACGGCGGCCGCTTCACCGACGTGGCGGGCAAGGCCGGTGTCGAGGACATCTCCGCCGGCATGGGCGTGAGCTGGGGCGACTACGACGGGGACGGCTGGGAGGACGTGTACGTGAGCAACATGTTCTCCTCCGCCGGCCAACGCATCGCCTACCAGCGCCGCTTCCAGGCCGGGGCGGACGAGGGCACGCGCCAGAACTTCCAGCGCCACGCCCGGGGCAACTCCCTCTTCAGGAACCGCGGCGACGGCCGCTTCGAGGACGTGACCGTGGCCGCCGGCGCCTGGATGGGGCGCTGGGCCTGGGGCGCGGAGTTCGTCGACCTCGACGACGACGGCCGCCAGGACCTCTTCGTGCCCAACGGCTTCGTCACCAACGAGTCCACCAAGGACTTGTGAAGCTTCTTCTGGCGACGCGTGACGTCGCGCTCCCCCCTCGGTGAGACCCTGACCCTCGACTACGAGGACGGCTGGGCGGCGGTCAACCGCATGATCCGCCAGGGCAAGTCCTGGAGCGGGCGCGAGACGAACTGCGCCTTCTGGAACGCCGGAGACGGCACCTTCGTGGACGTCTCCCACACCGCGGGCCTGGGTTTCCCTCATGACGGGCGCTCCTTTGCCCGCGTGGACTGGGACGGAGACGGGGACCTGGACCTGTGGATCAAGAACCGCACGGCGCCCCAGGTGCAGCTGATGCGCAACGACGGGAGCGCGGGGAGGTCGCTGCGGCTCCTGCTGGTCGGGAAGGCCCCCAACACCGAGGCGGTCGGAGCGCGGGTCGAGGTGCGCGCCGGGGAGCGGCTGCAGGTGCGCGAGAAGCGCCTGGGGAGCGGCTACCTCGGACAGTCCAGCTCCTGGCTGCACTTCGGGCTGGGGGACCACGAGGGGCCCCTGGACGTCCGCATCACGTGGCCGGACGGCTCGAGCGAGACACTGGCGGCCGGAGACGGCCTCCGGCCGGGCGGGCGCCACCGCATCGTCCAGGGCGAGGGCGCGGTCGAGGCGGCCCCCGCGCAGCGGCCCCTGGCCCTGACCCCGGGGGGCGGCACTCCTCGACGCGAGGAGCCGAGCCGCCGTGTCGTCCTGACCCAGCGAGTCGCCCTGCCGACCCTCGAGGTCGAGACCTTCGACGGGACACGCACCTCCATCGGCACCGGCACCGGGCGCCCGCGGCTGGTGACCTTCTGGGCCAGCTGGTGCCCGAGCTGCCAGGGGGAGCTGCGGGCCTGGGACCGGGAGCGGGAGCTCTTCACGGAGGCCGGCGTCGACCTCCTGGCCCTGTCCGTGGACGATGACGCGGCTGCGGCCCTGGAGCTGTGGGAGCGCCTGGAGCTCGACGCGCCCGCGGGTCTCGCCGACCCGGGCTGGCTGGCCCTCTTCGACCTCCTGCAGCAGCGCGTCACCGACCACCAGCGAGAGCTGGCCCTGCCGACCTCCTTCCTGCTCGACGCCAGCGGCGGCCTGGCGGTGGTCTACCGCGGCCCGGTGGAGGCCGCGACCATCGCCCGCGACGCGGCCGAGCTCGACGGCGAGGCCGCGGCCTTCGCCGGCGCCCCCTTCCCGGGCCGCGCCCGGGGCGCGGCCGGGCCCTTCGCCGCCTCGTCCTTCGCTCGGGCCCTGATCGACCTGGAGCGGCCGAGCGAGGCCCTCTTCTACATCGACGCCGCCTGCGCCAGCGCCGGCCCGCCGGGGAAGGCGGGTGACAAGGCGCCCTTGCTGGCCGACTCGCTGCTGCGCGTCGGCATGCACTTCCTCTCCCAGGGCGAGCACGCCGAGGCAAGAGCCGCGCTGGCCCGCGCCCGGGCCTACGCCCCCACCGACGCCCTGGTGTGGTTCGCCACGGGGCGCATCCGCCTCGCAGCCCAGGACCAGGTCGGCGCCCGCGAGGCCCTCGAGCGCTGTGTCGACCTCGACGCGGCCTTCGCCCCGGGCTGGGAGCTGCTCGGCTCCCTGCGCCTGATGACCCAGGACAACGCCGGCGCCATCGAGGCCCTCGAGCGCGCCACCGGCCTCGACCCCACCCGCGCCCAGGCCTGGTCGAGCCTCGGCATCGCCTGCCTCACCACGGGAAAGTTCTCCGAAGGGGAGCGCGCCTTCACCCGCCGCATCGAGCTCGTACCCGGGGACGCGAATGCGTGGACCGGGCGCGGGGCCTGCCGCCTGCAGCAGGGCCAGGTGGAGCCTGCGGTGGCGGACCTGGAGAAGGCGCTGGAGCTGGATCCGACGAACGACCGGGCGTTGGGGATCCTGCGACAGCTCGGGCGGCGGTAGGCCTGGGGGCTCGGGGGCTCTCAGGCGCCCAGGGACCGAGTCTGGATGCCAACCTGGCCCAGACTCACTCCTCCCCCAGGTTCCGGCGCAACATCTCCATCTCCGCCACGAGCTCCTCCCGCCGCGCGCGGTCCGCCGCGACCAGCTCCGGGTCCGCGTTCTCCACGAACTTCGGGTTCCCGAGCTTCTTGTCGATGCCCTGGAGGTTCTTCTCCATCTTCCCGAGCTTGTTCTCGATCACCGTCTTCAGCCCCTCGAGGTCCACGTCGTCCCCGAGCACAACGAAGACCTGGGTCGTGCCCGCCACCGCGACCACGCTCCCCTCCGGCCGCGGCATCTCGCTCGACACCTCGTAGGCCTCGAGGTGCGCCATGGCGCAGACCGCCGGGCGGTGCTCCTCGAGGGCGGCCAGGTCCTCCGACTTCCCGGCCGCGATGTGAGCCACGAGGGGCTTGCGCTCGCCGACCTGGGTCAGCATGCGCACCTGGCGCACGGCGCGCACGACCTCCTGGATGCGCTCCATGTCCGCCTCCGCGCCCGCATCCGCCTCCAGCCCCTCACCACGCGGGAAGGAGCTGTTCATCAGGAGCTTGCGCTCGCCACCCAGGGCCTCGCCCAGGGCGCCCCACAGGACCTCGGTCATGAAGGGCGTGAAGGGGTGCAGGAGGGCCAGGGTGTCCCCCAGGACCCGCGCCAGGATCCCTCGCACCGCCGGCCCGGTGGGGTCGTCGGCGCTCGTGAAGCGCGGCTTGGCCAGCTCCAGGTACCAGTCGCAGAAGTCGTTCCAGACGAAGCGGTAGAGCCCCAGGGCCGCGTCGTTGAGGCGGTACTCGTCCAGGGCGGCCTGGGTCTCGGCGATCGTCGTGGAGAGGCGCGAGAGGATCCAGCGGTCCTCCAGGCGCGCCGCGTCGGCGCTCGTACCGGCCCCGCGCTCGCCCTCGAGGTTCATCAGCACGAAGCGCGCCGCGTTCCAGACCTTGTTCCCGAAGCGGAAGCCCATGTCGATCTTCTCGAGGGCCAGCTTCGTGTCCTGCCCCTCCTTGGTGAGCAGGATCAGGCTGTAGCGCACGGCGTCGGCGCCGTACTTCTCGATCATGTCGAGGGGGTCGACGCCGTTGCCCAGGGACTTGGACATACGCCGCCCCTTCGCGTCGAGCACCGTCGCGTGGATGTTGCAGACCTCGAAGGGGCAGCGCTCCTCCATGGGCAGGTGGTCGTTGAACTCGTAGCTCGCCATGACCATGCGCGCCACCCACAGGTAGATGATCTCCCGCCCCGTGGAGAGGAACTGGGTCGGGTAGTAGCGTCGCAGGTCCTCGGTCTGCTCGGGCCAGCCAAGGGTCCCGAAGGGCCACAGCCAGGAGGAGGCCCAGGTGTCGAGCACGTCCTCCTCCTGACGCACGATGGGCTTGCCCGTCTCCGGATGCGGGCTGCCGATCTCCAGCTCCTCGACGGAGGCGATGGGCGTCTCGTCCTCGTCGTACCAGACCGGGATGCGGTGCCCCCACCAGAGCTGGCGGCTGATGCACCAGTCCTGGACGTTCTCGAGCCACTGCAGGTAGACCTTGGACCAGCGCTCCGGGTGGAAGCGCAGCTTGCCGGTCTCGACGGCCTCGATGGCCGGCCCCGCGAGGGGCTCCATCTTGACGAACCACTGCTCGCTGACGAGGGGCTCGATGACGCTCTTGGAGCGGTCGGAGAGGGGGACCGTGTGGGTGATGTCCTCGGTCTTCTCGAGCAGGCCCTGCTCCTCGAGCTGCTCCAGGACCTGCTTGCGGGCCTGCTCACGGCTGAGCCCCTCGAAGGGGCCGCCCTCGGCGTTGAGCTTGCCGTCCTTCTCCAGGATCACGATCGTCGGCAGCTTGTGGCGCGCCCCGCGCTCGTAGTCCGCCGGGTCGTGGCCGGGGGTGATCTTGACCGCACCGCTGCCCTTGTCCTTGTCGACCGTGTCGTCCGCGAGGATGGGGACCTCCCGGTCGACGAAGGGCAGGACGCAGGTGGTGCCCACCAGGTCCTCGTAGCGGGTGTCGTCCGGGTGCACGGCGACCCCCGTGTCTCCCAGCATGGTCTCGGGGCGCGTGGTGGCGACGGTGATGTACTCGCCGGGCTTCGCGCTCAGGGGGTACTTGATGTACCAGAGCTTGCCCTTGCGCTCGACGTTCTCGATCTCGTCGTCGGAGATGGCGGTCTGCAGCACGCAGTCCCAGTTGACGAGCCGCATGCCCTTGTAGACGAGCCCCTTCTTCCACAGGCGCTCGAAGGCCACGCGCACGCCGCGGCTCATGGAGTCCTCCATGGTGAAGCGGGTGCGGCTCCAGTCGCACGAGGAGCCCAGGCCGCGGAACTGGCCGAGGATGCGCTGTTCGTACTCCTCCTTCCACTTCCAGACCTCGCCCAGGAAGGCCTCGCGGCCCATCTCCTCGCGGGTCTTGTTCTCCTCCTGGTAGAGGCGCTTCTCGACCACCGCCTGGGTCGCGATGCCCGCGTGGTCCGTGCCGGGGATCCACAGGGTCTCGAAGCCGCACATGCGCCGGTGGCGCACCACGATGTCCTGGATCGCCCCGTTGAGGGCGTGCCCCATGTGCAGCGCGCCGGTCACGTTCGGAGGCGGAATGGCGACGGTGAAGCGCCGCTCCGCGCCGGTGGGGTCGGGCTTGGGCTGGAAACCGCCGCTCTTCTCCCACCTCTCGTAGGTGGCGGCTTCGTGGTCGGCGGGGGTGTAGCGGGTCGGGAGTTCCATGGCGTCCGGGGCGGAGGTCGAGCGCGACACTTCAACGGCCCCCCGGGCCCAGGTCAACCCGTGGGGGGCCGCAGGCGCTCTTCCGGCGCCGAAAGTCGCGTCTGCAGCAGCGAGCGGGCCCGGGAGCTGTCGAGGGAGACGTCCCGCGGCCGCGGCGCCCCGGCGTCGACCTCGGCCTGGAGGCAGGCGCGCACCAGCCGGGTCGCCTCCTCCTCCGAACGTCCCGTGGAGCCCAGGGCCAGGATCCCCAGCTCGAGGCGCGAGAGGGAGCGGGGGCCGGCGACGTGGAGGATCCCGGCGTGGTCTGTCCCGGCCAGCTCGAGCAGGGCCGCCGCCGCCTCTTCGACGTCGAGCGGCGTGCGGAGCTCGTCGCTGAAGAGGCTCGGGGTCTCGCCGCGCTCGACCGCGGCGATCACGGAGTCCGAAGCCCCCAGCCCGCGGCCGTCGGAGTCGCCGTAGAGCAGGGGCAGGCGGGCGACGGATGCGACGTGCGCCACGCTGCTCTCTCCGGACTGCTTCGTGCTGGCATACCTGCCCATCGGGGCCGGCTCGTCCTCCTCGGAGTAGCCCTGCGCACGGCTCGGCTCGCCGCCGAAGACCAGGTCGGTGGACACGTGCACGAGCTTGACTCCACGCTCCTCGCTCCAGCTCGCAAGGACACCCGGGATCCTGGCGTTGAGCAACATCGCCAGGTCGAGGTCCCGCTCACAGGCCGCGGCCCGGGAGAGGGCGGCGCAGTTGACGATCGCCTCCGGCTGATACTCGTCGAGCCAGGTCGGGAGCGAGTCGAAGCCACGGACCAGGTCCATGGCGACCTCCCGCGCCCGACCGCGCGCGGAGTCCGGCGTCGCCTCGGGTTGCCGACAGGCGTTCGTCACCTCGAAGCCCGCCCCCACGGCCTGACGCACCACGTGGGCCCCCAGGAATCCGGAGCCGCCGAGGACGAGGAGCTTGGGGCGCGTCCGGTCGAGCACGGAGCCCAGGATCCCCATTGACCCGGCGGGGTCAAGGGAGCGAGGCCAGGCGTCTCACCGGGGCTCCCCGGGACCTCCCGCTGACCCATCCGCTAGAATCCTCGCCCCATGCTCCCGGCGCCCCCCTACCGCAAGGCCCTCATCGTCGCGAACCCCGTCTCCGGGCAGGGGCGCGGGAAGAGCGCGGGCGCGGAGCTGCGGGAGGGCCTGGGCCTGCAGGGCCTGCCCACCGAGCTGCACCTCACCCAGAGGAGCCAGGACGCCCGGGCACGGGTGCAGGCCCTCGAGGAGGAGATCGACCTGGTGGTCTCCGTCGGCGGTGACGGCACCCTGCGGGAGGTCCTGACCGGCCTGCGCGAGCGCCCCGCGGACGCGCCCCCGGTGCGGGTGGGCGTCCTGCCCATGGGCACCGGCAACGCGCTCTGCGCCGACCTCGGCCTGCCCCGGGACGTGGACCGCGCCCTCGAGGTCCTGCTCGGGGGCAAGACCGCCGAGATGGACGTGGCCGACGTGAACGGCGAGCTCAGCTTCCTGGTCACCGGGGTGGGCCCCGACGCCCTGGTGGTCGAGGACGTGGACGAGCACCGCAAGGGACGCTCCCTCTCGAAGTGGGCCTACCTGCCCTCGAGCCTGCGGTCCCTCTGGCGCTACCGCCGTGAGCCCCTGACCGTGGAGCTCGACGGGGAGACCCTCCCGGGCACCTTCTCCCAGGTCCTCGCCAGCAACCTGATCCACTACGGGGGGCTGATGAAGCTCTGCCCTGGGCGAGTGCTCGACGACGGCCTCTTCGAGGTCTTCCTCTTCCGGGGCCAGAGCCGCCTGCAGCTGATCGTCTACGCCCTGCGCGTCTTCCTGGGCCTGGTCCCGGGGGGCTCGATCTCCATGCGCCGGGCTTCGCGCATCCGGGTCACCTCCAGGCGCCCGGTGCCCTACCATGTGGACGGCGACCCGATGGGCGCCACGCCGGTGCAGATCGAGGTCACCGGCACCCGCTTCCAGCTCCTCGTCCCCTGACGCCCGACCGATGGACCGCCCCACCCCCAAGCCCGTCACCGCCGGCGACGCCACCCTCGGTGGCGAGCGCCTGTTCCTGCTGGCCGGCCCCTGCGTGCTCGAGAGCCTCGACCTGACCCTCGAGATCGCCGAGACCGTCCGTGAGGTGGCCGCGGCCCGGGACGTGCCCGCGGTCTTCAAGGCCAGCTTCGACAAGGCCAACCGCTCCAGCCTGGACTCGGGCCGTGGGCCGGGCATGGAGCAGGGCCTGGAGTGGCTGGGCCAGGTGCGCTCCCGCCTGGGCATGCCGGTGGTCACCGACGTGCACACCCCCGACCAGTGCGCAGCCGTGGGCGAGGTTGCCGACGTGCTGCAGATCCCGGCCTTCCTCTGCCGGCAGACCGATCTGCTGGTGGCCGCGGCCAGGACCGGGCGCGCGGTGAACATCAAGAAGGGCCAGTTCCTCGCCCCCTGGGACATGGGCAACGCCGTCCAGAAGTGCCGCGAGAGCGGCAACGACAACGTCCTCGTGACCGAGCGCGGCACGAGCTTCGGCTACGGGCGCCTCGTGGTGGACATGTCCGGCCTGGTGGACCTCGCAGCCGTGGGCCAGCCCGTGGTCTTCGACGCCACCCACTCCGTGCAGCAGCCCGGAGCCCTGGGCGCGTCCACCGGGGGCGACCGGGCGCGGGTGCCGCTCCTGGCCCGGGCAGCGGTGGCCACGGGCCAGGTGGACGGTCTCTTCTTCGAGGTCCACCCGGACCCGGACTCCTCCCCCTCGGACGGGCCGAACATCCTGCAGCTCGAGGACCTGGCGCCTCTCCTGGACTCCCTGCTGGAGATCCGGGGCTGCCTGGAGGACTGAGGCTCCTCCCCGAGGGCAGCGCCTCGGCGGGCCCCGACCCCCGAATGGGGAATCCTCTTCCGCAGAGAGGAGTCTTCGGGACAAAACGCTGAATTCACGGGCGTTCCGTCCGGGAAGAACGGGCCTAAGTGTCTCCAATTCGGTGGCTTGTGCGGCCGGGAAAGGGCTTCCACCCCGAAATGCACGCGGTCGACTTGCCTCTTTGCGATTTCGAAGTATTCTCCCCCGCCTTCTCGATGACACGACAAGGGCAAACCGGTCGAAAGGCCGGGGCGCAAAGCCACGGACCCCTCGGGGCAGCCGAGCTACCGAAGGTCGTCGATCCAAGCTGGACGTCAACGAGGGGCGACAAACCGGAACCCCGTGTTTCAGACCCTGGACGTCGTGGCTTGGAGACTCGCTTCTCCCTCCACGCGCCCCGCCCCGCTTCGGCGGGGCGGGGCAGCGCCTTCCTGTTGCCGGTGGTTCCCAGCGAACGCCACCACAGGAAGCATGATCACCAGCACCTCGACCCCGGTCTCACAGAGGCAGCACACGGCAGTCCTTGCCCGCTCCTCAGGATCCGCGTCGACGCGCACAGGCCTCCGGCGTTCGCCCCTCCACGGTCCGAGCACGGGTCGCTCCGGCGCACCCCTCGTTCCGCTGGCACCAACTGGAAGGAGTCCGCACACCGCACCTCGCCCGGAGCACACACCGGGCGCGGGCGCGGGGTGGGAACGCTGTCGGGCCTGTGGGGACGGGCCCCGTCAGCGTCTGGAGGAGATGCGTACCCTTGGGATCCGTGGGGACAGATCCCGCAGGTACGTCTCTCGACTCGTGAGCTCCGTGCTCGCCGACGTGGAGGGTCGCCTCCGGGCGCCCTGAGTGGGAACCGCGTCCTCGATCCTCCCCTCGGGTGAGGATCCCAGTCGGGACTGCGAGGGCATGGAGCCGCGCTCCATGCCCTCGCCCTTTTTCGTTCCGGCCGCTACTCGCGGTCCTGAGCGACGCGCAGTCGCTCTTGCAGGCGCTCGATCAAGCGCGTGTGGATCTTGCAGACCCTCGACTCCGACAGGTCGGTCAGCTCGCCGATCTCCCGCATGGCCATCCCCTCCCAGTAACGCAGGTAGAGGATGCGGTACTCCTGCTCCGTCAGGCGCTGAGTCACGAGGGTCAGGAGCTCCTCGCGGGTCAGGCCGTCGTCCGGATCGACCGCCGAGGGATCCGGCACGATCTCGAGGGCCAGCATGACGTCCTCGTCCGAGCCGTCGGTGGCCATCGAACCCGAGGGTGTACCGGGCAGACCGACGCCGAAGAGCTGCTGGTAGAGGTCGACCGAGAGGTCCATCTCCTGGGCCACCTCCTCGTCCGTGGGCTCACGCCCCTCCCGGGCGCGCAGGGCCTCCACCGCCCGCTTCTGGTGCTCGACCCGCTGGCGCCAGGGGCGGGGTAGCCAGTCCTGGGTGCGCAGCTCGTCCAGCAGGGCCCCCTTGACCCGCAGCTCGCAGTAGGACTCGAAGCGCACGCCACGCTCGGGGTCGAAGCCGGCGATGGCGTTCATCAGGCCCACCTGTCCCGCTGTCTGCAAGTCACCGCGGTCCACGCTGCGGGGCAGGCGGGCGGCGAAGCGACGGGTCACCTCAGCGGCGAAGTCCTGGTAGGCGCCCACCAGGGAGTTGCGCGCCTCGTCGCCTGGGTTCTCGCGGTAGTTGCGCCAGAGAGCCTCGATCTCGGGCGGGAGCTCCTCGCGGACGGCCTCGCGGCGCTCGAAGTCCTCGGGGAGCAGCCGCCGACGCTCCTCGGCCTGAACCAAGCGCTGGCGAGCGAAGCTCTGAACCGAACGACGCTGAGTGGCCAGCTCGGATTCGCCGCGACGGGCCCGCACGGACGCGCCCTCCTCTGGGGGCGGCGCGTAGTCGATCGGCTGCGTGAAGCCTGTGCTCGTACTCGTTTCGGTCTTGTCCAAGACGTGAGTCGTGTTGTTCACCCCGGAGATCGTGGGGCATCGAAGACGTTCGATTTGCATCGTGGATAAGGAATCCCGATGCGCGATCAAGCACGCAGTCCGTCTCGCGCACTCTTTTTCTTGACCGAGCGCGCGCACCAGAAATCGAGATCGATGCGCAGTACATCAATAGCGGCCTAGAACGCGAGTTTCCCAGGCCGGGAACGACCGCGAGTTCCCGGGCGAAAAAATCCAGATTCGTCGGCAGGAATCGGGTCCGGCGTCCCGCGTGAACGCGTCTGCGCGCCTACCGATCGTGGGGTGCGGAGTCGTTCGCGTGGCCGAGGGAGGCCAGCACCGCCCGCTCCGCGGAGCGCATCCGTTCGCGGTCGCCCTCGTCATGGTCGTCGTGACCGCACAGGTGTAGGCAGCCGTGCACCACGTACAGGGCCAGCTCGCGCTCGAGGTCCACCCCCCGCTCCGAGGCCACCCGCCGGGCGCAGTCGAGGCTGACGTAGACCTCCCCCTGGGCCCCGCCGTGCTCGTCCGAGAGGTCGAAGGCCATCACGTCCGTCGGGGAGTCGTCCCCCAGGTAGCGCCCGTGGAGCTCCGCCAGGGCCGCGTCGGAGAGCACTACCAGCTCCAGGTCGATCTCCGGCCGTCCCCCGTGCTCGAGGGCAGCCTGGGCGGCGCGGACCAGCGCCCCCCCTTCCAGACACGTGGGAACCTCCACGTCCCAGGCGAGCTCAATGGTCACGAGCAGCTCCCGAGGGCCGCCTTCTTGCGCTCCGCCTCGCGCTCCAGCTCCTGGACGGCAGCGCGCCGCTCCTCGCTCGGCTGGGACAGGTCGGCGGGGTTGGGCTTGCCCTTCGGGTAGGTGGGCCTGGTGTGGTAGATGGCCTGCAGCACGCGCACGAAGGCGTCCTCGATGCGCGCCAGGTCCCGCAGGGTCAGGGGGCACTCCTCGAACTGGCGGTCCATCAAGCGCTTGAAGGCCACCTCGTGCACCATCTCGCGCAGCCGTGCCTGGGTCGGATCGGGCATCTGGCGGCTGATCGCCTCCGCCGCGTCGGCCAGCATGACGATCGCGGTCTCGATGCGCTGGGGCTTCGGCCCGGGGTAGCGGAAGCTCTCCTCGGACACGTTCTCCTCTCCGCGCAGCTTCTGAGCGGAGTGGTAGAAGTACTCGATCAGCGACGTGCCGTGGTGCTCCGGCATGAAGTCGAGGATCGCCTGGGGCAAGCCGTAGTAGCGACCGAGCTCGATGCCGTCGCGGGTGTGGGCGGAGATGATGAGCAGGCTCATCTCCGGCGTCAGCTCCCTGTGCCGGGCGCGGGCGCTGGGGCTGTTCTCCGCGAAGTAGTCCGGCTTGTTGAGCTTCCCCACGTCGTGGTAGAGGGCGCCGACGCGCGCCAGCAAGGCGTTGGCTCCCACGGCCTGGGCCGCCGCCTCCGACAGGAGACCGACGATGTAGGAGTGGTGGAACGTGCCAGGGGCCTGCAGCAGGAGCTTGCGCAACAGGGGCTGCTCGTGGGTGTTGCCGAGCTCCAGCAGGCTGATGTCGGTGGTCACCGAGAAGACGCTCTCGATCGTCGGCAGGAGGCCCGAGACGAGCAGGCCCACCACGAGCCCCTGCAGACCGAGCAGGAAGAGGGTCGAGAAGGCCTCGCCCCCGTCGACGAGCTCCGGCCGCATCAGCAGGAAGGTCCCCGCCACGGTCACCTGGGCCAGGCCCACCACCAGCCCGACCCGCACCAGGGTCGAGCGGCGCCGCACCACGTCCGCGGCCATGGCCGCCAGGATCGCGCCGGAGACCGAGACCACCAGGCCCTCGATCTCAGCCGTCGCACCGCCGGAGTGCAGGAAGATGTACAGCCCCAGGAGCGCCGCCGCGAAGGCCGTGCACTCGATCGCCACCGAGCGCCCCCAGACGAGGACCATCACCAGGCTGGCGAGGGACAGGGGCAGGAAACCCGCGTGCTCGAGCCCCACGAAGGCGTGGAAGCTGCGCAGAGCCGCCAGGCACAGGAGCAGGAAGCAGGCCAGGGTCGAGGCGCGCACGAGTGAGTGCAGCACCTCGCGGCGGAAGTCGAGCAAGTAGCGCAGGAAGAGGATCAGGGTGACGCCGATCAAGGCCACCAGGCCGATCCAGCCGCGCAGGTCGAGGTCCGCGCCGGCGCCGATGAGCAGCGCCGCCAGGACCGTCGTCACCGCGGCCACGGTCACCTTCTCCCCCGCCTGGGGAACCGAGCTCCGCCGGCGGTCTCCGTCGATGGCCTTGGCCTTCTCCGGCGAGACCCGCCGCAGCGTCGCCTGCCCGCTTCCGAACCAGCTGCCGGGTTTCCAGCTCAAGCCTGGTCCCTCTCCTCCGGCCTGCGTGGGGAGTTCGTCTCGTAGGCGCGCACGACCTTCTCGACGAGGGGGTGGCGCACCACGTCCTGGGGCGAGAACTCCACGATGCCGATCTCCTGGTAGCCCCGCAGACGCCAGATCGCGTCGTTCAGGCCGCTCTTCACGCGCGGGTCCAGGTCGTTCTGGGTCGGGTCGCCGGTGACCACCATGCGCGAGCCCTCGCCCAGGCGCGTGAGGAACATCTTCATCTGTCCCACGGTGGTGTTCTGGGCCTCGTCGAGGATCACGAAGGACTCCGACAGTGTGCGTCCGCGCATGTAGGCGAGAGGAGCCACCTCGATGATGCCCGTCTCTTCGAGACGCACGACGTCCTCATGATCGAGGAGGGTCGAGAGGGCGTCGTAGATCGGCCGCACGTAGGGATTGAGCTTGTCCTGCAGGTCCCCGGGCAGGAAGCCCAGGTTCTCTCCGGCCTCGACCACGGGCCGCGTGATGATCAGGCGCCGCACCTCGCCGCTGCGCAGGGCCTGCACGGCGGCGGCCACGGCCAGGAAGGTCTTGCCGGTGCCCGCCACGCCGGTACCGAAGACCAGGTTGTGCTTCTGGATCAGCTCGAAGTAGCGCCGCTGGTTCTCCCCGCGGGGCTCCACGGGCCGGCTGCGCACGCGCACACCTCTGCCCGGGCGCACCGCGGCCCGGTCCGCCGCGCCCGCCGCACCAGCGGCGGGGGCCGTGCCCTGGTCGTTGTCCGTGGCGCGCTCGCTCGCCTCCCGCGTGGCGCGATCGCGCGGATCGCCGAGCAGGATCCGCTCGATGGCCTGCAGGTCGAGCTCGCGCCCCTTGCGGATCTTCCCCAGCAGGTGGTCGATGCGACGCTTGGCCTCGAGCACGTCGCCCTCGAGTCCCTTCAACCGCAGATTCCCGTTGCGCGTGAAGAGCTCGATGTCGAGGGCCTGCCGCATCAGCTTGGCGAAGCGGTCGTAGGGCCCGAGGACCAGGACGGCTTCGTCCCGGGATTGCAGGGGAATGGTGATCTCGATCAAGGTGGGCTCGCTGGGGCCGGTCGCCGGGAGTGCGCGCTGGGCGAGAGCATCGCCCCAGGCCGCGGGCCCTGTCAATGCGCGTCGCCCGGCGGGGAGAGCGCGCCGCGGAGGACAGCCGGGGCCCCTCGCCAACCCCCTACGCGCCAAAGACTAAGGTCACAGGGCACGCCCCGGGCAGGTGCCCTCGTGGCTCAGGAGAAGAGCAGCGGCCAGGTCAGGAGCGCCACGGGTACCGAGACCAGCAGGCTGTCCACCAGGTCCAGGAAGCCCCCCGAGGGCCCGAACCAGGGGCCGGAGTCCTTGACCCCCGCCACGCGCTTGAGCTTGCTCTCCAGGAGATCGCCGGCCTGGGACCCCAGGTTGATCGAGGCCCCGGCGAGCAGCCCCTGCAGCAGGGCCTCGCGGCCTCCGGGGAGGAGCCCGAGCTCGACGCAGACGGCCCCCGCCAGGGTGCCCGCCACGAGCGAGGCCACGCAGCCGGCGGTGGTCTTGCCCGGACTGATGGTCGGGAAGGGGTGCCCCTTGCCGATGGCGTTGCCCACGTAGTAGCCGAACACGTCACCGATCTTCGACAGGAGCACCAGGGCCAGCAGCCCCGAGGCGCCGTAGTCGGACCAGACCAGCGTCAGGGCCGGCAGGGGCGCGAGGATCCAGACCGCGAGCCCCAGGCCGAGCACCGGCCGCGCGCTCCGGCGCGCGAAGAGGGCCGCCCACAGGAGGGTCGTGATCCCCGCCAGGAGGTAGGAGAGGGCGACGGCCCACGCGCTCGGGTAGTCGACGCCGAAGAGCTCGCCCTCGAGCCCGAGATCCCCTCCAAAGTAGTGCCAGGCACCCGGCAGGAGGGACGCCAGGAAGCCCAGGCCCAGCCCCACCGCCAGCTCTCGGGACACCAGCTCCCGCAGGCGCAGGGTCTCGAAGACGCAGCCGGCTGCCATCACGCAACCCGCGGTCCAGACCACGAGTCCCGTGGTGCTCTCGTAGGCTGCATCCAGCACCAGCCCCAACACCACGACCAGGGTGCCGCCCACGATCGTGCGCAGGGCGACCTTCTGGAGCTTCGTCGCCATCGACAGGTCGGGCTCAGGAGGCGCGCTCGGCGCCCAGGTCCGGCTCGGCCGCGTCCTGGATCAGACCGCCGAAGCGCCGCTCGCGGGAGGCGAAGGCGCGCAGGGCCTCCATCAATTGCTGCTTACGGAAGTTCGGCCAGCAGACCTCGGTGACGTGGAGCTCCGTGTAGGAGATCTGCCACAGGAGGAAGTTCGACAGGCGCATCTCCCCCGCCGTGCGGATCAGGAGGTCCGGGTCGGGGGTGTGGGGGTCGTAGAGGTAGTCCCGCAGGGTCTCCTCGTCGATGTCCTCGGCGCGCCGCTCGCCGCGGGCCACGTCCTGGGCCAGCCTCCGGGCCGCGTCCGCGAGCTCCGTGCGCGAGCCGTAGGAGAGGGCCAGGCGCAGGGTCATGCCCCCGTTGTTCGCGGTCAGGCGCTCGGTCTCGCGCAGGGTCTCGAGAGCGTCGTCCGGGATGTCGGTCAGGCGCCCGATGCCGAGCAGGCGCACGTCGTTCTCCATCAGGGTCGGCCGCTCGTCGATCAGGAAGCGGCGCAGGAGACGCATCAGGTAGCGCACCTCCGCCCGCGGGCGCTTCCAGTTCTCGACCGAGAAGGCGTACAGGGTCAGGCTGCGGGCCCCCATCCGCGCGCACTCGGTGGTGATCTCGCGCACCGAGTTGACCCCCTCGCGGTGCCCGAAGATGCGGCGCATGCCGCGCTCCTCGGCCCAGCGGCCGTTGCCGTCCATGATGACGGCGATGTTCTCGGGGAAGGGACCGCCGAGGTCCGGGCGTTCGATCTGGGGGGGCAAGGCTCAGCTCGGTTGGCAGGCGGTCAGCGAGGAGCTAGGGGTCTGGATGACCTGCTCGCGGTCGGGGCCGACCGAGAGCATCACCACCGGCGCCCCGACCAGGTCCTCGATCCAGGCCACGTAGTCCCGGGCGGTGGCGGGCAGGTCCTCCATCTCGCGCACGCCCGAGATGTCCTCGGTCCAGCCGGGACGGCTCTCGTAGACGGGTGTGACCCGGGAGAGGTCGGTGCCCGCGGGGAACTCGGTGACCCTCTGGCCGTCGACCTCGTAGGCCACGGCGCAGCGCAGCTCCGGGAAGCCCGTCAGCACGTCCAGGTTCGTCATCACGAAGCCGTCGGCTCCGTTCAGCTCGAGGGAGTAGCGCATGGCCAGGGCGTCGAACCAGCCGCAGCGCCGCGGGCGGCCCGTGGTGGCGCCGTACTCCTGGCCCGCGTCGCGGATGGCGTCGCCCTCGGCGCCCAGGTCCTCGGTGGGGAAGGGTCCTTCCCCGACGCGGGTGCAGTAGGCCTTGGCGATCCCGATCGCGCGGTCGATGTGGTTGGGGGGAAAGCCCACCCCCGCCGGGATGCCGTTGGTGGCGGTGTTCGAGGAGGTCACGTAGGGGTAGGTACCGTGGTCGATGTCGAGCAGGAAGCCCTGGGCCCCCTCGAAGAGCACGCTCTTGCCCGCCCGGTAGGCGGCGCGCACCTCGGCCCCCGCGTCCCCCACGAAGGGACGCAGCCGGTCCCCCAGGGCCACAAAACGCTCGACCTCGGCCTCCACGTCCACGGGCTCGGAGTCGTGCACCTTCTCGATCACGGCGTTCTTCTCGGCCAGGGCGGCCCGCAGGCGCGTGCGGCAGTGCTCGGGCTGCAGCAGGTCGCCGATGCGCAGCCCGGTGCGCTTGGCCTTGTCCGCGTAGCTCGGCCCGATGCCGCGACCGGTGGTGCCGATCCGTCCGTCGCCGAGCCAGCGCTCGGAGAGGCGGTCCATGACCCGGTGGTGGTCGAAGATCACGTGGGCCGTGGCCGCCAGGCGCAGGTTCTCGCCGTCGACCTCGACGCCGCGCTGGCGCAGGCCGTCGATCTCCTCCAGGAGTGCGATCGGGTCCACGGCCACCCCGCCGGCGATGACGTTGACGCGCCCCGCGTGCAGGATGCCGGAGGGGACCAGGTGCAGGACGTACTTCTCGCCCCCCACGATGACCGTGTGCCCGGCGTTCGCGCCCCCCTGGTAGCGGACCACGGTGTCCACGTCCCGGGAGAGCAAGTCGATGATCTTGCCCTTGCCTTCGTCGCCCCACTGGGCTCCGAAAACGCTGAGTGAAGGCATGCTGGCTGCTGCTCTGGGTGAGAGGGTGCGGGAGAGTCGGGCGAGCGTGGGCGGCGACGAATCATTGTCCCGGGTCGGGCTTGGGGGGGCAAGCGCGGGGGGCCGCTCCCGGGGCCAAATCGGCTCCCTGGGCCGGCACGCCGCCGGTGAGGCCTCAGCGGCGTCGCGCGCGCCCGAACCCGCCGCCCCCGGGCGTGCGAACCTCGAACTCCGCGCCCGCCCCCAGCTCCAGGGAGAGCTTGCTCGGCACGCTGCGATCGCGCCGGGACCCCGCCTCGCGCACGCGAGCACCGCCCGGGGCCCCGGGCTGGCCGCCACCCAGGCCCCAGGGGCCGCGCTGGCTGCGCTCGGCGACGAAGCCGACCCGCACCGGCTGGAGGAAGCGCAGGCGCCGAACGACCCCGTCGCCGCCGCGGTGGCGCCCCTCGCCCCCGGAGCCGCGCCGCACGGTGTAGCGCAGGACGCGCACCGGCAGCTGGGCCTCGAGGGCCTCGATGGGCGTGTTGCGGGTGTTGGTCATGTGGGTCTGGACGGCGTGGGCCCCCGGCCCGGCGGGCCCCGCCCCGGCACCACCGGCGATCGTCTCGTAGTAGGCGAAGGCGCTCTCCTGCCCCGCAGGCTGCCCACCGAAGGTCAGGTTGCTCATGGTGCCCGCGCTGGCGGCGGGGATGCGCTCGCCCCAGACCTGGGCCAGGGCGCCCTGGATCACGTCCACCAGGCGCTGGCTCGTCTCCACGTTGCCCGCCGCGACCGGCGCCGGGTAGCGGGCGTCCACCAGCGAGCCGGGACGGGTCAGGATCTCGACCGGGCGCAGCACCCCGTCGTTGGCGGGGGTGCCCGCGGGCAGGAGCTGCTGGAGCGCGTAGAAGACCGCCGCCCGCGGTACAGCCCGGGGCGTGTTGAGGGCCCCCTCGAGCTGGTCGTCGGTGCCGCGGAAGTCGAACACCAGGCGCCTGCCCCCGCGGGAAAGCTCGAGGCGGATGCGCGCGCTGGAGGCGCCCTCGGGGCCGGCGCTCTCGAGCTCGTCCTCGAAGCTCCAGGAGCCCGCGGGAACCTGGCGCACCAGGTCGCGGCTGAGCTCCTCGGTCCAGCCCATCAGCTGGTCCGCCCGGGCGCGCACCTCCCGGGCGCCGTACTCCGCCGCCATCGACTCCAGGCGTCGGGCGCCGACCCGGTTGGCGGCCCACTGGGCGAGCAGGTCCGCCTCCCGCTCGCGGGCCACGCGCATGTTGGCGAGCAGGAGGGACAGCACCTGCCCGTCGATCTCACCGCCCCGCACCAGGTGCGTGGGTGGGATGCGCAGGCCCTCCCCGTGCACGTCCCGGGCCGGGGCCATGGAGCCGGGGGTGTGCCCCCCCACGTCCGCGTGGTGGGCGCGGTTGGCCACGTAGAAGTCCGGCCGCGCAGCCCCGCCGAGGAAGACCGGCGAGATCAGGGTCAGGTCCGGCAGGTGGGTGCCGCCCCGGTAGGGGTCGTTCAGGAGCACCGCGTCCCCGGGCTCCATCGCGCAGCTCTCCCGGGCCGCCGCCACGGACATGGGAGCCGCCCCCAGGTGCACCGGCAGGTGGGCGGCCTGGGCGATCATGCGCCCCTCTCCGTCGAAGAGGGCGCAGGAGAAGTCGAGGCGCTCCTTGATGTTCGGCGAGAAGGCCGAGCGCATCAGGCTCACCCCCATCTCCTCCCCGGCCGCGGCGAAGAGGTGGTGGAAGACCTCGAGGCGCAAGCGGTCGGTGGCCTTCGCCGGACGGGGGGCGGAGCGCGGGACCATGCGGGATCGGGACTAGTAGTCTTCCTCGTAGTCCTGGATCTCGAAGGGGGCGTAGTCCACCACCTCCCAGGGGATCAGCGGCACGATCTCCATGCCGTCATCGCCGTTCCTACGCCAGACCACCGAGCGCACGGTGCGCATCAGGGCGCCGGAGGGCTCCTCCTCGGCCCGGGCTCGTTCCTCGGGATCGGCGTAGGAGGAGAGGCTGTCCGCGTCGGACATGTCACGCCGGGCGGTGACGTAGATCGTGAAGACCTCGCTCTCGGTCTCGAGCAGGCTCATGATGCGGGCCTGCGTCTCCGGGTCCTGGTCGTCCCAGGAGCGCACCTCGCTCAGCTCCTCGAGGGTC
Organism: uncultured Planctomycetaceae bacterium; assembly: GCA_964591315.1. Taxonomy (GTDB): domain Bacteria; phylum Planctomycetota; class UBA1135; order UBA1135; genus JABACD01. The sequence goes on from CAZQAT010000010.1 coordinate 43,680, forward strand.
TCGAAGGCGCGGCGCTCGATGATCTCGTTGTTGAACTCGTCGTAGAGCGGCTCGCTGTCCGTCTCCGCGTCCTCTTCGTCCTCCTCCTCGAGGTTGCGGTACTCGATCACGTCGGACCAGAAGCGCCCTGAGACGTCCCGGTCGTCGAAGAGGCCGGCGAGCACGGCCTCGGGGGCCAGGTTGACGTTGACGCCATAGCCCGGGCTGCCGCTGCCGCCGGACTGGGTCTCGGACTCCGACTCGGCCTCCTCTTCCTCCCCTCCCTCTCCTTCCTCTTCCTCTTCTTCCTCCTCTTCCTCCCCCCCGAGGGGGGATGACGGCGCCCCCTCCTCTTCGCCGGTGGTCACGTCCCCGGCGAAGCCCGGGGAAGACCAGACCGTCAGGAACTGGTCGAGGCCGTGCACGCGCACGTCGTTCTCGTCCCGGTAGCAGCGGAAGTAGCGCTCGTGCCAGTGCTCGAGCACCAGGAAGTCCCGCAGGGACATGGGCAGGAACAGGCCCTCGTGCTCCTCGTCGGCGGTCAGGAGCTCCGGCTGGGGGAAGTTGGAGCGGTCCCGCTCGGAGAGGTAGTCCTTGAGCTCGGAGACCATCTCCTCCGCGTCCCGGTCGCTGAGGTCCTCGGCCGTGTCCTCCCGGTAGAGATCGATGATGCGCACCACGCGCTGGAAGGCCTCCTCGGCCTCCTCCTCGTCCTCGGTCAGGATGTTGAGGACGTTGTACTTGGCGTTCTCCGCCTCCACGAGCACGCGCAGGTCGATGCTGTTGATCTCCGTGCGCTGGGGCATGGCCCACTCGTCCTTGCGCGAGTCGGCGGGCGGCTCCTGCTCCTCGCCGGGCTCGCCCCCGGCGGCGCCGGCCAGCGGGCCCGGACCCTCGCCGCCGGACTCCTCGGCCTCCTCCCCGTCGAGCTTCAGCATCTCGTGCACGTCCCACTGGGCGGAGGCGATGGCCCGGTCGATCAGGGTCAGGCCCACGTCGTTGCGACCGATGCGGGCGTCGGTCATGGTCCCGATGCTGATCTGGAAGACGATCGCGATCAGGACGAAGAGCACCAGCACCGAGAGCAGCAGGGCGGCCCCCTGGCGAGAGCTCTGGGCGTGGTGGCGAAGAGGTCGCATGGCTTCGGTGGGGCGACGACCCGGGGGAGCGGGTCTTCCCGGGATTCTAGGCAATGTGGCCGGGCGGCGGAGGCCCCTGCCCCTGCTGGCTCAGAAGGGCTGGTTGAGGTCCGTCCCCTCGATCAAGCGGGGCCGGATGAAGAACAGGAGCGTCGTGTTCTCCTTGCTCTCGAAGGTCGACTTGAAGAGGTGCCCGAGCAGGGGCAGGTCCTTCAGGAGCGGGACCCCGTCCTCCTCCTCGATCGTCTGCTCCGAGATCAGCCCGCCCAGGATGACCGCCTGCTGGGGCTTCAGGTAGACCACGGTCTCCGCCCGGCGGGTGGAGAGGATCGGAGTCGAGATCGTGCCCGCGTCGGCGGAGCCAGCGGCCACCTCGAGGGTCACCGCGTTGCCGGTGGTCTGAGAGGCCTCGATGTCGATCTGCAGGGCGATCGTGCCCGTGCCCACCAGCCGCGGGGTGACGTAGAGCTGGACGCCGATGTCCAGGAAGCTCAGGGTCGTGGTCGCGTTGCCGGTGTTGTTGATGCCCGTGACCTTCAGGTAGGGCAGCTTCGTCAGGGCCTCGATCTTGGCCTTGGTTCCGTCCCGTACGGCCACCTTGGGGCGCGAGATGATCGAGACGTTGTCGAAGGTCGCCAGGGCCTCGAACATCGCGGCGTAGGTCACGCCGTCGTGGATGCTGCTGATACCGGCGAACCACTCCCCGGTGGTGTCTGGGGACCCCTGGTTGGGGAAGTTCCAGCCGAGCTGGTCGACCAGCGTCTGGGCCGGGAAGTCCAGGTTCACGTCGCTGATCCCGATGTCGAGGGAGTCGCGCACGACCCACTCGACGATCTTCGCCTCGATCTCGATCTGGGGCGGGCCGGCGGCGAAGGTGTCGATGAAGCTCTCCACCTCCTCGAGCAGCTCCGGCCTGGCGGTCACCACGAACCAGTCCCCCATGGGCACCACGCTGCCCGGGGCCGGACCGGCGGCGCGCATGTTCTTGGAGAGGAACTCCTCCTCCATCCCGGTCAGGACCTCCACCAGGATGGTGTCCGGCTCCTGGGGCCCCTCCCCCGTCCAGAGGGGGAAGCCGCTGTAGCCCTGCATGAAGGTCATCAGGTGCGTGGCGGCCGTGGAGGGCATGGGGTAGGGCTTGGTGATCAGCCCCGTGGCCTCGTGCACGATGATGCGGTGGCCGAACTGGCGGTAGTAGTTCGGCGGCGGCTCCGGGATCGCCACCGAGGGCTCCGGATCGGCGGGCTCCGGATCGACGAGGATGGGCTCGCCCTCCTCCTCGGCAGGGTCGGGCTCCGCCGACCCGGAAGCGGGCGGCACGGCGCCGACCCTCTCGTAGTCCTCGGGGGTGACCCCCATCTCGGGGTGGAACTCCCCGAAGGGGTCCTCCATGGAGTCCACCGGGCTGAGGGTGCCCTTCTCCACCAGCTCGCGCCACATCTCCAGGGTCAGGCGGCGCTGTTCGGCCTTGCGCTCCTGGCTCTCCTGGCTGCGGCAGCCGGAGGCCAAGAGCAGCAGGCCCAGGGCCCCCAGGAGGAGCGGCGGGCACCAGGGCCCCCGGAGGCAGCGCTGGGCGGCGTGGCGGGAGCGGGAGCGGGCCATGGAGCCGAAAGCTAGGCTCTCTCGCGCCGGGCGTTAAGCAAAAAAGCGCGCAGCCAGGGGGCTGCGCGCCGGTCGGTGGCCTGCGGGGGGGTGGACTCCCCGGAGGCGGGCCTGGGTGGGTCCCTAGGAACCGAGCTTCTTCTTGATCGCGCTGGTGAGGTCCGTGACGGCCGTCCCCTTCCTGTGGGTGATCTTCTTCCAGACGCTGCAGTGGCCCTTCTCGTTCATGACGGCCTTGGAGGCCCGGCGGACCTTGTCCCGGGCCTTCGTGACCAGGGTCTGGCCCCGGGCGGAGTCGCGCTTGATCCCCTCGCGCTTGAGCTCCTTCATCTCGGCCGTGGCGGACATCAGCTTCTCGTAGTCCACCTTGGCCGGATTGGTGATCTGGCGGGCCTGGGACACGCCACAGACGTTGTCCTCGGACTTCACCACCCAGTCGGAGCCGTTCAGGTCCACGACGGCAGGCCCCTCCACCTCACTCTGAGGGGCTGCGTATGCCCCCCCTGCCATCAGAGCGGTCGCCAGGAGGGCGGCTCCGATCTTGCTCCAGTTCCTCATCTCTCTATCCCCTGATTCCTCGCTGTATGCCCCTGAATACGGCTCCCGCAGCCTGCGGGTGCGGGATTTCCTTCTCTCTTCTCCTCGAGAAGGTCTAGACGGCCGCATCTAGATCATCGATTTCCTATGGATGTTCTCACCAACCAGTATCGCGACGTTGCGTCCGCTGGGAAGGTCTCCGGAGGGGATTTCTCGGCGTTGGCCACCGCAAGGCAACTCCAAGGGGGGTCGCGGAACGCGGCGGGGGCCCGAGGGAGGGTCCGGGGAACCACGGGGACACTGTGGCGCTACTGTTTCCTTTCTTATCCTTCGGTAACCAATCCGCAGACGAACACCGCTATCGGCGTTCTTTTGGGCCGAAAACCCGCACAGTTCCTGAACATTCGCCGTGTGGGGCCGGGTCCCGCAGGCAACCTCCCGCCGGCCCCACGGCGGACGCCGAGGAGTGCGGATCCTCGGGAGAGGGGTGGACTCCGCCTGCGGGCGCGCTGCACTCCCAATCGAGAGAGAGCGGGCCGCCCCCGAGAAATCGGAAGCGGCCCGCCCGTGTCGGTTGGTGCGGAGGGTCCGGTCAGGCGTCGACCGTCTCGGCCTCTTCCGCCACCTGCTTCGCGGACAGCTTGACCTTGCCGCGGTCGTCCACGTTGATGATCACGACCTCGATCTCGTCCCCCATGTTGACGATGTCGGTCACCTGATCCACGAAGCCGTCGGCCAGCTCGGAGATGTGGCACAGCCCCTCGACGCCGGGCAGGATCTCGATGAAGGCCCCGAAGTCCCGGATCGACTTGACCGTGCCGGTGTAGCGGGTGCCCACCTTGGGGGTCTCGCACATGGAGCGGATGGCGTCGGCGCAGGCCTTGGTCTTCTCGCTGTCCGTGCCGAAGACCTGGATGTTGCCGTCGTCGTCCATGACCGAGACCTTGACGCTGTAGTCCGCCTGGAGGGCCTTGATGGTCTTGCCGCCCGGGCCGATCAGGAAGCCGATCTTCTCGCCCGGGATCTTGAGGGACTCGAAGCGCGGAGCGTGCTGGCTGATGTCCGGGGCCGGAGCGGAGACCACCTCGAGCATCTTGCGCAGGATGTAGCGCCGACCCTCGGCCGCCTGGGCCAGGGCCCGCTCGAGCAGGTCGCGGCTGACGCTCTTGATCTTGATGTCCATCTGCAGGGCAGTGATGCCGAGGCCGGAGCCGGCGACCTTGAAGTCCATGTCGCCGTTGTGGTCCTCGGAGCCCTGGATGTCGGACAGGATCGCGACCTGGTCACCCTCCTCCACGAGGCCCATGGCGATGCCCGCCACGGGCTGGGAGAGGGGCACGCCGGCGCACATCATGGCCAGGCAGCCGCCGCAGACGCTCGCCATCGAGCTCGAGCCGTTGGACTCGGTGATGTTCGACACGATGCGGATCGTGTAGGGGAAGCTCTCCTTGACCGGCAGCACGCCCTCGAGGGCGCGCTCGGCCAACATGCCGTGGCCGATCTCCCGACGCCCCGGCCCCATGATGCGACGGGTCTCGCCGACGCTGTAGGGCGGGAAGTTGTAGTGCAGGTAGAAGTGCTTGCGGTACTCCGTCTCGATGCCGTCGATGATGGCCTCGTCGTCCGGGGTGCCGAGGGTGGCACTCACCAGGGCCTGGGTCTCACCGCGGGTGAAGAGCACCGAGCCGTGGTTGCGGGGAGCGTAGTCCGGCTCGACGGTGATCTGGCGGATCTCGTCGTGGGCGCGGCCGTCGGTGCGCTTGCCCTCGAGGATGCACTCGCGCTCCACCTCGCCCTGGAGGTCGTGGTAGAAGTCCTTGATGGCCTTGGAGGTGCTGGCGATGTCGTCCTCGCCGACGCCGGCCAGGAGCTCGTCGAGCACCTTGGTGCGGACCTCCCTGAGGGCGCCGTCGCGGGCGTGCTTGCCGTCGGTGTAGATGACGGCCTTCACGTCGGCCTTGTAGCCCCAGACCTTATCCTTGAGCTCGGTGTTCACCTCCGGAGGGGTGAACGCCATGCGCGGCTTGGCCGCCAGGTCCTTGAGCTCCTTCACGAGGCCGATGACCTCCTGGATGGTCTTCTCCGCCAGCTCGAGGGCGTCGATCATCTCCGCCTCGCTGAGCTCGTCAGCGGAGGCCTCGACCATGGCCAGGCCATCCTCGTGGCCGGCCACGACCAGGTTCAGGCGCGAGTTTCCGCGCAGGTCCTCGTCGCTGGGGAAGGCCACGAACTTTCCGTCCACGTGGCCGATGCGGACCGCGCCCATGGTGGCCTCGAAGGGCAGGCCGCTGATGGACAGGGCGGCGAAGGCGGCGATCATCGACGCGACGTCGGTGTTGTTCTCGCCGTCGTACTGCATGGTGAAGCTCATCACCTGCACCTCCTGCTTGAAGCCGTCCGTGAACATGGGACGGATCGAGCGGTCCGTGAGGCGCATGGTGAGGATCTCCTTGGTCGTCGGACGACCCTCACGCTTGAAGAAGCCGCCCGGGATCTTGCCCGCGGCCTCGGTCTTCTCGCGGTAGTCGACCACGAGGGGGAAGAAGTCCAGACCCTCACGCTCCCCGCCGCAGGTCACGGCGGCGAAGACCTTGGAGTCGCCGATGGTGGCGATCACCGAGCCGTGCGCCTGGCGCGCCATCTGGCCGGTCTCGAGGGTGATGTTGCGTCCGGCGATGGTCCGCTCGACGCGCTTGTAGGTTTCAAACATCAGTTTCTTGTCTCTTTCGTCTAGTTTCGTCTATTCGTCTCTTCGTCGTCATCCAACACGTGCGGGGCCATGGGGCCAGGCGCGTTTCACGCCCGCTCCACGGCGCGTCCCTCCGGGGTCCCGCGCGCCTCTCGTCTGTCTACTCTGGATCGGGGAGGGTTCACCCCCCGACGAGGCGTCGTCGCGGTGACCGCGGATAGGGCCCGCGGGTGGACCCCCAGCACTCCGGCGGGGGTACAACCCCAGGCTGGCTTCTCGCCGCTGGCCTTTCCAGCTTCGAGCGAGGCCGCCTCGGGGTTCTGGTCTGTCTGTCTGGGTCAGGATGCGCAGCTAGCTGCGCAGGCCGAGCTTGGCGACGATCGCCTGGAAACGCTCGGGGGATTTGTGGCGGAGGTAGCGCAGCAGGCTGCGCCGGCGCCCCACCATGGTCAGGAGGCCGCGCCGGGTGGCGAAGTCCTTCTTGTGGAGGTTGAGGTGCTCCGTCAGGTTGGAGATGTGCTCACTCAGGACGGCGATCTGCACCTCGGGGGACCCGGTGTCCCCGTCCTTGATCGCGTACTCCTGGATGATCGCTTGCTTGCGTGCGGCTTCGATGGCCATGGGGTTCCCTGTGTTCCTTGCTACGAGGAGCTACGGACCCGGGACTGGCGCGGGTCGTTCGTCGGACTTGCCCGCTTCCGAGAGCAGGGAGCTCCAGGAGGTGGGTGCGCCGGCCCCGCCTGAGAGGCGGAAGGAGGCCGGCAGGGGCCTGAGCCGGACGGCTCCGGTCCCCCATCGAGGACGAAGAGTGTAGCGGCAGGACGCCGGCTGTCCAGGCCGGAGAGCCCACGGAGGACTCTTCGGCCGCTGAAGGCCCGCCCTGGAGCGCTCTCCAGGGCCCCGCGGCCCCCTCTTCCCAGCTCGGGTGAGGGAGCCGGGGCTTCGGCCCCACGGGACCGTCCAGAGGGGTCTCCGGGCCCTATTTCTGGCGCGGGAAGCAGAGCACGGGAACCTGGGAGTGGCGCAGGACGGCCTCCGCCACGCTGCCCAGGGCCAGGTGCCGCCAGCCCGTGCGGCCGTGGGTCGAGATGGCGATCATGTCGACCTGGTTCTCCTCGGCGAACTTGTTGATGGCAGCCGGGATGCGGTCGCCGGAGATCACCACCGTCTCCACCTCGACCTCCTCCCCCAGGGCCTGGCGCTGCTCGTCCAGGGCGCCCCGGGCCCGCTCCATCTCCGCCGGCAGGTCGGGAGAGGTCACCGGTGGAGCCAGCGGGGCCCCGTGGGGTGCGACCACCAGGTCCTGAACCACGTGCAGGAGGGTCAGCTTGGCCCCCCAGCCCCTGGCCAGGCGCAACACCTCGTCGAAGGGTCTCAGGGCCTCGCTCGAGAGGTCGGAGGCGATGAGGATGTGCTTCATGAGCCCTGTTCTCCTTATGGCTATGGTCCCGCGGCGGCGGAACCGGACCTACGGGTAGCAATATAGCCCAGGGGTGATGCCCCTCGGGAGCCAAATACCATTGAGAATCGAGGCCCCAGGCCAAGCCCGGAACTCACCCGGGCTCTCCCCGATTGGGGTCCTACTGGCCGCGCTCCGGCGCCGGCCCCAGCTCCCAGCGGGCATCGAACCAGCCCGCCTCGAGCACGCCGCCGTCGCCTCGGGCCAGCACCTCAGCGCCGTAGACCGCGTAGTCCGGGTAGCCGACCCCGCTGACGAAGGGCGCCAGGGTGCTGCCCAGACGTGTGGCCCGCGTCCCCGCATCCGCGAAGACCCCCACCAGGGCGTCCGGATCGCCGAGACGCGGACGCAGGAAGGCGCAGGCCAGGTCGTCGCCCTCGAAGCGTCGAGCCCCCTCCCCGCTGCCCAGCTCGACGAGGCCGTCGCGCACGCTCACCGGGCAGTCCTCGGCCAGCAGCGCCTCCCAGGCCGCGTTCGTGTCGCGGTTGCCGTAGAGGATCACGTTGCGGCCGACGGTCTCGGCCTCGCGTTCCAGGAACTCCGCGTCGGTCCACAGCTCCGCCCGGCCGTTGCCCCGGTAGCGCCAGACGCCGGCGTCGAAGCGCGCCCGGGCGAGGAGCGCGTCGTCGGCGGCCTCATCACCGCCGGTGCCGACCACCAGGAGGAAGCGCCGGTCGAAGGCCCACTTCAGGTTGCCGGAGCGGGCGGCGCGCTTCTCGTCCGTGCCCGGGCCGCGCTCGACCGCACTCCAGGTCTCGCCCGCGCGCCGGAACCAGTGGGGTGCGTCCGCGCCCGCCGGGGTCAGCTCCTGACCATCGAGAACGACGCTCCTGGCGGGCCTGTCGACGGCCATCAACGCCACGTTCTCGGTGGTCAGGGTGACGCTCTCCTCCTCCGCGTTCCAGCCGCCGTGCACGCGCAGCTTCTGCCCGTAGCGCGCGGGCTGCTCCACCCGCAGCCAGTGGTGGCGGGAGTCCACCTGGGGCGCGACGCTGGTGAAGTCCACCGACGCGGGGTCCGCGGGCAGCTCGTGCTCGCGGAAGGTCTCGAAGATCGGCGGCCAGTCCACGCACTGGTCGCCCCACCAGTGGCCGGCGCCCCCCTGGAAGTGCACGTCGAAGGTGCCGTTCGCCTCCGTCAGGGCCTCGATCATCGTCAGGGCCTCCGAGGCGGGCACGTTGTCGTCCTTGGTGCCGTGCAGCACGTAGACCGGGGTCTGCTTCAGGTTGCCGATCAGCTCCAGCGTCTTCGATGTGCCGTCCGCCGCCTGCCAGACCTCGGCCAGGGCCCCCTCCGGGCGACCGCCGTAGGAGTCGAAGCTCTCCCAGCCGGCGCTGGGCGCGCAGACCGCGAAGCCGTCCTGGTCGTTGGCCGCCAGGTGCCACGTCCCGTGGCCGCCCATCGAGTGGCCGGTGACGTAGACCCGGCGACGATCGACGCCGCTCTCCGCGAGGGCCAGCGCGAGGACGTCGTAGGCGTCACGTCGGCCCCAGTCCTGCCAGTCGAAGCCGAAGCTGCGGCGGTTCTCGGCCGCGACGACCCAGAAGTCCGGGCGCTGGCGGTAGCAGGCCGCCTGGCGCCAGGCCGTGACACTGGCGCCGTGCAGACTGAGGGCCAGGCGCATGTCGCCGACCTGCTCCCCGTCGGCGGGCGCCGCGGGGGGCACCAGGGCGTAGCGCTGTACGGAGCCGTCCACGCCCGAGACGTAGGTGCGCTGGACCTTCGCACCGGCGGCCCGCACGTCCAGCTCACGGGACAGCTCGAGCAGGAGCTCTCCGTCCCCGCTCTCCACGCGCACCTCGACCGGGTACCTCTCGCCGGCGTCCTCGGGCAGGCGCGGCCCCTCCAGGGGCAGAGCGAACTGGTCGACGCCCAGAGGCGCCAGGCCGTGGCTGCGCACGGTTCCCTGGAGCAGCAGGTCACGCCCCCCCGGGGAGCGCAGGCTGTAGCGGATGCGGAAGGGCCCGCTGGGCTCCTCGCTCATGTTGCCGAGCTGGATGCCGAGGGCGCCGCGCGGCGCCTCGCCGGCCACCAGGTGCGGGACCGTGTCGTCCCAGCTGCCGTGGTACAGGCCCTCCGGCCACTCGCGGAAGGTCAGCTGGAACGAGCCCCGCACCCCGGTCACGAAGATGTGGTTGAGCCCCTCCTCCAGCACGACGGGAACGCCGCCGAAGCCGAAGCGGTAGACGTCCCCGGCGTAGGGGCGGCCGTTGACGTAGAGGGTCGAAGCCCCTTGCAGGCGCGCCAGGCGCAGCTCGCGGCCCGAGTGCTCGAGGCGACCGTAGGCGTAGCCGATGCGGCCGCCGCCCAGGTTCCCCTTCTCGTCCGCCTCGCGCGCCTCCCAGCCCCGCTCCTGGCTCCGCTCGCCGGTCGAGGTCTCGCCCGCCAGGGGCGGGCCGGCGTCCGGCTCGAGCAGGTGCTTCGCGAAGACCGCGTCGGGCCGGAAGGGCCGCCGGCCGCGGCGATCGACGGGGGCGATCACCAGCCACTCGCGCACGACCGAGTCCTCGACGGTCGGGACGAGGATGGAGGCGGGCGGCGCGGGCAGGAGCAAGGGCAGGAGGTACAGCATGGGAGTCGATCTCGGTGGAGGGAGCCGAGAGCGTACCCCCAATGGCCCCGCCTGGGGGCCGCCGACTCGAGGCTGCATCAGCACGGACCGGTCGAGGCCATCGTGGATGCGCACCACCTCCGGCTCACCGGGACGGACGGATGACCTAGTGCTGGTCCGCACCCACCTCCATCGGCGGCAGCCCCAGGTCGTAGTGCTCGCCGAGGAAGGTCAGGGCGCGTGCCACCAGCGGCGTGGCGGCGGGCCCGCTGGGGATCCGCTCGGGATCCAGGGTCACTCGGCAGCGGCCACCGGTGACGCCGGGACCGATGCAGAAGGTCGCGTCCGCGGGCTCGCCCGCGGGCACGAGTTGCAGGCCTCCCGCAGCGTACAGGAGGCCACCCTCGACCTCTTCCGAGATCGCCTTCCCGAAGTGGTGCGCCCCACCGCCGCAGGGATGGGCCGCCGCGTGGGCGCGGATCAACCGCTCCAGCTCGCGGGGGCGCCAGTCGAGGTCCTCCCCGGCCATCAGGGCCAGGTTGAGGAGGTACAGGGGACAGGCGTCGAGCCCTCGGCTGAGGGACATCATGCCCGCGCCGTAGCGCGGGTTGAGCTCCGTGGGACGGAAGCCGTGGGACGTGCACACCCCATCCACGGTGAAGGTGCCGCGGTAGCCGTAGTCCTCCCGCAAGGCCTCCCCCACCCTGCGCGCGACCGCCCGCATCTCCTCCGCCAAGGCCTCCGCCGGCTCCCAGAAGGTGGCGACCGACGCGTACACGAAGCGCCCCGCACCCGGGTCGCGCATGACGATCATCTCGCAGGGCCGTAGGGCGGCGACGTGGTCATCGAACACCATGCCGTGGATGCTGCAGGCCACGCCCTCCAGGAACGGCATGGCGCGCACTGCGTCGCAGCGGGCCTCGAAGAAGTCCGCGGCGCGCTCCAGGTGCTCCTCGCTTCGGATCCAGCGCACGTACTCGGCGGCGCCGTTGAAGCCGTCCCTGCAGTCGCCGGAGAGCACCAGATCACCGGCGAAGTGCGCCCGGGCGCGGCGCAACTCCGCGAGCTCCGCCTTCACGACGAGGACCTCCTCGTGGGGCACCCCCGCCCTGCGCCAGAGGGCGTCGATGGTCGTCTTGTCCTCCAGATTCCGCCAGGCTGCCGGACGGGCTCCGTAGACGAGCCGTCCGCCCACGGGCCGGCCGTCGCCGTAGTGGGCCGTCACGACCCGTGCGTCTCCGTCGGGATCCAGTTCGTCGATGGCCGCCCGCACCTCCGAAGGGACCGAGGCGAGTGCATCCTGGCTCGCGCGGATGCTCGACATGATGTCCTCACCCTGGACGTCCATCGCAATCTGGGGAAGGCTTGCGGGATCGGGCAGGTCGCCCATGCCCCGGCTGGCGCCGATGGCGAGCACTCGGGAGGCACCGAGGTCGAGCAACGCCTGGGCCTGCGCCGCGGCTGGGACGAGCACGTCCATGGCAACGATCCAGGGCCTGTTGCGGTAGACGCTCTCGGCCAGGCGGCGGTAGTGCGCGAAGTCGGTGCTCATGGTGTCCTCTGTCTCGGGCCCCAGAGGCTACCGGTAGACGACAGGCGTTGTTCGGTCGGGCGGACCGAAACGCATACCGCGGGCAGGAGGAGTCCCGCCAGACCGAACAGGGCGCGGGGGGGGGGGGCCCCCCCCCGGGCCCCCCCCCCCCCCCCCCCCCCCACCCCCGCCCCCCACACCCCCCCCCCCCCCCCCCCCCCCCCCCCCCCCCC
>CAZQAT010000010.1:55409-90052 GCA_964591315.1 uncultured Planctomycetaceae bacterium
ACCATTGTCGAGCGCCCACGGCGCTAAATTGCTCGAAAATCCCAAAAAATTGTGCCGCCCAAAATCTCAGGTCGCGCCTACCCCCCCCCCCCCGGGGGGGGGCGGCCCCGGGGGGCCCCCCCCCCCCCGCCGCGCTCCGTGGTCCGGGAGTCGCTGAGCTCAGCGACGGCCTCGACCGCGGACGCCCGGAGCCCCGCGTCGCGCTCCGCGCTTGGCCTGCCCACCCCGCGCGTTCTTCTTCGCGAAGGGCGCGGCCCGGCGCGCGGCACGTCGAGCACCCCGCGCCTCGACTCCGGCTCGTCCTGCGCCGCGACCGCGGCGGGCGCCGCCGTCCTTTGGCCATGATCCGGCCTTCTGGGCCTTGCGGAAGCGCTCGACGGCCTTCGCGCGGGCGGCTGCGATGCGCGCCGCGTGCTTGGCTCGGGCCCGCTTGATCGCCTCGATGCGGCGCTGGAGGCGCTCTCGGCGCCGGTGCAGCTCCTCCACGTCCTTCTGGAGCTGGCGCTCCCTCTTCCGAAGCTCGCGCTCACCGCGCTGGCTGGTCCCCGTGCGGGCACGCTCGGGCGTACCCCGGCGGCCCTCGCGGACGCGCTCCGAGCGGCGCTCGTGGGGGTCGACGTCCACGGCCTCCTGGGGCTGGGACAGGGCGAGGGAGGGCAGCAGGCACAGGCCTGCGAGGAGGGTCAGGATGCGTCGAGGGGAACTCATGGGAAGCGGGGTCGGGGGTCCGTCGGTCTGGGGAGAGACTCCCCAACCCACCGGTCCCGGGAGGTTCCGCGGGCGGCACCCGGAGTTTTTTTACCTGGGGAAAGCGCGAATGCCCTCGGTGAGGCCGAGCCCTCGAATCGGCCGTGACGCGCCTTACCATGAGCAGCGGCAGGGGCTGCCGCCCGACCGGCACGGACCACAGACACCCGGGAGCAGCAACGTGACCGAGACCTCGATGAACGCGACGAACCAGGATCACCCCACCTTCGACGGGCACCTCGAGGCCTCCATGCGGGGTCTGCGCTGCGCGTTGAGTGAACTGCTGGCCTCCATCAGTGCTGACCCCGGCCAGCCCCAGGAGCTCGCCCGCAGCTGCGACATCAACAAGAACCTGGCCTGGAAGGTCTGCAAGATCATCAACTCCACGGACAGCTTCGAGTCCGTCGCGCACGTCCCGGGCGCCAGCGGCCTCAAGATCTTCTGCGAGGCTCTGCGCTCCAAGGGTGCCAAGCCGGCCAGGGTCGATGCCGTGGTCGAGGCCTTCACCGCCTACACGGAGATGATGGAGCTGCACGCAGGAGACCGCGCCAACCTCCAGCTCTACGTCGACTCGCACCGCGCCGAGGGCATCCACGCGGAGCAGGTCGAGGACAAGCGGCGCATGGCCTACCAGGGCAACAGCGCCCTCTGGGGCGTGCAGGCGCGCCTGGGGCTGACCCTGAGGGCCATCGCTCCGAACGCCGAGGACCCGGCCATGGTCGACTTCGCCAACACCGGTGGTCTGTACGGCTTCCGACGCTTGCGGCCGACGGTCAGCTGGCCGGTCCTGCAGCAGCAGGTCCTGGCCGACGACATCGAGCTCGAGCCGGAGGTCCGGGAGCCCGTCGACCCGGACCACGACGGAACCGGCCCCCCCCTGGTCCGCGAGTTCTGCTCGATTCCCCTGCCCCGAACGCGCACGACCACCACGAACGGCACCACGACCCATGAGCTGTGCGAAGGGCCGGTGGGCATGACCGCCGCGGTCGACGTCACCTTCGGCACCGTGGCGCGCCGTGTCGTCCCCGTGCGCGGGGACTCAGCAGACTCCGTGGGCGAGCACTATTGCCGGGTCGACACCCCCCTCGAGGCGGCTCAGTTCGACTTCCTGGTGCACCGGGACCTGCCCTTCGAGTTGCCCCCGCGCACCATGACCTACTCGCGGCTGCACGGTGCGCCCCAGTTCCCCCTCTCCCAGCACCCGCGCTTCCACCTTCCGGGGACGCCCCGCGTCCAGGACCTGGGGGCGGGGGTGGACGGCCTCGCGACGCCCCACATCCCCGCCTACCCGCGCCTGGTGGAGCTGACCTGCGACGCGCTGGGCTACGAGCTGGACGCCTTCCACGCCTTCCGGGTCCACGTGACCTTCCCGCCCATGCCCACGGTGCTGGTGCTGGCGCACCCCTTGGCCTGAGGCCAGCGGGTCGAAGACGAGCAGAGGGAGCGGGCGGCCTGGGCCACCCGCTCCCTCTCACTCCCTGGGGCCTACGCCCCCCTGAGAAGGATGCGCGAACCTCAGGGCGTCCAGACCACCTCGATGCCGTTGGAGGTGTTCGATGAGGTGCTGCAGGGACTGTTCTGGGGGTCTCGATACCAGAACTGGTAGGTGCGGGTGCCGCCGGCGGAGGGCAGCAGCCCCTCGACCGCGATGTTCACGGTGGAGACTGCGGAGCCGCCGCCGTCCAGAGCCACGATCTCGAGGCGCTTGATCGTGCCGGTGGCGCACAAGAAGCCGTCGTTGAAGGAAGTGCCGACTCCACCGCCGGCCTGAGTGGTTCCCTGGAAGAAGACACCGAACACGCTCGGCACGCCGCCCGTGGTCTGCAGCTCGAACGTGCTGCTCGAGACGCTCGGAGTTCCCGTGCCGGTCAGCACCGCGCCGACGGTGTTGTTGCTGTTCCCGCAGCCGTGGCCGACGGCGCCGAAGTTGCCGCAGGGGGCCACCATGCCACTGCCATCGCAGTAGCAGAAGGAGGGGAAGCCGACCGTGATCGAGCCGTCCACCAGGTCGGGCACGTGGCTCAGACCATCCACCACGACCACGTTCACCACGGGGGGACTACCCAGGGTCTCGGTGAAGGCCAGGGGGTACACGGTGCCGGGCACGGCGCCCGCGGGGACCTGGATCTCCAGCAGCTGGATCTCGTAGTCAGCGCCCATCGCCAGGACATCGGTGCCCATGAAGCTGGCGACCACACCCACCGTGTAGCCCAGCCCCGGCTTGATCGAGCCCGCGTAGAAGTCCGCGCCGGCGCCGGAGTTGAAGGCCGCGCACGCCGCTCCCTGGGAGTGGCTCAGGACGTTGAGGGGCGCCTGGGCGAAGAGGCCGAAGGACCAGCCCTGCACGTCCCCCAGGTTGTTGTTCAGCAAGATCGGCACCGTGACCGTGGCGCCCGGGGAGGCGGTCAGGTCAGGGGCGATCAGAGCCGCGCCGGACCCGCCGGCGAGGGCTGGGCCGGCCCCGAGGGCGAGCAGCAGAGCGGAGAGCAGGCGGGGTGTCGAGGTGCGCATGGGCGGTTCTGGGCTGGAGGTCGGGTGGATCCGGTGCCGGGCGGGCTTCCCCCGGCAATTCTCCGAGAACCAGACGCGGGCCACCTTCTGGAAGTTCTTCTAAAAAAGCCGCGGGGACGCTCGGTAGCCCTCAGGAGCCTCCCAGTGCCGTCTGGAGCTCCTTGGCGAACCCCCTGATCTCCGGATCGGCCACGAGGCCCCAGTCCTCGACTCCCTCCTCGAAGACCGCGCGCCAGCGCCGGGCTTCCGAGGCGTCCCCGAGCTCGTGAGCGCACAGGGCCAGGAAGGCCGCATCCGCGGGATGGACCGTGGCACGGCCTCGGCGGTTGAGCTCCGCCGCGCGGCCCAGGACCTGCCGTGCCCGCGCGAACTCCCCGCCGCGGTACAGCAGCACGCCGGTGGTGTTGAGGGCCGCGCCGTTCTCCGGGTCGAGCTCCAGCACCAGCTCGAGACCCGCCAGAGCCCGGACGTAGTCCCCACGACCGAGGTCTGCCCGACGCGCGATGCGCCAGCCGAAGTCGTTCACCGCCTCCAGGCAGTTCGGACGCCCGCCCGAAGCTCCAGCCGCCACGAGCAGCTCTCGCTCGGTCGCGGCCAACTCGTCGTCCCCCGCGGTCCCGGCCACCCAGCACCGCAAGAGGTGCACGCAGGCCCCCGGCTCCCCGGAGCGCAGGGCCTCCTCCCCCGCCTCCTGAGCCGCGCTCACCAGGTCGTCGGCGCCGCTCGCCACCGCCCGCGCCGCGGCGCTCAGCACGTCGGTCCAGTCGACTCCCTCGCTGCCCGCCTCCACCAGGGCGCGCGTGGCCTCGAA
Source organism: uncultured Planctomycetaceae bacterium (assembly GCA_964591315.1). Taxonomy (GTDB): domain Bacteria; phylum Planctomycetota; class UBA1135; order UBA1135; genus JABACD01. The sequence goes on from CAZQAT010000010.1 coordinate 59,479, forward strand.
GGCCTCACGCTGCCAGCGACGCCCCTCCTCGGGATCCAGCTCCGCCAGGGTGCGGGCGATGCGCAGGCGGCGCTCCTGCCAGGCAAGCCCCGCGGGCGAGGCCCCCGCCAGGTCACCGAACACCTCACAGGCCAGGGCCAAGAGGTCGACCACGGGCTCTCCCGCACCGGCGCCGCGTGCGAGCTGCTCCAGACGCTGGGCGATCTGGGGGTCGAAGGGCGAGGGCTCCCCGCGGTCGGTGAAGGGGATGCGCAGCTCGCGCGCCTCTGTCAGGAGACCGTCGAGGGGCGGCCGACTGCCGACGGGCAGGTAGGACTCCGCCCACCAGGCCATGAAGCGCGCCCGGTGGAACTGGGGCGCGCTGGAGTACACCTCGCGCGCCACCTCGGCGCTCCTCTCGAGCCAGGGCACCGGGTCCCCGCCGCCGCGCGCCGCGCGGTCGGCCCGCAGGAGGTGGACGCTCAGGAGGTAGAACTTCAGGGTCGGCTGGGGACCGAGGGTCTCCTGGGCCTGAACGATGCGGTGCTCGAGGTCATCGAGGTCCTCCACTTCGAGCGAGCCGACCCGCTGCTTGAGGTTCATCAGCTCCACGCCGATGCGCAGCTCGAGGGCGCCCACGTTCTCGGGCTGCAGCTCGAGCATGCGCTCGCTGGTCGCCACGGCCCGCTCCAGGCCTTCGGTACCGCCCAGGTTGACGAGGCACTGGGTCAGGCCCCCCAGGGCGCTGAAGTCGTCCGGACGCTCGTCGAGCACCCGCTCGAAGACCGGAAGGGCCCGGGCGAAGTCCCCCGCGCCGCTCTCCCCGCGCCGCCCGCGGGCGAGCCCCAGGGCGAGGTCGAGATTGGCCAGGGCCAGGTCCGCGGAGGGGTCGGGGGAGAGCTCCTCGACCAGCTCCCGCGCGGCCTGCAGGTCCTCCCGCCCCCCGCCGTGGTCGCGCAGGGCGCCGACCGCCCGGCGCTTGTAGAAGGCCGCCAGGGCGCGCTTGGCCGTGGCGTGCTCGGGGCGCCGGCGCACCAGGGGCTCGAGGGCCGCGAAGGCGCCCTCCAGGTCGCCGAGGCGGGTGTGGGCGAAGGACAGGATCAGGGCCGGCTCGAAGGGCAGGTCGTTGTAGCCGCCGACCCGCTCCAGGTGCCGGACCGCGAGCTCGAACTCGCCGCGGGCGTAGTGCTCGAACCCCCGGGCCAGGTCCTCCACCCAGCGCAGCTCGCTCAGCTCGTTCCAGATGTCCGAAGCCCGGGCGCGCTCCAGGTCGAGGGCCGCGCGGGCGAGCAGGGCCCGCATGGCCTCGGTCTCCCGGAACACCGGCTCCACCCCCTCACGCGGGATCGGATGCAGGAGCACCTCCTCGTCCGCCGGCCAGCGGGCCGCATCGGCGTAGGCGCGCAGGTGCGTCCAGGCGCAGACCAGGGCCGGGAAGGGGTTCCGCGGGTGGGCCTCGCGCAGGGACACCAGGCGCTCCCCGGCGTCGGGCTCGCGAACCAGGAAGCGCACCCAGCCCTCGTAGGCCTCTCCCACCCCGGTGACGTCATCGGTCCCAGCCAGGGCCTGCTGCACCTCCTCGAGCAACACCGCTCGGCGCGCCTGGTCCGCCTCGCCGTAGCGCAGTTCCTCGGCCTCGTCGAGCCAGGGCTCGAGGCGCGCGCGCAGGACGGTGTATGCGGTCTTGACGTCGCCGGCGTACTCCAGGCGCCGGTTGCGCTCCAAGAGCTCCCAACCGAAGAACCCGAGCAGCGCCAGGAGCACCGTGGCAGCGGCGACCGCCGTCACGCTCCAGGCCCGACGGCGTAAGCGCCGGGCGAGGCTCGAGAGGGCGGTCATGGGCCTGGCCTTCACGGGCAGGCCGGCCCGCACACGGGCCAGCTCCTGCGCCAGCTCGGTCGCCTCGGGATAACGGTCCCGCGGGTCGGGCTCGAGGCACTTGGCGCAGACCGCCGCGAGTCCCGGCCCCAGGCGCGCGCACGCGCGCTTGCCGAGCCGAGGCGTGCCCTTGGGCACCACCGGTAGGCCCGCGTCGCTCTGGGCGAAGGGAAGCTCCCCCGCCAGGCACTCGTGCAGGACAACACCCAGGCCGTAGACATCCGCCGCCGGGGTCAGGCTCTGCACCTCGCCGCGGATCTGCTCGGGAGCCATGTAGCGCGGCGTTCCGAGCACCGCGCCGTCGCGGGTCAGGGTCGCGTCGGACTGGGCCCGGGCCAGGCCGAAGTCGACCACCACCGGGCTCCCGTCCGGCTGCACGAGCACGTTCTGGGGCTTCAGATCTCGGTGCAGGACGCCCTCGGCGTGGGCGAAGCCCACCGCGCGCGCCACCTCCTCGAGGGTGGCGAGCAAGGCGTCGCGGCCGGGCTCGGCGCCCAGCCAGTCGGCCAGGGTCACGCCCTCGACGAGATCCATCGCGATGTAGTGCAGGTCCCCGTCGACGCCCACGTCGTGCACCCCGACGATGGCGGGGTGCTGCAGGCCGGCGGCGGTGGCCGCCTCGCGCCGGAAGCGCTCCGCCACGGAGCGTGGAGCGTCCTCGCCCAGGGTCAGGATCTTGAGCGCCACGTGCTTGAGCAGGTCCTGGTGAATCGCGCGGTAGACGCGGCCGCTGGCCCCCTGACCCAGGCGCTCGACGACCAGATAACGGCCCACGGTGCGGCTCGAGTAGCTGCACAGCTCGCCGTGGAAGCGGAAGACGCTCAGCACGTCGCCGATGTCCAGCACCCCGTCCCGCTCGAGCTGGTCCCAGAGACGCGGGCCCGGGCTCTCCTGCAGGGCCGCCCGGGCGTCCGCGAGCTGGGTCTCGTCCACGAGCTCCAGGTCGAGTGCGATGCGCGCGAACTCCTCGTCGTCGAGCACGGCCGGGGTCGGGCCCCGGCTCTCGTGCAGGCCCACGTCCTCCAGGAACACGTCGGCCAGGTGCTCGAGCAGGTCCCGCTCGCGTTCCTCGCGGGTCATCGCTCGAAGACCTCCTGGATCTCGCCGATCAGCTCCTGCTCGGTGCTGACCCCGTCGCGCAGGTGGCCGAGGACGATTTTTCGGAAGCGCACGCGCAGGTCCGCCAGGCGGTTCTTGACCTCGTGAGGACCGCAGTCGAAGTGCTGACGCAGATCCTCGTAGCGCGGCCGGCGGCCGGCGGACTCCTCGAGGTAGAAGAGGTGGAAGAGCTGGAAGTGCTCGGCGTGCCCCTCCTTCTCGCAGGCGCTCTTGAGGTCGTCGAGGGCACGACCGATGATCGAGCGCATCAGCTCCCGCTCGAAGAGGTGCTCGGGCTCGGCGGCCGGGTCGGCCGGATCCAGCTCGGCCTGCAGGAGGTCGTCCATGGGGACGAAGCGGAAGGCTCCCCCGCGCTTGAGGGAGCGCTGCTCCCGCTTCCGGTTCAGCATGAAGTGCCGCAGGCTGGCCTTGACGAAGGCGCGGAAGCGGCCCCGCTCGCGCACCACGTCCTGCAGGAAGTCCTGCTCGAGGAAGACCGAGAAGTAGTCCTGGGTCCAGTCCCGGGCCTGGTCCGGGGACGCGCTCCAGTCGTAGCGGAGGGTCCAGTAGATCGGCCTCCAGTACACCGAGACCAGCCGCTCGAGAGCTCGCTCGCTCTCCTCGTCGCCCCGGTCACGGGCCCCCTGCACGAGGCTCCAGGCGGTGGCAGGGAACTGGGGACCCCCGGGCTGGCTGTCCAGGCTGTGAGAGCGGCGTGAGGGTGTCGACATGGTGGAGACGCGGGCTGCGCCCTGCCCCCGATCCTAGCCCGATTCGGGGAGTGACAGGCGGCGCTCGCAAGGCCGAGGGGAGCTCGACTGGGGCCGGTGAGCCAGGGATCGCTCGCCCCCGTCCATCCCTGCGGACTTCCCCAGGGATTTGAGAGAGTGCTTTTCTTGCCCTCCCCAGGGATGTTCTATTCTCGAATCTGCCCGGAGCCAGCGCTCCCCTGGCCCCATGAAGCAGCTCACCTCCCACTCCCCGCAGCGGGCCCAGACGGGCTTTCGGGTCGACTTCGAACGCTGCATGCACCGCCTGCGCGGGGCCCTGACGGACCTCCTGGCGGCTGCCGGGGAGGACCACGGCCAGCCCCAGGAGCTGGCCCGCCGCTGCGGCCTCAACAAGAACCTGGCGTGGAAGGTCTGCAAGATCATCAACTCCACGGACTCCTACGGCGTCGCCCAGCACATCCCGGGCAGCGCCGCCATGCGCATCCTCCTGGAGGCCTTCGAGCGACGCGGAGTCGCCGCGGAGGTGCGCGGCTCGGTGACTCAGGCCATGGGCGAGTTCGACACCATGGTGCGCCTGCACGTGGGCGACCGCAGCAACCTGGAGCTCTACCTGGGTTCGATCCAGGAGGACGGTATCCACTCCTCCCAGCTCGAGATGAAGCGGCGCCTGGCCTACCAGGGCAACAGCGCCATCTGGGGCGTCCAGGCTCGGGTCGCCTTCGGCCTCAAGGCCGTCTCCCCCACCCACGGGAACCCCGAGCGCGCGGACCTCACCGCCGTCGGCGGCCTGCTCGCCTTTCGCCGTCTGCGCCCCACCGCGAGCTGGCCCCTGCTCAAGGTCGTGACCCTGAGTGAGAACGTCGAGGTCTGCCAGGAGGGCGTGGTCCCCATCGACCCGGACTCGAACGGCCAGGGCGCGCCCCTGATTCGCGAATTCTGCTCCTCGCCCCTCCCCCCGACGCGCGAGATCGTCGAGGGGGACACGACCACCTACGAGATCTGCGAGGGCCCCGTGGGCAACACGGCCGCCGCCGACGTCGTCTACGGCGACATCGGCCGCAACCACGTGCCCGTGCGGGCGGACACCCCCGAAGCCGTTGGCGAGCACTACTTCAAGGTCGACACCCCGGTGGAGATGCTGCAGTTCGACCTGCTCGTGCACCGCTCCCTGCCCTTCGACATCCCGCCGGGGCTGGTGACCTACTCGATGCTCGACGGGGACCTGCACTTCCCCCTCTCCAAGAACCAGCGCTGCCACCTGCCGGGGCGCACCCAGGTGCAGTCCCTCGGCAGCAGCCTGCCCGGCTTCGCCACGCCCCACATCCCCCGCTACGGGCAGCTCGTGACGCGCACCTGCGAGGCGATCGGCTACCCCCTGGAGGAGTTCCAGGGCTTCCGGGTGACGCTCTCCTACCCGCCGATCCCCTCCGTGTTCGTGATGCACCACCATCTGGGTGCGCCTCAGTAGAAGGCGCCCTCAGGCCGCCATCACCCGGTTCCCGTCGAGTGATTGGCTGGCGCTCTGATCGAACCAGCCCCGAGCAGGCGGTGCCCGAAGCCGAATTCCACGGGGGAGAAGAGCCAACCAGCGAAGTGGACCCGGCCGCGCACCAGGTCCAATTCGACGCCGGAGTGGATGCGGTGAGCGTCCCTGACCCGGCGATCTCGAGCGCGTGGGCCGCGGTGCGGCGCCCCGACGAGGAGTTGTGAGATCCGTGGCCAATCGGGGCCGATTGCCCTTGGGTTGTGAACGGACTCTGTCGATCCACGACCAAGCACCGCTCGCGGTTCGTGACCTGCGTCGGCGTGATGAGCGAATCGTCCGAGTGTGGCAGGGTCCTCACTCCAGCACCCCTCCGAGGCGACCACGATGCACACGGATGCAACCACCGACGAGCCCACAAGTGCCACTTGGGTACAGTTCCTGGACAAGAAGCTCTATCCCGGAGTGGACAAGAACTGGGATGATGACCTGTTCAGAACGGTCATTCTCAATGAGCTGCGGCCCGATGATCGCCTGCTCGATCTGGGCGCAGGTGCGGGAATCGTCCCGCAAATGGACTTCCTTGGCCGCGCGTCTCAAGTCTGTGGCGTCGACCCCGACCCCAGAGTGGTCGACAACCCCTGCCTCGACGAGGGGCTCGTGGGGGTCGGTGAGGAGATCCCCTATCCAGACGAGAGCTTCGACGTCGTCTTGGCCGACAACGTCCTCGAACACCTCGACAACCCTGTCCAGGTTTTCCAAGAAGTCGCACGGGTCCTCAAGCCAGGCGGACGCTTCTTCACGAAGACGCCCAACAAGAGGCACTACATGCCCATGATCGCCCGCATGACCCCTCTCGGCTTCCACCGCTTCTACAACAGGTTGCGAGGCCGCGCCGGTGAGGACACATTCCCGACTCTATACCGTGTGAACACGCGTACGGACCAAGCTCGAATCGGGCGTGAGGCGGGGCTCTCACTGGTCGACTGTAGGCTCGTGGAGGGCAGACCCGAGTACCTCCGAATCAGCGTTCCGACGTACTTGCTGGGAGCGGCGTACGAGCGAATCGTGAATTCGATGGATGGGCTGTCTTCGCTACGAGTTCTCCTCGTCTCCACGTTCGAGAAACAAGCGCAACCTCTGTCGGCTGTTGCCGCGTGATCATCCGACACACCCGTCCAAGAGCAATCTGACCAAGGGGCCGAGAATCTGCGGCCCGCTTCCGAGCCCCGGAGCTCAGATCCAATCCGGGTCATCCACCCGGCGTGCGTCCTCGACCCCACCCGTGTGAGCCGTGGAGACCGGCTCGAAGAGCAGGATGCTGGCGCCCCCGGGGCTGACGGGCATGTGCTCGACCCCCGCGGGCACCACGAACAGCTCCCCCGGCCGCAGCTCCACCTCCCGGTCCCGCAGGCGCACGGTCAGCTCTCCCTCGAGGACCAGGAACAGCTCGTCCTCGTCCGCGTGGGCGTGCCAGACGAACTCCCCCTGGACCTTGGCCAGCTTGACCTGCTGGCCGTTGAGCTGGGCGACGATCTTGGGGGTCCAGAGCTCCTCGAAGGCCGCCAGCTTCTGCGCCAGGACGACCTTGGCGGACCTCCGAGCCGGATCGGCGCTCACCGCCGCCCCTTGCGGTCCTTGACCCGCGGAATGCGCCGGTGGTGGATCAGGGGCAGGGTCCGCAGGGCCTCGTCGCGCAAGGCCTGCTGCAGGTCCTTGCGGTCCGCGCGCCGGGCGGCCGCCATCAGCTCGATCCAGGGCCGCGGCCCCTCGCTGAAGCTCGCCAGGCGGCTGGCCGCGGCGGCGGCCTGGGCGTCGTTCTCGCGCGTGCCGGCCAGGGCCTCGTAGAGCTGCGCCCCGTCCGCCAGGGCCTGGCGGCGCAGGTGGTCCAGGGCCTGCTGGTCCAGCAGCTCCACGTCGCCCTGCTTGCTTGCGCGGGTGCGTTCGTACTCCTTCCAGCGCAGGTCGAGCCAGGCCAGAGGCTCGCCGTAGCCGGCGACGGCATCCGCGTGGCGCCCGGCCGCGAGCAAGAGGTCGACCACCTCCGGGAAGAGCACCTCGCAGGGATCGGCGGGCGGCGTGGCCCCCTCGCTACCCGCTCCCGCCTCCATGGCGGGCCGCGTCCTCAGCCGGTCGTAGAGGGCCAGGGTCTCCGCCCGTTGCCCGAGGGTCTTGTGCAGGGCAGCGATGTCGCGGGCGCTGGCGCGCGTAGGTCGGGGCCCGCTCACCTCGAGGCGCAGGCGATCGCGGCGATCGTTGAGAGCCTTCAGCATGGGCGGATACAGGCGCGCGAGCCGCCCGATGTCGGAGAGCAGGATCGTGCGGCGCTGGTCCTCGAAACCCCGCGCTGGATCCTGCACGCCGTGGTCCCAGCACCACAGGTAGTGCCCGGCCGCCTCCTCATAGCTGCGCTCCAGCTCGAGCTGACGCCCCAGCTTCAGCCGCAGCTTCGGGTCCTCCGGGTCCTTCTCGTGGAGCCTGCGCAGGCGATCCGACTTGCGCACGCCGGCGACGATGTCCCGGCCCTCCTTGAGGAAGTCGCCCGGATCCTTGAAGCCGACCATCCAGCCCTGGATCTCGCCGTCGGGCTTGATGAACAGCAAGGTCGGGTAGGAGCCCACCTCGTAGCGGCGGGCCAGCTCCGTCTCGATCTCGGCATCGATCTTGAGCGGCACTGTCTCCTCGCTGAGCCAGGCGGCCACCTTGGGGTTGCTCCAGGTCAGCCGGTCCAGGCGCAGGCAGGGGGCGCACCAGGTGGCGTAGAAGTCGATGAAGACGAACTTCTCCTCCTGCTTCGCCCGCTTCAGGGCCGCCTCGAAGGTGATGTCGAGGAAGGGTCCCCCGGCGACGAGGGGCGCGGCGGGGGCGAAGAGGCCCAGGAACAGGGGCAGGGTGTGCAGCATGGGCGGGGGAGGCGTCGCGGAATGCGGTCAGCATAGCGACCGCCGGGGCCGGTCGCGCCGGTGAGCAGTCAGGCCTCAGGGCGGGGACAGGCTCGAAGCCGAAGCTCGCACCCAGCGCACAAGCTCACCCGCAGTTCCCTTGGTGGCCCAAGGAAAGGGCCCGAGTTCTAGGAACCCGGGCCCGAAAAGCACCAGAAGGCCCACAGGGGAAGGGGTCAGAGGGGGATATCCCGCAGGCCACAACTAAACGTATCCCCGATATTCGAGCGGGAGAGGAATCGGTGAGGATTCTGGGAACGAGCCCGGAACAAGCTCCGAGGTCCCCTCGGGGCGCTGCGGCTCAGGGACGCGGCGTACGCGCGGGCAGGACCTCGAGCAGCTCCGCCGCGATGTCCTCCGCCACGATCCCCAGGGCCCCCTTGGTGGTGGCCATGTTCTGGAGGTCGTTCGCCAGGTAGAAGGTCTTCTCGAGCTGCCCCCCCCACAGCTCGGTCTCGTCCTCCGCCGAGAGCATCCAGGCCTCGATCCGCGCGCCCAGCTCTCCGTTGGAGTCGAAGCGCGACAGGTCCCACTCACGTACGGTGACCTGCAGGATGGCGTCCTCGTACAGCGCACCGGGCTGATAAGAGGCATTGACCACCCGTCGGTCCGTGTAGGGCAGGGACAGGGCGCTGTAGCGGCGCCGGATCAGGTGGCGCTGGAACGCCTGGCGCAGCTCGAGCAGGGGCACCTCGCCTTCGACGGACTGGTCGATGATCGGCGCCACCACAACGTCCATGGGGCGCACCTCCTCGAGGGAGCCGGCGAAGAGCACCTTGGAGTTGCGGCCCGGAGGCTCGGGGATGCCCTGGCAGCCGGCGGCGGCGAGGATGGCCGCACCGAGGGCCGCGTGGGCGAGGAGCGACAGGGATCGAGGGGCGGCGGTCATGGTGATCTCCGGGCGGCGGGGCGGCGATGGCGACGCGCACAGCATCGGCGTCGACCGCCGGATTCTAGGCAATGGGAGGCCCGAGAAAAACGGCCGTCTGCCGGGCTTTCTCGACCGCCCACGGGCCCCTTCCGGCGCGCTGCTCGGGGCCTCCGGACGGGCCCGATGGAACGGTACGTCGGCGCCCCCTGCGGGGCCCTGTCCAGGACGGGCCCAGGCCCTCTCAGGGCTGGGAGAAGACCTGGGCCGCGGCCGTCCCGAACCTGTCGTGACGCCGCTCGACGTCGCTGAACATGAAGTCCGTGGCGTCGAAGCTCGGCCAGGACCACAGGTCGATGAAGGCCGCCACGGCCCCCGATCCCAGGGGAGTCCCCCCCTGGGTCGCGATGGGCGGGACGTGCTGCACCACCTCGCCCGCGGCCGTGGGCGGATCCAGGGTCCACAGGTGCCAGCGGCGGCCGACCGAGTCCACCAGGAGCACGCGGTAGAGGCCCTTCTCGTCCTGGGTTCCCGTGAGGACGTTGTCGTAGACCAGATCGTAGGCCTCACCCGCCGTGGTACCCGAGGGCGCGCTCAGGACCGGGACCGCCGGCGGGTTGAGGGTGCCGGTGGCACTGGAGAGGGCCTGGCGCACGCCGCTGCGGTTGCCGCCGGTGTCCACGTGCTCCACCCGCAGGTAGAGCTCGTCCTCGATGGCCAGGGACGTGGCCAGCTCGCCCCCCGAACGGGCCCTGGCCGAGTAGGCGGCGCGCACGTCCCAGGCGTCGACGAAGCTGTTGAAGTACGCCAGCCCCAGGCCGACGGTCATCATGCCGTGGATGCCGGGGGTGAAGGCCTCCACGCTGACCCGCGGCTCGCCGTCGGGGTTGGGAAAGTCCAGGGCGTAGTTCGGCGGCTTGGTCAGCATCTGCTGGGCCGTGCCGAGGGGGATGTCCGCGGGCTCGACCTCGGCCCCGGAGAGCAGCTGGCCGACGGGAATCGAGATCAGGTCCAGGGATGAGGGGTCGACCGGGTCGCGGGGGAAGTCCAGCTCGAAGGCCTGCAGGAAGATGCCCGGCGTGAAGGCCTCCGGGTCGTCCGGGATGCTGGGCTGCTTGGTGGCCAGGAAGGTCACCAGCCCCACCTGCGAGGAGCGGATCGGCAGGGGCGGGTTGAACAGCATCACCGTCTGGTCGATCAGCGTGTTGTAGCTGATGTCCGAGACCGAGCGGACCGTCTCCCCGGGAAGGAGCGCGCGGCTGTCCGCCGCGTAGTTGTCGATGAAGTTCGAGGCGAGCGCTGACCCGGGGGCGGTGACCGTCAGGGTCGCCGCCGAGAGAATGACGAGATCCGGCACCAGGGGCACGTCCAGACGCGTCGTCGGCACGGCCTGGAAGGTGAACAGGTCGTAGCCCGCCCGCTCGACGGTGATCAGGGTCTCCCCCGTCGGTGCCGACTGGATCGCCGCCAGGCCCGCGGCGTCCGTGTCCACCGGAGCGGTGGTGAAGGGGGTCACCACGCCATCGACGGACTCGTGGCTGTAGACCCGGGCGCTCTCCACGGGCTCGAGGGTGACCGCGTCGTAGACGCGCACCTGCACGTCGAGGCCGCTGCCGGGCAGGGCCGTGCCCGAGCCGCCGGTGCCCACCTGGGTCAGGGTCAGGATGTAGGGGTCCGAGGCGTTCAGGGCCTGATCGTAGACGATGATCGAGACCGGCACGGGGAACTCGGCGAGGTCGATCTGGCCCACGTCCACCGGCGCGGCGACGAAGGAGCCGATGCCCCCCTGGGCCGGCAGGGGCGGCAGCTGTCCCATGACGCGGTTGTCCACGGCGCCCCCGGAGAGATTCAGGATCACCTCCACCGTGCGCGGCTTCTCGCTCGCGACACCGGCGAAGGAGATCTCGCGCAGGTCCGTGATCAGGTCGAGCTCCCCCTCCTCTTCGCCGATCAGGTGCTGGAACTCGGGCCGGACGAGGTCCATGGGCGGGTCCTGGATGCCCTCGGTGTCCGGGTCCACGTCGAGCACCCGCACCGGGCTGCGCAGGTCGCCCCGCCGCAGGGCGAAGGCGAGGGAGACGTCCCCGTCGTCGAAGTGGGCCACCAGGGGCGTCACGGAAGTGACCAGGGAGAGGTCCGTGTCCTGCAGCACGACGACGGCCGCGCCCGCGGACAGGGCGAGCTCCCGCGTGCGCGAGATCAGGGGCGGCTCCGAGCCCGGGTCGTCCGGGTCCGGCTTGTTGTTGCCCACCAGGAAGATCTCCAGCACGTCCCCCTCGAGGGCCGGACTGGTGAACTCCACCTCCAGCATCAGAGGCGCGGTGCCGTCAAGGTTCTCGATGCCGATGGCATCCATCGGCTCGCTGACGATGCCCAGGGCGAGGGGGGGCGAGAAGGGCGCCGTGGTGAAGCTGACCGTGACCTCCTCCAGGTCGTTCTCGTCCGGCGTCTGGATCTTGGTCAGACCCGCGGACAGCTCGACGCTGACGGTCACCCCCTCCCCCAGCTCCACGCGCTCACCCGTCAGGGTGTCGATGCTGGACCAGGTCCAGACGCGCGACTCCTGGACCTGCGCCCCCCCGGGCCCCGCGATGGTCGGCAGGTCCGGCAGGGGGTCGAAGGTCGGGTCGAGGCCGTCCACCAGGACGTTCCAGCTGGAAGAGGTGATCGAGAGCGGATCGATGATGCGGTCGAAGACCGTCACGATCTCCGTGATCGAACTCTGGTCGGTGGTCCCGTCAGCCGGCCAGCTCATCAGCAGCTCGGGGACCGGGTCCGGGTCCGGATCCACCGAGAAGGTGCCGACCACACCGTCCTCCGGCCGCAGGAGCAGTGCGCCGGAGAGGTCCCGCAGCTCGGCCTCCTCCGCGAACACGATCTCGTACTCGGTCCCGGCGATCAGGGCCGGCGGGACCAGGACCAGCACGCGGCCGTCCCCCACCAGGAGGTGGGAGACCGGGCCACCGCTGCCCCCCAGCCCGCTGGTGGGCCGCACGAGGAAGGCGTCCTGCAGGGAGGGCGGCGAGATCGACTCGGAGAAGACGATCACCACCGGGGACTCGGGGTTGGCGAAGCCCGAGGGGTAGACCTGCTCGATCCTCGGGGCCAGGGGCACGACCCACTCGCCCGTGGCCGGGAAGGTGGCCGTGACCGCGTTGGCGCCCCCGCCCGGGGCGACCTGGCAGCCGTTGGCGCTGAAGACGCAGGCCGGGTTGTCGCAGGCGGCCAGCCCGCCAGCCAGGAGGGCGCCGAGGGCGAGGGGCCATTGGCGGAGGCGGTTTCGGGTCATGGAGAGGCTGAGGAGCGCTGCGAGAGGGGCTCGGGGGCCCGCGAGGGGCGGCGGCGGGGCTCTGGGACGACGGGCGGGGCCCCATCTTCCCGGAAGGGCCCAAGGGTTGGAAGGCGGGCCCCGAAAATGCCTCGGGCGGGGTCCCGCGACCCCGGCGCCGGACAGTGACCTGGGGCACGAGCGGTTGTAGCTAGGGGCGGCGGGCCGCGGGCCGGTGCGCGGTTACAATCCCCGCCTTCCCCCTCGTGAGACCACGCCCGGAGGCCGCGCCCTCCGTCCCGACCCCATGCGCACGACCACCATCGCCCTCTGCGCGGCCGCCCCCCTCTGGGCGGCCTGCGCCTCCGACACCGCAGGCCAAGGCGACCGCGAAGGCGAGCGCAGCGCCCAGGCCCAGGCCCAGGCCCTGGGCGCCCTGGAGCGGGGCCGCCAGCTGTTCGAGGCCGGCGAGGTGCGCGAGGCCATGGTCGAGCTGGACGCGGCCCTCTCGATCGAGGGTCCCGCCGCGGCGGAGGTCGAGTTCCTGCGGGGCGAGTGCGCCCTGCGCATGGGCGACGAGGACCAGAACCCCTTCTTCTACGAGGACGCCCGGGCCTCCTTCCTGGCCGCCGCGGAGACCGGCAGCGTGCCGGCGGCCTGGTTCGGCGCCGCCCGCGCCACCTGGATGCTCTCCTTCCAGAGCGGCGAGCCGGCCCAGCTCCAGGAGGCCCTCGAGCTCCTGGCCCGGGGCCAGGACGACCGCCAGCCGGGCAGCGAGCACGAGGCCCAGCTCGCCCACTCCCCCGAGCGCACCCTGGCCGAGGTGCGCTTCAGCGCCTACACCTCCGCCAGGAACGGCACCCTCGACGCGGGCCTCGCGCCCGAGCTCTTCGAGGCCACCCGCGACGCCGTCGAGGCCGAGATCGGCCTCGACCCCACGGCCAGCTGGGGCTGGGGGCAGCTGACGAACCTCTACCTCTGGGAGGGCCGGCGCGAGGACGCGCGCAAGACGATCGCCACCGGCATCGAGCTCGCCCCGGAGCAGAGCGACCTGCACGACACCCAGGTGCGCCTGGCCCAGGAGGACGGCGGCTGGCAGGAGGTGCACGACCTCTACGAGGCCTTCGCCCTGCAGCACGACGGCCTGGCCATCGGCCACTGGTGGCTGGGCCGGGCCCACTACGAGCTGGCCCTGGCGCGCATGCTCGAGAACAAGAGCGACGAGTCGGAGGCCTTCGCCCGGGCCCAGGACGAGCTGCGCCGGGCGCGGAAGCTCGAGCCGGAGTACACCCAGGCCTGCCTGGGCTACGAGGTGATCTGCCGCGACGGCCTGGGCTGGAGCCTGTACCACGCCGGTGACTGGACCGGGGCCGAGGAGGCCTTCTGGTCCATGGAGGAGCTCTTCGAGGGCGGCATGCGCTGGGAAGTGGCGGGCCAGCTCTTCTCCGGCGTGCAGTCCCTGGCCTTCGTGGTGGCCGCCTACAACGCAGAGTGGGAGAAGGCCGTGCCCCCCGGGCCCGAGATCAGCCTCGAGGAGGGCCTGCCGTGGCTGGTACGCGCCGCGGACCTCTCCACGCGCCTGTTCGAGTACGACCCCGAGAGCTGGAACCACGCCAACAACGCGGGCTACTTCAACCGCGACCTGGCGGTGCAGATGGAGGCCGCCGGTACGGCCGCCCTGGACCAGCCGGCCCGCGCGGGCGAGTACTTCATGAACGCCGTCACGCACATGGAGCGCTCCTACGAGGCCTACGTGCACGCCGCCAAGCTGGCCCCGGGCGACGCCCGCACGGTCAACGACACGGGCCTGATCCTGGCCTACTACCTGCAGCGCGACTTGGAGCTGGCCGAGGCCTACTTCGAGGACGCCATCGCCGTCGGCCTGCCGCGCCTGGAGGCCGGCATCGAGGACGAGGAGGACCGCACCATGACCCGCGAGGCCGTCGGCGACTCCTACCAGAACCTGGGCGTGCTCGAGCTGACCCTGCGCGGCGACGCCGTCGCCGCACGCACCCACTTCCAGAAGAGCCTGGAGTACGAGCGCAACCCGCGGGTGATGGTGACCCGCTTCTACCTACCCCTCTGCGACCTGATCGAGAAGGGTCACCTCCCCGCCTCCAAGGTGCAGGCGGCCCACTACTGGAAGGACCTCGACTACGCCACCGTGCGCGCCCGCGAGGCGGCCATGGACGAGCTGCGCGCCGCCCTCTCCGCGAACTGATCCCCCCCGTGAACCGATGAAGACCGTCACTCTGCTCGCCGCCCTCACCCTCGGTGCCCCCACCCTCGCCGCGGCCGCGCCCGCTCCTCTCCCCGCCCAGGACGGCCAGGTCACCGACCTCGTCGCCCGGGGACGCGAGCTGATCGCCGAGGGCAAGGGACGCGAGGCGCGCGAGCTGCTCCAGCAGGCGGACGGGCTCGACGAGGGAGACCCGCGCACGCGGGTCTGGCTGGTGCGCGCCCTGATCGAGATGAACCACCTCAACGACGCCCTGGACATGACGGACGTCATGACCGAGGCGGGCCACAGCGGGGCGGACTTCGACTACCTGTACGGCATGGCCTTCGTCTACAAGTCGCGCAAGTACATCTCCCAGGGAGTCAACCTGGGAATGGTCCGGATGCACTACACCGACTCGGTCGACCTGCTCCTGAAGGCCACGGCCACGGACGCCGAGCGCTACTCGGACGCCTTCCTGCCACTTGCGGAGGCGGCCTGGAACTCCCAGCGCCTGGAGGAGGCGCGCACCGCCGCCGAGACCGCGCTGAAGCTCAGCGACGGCGGCGCGGCGGAGAGCTTCATCCTGGGCGAGGTGGCCTTCTCCCAGTTCATCGCCGCCAATGGTGACGAGGCGCGCAAGGAGGAAGCCGACGCCCACTGGCAGGCCGCCTTCGACGCCTTCCAGGCCGCCGCGAAGCGCGACGCCGGTCCGAAGGGCGACGTGCCACGCCGCGCCAACGCTCACAAGAAGAGCGGCGACGCCCTGGTCTGGCGCGAGCGCCGGGAGGACGCCGCCGCCGAGTACGCCCAGGCCATGGGCGCGAATCCCGGCGGCATGCCCTACGACCAGATCATGAACAGCCTCGGTCAGGAGTCCTTCCTGGCCGCCCTCGAGCGCGGCGCGGAGATCAGCGGCAAGACCGTGCAGGCCGACGACCCCAGTGACGCGACCCTGCTCTGGTGGCTCGGCTGGGCGCGCTTCGCGAACAAGGACTACGACTCCTCGCGCGAGGCCTTCGAGAAGAGCTACGCCAAGTGGCCCTCCTACACGAACTGCCTCTGGTACATCGCCCTCTGCCGCTTCCACAAGCAGGACACCGAGGGCGCCATCGAGTCCGTGCTCGAGTTCCAGCGCACCGACGCGACGGGCCTGGTGAACTCGGTCAACGGCAATGCGGCGTACAACCTCTCGATCCTCGACAGCTTCGTGGGACACTGCTTCAACCAGGGTCGCCTGGTGGACGCCGGTCGCCTGAGCGCTGCCCAGGCCAACGCCTCGCCCCAGACGACGCGCTACTGGAACAACGTCGGCCTGTTCTACCGCGACGCGGGCGACGCCCTGCCGCGTGACAAGGAAGGCGAGGTCGCCGACCCGGTGCTGCAGCAGAAGTACTACGAGAAGTCCCTCGAGGGCTACGAGCGAGCCCTGGGTATCGAGCCGGAGAACCCCGCCCTGCTCAACGACGCGGCGGTCGTGCTGCACTACTGCCTCGACCGAGAGTTCGACCGCGCGGTGGAGATGTACAAGCGCTCCACCGAGCGTGCTCGCGCGGAGCTAGAGCGCACGGACCTGACCCAGGAGACCCGCGACCTCTACGAGATCGCCCTGCGCGACAGCCAGAACAACCTGCGCCGCCTGGAGGCACTGCTCGAGCGACGCGCGAAGGCGGGTGGGGAGCCGAAGTCTCCCGAGGGCGAAGGCCCGGGCGGCGCGCAGTAGCTCGACCTGATGGACCTGTCCCGAGTGGGACAGGTCACTCAGGTTGGGGGATGGCGCGACGGGGAGTGGTGCGCAGGAGCACGACGACGAGCACCAGGCCGCCGATTGCGAACAGGCCGCGGATCCCGACGAGTTGTGAGAGCCCGCCGCCCACCATCGCCGACAGAGCGATGGCCAGGGTGCGCGCGCTGAAGACCGCCCCCATCGCCCCACCGCGGCGCTCGACCCCCACCTCCGCCGCCGCCAGGCCGTAGGCCAGGGGCGACGACCCGGCCATCGCCAGGGCCAGCAGCACCCGCACGCCGAACAGCATCTCGAAGTGCCAGGTGACCACGTGCAAGAGCAGCGCGACCGCGGCCAGCCCCGTGCACCAGCGCAAGGCCCGCTCATGGCCGTGCTTGTCGCCGACCCGCCCCCAGAGGGGCATGGCCACGAGGTTGCCCACCGCCACGCAGGAGAGCAGCACCCCGGTCAGGACCTCCGAGCGCCCCTGCTCCACTCCCAGCTCCTCCACGAAGAGCAGCATCAAGGGGTTCGTCGCGCCGATCCCGAGCACCATCCAGAACACGATCTCGAGGGCCGGCCGCAGACGCGGGTGACGCCAGAGCTCCGCCAGGTCCCGCAGGCTCGAGCGCAGGACCTCCGCCGGTGAGTCTTCCCGGTCCACCACGCGCCGGTCGGATTCGTTCTCCTGGGCCAGGAACCAGACCAGCCCGGCGCCCGTGAAGCTCGCGGCGGCGACCCCCAGGAAGACCACTTCGAGGCCGTGCGCCACGATCACCGCCCCCCCCACGAGCGGCCCGATCACCGCGCCCAGGGCCAGGGCGGTCTGCAGCGAACCGGCCACGAGACCCTGCTTCTGCACCGGCGCCACCACGCTGACGAGGGTGATCGAGGGGGCGATGAAGCCCGAGAAGAAGCCCTGGCCGAGCCGCAACGCCAGGAGCTGCCAGGGCGCCGTGGCGAAGGCCATGGCCCCCACGAAGACCGTGATCGCGAGCATGGCCCGCACGGTCATCAGGCGCCGCCCGAAGCGGTCCCCCAGAGCGCTCCAGATGGGCGTCATGATCGAGGCGACCAGGGGAGCGCCGCCGAAGATCAGGCCGGTCCAGAGGGGCACGTCCTCGCGCGCCACGCCGATGTCCTCCAGGTGCGCCGGGAAGAAGGGCAGGAAGCTCATCATCCCGATGGCGGTGATGAGGTTCGCCAGCCACACCACCCAGTACGTCCGCTTCCAGCTCACCATCGGGCCGCTACGGTAGCGCTCCCGAGCCTGGAGGTGGGGGCGGCTCGCCCGTCAATTCGGGATGTGCCGGCTCAGGCCTGGCGGCCGTTCGGCCCGCACACGCGAGTCTCCACCGGCTCCTCGTCCGCCAGGCGCCGGCGCACCTCGTCGAACTCCTCGGCCCGGTCGAGGAAGGCCTCCACGACGTCAGGGTCGAAGTGGCCACCGCGACTCTCCTCGATCTGGGCGAGGGCCTCCTCGTGGGTCCATGCCCTCTTGTAGGGCCGCACCGTGGTCAAGGCGTCGTAGACGTCCGCGAGGGCCAGGATGCGAGCCGCGAGGGGAATGGCCGGACCGGAGAGCCCCGCCGGGTAGCCGCTGCCGTCCCACTTCTCGTGGTGGCAGAGGGTGATGTCGAGGCCCATCTCGAGGTAGGAGGGCGCGCTCTCGACGCGTATCACGCTCCGCAGGGTCTCCGCCCCGATCTCGGCGTGCGTCTTCATGATCTCCCACTCGCCTGCGGTCAGCTTGCCTCTCTTGAGCAGGATCGAGTCGGGGATGCCCACCTTGCCGATGTCGTGCAAGGGCGCGCTGCACACCAGATCCCGGATCCAGGCCGCGTCGATCGTGTCCACGTGCCGGCCGCGATGTGTCAAGCTCTCCGCCACCAGGCGGCAGTACTCGCTGACCCGCTCGATGTGCTGTCCCGTCTCCTGGTCGCGACGCTCCGAGAGCCGGGCCAGGGCGATGACCGTGGCGTACTGGGCGTCGTCACGCTCCGTGCGACGAAACTCGTTCTGGGCCGCCACGGCCACGGTCGAGGCGATGGCGCTCAGGGTGTTCTGGTCGTAAGAATCGAGGGGTCGCCCCTCCGCGTCGACCACGTCAATCGTGATCTCTCCGATCGGGCCGTCACGGGTGACCAGGGGTTCGGCCACCAGGCGCTCGCTCATCTCCGGGCCCAGACTGCGCTCGGTGGTGCTGCCCTCGGGGCCGAAGATCTGGACGCACACCCCGCGCCGACCGAGTGCCTCGTGGCAGGAGCGCGCCGCCGAACGGGCGATGTCCGCCATCCCCGTCGCGGAGCCCAGCTCGACCCCGAGCCGGCGCAGGCGCTGGATCGTCGCGTCCCGACCCGCGATGCGCTCCTCGAGGCCGTCGTTCATCAGCCTGAGGTTCTCGCGCTCGAAGGCCAGCTCCGCGGCGGCGAGCGCCTCGGCCTGGTTCCGCCGGTGAGCCTCGGCTCCGCTGCGCACGGTCTCGCGCAGCTCCTCCGCGTCGCAGGGCTTGCAGAGGAAGCGGTGCAGGCCGGTGCGCTCGATCGCCTCACGGGCCATGTCCACGGCCGGTGTGCCCGTGAGCAGCACGCGCGACGCCGCGCCGTGAGTGCGCACGCAGCGCTCGAGGAACTCGAGGCCGTTGGCCCCCGGCAACCCGTAGTCGGCCACCACCACCGCGGGCGCGCCACCCGCGTCGAGCCAGGCCGTGGCGGTCTCGGCGTCGCCGGCGGTGTGGACCTCGAACTCCTCCCCCAGGAAGCGGGAGAAGCACCGCAGGAGGCCGGGCTCGTCGTCGACGAGCAAGATCTGGGGGCGGGGGCTCATGGGGACGCCTCCCTCTTCGGATTCGAGCGAGGCCCCTCTTGAGGGCTGCGCCGGGCCCTGGCCGGAAGAGACTTCCGGACCCATCGGGCGCTTGAGAGCTCCGAGAGCTCCCCTGCCGAGGCCCCTCAGTTACGGAAGCTCTGGAGCGGAGCAGGGATGCGGCCCCCGCGCGCGTGCAGGGTGCGGCAGCCGAAGTTCCCGGGGTCCTGCACGATGGCCGTGCCCAGCAGGCCGCCCCACTCGACCGTCTCGCCCGGCCCCTTCCCTGGCACGGGAATGATCCTCACGGCGGTGGTCTTGTGGTTGACCATGCCGATCGCCATCTCGTCGGCCACGATGCCCGTCAGGACGTCCGCGGGGGTGTCACCGGGGACCGCCACCATGTCGAGGCCCACCGAGCAGACGGTGGTCATGGCCTCGAGCTTGGCCAGGGACAGCGCCCCGGCCGCCACGGCGTCGATCATGCCCTGGTCCTCCGAGACTGGGATGAAGGCCCCCGAGAGGCCGCCGACGGAGGAGGAGGCCATCACGCCGCCCTTCTTGACCGCGTCGGTCAGGAGCGCCAGGGCCGCGGTGGTGCCCGGTGCCCCGGTGCGCTCGACGCCCATCAGCTCGAGGATGTCCGCCACCGAGTCCCCCACCGCCGGCGTCGGCGCCAGGCTCACGTCCACGATGCCGAAGGTCGTCCCCAGGCGGCGGGCCGCCTCGCGGCCGACGAGCTCGCCCATGCGAGTGATCTTGAAGGCGGTGCGCTGGACCACCGAGGCCACCGCCTCGAGATCCGGCTCGGGGCCCAGGCGCTCGAGGGCCGAGCGCACCACCCCCGGGCCGGAGACGCCCACGTTGAGCACGGTCTCCGGCTCGCCGATTCCCACGTGGGCGCCGGCCACGAAGGGATTGTCCTCGACCACGTTGCAGAAGCAGACCAGCTTGGCGCAGCCCAGGGCGCCCGTGTCCGCCGTCAGGCGCGCCGTCTCCAGCACCACGTCGGCGAAGCGCCGCACCGCGTCCATGTTGATGCCGGCGCGGGTCGAGGCCAGCGACAGGGAGGAGCAGACGTGGTCGGTGGCGGCCAGGGCCCGCGGGATCGTGCTCACCAGGGCCTCGTCGGCGCGGGTGAAGCCCTTGTGGACGTAGGCGGTGAAGCCGCCGATGAAGTCGACGCCCACCTCCTTGGCGGCCATATCCAGGGCCAGGGCCAGGGGTGTCAGGTCCTCGGCCCCCGAGGCCCCGGCGATCCAGGCGGCCGGAGTGACCGCGATGCGCCGGTTGACGATCGGGATGCCGAAGTCGGCCTCGATCGAGTCCGCCACCTCCCCCAGGCCGCGGGCGTGGTGGACGATCTTGGTGTAGACCTTCTCGCAGGTGCTCTCGAGGTCCGGATCGGCGCAGTCGAGCAGGGAGATGCCGAGGGTCGTGGTGCGGATGTCGAGCGTCTCGAGCTCGACCATGCGCACGGTCTCGAGGATCTCCTTGTCGGTGAAGGCCACGGTATCGGTCCGTCGTCTGGGAGGGGCTAGATGCGGTGCATGTAGCGGAAGACGCGCTCGTGCATCACCCGCACCACGTAGTCCTGGGCGGCGTCGAGGGCCTCGAGCGCCCCCTTGAGCTCGTTGAACTGCGAGGCCTCGGGGACCTCGACCACCAGCACCATGTGGAAGTAGTCGCCCACCATCTTCTGGGAGATGTCGCGGATCGAGGCGCCACGGTCACTGATGATCGCGGTGACCTCCGCCAGGACTCCGGGCCGGTTGCAGCCCACGACGGTCACGATCACGCCCGTGCCCATCAGCTCATCCTCGGGCTCGGGCAGGAAGTGCGGGTGGGCCTGCTCCTCCGCTGCGTCGGGACCGCGGTCCGGGACGGGCTCGCGCCACTCGCCGCCGGCGGCGCGGATCGTGACTCCCAGACCACGGGCCACCTCGAGGGCCTGGGGAGTGACGACGGTCTCGGGATCGACGGCGATCTCGCCACCGCCGGAGCGGCGCACGTCATCGGCGGTCAGGAAGCGACGGCTCATGGCTCCGCCCCCTACAGGTGGCGCACGAGGTCGGAGTGGGGCCGCGGGATCACCACGTCCCGCAGGAGGCGCCCGCCGGCCGCGGCGCTCTGGGCGCCGGCCTGGACGGCGGAGCGCACGTCGCTGACCTCGCCCGTGAGGGTGAAGAAGCTCTTGCCCCCCAGGCCGTTGCCGACCCGCAGCTCGAGCAGGTCCACGGCCGCGGTCTTGAGCGCCACGTCCGCCGCCAGGATGCCCGAGGCCACGGTCGAGGTCTCGATCACCCCCAGGGCGTCGAGGGTGCCGTTGATCTTCCCCGAGCGGCTCAGCCCCAGGGGCACCTGCTCGTGCACCTGCTGGATCAGCATGCGATCGGTCAGGGTCTCACCGGCGATCTCGGTGCCGCGATCGAGGGCCGAGTTCAGGGCCTGCACGGAGCCGGTGAAGAGCAGCACGTACTTGCCGGGCTGGATCGGCTCGGCGAACAGGAGCTGCACGTCGGCCTGCCACAGCACGGCGTCGGTGACCTCGATGCCGCGCACGATGCACGACAGCTCGATCATGGCGATGGCCGGCTGCAGCTCCACGTCCTGGCTCAGCCTCGGGTTGTTGTCGTTGCGGGTCATGGCGACTCCATCTCCTGCGCAGGGGTTGCCTGCGGTCTCCTCACACGCCCTCCGGGGCGGCGGGTCGGTCCTGTTCGGCGGTCTGCCCCACGATGCGGCCGCCCTCGAGCTCCATCGAGTCCACGACGCCCACGATGGCCGTCTGGAAGCCCACGTCGTGCCCCTTGCCGATCGCGTGGCGCGCGGCGCGGCCGTGGACCACGAGCACGCGCTCGCCGATGCCGGCCGAGACACAGTCCACGGCCACCATGGTCTCGGCGGTCTGTTCGCTAGCGGTGGTGAACGGGCGCACCACGAGCAGGCGCAGGCCCGTGAGGGTCGACTCCTTCTGGGTGGCCCAGACGTTTCCAACGACGGTGCAGACGTGCATCAGGCCGACCCTCCCGCGGCCGCGCCGCGGCGCAGCTGCGCGCCCGGCACGTCGAAGTCGTCGACCACGCCCACCACCGCCGCCTCGAAGGCGTAGTCCCCGTCCCCGCCGCAGGCGACGCGGGCGGCCTTGCCGAAGGCCACCAGGACCTCCTCGCCGACCCCCGCGCCGATCGGGTCCGCGGCCACCACGGGGCTGACCTTGGGGGCGGCCGGGTCCTCGCGCGGGTCGAGGGGCTCGACCACGAGCAGGCGCTTGCCCTCGAGGTCGGCGCTCTTCTTCGTGGCCCACACCTCGCCGATCACGCGCCCCAGAAACATCAGGCACCCCCGCCCCCGGCGGCGTTCGGTCGGCCGGCGATCTCCGCCAGGGTGCGCTGGACGGCGGCCACGGCCTGCTCGATGTCCGCGTCGCTACCCGCCAGCTGCAGGCGCCCCACGGCCCCGTTGTTCTGCAAGCCGACCAGGCGCACGCTCGAGGCCTTCTCGGCCTCGTTGGCCGCCTTCAGCACGTAGACCGCCGGGCAGACCTCGAGGGTGTAGAGCGTGTCGCGGCCGAGCACCAGCATGCCCGAGCGGTCGCGGTTGATCAGCATCGCCTGGTGGTCGTCGATCTGGCGGATGACCCGGCTGGTCAGGATCGCCGGGGCCAGGCCCTGGTCGGCGCCGCACCCCAGCTCCGCCAGGATCAGCTCCTCCGCGTAGCGCACCTGCCCCTGGTCGGGGCCGTGCACCTCGAGCGTGCCGAAGGAGCGCTCGGTGATCATCGCACCCGGCTTCACCTCGCAGCCCTTGAGGGCCACGTCGAGCAGGGTGTTGACCACGATCCCCGGACGCACCTCCACCCACAACGAGCTCTCCCCTTGGATCGGGAAGTAGCCGTCCGAGTTCGTCGCGATGGTGGCGGCGAACTGAGGCTGGAGCTGGTCGAGCAGCACGGAGCCGCGCAGCTCGACGTCGAGGGAGGTGGAGGTCACGCGAGGGGCCTACCCGCGGGCAGGCACAGAGCGGCTCAGGCGTCCTCGGGGACCGGCGGGATGAACTCCTCGAGGTCCGCGGCCGGACGCGGGATCACGTGCTGGCTCAGCAACTCGCCCACGCGCCGCGCGGCGGAGGCACCAGCCTCCACGGACGCCTTCACGGCGCCCACCTCGCCTCGCACCATCACGGTCACGAGGCCGCCGCCGGAGATCTCCTTGCCGATCAGCTGGACCCGCGCGGCCTTGCACATGGCGTCTGCGGCTTCCACGGCGCCGACGAGACCGCGTGTCTCGATCAGGCCCAATGCGATGTTGGTCGTCATCTGTTCTCCAATGCTCGATTCGTCGTTCGGTCAGTTCGTCCGGTGTCGGGTGAGCGCTACCGGGTCGGGGTTCAGGCGGTGCAGTGACCGGTGGTCACTTCCTTGTGCGGGCAGCCCTTGCAGGGGCCGATCGGGCAGTTGCTGCCCTGGATGGCGAGCATGGCCTCGATGTCCGTGGTCGAGAGCCGCGGGCCGGGGGCCGGCCGCGGCGCCGCCGGACGCAGGGGCGGGCTCGCCGTCGCCTGCGCCGGGGTGGCCAGGCTGGCCGTGGACTGGCGCGCGCGCTCGGTGAAGACCGGGGCGCTCTTGAGGGCCGGTTGGACCTTGGACTTCAGGCCGCCGCCGGAGGAGGGCGCGGCGGGCTCCGGGGCCGCGGACACGGGCTTCGGCGGCGGTGCGACGGCTCGCGGGGCGGGCGCCGGAGACGGCTGCGCCGGGGGCGCGCCGAAGGCCGGGTTGCCGCGCCAGTTGCTCTCGGCCTTCACGGCCTCCGCCACTCCACCACCCCGCAGCTCCTTCGACAGGGCCGGGTCGCCGGGCAGCATCGAGCCCCGCGGCGCCGCCTCGCCCCCGAGACTGGCGGCCAGGGCGTGGTCGCGCTCCTCGACCTCCTTCCAGTCCTTGCGGGTGTAGGCGACGCGCTTGACGTTGATCAGGTGCCGCGCGGTGATGTTGTCCGAGCTGATGTTCCCGGCCTGGGGGCCGCAGCCGAGGCTGACCGAGGGGTCCAGGTTCGTGCTGTAGCCCACGGCCCCCTGGGAGGTCGGGCCGTTGACGATGATGCGGTTGGCGGGCTTCTCCAGGAAGAAGGCGTCGAGCACGGTCTGGTCCTGGGCGTGGATGCCCAGGGTGTGCCCGAGGCCGCCGTGCTTCAGGGTCTCGAGGCACAGCTCACAGCCCTCGCGCCAGCCGTCGACCACGTGCAGGGACAGGACCGGGCACAGGATCTCGATCGTGAGGGGCCAGTCGCGGCCCACACCGCCCTGGGGGCAGAGCAGGACCGTCGTGTGCTCGGGGACCTCGAAGCCGGCGGCGCGGGCGACCTTCCAGGGGTCCTGGCCCACCACGTCGGCGTTCATCATGCCGCCCTTGTTGCAGTGCACCGCGAGCAGCGCCGTCTCGCGCTCGTCGCACAGGTAGGCGCCACGCTCCAGCAGCCGCTTCAGGAGCTTCTCGTAGATCGGTCGGTCGGCGATGATCGCCTGCTCGGAGCAGCAGAAGGTGCCGTTGTCGAAGCTCTGGCTGGCGACGATGATGCGCGCGGTCTCGCAGGCCTTGGCCGAGCGGTCCACGTAGACCGGCACGTTGCCGGGCCCCACGCCGTAGGCCGGGCGGCCCGAGCTGTAGGCGGCGTGCACGAGCCCCTCTCCGCCGGTGGCGAGGATGATGGCCGTGCCCTCGCTCTTCATCAGTGCCCCCGTGGACTCGAGGGTGGGGTGCTGCAGGGAGATCACCAGGTCCGCGGGCGCCCCCTGGGCCTGGATCGCCTCGCGCATCACGTCCACCGTCTCGGCGATGCAGCGCACCGCCCGCGGGTGGGGACTGAGCACCACCGCGTTGCGCCCCTTGACCCCCACCAGGGCCTTGAAGGCCGCCGTCGAGGTGGGGTTGGTGGTGGGCACGATGCCGGCGATGACCCCGGCCGGGGTGGCCACCTCGAGGATGCCCTGGGCCTCGTCGCGGCGGATGACGCCGACCGTCTTCTCGTCCTTGATCGAGTCCCAGGTGGCCTGGGAGCCGAAGAGGTTCTTGAGGATCTTGTAGTGCACCCGGCCGATGCCCGTCTCCTCCACGGCGCTGCGCGCCAGGGGGTAGGCAGCCTCCCGCACGGCCCGCGCCATGGCCTCGCAGACCCGGTCGATCTGGGCCTGGGAGTACTCCGCGACCGCCTTCTGGGCGGCCTTGGCGCGCACGAGAGCGTCGCGCACTTCCTGTAAGGAGCGGAGATCGGGGTCGAGCTGCGGCACGGTCTGGCGGGCGGCGGCGCGGGAGGCTCAGGCAGACCTACTCACGGCCCTCGGCCACGGGCTTGAGGGGCGGCAGGATGCGCCAGAGGTGGTCGTGCGGACGCGGGATGACGTGCACGCTGACCAGCTCGCCGACCCGGCGGGCGGCGGCGGCCCCGGCGTCGGTGGCGGCCTTGACGGCACCGACCTCGCCGACCACGAACATGGTCACGAGCCCGCCGGTGGCGCGCTCCTTGCCGAAGAGGTCGACCATGGCGGCCTTGACCATCGCATCGGCGGCCTCGATCGATCCGACGAGACCCTTGGTCTCGACCATACCCAGAGCGACGGACTTCATGAGTGTCTCGGAGTTGGGGTTCCTGGGGTGAGGGGGCGGCAGAAGGTGGGCGAGAGGGGGGCCTCTTGGGGGTCTGTTTCCCCCGAGCGACCGGTACAACGCGCGACGGCGGCGCGTCCCGCCCCCCGGCCGCGGAAGTCTAGGGTCGCCACCCTTCCCTGTCCATCGAGAGCCGCCGGTGGGTCGGAAGGGGGTCCGTTGTGTCGTCGCTGCGATGCAGTTGTGCCCGACGCTCGAGACCGGCCCTCAGAACTCGAGACCCGGCGGAAGGAGGAACACCTCGGGGTCGAAGCGCCGGCCCCCGGCGCTGGAGCGCAGGCGGCGCTTGAGGGCCAGGTCGAAGGCCAGGGGGTGGGCCCGGTAGAGCTCGGCCAGGGGCTCCGCGTCCTCTGCGTCGAGCCAGCCGCCGTCCACCAGGGGCCCGAGGTGGATGACCGCGTTGAGAGCCGGGAGGGGGTAGTCGCTGCCGTTCACCAGGCGCCCGTGCCAGCCGCCCTCCGCGAGCAGGGTCTCGAGGGGCGGCCCGATGCGGTTGACCTGGGTGGTGGCGGAGATCTCGCCGAACAGCAGCCCCTCGTAGGCGGGCTCCCCCATCAGGCGCGCGAAGAGCTCGAAGCTCGCCACCCGCGGACGGTCGGGGCCGGGCTGGTCGAGGTCCTCGTCGTCGCCGAGGCTCGCGCAGTGGGCCGCGAAGACCGTGACCCCCGCGTCGAGGGGCCGCCGCAGGCGCAGGGGGTTTCCAAGACCCTGGGCCTCCTCCGCGTGCACCGCCAGCTCGAGCCCCGTGTGGGAGAGCAGCACCATGCCGTGCTCGCGCATCAGCGCGTAGTAGGCGTCGCAGCGCGGACTGGCCGGGTCGATGTTCATCGCGTTCGGCAGCCACTTCACGAGCCTGACGCCCCGCGCCGCCCAGCGCTCGAGCTCCTCCAGGGCGTCCGGTCGGTAGGGGTGCACGGACACCGCCGGGATCAGGCGCTCGGAGCGCCGGCAGACCTCCCACACGTAGTCGTTGGGCACGTGGAACTCGGTGGCGCCCGCGTCGACCGTGCCGTCCTCCCGGTGGTTGCGGTCGAAGGCGAGCAGGCAGTAGCGCCCGCCGCCGGGGGCGCTCTCCACCAGGGCCACCAGGCGGTCGACGAACTGGGTGTCCGCACTCTCGAGGTCCCGCACCCCCGAGGCGGAGAGGTAGAGCTCGAAGCGCAGGCGCTGCACGGGCGAGGCCCAGGAGCGCATGTGGGGATGCACCTCGCAGCCGCTGCCGCCGGTGCCGATGCCCGCCAGGTGCAGGTGCACGTCCACCAGCCGCGCGGGGTCGAGGTCCGCGAGGCTCTCGTCGAGCAGCGCGGCGGCCGCGGGCGAGAGGTCCGCGCGCCAGCCGGGGTCGAGCTCCTCCCAGGCGCCGCCCAGGGAGCGGATCAGGGCGGGGTAGCCCAGGGCCAGGCCCCAGACACCGGCCAGGCTGGCCAGGGTGAAGGCCCACAGGATCCGCCTCGGGCTGAGGCGCCGTGGTCGCGGGGTCGACTGTTCCTGTTCCGCCATGGCAGCTCGCGCGGGACGCGTGTGCCGCTAGAGTACGCCCATGACCGGCCGCGCCAAGAGAACTCTCGCCGCCGCTCTGGCCCTCGTCGCGGTCGGCTTCGGGCTCTACGCGGGGACGCTCGACAGCCCCTTCGTCTTCGACGACGTCGCCTCGATCGAGGAGAACGCGCACATCGAGGGCCTCTGGCCCCTCTCGCACGCCCTGGGCGCGCCCCCCGGGGCGGGCTCGAGCGGGCGCCCGCTGGTCTCGCTGTCGCTGGCGCTGAACCACGCCCTGGGGGGGCGCGAGGTCCTCGGCTACCACCTCTTCAACGTGGCGACCCTGGTGCTCTCGGGGCTGGCCCTCTTCGGCCTGGCCCGACTCCTCCTCGCACGCGCGGGCCACGCTGGCGGCGACGGGCTGGCCTTCGCCCTGGCCCTGGTCTGGACCGTGCACCCCCTGCACACGGACACCCTCAACCACGTCGTCTACCGCAACGGCTCGATGATGGGGATGTTCTTCCTGGCGAGCCTGTACGCGTCGGTGCGGGGCTACGACGAGGACGCCCCGCCCCGCTGGTCCGTGCTCTGCGTCCTGGCCGCGGTGGCTGCCATGGCCTGCAAGGAGGTGGCGGTCTCCCTGCCCCTGGTGGTGCTCGCCTTCGACCGGCAGTTCGGCGCGGGCGGTTTCGGCACGGCCTTCGCCAGACGACCGCGCATGTACGCGGGGCTGGCGGCGAGCTGGATCGTACTCGCCCTCTGCGTGTTGAGCGGCGACCGGGGCGACTCCGTGGGCTTCGACCACACGGAGGTCATCGACGGCGTCGACTACCTGCGCACACAGATGGTGGCCATCACCACCTATCTGCGCCTGTCGGGTGGGTTGGACGTCTTCGTCTTCGACTACCACGGCCAGGAGGTGATCCGCTCCTGGGCGCAGGTCGGCCACGAGGCGGCGCTCCTGGGCGGGCTCTTCGCCCTGTCCGTGTGGGGCTTTGCGCGCCGCAAGGCAGCCGGCCTCTTCGGTCTTTGCTTCTTCGCCCTGCTCGCTCCCACCTCGAGCGTGATCCCCCTGGCGGGCGAGCTGATCGGCGAGCACCGCATGTACCTGCCCCTGGTGCCCCTGGTGGTGATCGGCGGGCTCTTGGTGCACGACAAGGTGCACGACAAGCTGCGGAGCTTGCCAGGACAGGAGAAGCTGCCATGGCTCGGGACGGCCCTCCTGCTCGCCCTCGCCGCGTCCCTGGCCTGGGCCACCTGGGAGCGCAACGGCGTCTACGAGAGCCGCGTCTCCCTCTGGCAGGACACGGTCGACAAGCGCCCCGGGAACTCGCGGGCCTGGAACCACCTGGCCCTGGCCCTCAAGAACGAGGGCCGCACCCGGGAGGCGGAGGAGGCCTTCCGGCGCACCCTCGAGATCGACCCCGAGCACGGCAAGGCCCACTACAACTACGGCAACCTCCTGATGGCCCGGGGTCAGGCGGCGGCGGCCCTGGAGCGCTTCGCGGCGGCGGCGCGGCTCGAGCCCGACAGCGACGCGATCCGCTTCAATCACGGCTATCTCCTGATGACCCAGGGGCGTCACCAGGAGGCCGCGGCCGAGTACCGCGCGGCCCTGGAGGCCCGGCCCGGGTGGGAGCGACCGCTGATGTTCCTGGCCTGGATCCTCGCCACTTCACCGCAGCCGGCGGCCCGGGACGGGGCCGAGGCCCTGCGTCTGGCCCGGGAGCTGAACGCGGCCTCGGGCGACCGGCGGCCCACCCACCTGGACGTGCTGGCCGCGGCCCTGGCGGAGACCGGGGACTTCGCTGCGGCCGAGGCGACGGCCCGCCGGGCGGTCGAGGCGGCACGGGCCGCGGGCAACTCGGGGGCCGTACGGGAGCTCGAGGCGCGTCGGCAGCTCTACGCCCAGGGGATCCCCTTCCGGCAGCCTGATGCGGCCCCCCGCGGGTCGGACTAGAATCTCCGCCACCATGGGACTTCCCAAGCGCTCGCGCCACGTCGGCGCCCTTTTCCTCCTCCTCACCCTCGGGGCCTGCGGCGACGCCGGCCCCGCCAAGGACCCCGATGCCGAGCTGGTGTGCGTGGTGGTGGTCGACACCCTCCGCCGGGACGCCCTGGGCTGCTACGGCCGAGAAGACGCCCGCACCCCGCGCATGGACGCTCTCGCAGCGGAGGGCGTGCGCTTCGACCAGGCCATCACGACCTCGGGCTGGACCCTGCCCTCGGTGGCCTCGCTGCTGACCGGGACCTGGCCTTCCCTGCACAAGGCCCTGGGCAAGGTCTCACGGCTGACCCCGATCACCACCGACCTGCCGGTCGCCGCGGAGGTCTACGGGGCGGCGGGCTACACCACCATCGGCCTGGCGAACGCCGCCTTCCTCAGCCCACTCCTCGGCCTCGACCGCGGCTTCGACTCCTTCGACCACAAGCACGCCTACAACTGGGACATCCGCCGGGCGGACGCCACGGTCGACGCGGCCCTGGCCCGAGTGTCGGAGCACGAGGGGGAGAAGATCTTCCTGCTGGTGCACATCTTCGACGCGCACCTGGACTACGACCCACCGGACGGTTATCTGTCCCCCTTCGTCGGCGAGCGGCGCAACCCCGAGCCGCCGCTCTCGATGAAGGAGTGCAACGGCCTGCGCCGTCAGGACGGCGAGTCCCCCCCCACCGAGGAGGACCTGGCCTACATCCGCGGCCTGTACCAGGGGGAGATCTCCTTCGTGGACCTGTGCATCGGGCGCCTGGTGGACGGCCTCGAGGAGCTCGGGCGCTGGGAGAACACGACCTTCGTCCTGACCAGCGATCACGGCGAGGAGTTCTGGGAGCACGGCGGCTTCGAGCACGGGCACACCCTCTACGACGAGCTGGTGCGGGTGCCCCTGGTGTTGCGCTCCGCGAAGACCGCCGCGAGCGACCTGCGAGTGGTGGACCGTCAGGTGCGCATCATCGACATCATGCCGACCCTCTTCGAGCTGTCCGGCATCGAGAAGCCCGTGAGCTTCGAGGGCCAGTCGCTGGCGGGCGACATGGAGGGCACGCCTCCGGCGCGCATCCCGCCGGCCTTCGCCCAGAGCACCCTCTACGGCGCGGAGAAGATGGCCTGGCGCACGGAGCGCTTCTGCCTGATCGTCGACCAGGCGGGTCAGGGCCCCGACGCGATCGAGCTCTACGACATCGTCGAGGACCCGCTGCAGACCAAGGACATCTCGAAGCAGCGGCCTCAGGTCACGGCGCGCCTGGCGAGCGAGCTGCAGCGCTTCAGCAAGGACCTCGAGCTGCGGGCGAAGTCGATCTCGACCCCCGACCTGCAGGACATGGGGCCCTCGACCATCAAGAAGTACCTCGAGAGCATCGAGGCCCTCGGCTACAGCGGCCGCGACGACTAGCCCGGCCTATTCATGAGCCTTCAACGCATTAGCACCCAACCGGCAG